>NZ_JAHGUP010000052.1 GCF_001989995.2 Vibrio anguillarum
ATTAAAGATAGTGTACTCGCCCTGCTTTCTCCTTCCTCCTCCTCCTCAGTCTTCGTCGTCGTGCGTCCGTCGGCATTGGGCGAAATCCGACACTGTCTGATATGAATAAAGGTACACCTTATAGATATAAGAAGGCAGCTGACGCGCTTCGCTTGTCTACTCATTTTCTCTCTACACGCGAGCGTATAGCAGAGAAAATCGAGCTCAGACTTTATCTATTGAGGGTCTGGTATAACGTAATTTTAAACCCCACTCACAAACATTTTCTTGTTATGGGAATTCGGCTATCCAAAGCATAAGATATTGATCTAACAGCAGCAATTGACGTTAATTCACATCACTATAAAAAAATACTTATGATTATTTCGAAAAAAGAAACCCTAGTACAAAAGCACTAGGGTTTGCATATAGAACCAGTTAAGGAGGTAAACATGACTGACTTGTTAACGGCACTATTCCAGTTGCTAACAACAATCATTAAAGCATTCTTCATGTAATGCATCAAAGCCCAGTCTCGTACACTGGGCTTTTTAACAAATCCATATAGGTGGTTATCATCATGATATTAGAATTAAGACTTAAAAATAAATTGCGCATTATACAAATTATATTACGGGCTTCGATGGTAAAGCGATTCTCTATCCTAGTCATCACGGCCAGCGTTGCACTGACCGGATATTGCCAAGTCTTTCGCCCACCCTTGACGGCTCTCAGGCCAAAGGCAAACCCTCAACATAATTTATTGTCCATAATACGCACTTTAGTATTATTAATTTCATTAAATTCAATGGGATAAAAATCACCATAAGTATTATCCCATACCATCAATTGCATCAGCTTGCCGTTTTTTATGATTAATATAGTCAGTTTTATCTAAGTACAGCCGCGAATGAAATTGGCAAACGTTTCTAACGTGACTATTGTCTACCTCAAACTTACGGGCTATCTCGCAGAAATTTAAACCCGCCTCGGCTAGCTCTCTAATGAGCTCAATATCCTCGTTAGAAAGCTTAACTGTTGGTGCCGTCTCTGCGATTTTTCGAAATGACACGCCAAGTTTACCAGCGCGAACCTTAACCGATTCTCGACTACGGCCAAGAACCTGAGCAACTTCAGCAAATGACATTTTGTCTTGCGTCGTCGTCATTCCGTCGCTTGGTCGTCATGGAATGTCACGCAGTGGCGTGAAAGTCGCACACTGAGGCGCGAGATAGTCCCAAAATGCGTTGAGTGAAACTGCCGCGCGGTGTCGGCATGATGAGAACGGCTTAGCGTTCTTTCCGCTTGGCTGCTCATTTTCTCTCTACACGCGAACGTAGCGTATAGCAGAGAAAATCGAGCCTATTAAAAACAAAGTCTTGTTGATGACATTCGACATACATCCACTAACATCTTGTTTTTATTACAGCAACTGGCGTTATTTTTAGTCGAGATAAGAAAAGCAATATAGTCACCACTAAGCCCTGAAAAGGTTTCAGGGCTTAGTGGTCAACGTGATAAAGGAGAACGGTATGTTAAAGTTGCTAACAGCAATAGTTAAATTGCTTACAGTCATCATCGAAGCATTTTTAAGCAGTAGGGAAAACACCTGAATTCGTATTATCCGACATTATATTACGGGTTCATTTTTGCAGAACGACTCAGCAAGCTGCCCACGTTCTGCTGCAAATGAAGTCGCCAGTGCTGACGCAATGGTACTGACGACTGCCCCTCAACATAATGACGCGCCACATAATGCGCACTCTAATTTATTAACCATCATAGCAATTGAAACCATACATCCAAATTTCCATTTCACAGTGAAATCACACCTTACTCATAACTCTGCTGCATTGATTTGTATCCGTATGTATTTCTCTGGAACTTTATATTTAAATTTTTTGCCTATCTTGATTTTAGATTTTGCTTTCGCGCAGATTTGGTAATCACCGTTTGTCCCAACGCCTACAATTTCTGCATAACTTTGAACATGCTTCATTTCGATCATCACGTCACAATATCCATCAAGCTTAGATCTATATTTTTTAAGAGCTTTAAGCGTTTGCTGTTTTATTGATTTCGCGACAGGATTACTTTCTGAATCGTCGGCATAACCCTTTGAACAGAAAACTACTATCACTAACGAAATGATAACTACACAGATTTTTTTCATCGTCGAGAACCTTTACAGAGATTTCCATCATGATATCAGCGAGTTATAAATGGACGATGTGTAAAGTTAATCGTTTCGACGATGTTCGTTTTTTAATGAAAACAATCTGTAACTTAAGAATGGCAGACTCAATGTGACTTCTTGGTTCGTTGCTCTTTTGTATGAAATCCCTGATGAGGAAAAACATTGCGAATACGCTGTTGAATTTTTTTAGGTACGTCTTTAGAAAAAACCAACTTAACACCCGTTCTCTGCTGGTAAACTTTTAGTTCGCCGCTCAAGTCTGTCTTTTCAGCAATCTCAGTCACATTATGTTTAAAACTTGGAGGGAAATGACCTTTAACTTGTGCTACGACACCATCTTTGAATTTAACTCTCAATATAGGCCGATCAACAGCGACTAACCAAAAGATAACTGCAGCAGCAGCCAGAATGACATACAACATTTTTATCTCCTTTCTTATTCAGACAGTAATTTACTTAAATCTTCTTTTAAACTTGAGACGGTTCTACTCGCTTTTTCGCTACGAGATGCTTCACTTAACAGGTATTCAATCGCGTCAGACAAAGTGCAACCAAGCTCATTGGCTCGATATGATAGTTTTTCCCACACTCGATAATCGAGATCGATAGATTTCTTTCTGGTGTGTAGTTGCTCGGCATTAAAGTGGCGTTTGCGTTTGGCTCTAATTGCTTGCTTGAGTTTATTACTCAGTTCAAGTGACATGTGCTGATCAATCCACCCAAGAACCAGATTGGGTTCATGCTCTATTTTTTTTAACTGTGCAATTGCAGCTAGAGCTTCACTTTTGTCTACATAACGAGTGATTGTTTCGCCATCCTTCCACTTATTAATTAAGTATTGCCACTTCCAACCCGATTCCAAATTTTCAAGCTGTTGATATTTCATAACGTAAAATCCATGCCAAGTTAGGGTGACAGCGTAACCCACCATCGTTCAGAGTTCAATTTTGGGATTCAAAAAAGCGAACAAGATCAAGCATAATAATGGAGCTGTTAGACATTGCTATTTTTCTATATAATCTGGCTTCTTTTAATAAACACTAGATTTCAATGACTCAAAATATTTGGCGTTCAGTCACACCTCAGTATGATCAATTCCACTCGCAACTAGCTCAGTACCCTAGTCTATCTCCGGTAACATTACTCGACACACAGCCCAGACTAGCAACCGCTATTCAGCAGTTTGTTCAATTGAAAGGTTTTACACGAGTGATGTTGATCAACGCGCCAGATAACTCAATCTATCGTCAATTAGTCAGTCAAAAACTTCAAGTAATAAAGCCCAACTCGCACGTTATTTGCACAGAGTCCCTCGATATGGGGACTATCTTTGGCCAATACCGCGCTGAAAATGGGCTTATCACCAGCGAAATTCCTGGTTTATTGGATAAAGCCAATGGTGGTTATCTTCTGATCTCCGCTAATATGCTGTTGGCTAATCCTAAAATGTGGCCATTATTAAAAGCGGCAGTATTAGGCGAAGATGTAAGCCCCATTAATTGTGATGCTAAATCACCACACCCCTCACCAATCTCTAAAAGATATGAGGTCAAACTGATCATTTTAGGTGATAGGAACCAGTTAGCCGATGTCGACTATTTGGATGCAGACGTCCACTCAAGCTTTTGTTTCTACACCGAATTAGAGTTGGACCTGAAAATTGATGAACAATCGATATTGACCTATCTCGCTTATTTACGTTGGATATCTGAAGAATACCAACTCCCTACACTGACTGAAGATGCCATTCCTGCTCTTATGACCGCAGGTGCCCGTTTCACGGAAGATCAACATTACACGCCGTTATGTGTAATATGGCACAGAACACTCATAGAAGAAGCGGCCTTAGAGTCAAATCAGTATCCGATTACTAAATCTCATATCGAAAGTGCCTTAGACAAACGCTATTATCGAGAGTCTTATCTGCAGCAACGAGCACTCGACGATATACTTGATGGACAAGTCATTATCGAAACTCAAGGCGAACAAGTCGGCCAAGTCAATGGATTAACGGTGATCGATGTTGCTGGCCATCCTCTTTCCTATGGTGAACCAGCTCGTATCTCATGCGTTGTGCACTTTGGTGACGGTGATATTACCGATGTCGAACGCAAAGCCGAGCTCGGTGGTAATTTGCATGCAAAAGGCATGATGATAATGCAAGCCTTTGTAAGCAGTTCAATGAACCTTGACGCACCGCTTCCCTATTCTGCTTCGGTTGTCTTCGAACAATCATACAGCGAAGTGGATGGCGACAGTGCATCACTAGCCGAGTTATGTTCTTTAGTAAGCGCTTTATCTGAACATCCCATTAACCAACAAATCGCTGTGACAGGTGCGGTTGATCAATTCGGGCGAGTCCAAGCTGTTGGCGGGCTAAACGAAAAAATTGAAGGCTTCTACCATGTGTGTAAGCATCAGGGATTCACGGGTGGACAAGGCGTCATTCTACCAAGAACAAATCTAAAACATCTTGCGCTTCATAAAGATGTAGTCAATAGCATTAAAAATGATGAATTTCATATTTGGCCAGTCGCTACAGTTGATGAAGCCGTACCGATCCTTATGGGTGCGTCATTCAGAGGCGATGACGAAGAAAGCATCATTAATAAAATTGCTCAACGTATTGAAAACTTTGAAAGGCATGACCAATCACACAGTATTGCAGAGCGCATTAAAAACTGGTTTGTGTAGCACTGATCGGAGTTGTTTAGCGTACACGTGTTCCCTAATATGCACCCTATCAAAAATTGGAGTAACTGATAATGCAGAATAAACGAGATTCATATAATCGTGAAGACTTACTAGCCTCTAGCCAAGGTGAGCTTTTTGGGCCTGGCTACCCTCAATTGCCAGCGCCAAATATGTTGATGATGGACCGCATCACCAAAATGTCAGAAACCGAGGGCGAGTATGGTAAAGGCCTTATTCTTGCTGAGTTAGATATTACTCCTGATCTATGGTTCTTCGATTGCCATTTCCCTGGCGATCCTGTAATGCCTGGCTGTTTAGGTTTAGATGCGATGTGGCAATTGGTTGGTTTCTTCCTTGGCTGGGTTGGTGGCAAAGGAAAAGGCCGAGCATTAGGTGTTGGTGAAGTTAAGTTCACAGGTCAGATCCTACCAACAGCAAAAAAAGTAACTTACGAAATCACGATGAAACGGGTTGTTAACCGTAAACTTGTAATGGGCCTAGCTGATGGTCGCGTTCTTGTCGATGGCAAAGAGATTTACGTTGCAAAGGATTTAAAAGTAGGTCTTTTCCAAGATACTTCTGCTTTTTAATGACGTTAAACTATTCATAAGCGACTCTATGAGTCGCTTTTTTCTCATTAAAATACTTAGTTATAGTGCTTTAGAGTGGCTTAAATACTAAAAAGCCCCTTCCGGGGCTTAAATCCTTTTGCATGTATGTGGGAGTTTATTTGTAGAGACCAGCTTGTTTGTCATCTCTGGCATCGCGCCAACCACCTAGCCAATATGAACGAGCGTCCGTTTGTTGATAAGGGCAAGCCTCTACGGAACGTCCGTTTAAGCCAGCTTTATACCCATGAGACTGTGCTCTTTCAAGGCGATCACGCTTTTGTCTCTTCATCATAGTGTAGTCCTCATACAGTAACTTGTGTCTTACATACAACTATTAAATCTACATGGCATATCTGTTACGCCACAATTAAGAATTGCTCAAAAATTCGACTTTCTCAAGTTACAAAAAAGGCGCAGATTCTAAATTGTGAACTTGCGCCATTCTTTACACTATTTAATTATTTTCTGCGGAACCCAAAGAGAGCAAGTAGTGTCAGAGTAATCCACCCCATACTACCGCCTTTACGTTCAACGGGTGGAAGTGCCGTGCTGCGGACTTCAATATCGCTAGCCGCCGCGCCAGCAATCGGGATCAGTTTAATCGCGACAACGCTTTCACTTCCAGAAGTACAGTATGAGTTATGGGAGAAATCGTCATAGCCACCAGTACATTTAAATGCACTTGCTGCAATCACACCATCATCATTGATATCTGAGGCTTCAAAAATACGGAACTGGTTATTATGTTGTGAGTAAGCCCCACCATTGGTTAGATCATCTAACCACCAACCTTGGTTCTGGAACAACGCCATTCTTGCTGCATTACTCCCTGTACCGTTGAAAGGATAGATAAAGCCACGATGACGACGTTGTTTGCCTCCATCTTCACGACCTTTTTCTGCATCGATTTGACCGACAATTTCATTGAAATTGTTGATCGCTTTCACTTCACCGCCAGCACCAGTAAAGAAAATTCCACCTGATAGATAGTTAGCTACAGGCGTTCCGCTATTGGCATCCGACACAAAAATACGGTTTGCTGCTGCGCCGCTTTCAGGTTTATCGCCTCGACGTTTTGTTTCACCGATCACGATTAAATGGTTATTAATATCTGTCGCTAATGAGTTGGAGTAAATCACATCTCCATCCACTTTCAGTTCTGTACCAGTAATAACCTTACTACTCCACATATCATGCTTAGGAGTTGTTACGTCGTAACTTGCATTAGGATAGAATACTGTTGCTTGCATTCTAAACACATTATCATCGCGATAGGTATTAAAACCAGCCATAACTGGCTTGTTAGCGTAACTGCCAGATGTAGGAACAGCAGCGCCTCTTACACTTGCTTGTGCAGAGTATCCGCTACGGTTTGCTTCAACATCACCGACCCACCCTGTTACACGGTAACCCGTCGAGATAGATGCTGTATCCCACATATAAGCTTGCGTTGCAAATGCAAAATTTTGACACTGACGAGTTAACTGTGGATCGAGACCATCACTCACACAAGTGTTAACATCGCCATTGTAGTCTTTGTTATCATCATCACCATTACCCGTTAAATAAGGGCTAACTGATGCACTACCAACCACAAACTTATGGGTACCGTCACTGAATACATCATAAGCGAACGTCCGGCCCATTTTTTCAACAATTTTATTATTTGTGTCTTTGACAATTGTGGTGTCTGTTGGTGGATTTAAAATATTGCCATGATAAAAACCACGTTGACGGTAGCCTAGAGCGTAATTACTCCCAGACTGGGTGTAACCGCTGCTCGTAATACCAAAAGCAGAAGTACCGTCTAACCCAGTTAAAACGGTATTCTGAGTATTTGCAATAGAGCCAAAAGTCAAAACAACTTGCGATGAATTAACAAAGGCCGCTGCATTTTGTAGATAACTACCATTATCCCAAGCATCACGCTCACGTTTCAAACCGCCAGTTTCAACATTGTTGTACTCAAAACCATGCCATTGCTTATCAGCCCATGCCTCACAAGTAGAATAACCGAGTTCGTTAGAGCAATAGTTTTTGAGATCATCAATATCCTGATAAACAAAACGATTATCCATTTTGAATGGCACTTCATCACGATAGGAAATGCCATCAGAACCATTGAGCGTATCGCCACCAAACGCAAAAGTATTACAGCTATTTTCGGCCGTAAAACATCCAAGAGGATTTGCTGAAAGGTTATCTTTTTGTATTGCCCTTCCATAATATTCATTAGCGACTAAGTTACCGGGTGTCACTTCTACAATTTGGTAAAGTGCAGCATGAGCTTGAGTGGCAGCCAGAATGCTGGCCGCAATTACGGTGATTTTAAATGTTTTACTACTCATTAATAATCTCTAACTTTCCTGTTGCATTGCTTCGAGCTCTTCCCAGCGCTCGAAAGCAATTTCAAGCTCCTGCTCTTTCGCAGTTAACTTATCTAAAACGGGCTGTGTTTTGTCTGCTGATTGCATGAAAAACTCAGGATCGTTCACTTGCTGTTGAAGCATTTCAATATCATTCTCAAGTTGCTCTAACATTGCGGGCAACTCATCCATTTCTCGCTGCAGTTTATAAGATAACTTTTTAGGTTTTGTCTTAATTGGCGCTGTTTTGAGAGTTTCCTCAACCACTTTTTCTTTATTGCTGACATTTTCAGCAACTCGTGACTGCAAAACCTGAGCTCTTTGTTGCTGAGCATCGTGATAGCCTCCAACAAATTCTTCAATTTTGCCATCACCTTCAAAAATCCAACTCGTTGTTACAGTATTATCAACAAATTGACGATCGTGGCTGACAAGCAGCAATGTGCCTTGGTAGTTGGCAAGCAAATCTTCTAAAAGTTCCAAAGTTTCGATATCTAAATCGTTGGTTGGTTCATCTAAAATCAATAAATTATTCGGTTTGAGGAAAATACGAGCAAGCAACAGTCTGTTTTTCTCACCACCAGATAGCGCTTTTACTGGCGTTCTCGCACGTTTAGGGGCAAACAAGAAATCTTGTAAGTAGCTTAATGCGTGCCGTGGGCGCCCAGCCACCATCACTTCTTGTTTTCCGTCAGCTAAGTTGTCAATTACCGACTTCTCAGGATCGAGGATCTCACGGTACTGATCAAAATAAGCAACTTCAAGTTTGGTACCGCAATGTAATTTGCCACTCTGAGGTTGTAAATCACCCAACAGCAGTTTCAGCAGCGTACTTTTACCGCATCCGTTAGGGCCAATAAGTGCAATGCGATCACCACGCATGATATTGAAACTGAAGTTCGAGACAATGTTTTTGCCATCAATGCTATAGCTAATATCCTTCGCTTCGAAGACAATTTTTCCTGAACGCGCAGCGTCATCGATTTGCAAGTTTGCTTTGCCCTGTACCTCACGGCGATCATTACGCTCTTCTCTTAGCTTCTTGAGTGCTCTTACGCGCCCTTCGTTACGAGTACGACGCGCTTTGATGCCTTGGCGAATCCAAACTTCTTCTTGGGCCAATTTCTTATCAAACTCGGCATTTTGCATCTCTTCTACGCGCAAGGCTTCTTCCTTGGCGACAAGGTACTGATCATAATCACCAGGAAACGAGCTGAGTTTACCGCGGTCAAGATCAACAATGCGTGTCGCCATTGAGTGGATGAACGTCCGGTCATGCGATACAAAGATGATCGAGCCTCTAAAATCTTTCAAAAAGCCTTCGAGCCATTCGATGGTGGTTACATCAAGGTGGTTAGTCGGTTCATCAAGCAAAAGGACATCAGGATCACACACTAGTGCTCTTGCAAGAGCCGCTTTACGCTGCCATCCACCGGATAAATCCGTTAGTTTGGTGTGACCATCCAGTTTCAACGCCGCCAGAACATTTTGGATACGTTCTTCAAAACGCCATGCCCCTGTATGCTCTAGCTGCTCTTGAATACGAGATAACTTATTGATATTACTTTCACTTGGATCGATAACGATGAGATCTAAAAGATCTTGATAGATCTTTAGATACTCACCAACTTCCGCTAATCCACCAGCAACATAATCAAAAACGGTGCCAGCTTCATCTCTAGGCGGATCTTGTTCTAATCGAGAAACAACAACATCTTGTTCTATCTGCATTTTTCCGTCGTCCATGATGATTTCTCTCGCAAGAACTTTCATCATAGTCGACTTGCCTGCACCGTTTCGGCCGACGAGACAAACTCGTTCATTTTCTTGTAATGCGAAATCTGCATGATCGAGTAATGGGTGGTCACCAAATGCTAATTGACCGTTATGGATGGTAATTAATGCCATTATTTTCTAACCAATGAAGTAATGTTTGTTGGTCAAAGGGCCAGCTCAGTTCGGATTCTTGGTATTTAAGAACCGGAATGGTGACCCCGTAACGAGAGAAGAGCGCATCATCAAATGCAATATCAACAAGTTGTACTTGTTCAGCAATGTTTGCCTGCTGAACAAGCTGAAATGCCATCTCACAGAGATGGCATCCTTCAGTACTGTAAAGCGTGAACAACTTCATTCCCTATTCACTGCGTGCATGGGAAATGGTCCAGCAGTTGTGGATCTGCTTATTGCGTTCAAAATCCAGTGGCAATGTTTGCGCTGAAATATTTTGAGCAACTAAACCAAGCTCAGCTAACGCTTCTAAATCCATTTTAAAATGTCGTTTATTGTTTGAAAACACAATCGTACCTTCTGAACGTAGGATACGTTTTAAATTTTCCATCAACTTAATATGATCGCGTTGTACATCAAATGTGTGTTCCATACGTTTGGAATTTGAGAATGTCGGCGGATCGATAAATATCAAATCAAATTGTTCTTTTGCAGTCTCTAGCCATTGCACACAGTCAGCTTGTTCAAAGCGATGCTGGTGTCCAACTTGATCGTTGAGCTTTAAGTTGTCTTTAGCCCATTCTAAATAGGTTTTAGACATATCAACCGTCATGGTTGATTTTGCTCCACCGCAAGCGGCATGAACGGTTGCAGAGCCAGTGTAAGCAAATAGATTGAGGAAGTCTTTACCCTTTGCCATTTGCCCTAAGCGACGACGCGTCAATTTATGATCAAGGAATAAACCCGTATCGAGATAATCATGTAAATTGACAATCAGTTTAACGCCATACTCGTTCACTTCCATTGTCTCAGAAATTTGCCCTAATTTTTGATATTGAGAGCGCCCTTTCTGTTTTTCACGAACTTTGAGTACCACTTTATTTGCTTCTGTTCCGGTGACTTGAATCGCGGCACGAATGATATCTGTTAAACGGCGTTTCGCCTTTTCTTCTGGAATATCCTTAGGTGCGGCGTATTCTTGGATCACTAGGTGGTCGAGATAAACATCGATCGCAACATTGTATTCAGGCAAATCAGCGTCATAAATACGATAGCAATCGAGTGATTCACGTTTCGCCCACTTACCAATTTTCGCAATATTTTTCTTTAAACGATTCGAAAAATCAGGAGCAATCACCGATTCTTGAGAAATAGACGCTCCCGGCTCTACCGTGCGCAATGAAATTGAGTAGTTCTTTTGGTGACAAGGTAACGCACCGTTATTTAACTTAAACTGCTTTTCAGCGCGCATACGCAAACAACTGAGTAATTCGTCAGAGCTTGAGAAAATCGACGCTTGGCAACCGCCAAATTCAGCCTTTAATTGCCCACCAAATGCCGTGTATAAAGCAATCAAACCAGGATGTGTACCTAAACGTTCACCATAGGGTGGATTACAGATAACTACACCATCCTCAAACCCTTCAGGACGTTTGATCAGTGCCGCATCACCTAGCTGGAAGGTAATCAGTTCTTCAACCCCTGCGCGGCGAGCGTTATCTTTCGCGGTTTGCAGCACTCGTGCATCGTTATCAAAACCAAAGAACTTACAGTCAACTTTCTTGACACCACGTCTTGCTTGAACATTGGCCTCTGATTTTATTTGCGCCCACAGTTCTGCATCAAAATCCTCTAAAGCTTCGAAACTCCACTTTGGACGCTTGAGACTGGGGGCCATACCAGCAGCTATCATGGCCGCCTCAATGAGCAAAGTACCAGAACCACACATTGGGTCGAGCAGTGGCTTCGCTTCACTCCATCCACTACGCAAAATAATAGCCGCTGCTAATGTTTCACGAAGTGGTGCTCGCCCCGCTTCGGTACGGTAACCGCGCTGATGTAAACCACCGCCCACCATATCAATCCCTAAAATGGCTTTATCTTTATGCAAGCGCACATGGACACGAAGATCTGCATGATCTTTATCGATCGAAGGGCGCGGTAAGTTCTTTTTGGTGAAACAGTCGACAACCGCATCCTTTACTTTCATCGCGCCGTACTGACTGTTGCGGATTTCGTTATTTGTGCCGTTGAAGTCGACAACAAACTTTTTCGAACTATGAAAATGATTAACCCAGTTCACTGAACTTGCTGACAAGTAAAGATCCATATCATTTTGGCAGGTAAATTCAGAGAGGACGCGAACAAATCTTGATGCTAGACGGCTCCACAAACAACAGCGATAAATCTGCTCTTTCGACGCTTTAAATTTTACCCCGGCCTGCACGGGTTTTGCGTCCGTAATCCCTAATTTGGTTAGTTCTTCAACTAATAGGTTCTCAAGACCGTTTGAGGTAACCGCTAGATATTGATTCATACTGCTCTTTTACTGATAAAAATGACCACGCATTATACCTGACAATCCCACGCTTGAGTAAAACAAAGTGTCTCTTTCACCTTCTCAACCATTCAATTGCTTAACTACTCGCCAATTTTACAAATAGACAAGCTTCGAGCATTGCAAAAACATCTCACTAGATATAGCAAGACCTACGGGATAAGTGAGTATTTATTCACTGCATAATTGGACTATACCAGATTGATTTTTGTAGTGTAAATTAATTACAAATGAGCTAAAAATGGGAATATGTCGGCCATTTCTAGCAATGTAGACACTGTTTATAACGTCACTTTTGAAGAAAAAAACATCAGAATTCTGAACAAATCTCACATTTAAGATCGAATTCAGACGGATAGGATTGAGTTGGGGAAAAGCTCTAGGCAAAAAAAAATCGGCTATTAAGCCGATGGGAAATGAAACAAAGGAACGAAACGTTGTGCTATTAGGGAAAAGTTAACTCACAAGAGCAACGTGCTCTTCGAGCAAAATATGATTGGCGCAAGCCATACGGTCATGCATAACCTTAATGACCTGTCCGAATTCCAGCTGTTTGGAACCATTCAGTATGAACGCATCCAAATCGACTAAGGCGCAAAGACTAGCGCAGTCCCCTACCTCAAGTACGATGAAATAACCTTGGCTGTAGCCGTTGACCAACCGAACAATGTCACCTTCACTCGGTTCAAAACCGTAGCCTTGATGATCAAAAAACCAACTTTTAGGCTGGACAGGTTTATGAAAACGCTTAGCGGCAACACAATAGAGTGCTAATTCGGCTTGTCTTGGCTCACTTAAACCTAAATAGGCAATTTGCTCTTTGTAGGTTTGGAAAGCACTCGCATCATCGACTGAAAAATGATTCTCAGCAAAAGCACAATCGACGAGCAGATTACGGTAAAGATTGGTCTTAAAAACCATCTCATCACCAAGGTACAACATCAGGCAGCTTTCGCTATCTGAATAATACCAACTCCATTTGTCACTTGGTTTAAGCATCGTTCCACTCTCTAATTTTAATGAATTATCAAACTATTAGGTAAAACGCTTAATTACCTTTGCCAGCTAGTGAATGTAATTTTAAGAACAGAAATATAAAAAAAAAGAGGAAATGAATAACTCATTCCCTCTTACTTTGACCCAGTCACTTTTTATTTTTCTGAGTAAATACCTTTAAATCGCACTTATTTACAGGTTCTTGACAATATCTCTCACTAAACCTGGGCCGTGGTAAATGAATCCTGAATAGACTTGTACTAGTTTCGCGCCCGCCAACATTTTTTCTTTTGCAGCGATACAAGAATCAATACCACCCACTCCAATAATGGGCAGCTTATCACCCAACTCTTGGTACAAGCACTTAATCACTTCAGTACTTCTTGATTGAACAGGACGGCCACTTAACCCACCCGCTTCATTCGCGAATTTCATACCTTCCACCAGCGACCGATCCAATGTGGTATTAGTCGCGATAACGCCATCAATATTATGCTTGAGTAACGATTGGCAAATTTGTTTAAGTTCGTCATCAGAAAGATCGGGAGCGATCTTTAATGTTAACGGAACGTATTTATTATGCAGCTTAGCCAATTCAGATTGCTTCGCTTTCAGTACGGCAAGCAAATCATCCAATGCCTCACCATATTGTAACGTTCGTAACCCAGGAGTGTTGGGGGATGAAATGTTCACTGCTATGTAACCAGCATATGGGTAGACTTTCTCCATACAAATAAGATAGTCATCTGCCCCATTTTCAATCGGTGTATCTTTATTCTTTCCAATGTTGATACCGATAATGCCGTCATATTTAGCTTTCTTAACGTTCTCAACTAGGTTGTCGACACCTAAGTTGTTAAAGCCCATTCGATTGATAATACCTTCCGCTTGGATCAAACGGAATAAACGCGGTTTATCGTTACCAGATTGAGGACGTGGAGTCACGGTACCAACTTCGACAAAACCAAACCCCATTGCACCAAAAGCTTCTATGCATTCCCCATTTTTATCTAGGCCAGCGGCCAAACCTACAGGGTTTTTAAAAGTTAAACCCATGCATTCGACTGGGCGATTGGGTAAGTGTTGACGATAGAAGAGATCAAGAGGAGTGCCTGTGAAACGTTTAAAGTTTTCAATGGCGAGATCATGTGCCTTTTCGGCATCAAGTTGAAAAAAGCCAGTCCTGGCTAAGCGGTAGAGCATTGTGCCTCCGAAATAAAAAGCCCCGTATAAACGGGGCGTTATTATTTACTCATTTGCCGCACAATTCAAATTTAAAAGTACTAATTCTCTTAATGCTACTGAGAATTTTGCAAATTCATGTACTGCACCAACTTTAAATTCGTTGAGGATACTCTCCCAGCGCATTAAGGATACTTCATTACTAGCAATCCATTCATCCAGTGCTTTTATTACATCGAGTTCTTCTGGCGCACAAGTACAATTCAATACTTGCGCAGTAAGTTGACGCTGCTGCCAGTCTAAATCTTCACGGAATGCAGCGCGAGCTAGTGCTTGCCAGTTGTTATCCACCGCTTGACCGTTAATCTGTTTCAAGAACCAGTGCAGTGATAAACGATCACCCAAGTTAAAGTAAAGCTTAGCTGTCTGAGCAACGGTCTTACCTTTATCACGAGCCACTGTGGATATATCCAGTGCTGAGTACAGGCTTGATAAACGAGCAACGTAATTCGCCAGTTCGGAGTTAATGCCTTTATCAATCCAGACTTGAGCCATGGCATTATGCTCTGCAACCTCTTCAGCAACGAGCATATTGTCTAGTTCAGCGGAAACGGCATTGACGTCAGTTTGATAAAGCGCAATCAAATCTTTGACCGATTGTTTGCCTGAGCGATTACGCAGCAACCAACGAGATAAGCGGCGTAAGGTTCGGCGTACTAAGAAAATCACATCGTACTGTGCATCGGCTTCTGCTTTATTGTCGAGTAAACGAACCTGCTCAAGAACACGGCCTAAGCCATAGATTTCTCTTGCCGCAGTGTAAGCATTGGCAATATCGACAACATTCGCACCAGTCTCTTCTTGAAGACGGGTCACGAAATTACATCCCATTTCGTTCACCATCTGATTGGCCAGAGCCGTAGCAATGATCTCTGCACGAAGTGGATGCTGTTGCATGTGCTGAGAATAGTTACGACGTAACTCCGTAGGGAAATAGTTGATCAACTGCTGCGAATGGAATTCATCGTGTGAAATCTCTTCACAAGCCAATTCCTCTTTCAACACCATTTTGCCGTATGCCACTAATACAGATAGCTCCGGACGGGTTAATGCAAATCCCTGCTTCTCACGCTCAAGCAAAGTTTCATCATCTGGAATGTATTCCAATGCTCGGTCAAGGTGCCCTGCTTTTTCCATAGCATGGATGAAACGAATCTGCTCTTTAACTAACGATACACCCTGTTGCTCAGTGACAGAAATAGCTTCAGATTGAGCGTAAGCATCTTCAATAACGATGCCTCCTACTTCGTCTTCCATCGACTCTAAGATCTGATTACGTTGTTTGACGGTAAGATCACCATTCGCCACCAAGCCATTCAAGAAGATCTTAATATTAACTTCATTATCCGAGCAATCGACGCCGCCAACGTTATCAACAAAGTCGGTATTAACACGACCACCAGTTAATGCATACTCAACACGTCCAAGTTGAGTCATACCTAAGTTACCACCTTCACCGATCACTTTTGTACGAAGATCGCGTCCATCAATTCTTAGAGCATCGTTAGCACGGTCACCTACATCAGAATGGCTCTCTTTCGATGATTTAACATAGGTGCCGATGCCGCCGTTCCACAAAAGATCCACTTCCATTTTCAAGATCATTTTAATCAGCTCATTAGGCGCAACAGAAGCCTTCTTAGTGCCGATCATTTTTTGAATTTCAGGCGTTAAGGTGATCGATTTCGCTTTGCGAGAGAAGATGCCACCACCTTTTGAGATCAACTTTGCGTTGTAATCTTCCCAGCTAGATCGTGGCGTGTTGAATAAGCGATTGCGCTCTTCCCAACTTTTTGCTGAATTTGGTGTTGGATCGATGAAAATATGCAAATGGTTAAACGCTGCTTGCAAACAGATGTGTTTAGACAGCAGCATACCATTACCGAACACATCTCCAGCCATATCGCCGATGCCAATCGCTGTGAAATCTGTGGTTTGGCAGTTAATGCCCATCTCACGGAAGTGGCGCTTGACTGACTCCCATCCCCCTTTTGCTGTAATCCCCATGGCTTTATGGTCGTAACCATTTGAACCACCAGAAGCAAAAGCGTCACCTAGCCAGAAATTGTATTCTGCTGACACTGAGTTAGCCAAATCGGAAAATGTTGCTGTCCCTTTATCCGCGGCTACAACTAAGTAAGGGTCATCTTCATCATGACGAACGACATTCTTAGGTGGAACGACTTCACCTTCAATAATATTGTCGGAAACATCGAGTAATGCACGAATAAAACGTTTATAGCAGCGTTGTCCCTCGGCAAAGATCTCATCACGCGTGGTAAACATGTGCTGTTTCTTACACACAAAACCACCTTTTGCTCCCACAGGAACAATAACGGTATTTTTTACCTGTTGCGCTTTCACTAACCCTAGAATCTCGGTACGGAAATCTTCTTGGCGATCAGACCAACGTAATCCGCCACGTGCTACTTTACCACCACGTAAATGAACACCTTCAATATCAGGCGCATAAACGAAGATTTCGAAAGCCGGCACAGGAGCTGGAATTTCAGAAATCTCTTTCGGTTTCATTTTTAAAGAAAGCCAAGGTTTGATCTGATTGTTTTCATCCAGCTGGAAGTAGTTAGTACGGATCGTTGCACTGATCATCTCCATATAACGACGAATAATACGATCATCATCCAAGCTATCAACACGATCTAACTCTTCAGTAATAGCGTTAATAAGATCCGTTTGCCCTTTTTGAGCCCCTTTGTGTTTAGGATCAAACCGCTTTAAGAATAGTTCCACCAGCCCTTTTGCTACATCTGGATAATGGCTGAGTGTATCTTCAATATATTGTTGACTGAATGGGAAACCCACTTGGCGCATGTAACGCGCATAAGCACGAAGAATCGAGACTTCGCGCCCCGTTAATGAAGCACCGAGTACTAGTCGGTTGAAGCCATCACTCTCTAATTCACCAGCCCAAATAGCCGCAAATGCTTGTTGAAAACGATCTCTCGCTTCTCGAAGATCGACACTCTTATCGCTCTTATGCAGCATTGAGAAATCTAAGATCCAATACGTTTGACCATTTAACTTGCGTACTTCATAAGGTGACTCTCCGATCACCCTCAGCCCTAAGTTTTCCAACATCGGCATCACATCAGAAAGATGGATTGGCTCGTCACGGTGATAGAGTTTTAACCGCACCGCTTTTGAATCGGCCGCTTCTTCTTGTGGGCGATAGAACAACATGCCGAGTTTGTGCTCTTCATCTAATGCTTCCAATCGCTGGATATCATCCACCGCTGAACCCGGCATCATGTCTTCTTTGTAAGAGCGAGGGAATGCACGCATGTATTCTTTCGATAATGGCAGCCCTTTACTCTCTCCAAAGTTTGCTACGATCGCATCTGATAAACGATCATCCCAAGTTGATGATGCTTCCATTAAATTTTGCTCTACCGTTTTTACATCGACATCCATGTTGTTATTATCAACACGTACGATGTAGTGTGTTCTTGCCAATGGGCTTTCTGAAAAATAAGTGGTGAACTCAACATCTTGCTCACAACCAAAGTACTGTTTGAAAATTCGTTGCGTTTGGCGGCGAAGCTCGGTGTTATAGCGCTCTTTGGTCACATAGACCATACAGCTGAAGAAACGACCAAACGGGTCTTTACGAACAAACAGACGCAGCAAATCCCTATCTTGCATTTGCACTACGCCCATCCCAACTTCTAACATCTCTTCTTCACGTGCTTGCAGTAACTCATCACGAGGATAGTTTTCTAGAATATTGTGCAGCGCTTTATAGGAATAGGAGCCTGCACGATAACCGCTGGCTTTTAGAATACGTTCTACTTTTTCGCGGATCAGCGGAATAGTTTCGACACTTTGGTTATACACTGCCGAGGTATATAGACCAGTGAAACGATGTTCACCGATCACTTTACCTGCTTTGTCGAACTTTTTAACGCCGATATAATCGGTATAAGCTGGGCGGTGGATACGTGATTGGGTATTGCCTTTAGTGACAATCAATAAAAAAGGCTTTTTGGCTTCAAGGCGCGCGGAATCAGGAAAGTCAGATAATTTTACGCTGCGCACACGTTTTGAATCAGAAAATAAACCCAACCCTTTTTCTGCTGTTGGTCTCAGTTCAGTATCGCCTTCGACCGTCACGAGGTCGTATTCTTTGTACCCCATGAAAGTGAAATTATGATTTCCCATCCACTTTAAGAATTTGATGGTTTCTTCGTAACGATCACTTTCTACAGGAATGAACTCTTTTTGTGTCTCCAATTGCGCAATCACTTGCACTAGTTTTTCTGACATTGGTTGCCAGTCTTGCACCACTAAAGCTGTATCGCTCAGAATACTAAGCAACTCATTTTTCAACTGTGTCATCGCTTCTTTGCTGCTAAGGCGGTCGACTTCAATATGAAAAAGAGATTGCAGAACACCCTCACCTTGGTTTACCGAAGTAATAACACCGTTATCGGTGCGCGAGATTTGCGTTGGACCATTGAGCATGAGGTGTGACGATAAATCCAAACGGCTGAGCGCCATTTTAATGGAGTCCACAAGAAACGGACTATCAGGGATTACTATTTCAACAATCGTGTGCGTTGACTGCCAACCTTGGCGGCTTACTGTCGGGTTAAATACCCGCATTGAACGCTCCTCCGGGTTTTTCTCGTTAATATGGTGCCATAGGCTAACTATCGCACCATATAAGTCAGATTCATTACGTTCAGTCAGATCATCTTTCGAAATGTTACTAAATAGATGTTGAGCAAGTTGGGTCACGAGCGGTTGATGAGCAAGATCGAGTTTGTCTTGAATCAGTTTGTACACTTTTTCAAGCAGAACTGGCACTAAAGTTTCACGCGCAGTCATAGTAGACTCCAAGATTATTATTTTTGTAGGGTATGCGGTAAGCATAGCGCTTACCATTGGTAATGCTTGCTTTATTGTAAAAGCTTTATTGACAAATAGTTAACAGTTTTAGGGCAGGTCTGAGGTGAAATGTTTGAGAATGTGATTAAGATTCCTATTTAAATATCTAGAAAATCAGCGGCTCACAGAGTTTCTAACTTTACAAACTTGTTATTTTGGTCAGTTGTCAGCCGAAATCGACCTTTTACTCCAATTTGGCTAAGAAATGGACGAAATCGAGACGCGGGTAGCTGAAGGCGTAAACCTTGATCTGTGTAGACTTGTACAGAGCTTGCTACACCAGAATAGTGCGCTAAGTAAGTTTGATAAGAAATATTGAGAGTAAAATAGTATTGCTTCATAGCCGTTAACCAAAATAGAGCGAGGAGACGTATCTATCACCTCGCTCTTAGTAGAGTTAAGATCCTTAAGATTCGAGCGCTTTTGTTACTTTTTCAAAGAGATCTCGAGCTAAATTATCCATTGACTTCAAAGTCTCCAACTCCGATTTCATCATTGCTTGACGAGTTTCATCGTAGAGCCTGAATTTAAGTAAAGGATCAATTAAACGCGACGCAACTTGGGGGTTACTATCATTGAGTTCACGCAGTATCTGCCCTGCAAAACGGTATCCCTCACCCGATTTTGCATGGAAGTTAACTGGGTTTGCACTGAGGAATGAACCAATTAAACTGCGGGTACGATTTGGATTTTTTAAGCTAAATGCTTCATGTTTCATGGTTTGTTGAATAGTATCCAAAACACTTGGCGCGGGGTTAGTCCCTTGCAGTGCAAACCATTTATCCATCACCAATCCATCGTGTTTCCATTTATTGCTGTAATCATCCATCAGTGCTTGACGGCACATAAGCTGTGCACTATTCGCAGCGCTCATAGCGGCGATGGTGTCAGTCATGTTGTTGGCGCTGTGATACTGAGCCAGCACCAAATCATTGCCTTGGTCGGTATAAGCTAAATAAGCAAGGCAAGTATTGCGCAATGCTCGTTCACCAATTGCACTGTGTTCAATGCTGTATTGTGTCTGTTTTAAACTGTGGTAAACCGCATTGAGCTCATCTTGCAATGCGTTAGCAAGCTGTACTTTCATCGCTTTAAGTACGGTCGCTATTGCATCAACATCCACACGTTTATACCAACCTGAAACCTCATTATGGCTAGGCAATGAGAGCATTTCCGCAATAAAAGCAGGCTCTAGAGCCTCACTCAGTAACACACCACGGAATGCATCAACTACCGATTCAGGCAAATCCGCCGCCTTACCCGACTGCACTCCAAACACATTGCTACGGATATATTTGGCTAACAACATTTGGCCTGCATCCCAGCGAGCAAATTCGTTGCGAGCATTGACCATCAAGAAGATCAGCTCATCATCACTGTAGTCATACTCCAGTTTCACTGGTGCTGAAAATTCGCGCAACAAGGAAGGGATCGGTTTCTCTGGCACATTTTCAAACACGAAGGTCTGCTTAGCCTGTGTTACGTTCAGTACATTAGAGATTCGCTTTCCGTTACATTGTAACTCAATTACATCACCATGAGCGGTGTATAACTCAACATCAAAAGGAATATGCAGCGCTGCTTTCTCTTTTTGCTCGTGCGTTGGTTCGGTTGTTTGCTCTACGGTTAAGGCATAGGTTTTCTGTTGTGCGTCATATTCAGTGCTCACTGAAACAATCGGTGTACCAGATTGGCTATACCATAAACGGAATTGGGTAAGATCGACGCCTGAAGCATCTTCCATCGCTGCTACGAAATCTTCGCAGGTAGCGGCAGTGCCATCATGACGCTCAAAATAGAGCTTCATTCCTTTTTGGAAATTCGTTTCACCCAATAACGTATGCATCATACGAATCACTTCACTGCCCTTTTCATAGACAGTTAATGTATAGAAGTTATTCATTTCTATCACTTTATCGGGACGAATTGGGTGTGACATTGGGCTGGCATCTTCCGCAAATTGTGGCCCGCGAATAATGCGCACATTATTAATGCGATTCACGGCTCTCGACCCTAAATCAGACGAAAATTCTTGGTCACGGAATACCGTTAGGCCTTCTTTTAAGCTTAATTGGAACCAATCACGACAAGTGACGCGGTTACCAGTCCAGTTATGGAAATATTCGTGGCCAATCACCGCTTCAATACCTAAATAATCAGTATCGGTAGCGGTTTTTTCATTGGCTAGCACAAACTTAGAGTTAAAAATGTTGAGGCCTTTATTCTCCATCGCACCCATGTTGAAAAAGTCAACGGCAACGATCATGTAGATGTCGAGATCATACTCTAAGCCGAAGCGTTCTTCGTCCCACTTCATTGCGTTGATAAGTGATGTCATCGCATGAGAAGCGCGGTCGAGGTTACCTTTATCAACAAAAATTTCGAGGGCAACATCGCGACCGGACTTGGTTTTATATTGATCACGTAATACGTCAAAATCACCCGCAACGAGAGCAAATAAGTAAGCAGGTTTCGGATGTGGATCTTGCCACTTCACCCAATGACGCCCTTCTGTAAGATCGCCATGTTCGATACGGTTACCGTTACTTAATAAAAATGGGTAATCTTTTTTGTCAGCAATCACGGTCGTTGTGTATTTTGCAAGAACGTCTGGACGATCGAGGAAGTAAGTGATGCGACGGAAACCTTCCGCTTCACACTGCGTACAGAACGCACCACCCGATTTGTATAACCCTTCTAGTGCGGTATTCGCTTCAGGGTTAATCAGTGTCACGATCTCCAATTCAAACTCTTGAGGTAATGATGAGATCGAGAGCCCGCTTTCAAGCAGCTGAAAATCTTGCCATTCGGTGCCATTCACTTTGAGCGATTTCAGCTCAAGGTTTTCACCATCCAGCACCAATTGGTTATTCTCTTTTTGCTGCTTAACGTGAGAAACGGCAGTCACTGTGGTGTTGGTATCAAAGAGATCGAATGTTAATTCGAGATCCGTAATGGTATGTGATGGAGATTGATAATCTTTGCGATACTTGGCTTGGGGTGTATGAGCCATGTCGGAATCCTTGTTGACGGAGTGAAATGTGACGTTTTTGATAAACATTCAGTAAGATGGCTATAGATCTAAGGCTTGTTATCATTAATAACAACCCCTCAAACCGAAAAACGAGGCATTTTAGACAAATACCCCGTTATTTCGCTGACAATTTACCCATATATCAACAGATTTCACTCATTGCCTTTCTTATGATGAAGATTGCAAGACTACGGATTTACTCGCGCTAAAACAGCCGACATGGAACCATTCTCCACTTCTAAAGTTAACATATCGCTAACAAGCGTATAGCGGGTATCATGTTCTCCGTCTTCATAAAGGAGCACCAAATGATCACCTTCTGTGTAGTACACTCCTTTATGGATCGATTCGTTACCATTAGCACCACTTACTCTGAACATAAATACAAAATCCGGCTGTAAAACGAGATCAAGTTGGTTAATGTCGGTTGCTATCGCATCTTCACCAAATATCCGTTTGCTAGACCACACCCCTGCCAACGCATTTGGTAAAGCTTTAGTGAACATAATGCCGTTTAAGTTGAGCATGTTGTGGTTCACTTTGTATTGATAAACTTGAGGTTGCGATGAATTAAGCCCCAAAATCAAGCTGTTATCGCTGGCGTCAAATTCACCTTCCCAGTGCTCCACATTGTAATTTTTCTTTTGAATATCGATCTTGAAACGATAATTCGATTCCAAGGTCAGTTTAATAGAACGAAAATCATCGGAAGAAGTGTCAGGATTGGGGTTAAGTAGGTACCAATCACCAAGTAAAAAAGGGAGATCAAACTGAGTTAAGTCTTGATGAGTCTGCGTACCACTACTTTGACTTTGTGCCGCACTGGTGCTGATAAGAACAATGCAGGTAAAAATGATGCTTATCCATTTCATAACACGCTCCTCGCTTTTTTCTTAAGCTTAGAACCGGTTGTACGATAAAGCGAAATGTTTGATCTGTATCACGTTATTTATTTGGTTTAAATAAGATCAAAAAAGCGAGCACTAAGACTCGCTTTTCATTGATACGGGTTGCTAATTTAGCATATCAACAGTGATCGCCACTGCTTCTTCTAAATAAACATCTGGAGTTTCATAATCTTTAGGCACATCTTGCAAGGTTTTATAGGGCTTCAAACCATTGGCGGCTTGTCGCATGTTAATCCGCGCCAAACGCAATTCATCTGCCTTGTCACTCTCTTGCTTACGCACAGATTCATTGAGAGAAATTGTGTTGTCATCTTTCTCCGCTTTATACTTTGCAATATCCTCGTTAATGAAGCCGAACTCCATATCGTTGGCAATACGAGCTTGATGCTGTGCAGATAACTTAGCAATCAGTTTTTCATTAGCTTGTAACTTGTCGTATTTAGCTCGCTCAATTTGATCCCAAGGAAGCGCATTAGGTTCAACGCTCTCACCGGTATCTTTTGCTTCAATCGCAGTGGGTAACGCAATATCAGGCACCACACCTTTATTCTGCGTACTACCACCATCAATACGATAAAATTTCTGAATCGTATATTGAACGTAGCCTAATTCTTTATCAAACAAGTCGTAGATATGATTCAACGAGCGATGCTGTTGAACCGTTCCCTTACCGAATGAGTTTTCGCCAACAATGATCGCTCGTCCATAATCTTGCATTGCCGCTGCAAAAATTTCTGAGGCTGATGCGCTGTAGCGATTCACCAATACCGTCATAGGACCCTGATAACTGATTTTTCCATCCGTGTCACTATTAACGTTTACTCGTCCATAGCTATCGCGAACTTGCACAACCGGACCGCTTTCAATAAATAAGCCGGATAATGCCGTCGCTTCCGTTAATGCACCCCCACCGTTATTACGTAAATCGACGATCACGCCATCCACTTTTTTCTGCTTCAGTTCAGTCAGCAATTTGTCCGTGTCTTGCGCTAAACCGACATAGAAGCTAGGGACTTCAAGCACGCCGATTTTCTTGCCATTTTTCTCGATGATTTTTGATTTAACCGCTCGATCTTCTAAACGAATTTTGTCTCGAACAATAGTGACAACGTGACTTTTAGCGTCTTTACCTTCCGGCAAAACTTGCAACTTCACCTTAGTGCCTTTCGGGCCTTTGATCAGTTGTACGACATCATCTAGACGCCAGCCGATAACATCAACCATCTCTTTGCCATCTTGGCCCACACCAATGATACGATCGCCTTCACCCAACTGCTTGCTATTTGAGGCAGGACCACCCGCAACTAACGAACGAATGATGGTGTAGTCGTCGGTCATTTGCAGTACAGCACCAATCCCTTCCAATGAAAGATTCATTTCTGATTGGAACTGCTCGGCATTACGTGGAGAGAGATAACTAGTATGCGGATCAACTTCACGCGCAAAAGCATTCATATAAAGCTGAAATACATCTTCGCTGTGGGTCTGAGACAGACGTTTGATCGCGTTATTATAACGCTTGCCTAGCGTTTCTTTAATTTCCGGCCACTCTTTACCCGTAAGCTTTAAGTTCAGTGCATCATATTTGACACGTTGCTGCCATAACTTATCGAGCTCGGTTTTATCTTTCGGCCAAGCTGCTTTTGAGCGATCAAGTTCCATCGATTCATCGGCTTCAAATGTAATTTCTTTGTCGAGCAGAGAAAGCGCATATTGAAAACGCTCAAAGCGCTTTTGCATTGATAAGTTATAAACATCAAATGCAATTTGGTTATTGCCAGCCTTGAGTTGATCATCAAGTTGTGTCGACCACGTATGAAAGGAATCAATATCGCTCTGAGTAAAGATATTGCGGTTGTAGTCGAGCAGTTCGAGATAACGATTGAAGATAGCTTGCGAGAAATCGTCATTCAAGTTGAAGTGTTTGTAATGAGAACGAGTAAAACGGGAAGTCACACGCTTACTCGCCGTTTCATGCTGCATTTCTGGGGCAAGAAGAGGTAAATCTTCTTTGCTAAGAGTGGCTTCTAAGGCCTGAACGGATGACG
The DNA here is from genome assembly GCF_001989995.2 of Vibrio anguillarum. Lineage (GTDB taxonomy): Bacteria > Pseudomonadota > Gammaproteobacteria > Enterobacterales > Vibrionaceae > Vibrio > Vibrio anguillarum. The sequence goes on from NZ_JAHGUP010000052.1 coordinate 25,272, forward strand.
CTGCTAGCCATAGGCCAGCAGCGATCAACGTTAATTTTGAACGGCATTTCATGCGTAGGAATTTCTCCTTTATGCGCGCAAGTGCTCCGCTTTCACAACCATTTGTAGGCCGTTGACAAGTTGAACGCGCACATCTTCCTTATTAACTTCAACAATGGTCGCAGCCATGTTTCCTTTACCCATGTTTACGTTCACTTGTTTGCCAGTGATCATTTCATCAGCATTTAAAGCGCGCGTCTCGACAGGTTTTTCAGCTTTTGGCGCTTTCGCTTGAGGACGACGAGCTTGTGCTTGAGGCTTTTTCGCTTTTGGCTGCTTCGCTTTTGCCTCTTCGCGTGCTTTTTGTCCTTGCTCTTTACGACGAGCCTGTACTCGAGCTTTACTTTCTGCCAATGCGGCTTGTGCGTGCTCTACATGTTCTTCTTCTAACTCTCCACATGGGTTGCCATCAAGGTCAACACGAGTTGCACCTAGTTTAACACCATGTAGATAACGCCATGACGACGTGTATTGTCTTAACGCAGCACGCAGCTGTGTTTTACTTACTTTTGAGTCTTCGTTTAGGCGTTCAGCAAGATCTTGAAAAATACCAATTTTCAAAGGCTTTGCTTCACCTTCTAAAGTAAAGCACTTAGGGAAACATTCAGCAATGTACGCAATAACTTCTTTGCTGTTTTTTAACTTTTCAGTGTTTTCCATGAGGATTCCTGGTTTATGCGGTCTTTCCGCGAGGCATTAAGATAAATATGTTCGGTATTATAGTGACCTAAATGCGAAAAACCACAGGCAATGACCAATTTATGCCTTGTTAGCGTGTGAATTGAGCAGCTTTTCTATCTCAATCATTAATTCTGCCATCCCTTTCTCATCAATTTCAGAAAAACGGCCAATTGTTGGGCTATCAATATCCAATACTCCCACCACTTGGCCATTGATAGAAAATGGCACCACCAACTCAGAATTGCTCGCAGCATCGCAAGCAATGTGACCAGCAAACTCATGGACATCATAAACACGTTGTATACGGTTAGTCGCCGCCGCAGTACCACACACACCTTTTCCTAAGGGAATGCGTACACAAGCTGGTTTTCCTTGAAAGGGACCGAGAACCAGTTGCTCTTCTTTTATTAGGTAAAAAACCACCCAGTTAAGATCTTCAAGCTCCATGTTAAATAAGGCGCTCAAATTGGCAAGATTAGCGATTAAATCCGTTTCAGATTCAACCAGTGCCACCGCCTGCTTGGTAAGACGGCGGTATTCTTCTATGTTCATATAAACTCAACGACCTTTTGAAAACGGAAGACATCTATTTTTGAACAGCGTACAATTTCTCACACGATAAATAGGATGCATTCTCATCATAATGACTAATTCCAATGATACTATTAGCCGCTCTTGGGTAATAAAACAAGTAAAAAAACATCGACCTACACTTCTATTTGCCAATGCGATCGCGGTTATTGCAACGCTGGTTAGTGTCCCTATTCCACTATTAATGCCATTAATGGTCGACGAAGTTCTGCTGAATAAACCCGCTTCTGGTTTGGCGATGATGAACACTATTCTACCGACATCGATGCAAAACCCAACAGGCTATATTGCGCTCACGTTATTGCTAGTAGTCTTGATGCGTAGCGTCAGCCAAGCGCTCAACATACTTCAAAGCCGTCAATTTACTTTGGTGTCCAAAACCATCACTTACCAAATGCGCTGCAAAATGATTGATAAATTAGGACGGATAAGCATCAGGCAGTACGAAACCAAAGGCAGTGGTGGTATTAATGCTCACTTAATCACCGACATCGAAACCATTGATCAATTCATAGGTAGCACACTCAGTAAATTTATCATCAGCCTACTGACCGTGTTAGGCACAGCGGGTGTTCTACTCTGGCTTGAGTGGCGTTTAGGGCTGTTTATTTTATTGGTCAACCCGATTGTGATTTACTTTTCACGTAAACTCGGAAGCAAAGTCAAATATCTGAAAAAGCGAGAAAACCAAGCGTATGAACGCTTTCAAAATCGGCTAGTCGAAACATTAGATGGCATTTATCAATTGCGTGCCGCTAATAAAGAGCGAGAGTTTCTCAATGAACTCAAACAGCAAGCCAACCAAGTCCGACAGAATGCAGACAAATATGCATGGCAATCAGAGGCTGCAGGGCGCGTCTCATTTCTCCTGTTTTTACTTGGTTTTGAGCTATTTAGAGCGGTCGCGATGCTGATGGTGGTCTTTAGCGACTTGACCATAGGGCAAATTTTCGCCGTTTTCGGTTATTTGTGGTTTATGTTAGGCCCAGTGCAAGAGCTGCTGAGTATTCAATTTTCTTGGTACAGTGCAAAGGCGGCCTTCCATCGCATTAATGATCTGCTTGCACTGGAGGAAGAGCCTCGCCCTATTTGCAAAATTAACCCATTCACAGATAACCGCCAGGTCGATGTTGAGGTTTCTCACGTTAATTTTGCCTACGATAGTGAAAAGAGTGTGCTCAACGATCTCTCGCTCACGATTCCGGCGGGTAAAAAAGTGGCGTTGGTTGGCGCAAGTGGTGGTGGGAAATCCACGTTGATCCAACTGTTAATTGGTGTGTATCAGCCCAATTCCGGGCAGATCCGTTTTAATGGTGCGACCACTGAAGAGATAAGTTTTGATATTATTCGCGATAACATTGCCGTGGTATTACAACAACCTATACTATTCAACGACACCTTAAGGCATAATTTGACCCTCGGCGGTCAATATGCAGAAGAGGAATTATGGCAAGCGCTGCATATTGCACAACTGGATGATGTGACTGCGAATCTCAGTGACGGTTTAGAAACGCTAGTTGGCCGAAATGGTATTCGCTTGTCGGGCGGACAACGTCAACGTTTAGCCATCGCTCGGATGGTACTGAGCAATCCTAAATTTGTTATTTTGGATGAAGCAACATCCGCGTTAGATACGGTAACTGAAGCGGCATTGCACAATGCTCTGACTGGATTTTTGAAAGGTCGAACTACTTTAATTGTTGCGCACCGCCTTTCGGCAGTGAAACAAGCCGATATGATTTACGTGCTGGAAGATGGTCAAGTTAGCCAAATGGGTACGCATCGAGAATTAGTCGAGCAAGATGGGTTATATCAGACCCTTTATGGAAATCTCCAATCCTACGTTTAGTGATTGGGTAACAATAAATTAGGATGATTGTTTGTCTCAACATTCAGCGCTTATTCAACATTCACAATCACCTAACGGCGTGAGGTTGTGTCACGGCTGTGAATTGGCCGTTGATCTCGTCGAGGTTGAGCATGGAAAAAGTGCCTATTGTCCACGCTGCGGTACCCAACTGTACCGCGGTGGATCTCCCTCTTTGTCTGGGGATTTAGCCGTTGCCATCACTTGCTTGTTACTGTTTATCCCCTCTCATTTTTTTGAATTCATCAGTATTCGCTTGGTTGGGGTGATGATCCCCGCCACCTTGCCATCCGGTGTCTTTGCGCTGGCTGAAGAGGGCTTTGGAGCGCTCGCTTTATTGGTGCTATTTTGCAGCTCTATTGCGCCACTTTTAGTGTGTGGTTCCGTAGTGACCGCTCATATCGCCTTGCGTTATCGATGGTTTTATCTACTGCGTGGCTCACTGATCATTATTCAGCGATTAAAAGCGTGGGTAATGATCGATGTTTTTTTAGTCAGCGTGGCGGTATCTTGTTTTAAACTTCAAGATTATTCCGACATTTTTATCGGTGTGGGGCTGTATGGTTTAGTCTTGCTGCAACTGGCAACCGTATTGTTAGCGACTCGAGTTAGCGTAAGGCGCTATTGGCAAGCGTGGCAGCCAGAGAATCAATATGCCTTCGAGCGTAAAGAGGTGCATTGCCACCATTGCCATCTTTCACAACCAGAAAATACGCACTGCGTGCGTTGCGCGCAAAAATTATATCACCGGAAACCCAACTCGATACAACGAACTTGGGCCTATTTAATTGCAGCAAGTGTCGCTATTTCCCCCGCGAACCTGATTCCAATATCGATTTTAATTACCAACGGACAGCGATTAGAAGACACCATCTTCTCTGGTGTTGCGTCACTGATTAATAGTGGTATGGTCGGAATTGCAATCATCATTTTTGTGGCCAGTATAATCGTGCCTATTGTAAAAATATTCGGCCTGACCTATCTATTACTGGCGATTAAATTTAAGCGAACGGTTTACCACCGTCAGAGAATGAACATTTATTTCGCGATTAAATGGATCGGCAAATGGTCGGTAATGGATCTGTTTGTCATCTCAATTATGTTGACACTGGTTGATCGCGGTCAAATTCTCGACTTCACTCCCGGTTATGGAGCCGTTGCCTTTGGCTTGGTGGTTGTACTCACCATGCTCGCCACGGAAAGTATGGACCCAAGACTCATCTGGGATAATTACCCAGAAATCGCAGACCAAAACGAGCCTTCACATGAGTAAACAAATTTCAAGCCAGCCCTCACACACTCCCGATGTTAAGCGAAATAGGGGCATCTCACCTTTGTGGATACTACCCATACTCACCATGGCGCTCGCAGGTTGGTTAGTCGTTAAAGCCATTCACGATGCTGGCGAACGAATCCAGATCTATTTTTCGGACGCACAAGGCTTAGTCGCAGGGCGAACAACAATTCGCTACCAAGGGCTCGAAGTCGGCATGGTAAGAGATATTAAACTGTCCGAAGGATTAGAAAACATCTATGTGGAAGCCGATATTTATCCAGAAGCTACTCAGTTACTCAATGACAATACCCGATTTTGGTTAGTGAAGCCAACGGCCAGTTTATCTGGCGTTTCAGGTTTAGATGCATTGGTTTCAGGAAACTATATTGCGATTCAACCGGGTAACGAAAATAGTTCAGCTGAACACGATAAAGTGTTTAGTGCTTTAGATGGTGCACCTTCTGATCTACTGCCTAATCAAGGGCTTATCATTTCGCTAAAGGCTCGCGATCTCGGAGGTATTTCTGTTGGCTCACAAATCGTCTATAAAAAAATTCCGATTGGTGAAGTGTTTAACTACAAACTCGATGACGATGCAAAGTCGGTACTCATTCAAGCCTCGATAAAAGACGAGTATCGCCACATTATTACCAATGAAAGCCGTTTTTGGAATGTCAGCGGTGTTGGTGCAAGCATTGGCTTTGAAGGTGTTGATGTCCGCTTAGAAAGTTTAAGTGCATTAATCGGTGGTTCAATTGCCGTCGATTCACCGGACGGTGGGGAGCCTGTTGAACAAAATACCCAATTTAGTCTCTATCGCGATTTAAAAACCGCAGGGCGTGGTATCCCTGTGAAAATCACCCTACCCGATCAGCATAATATTAACCAAACCGGTGCCCCCATCATTTACCGAGGAATAGAAGTCGGCCAAATCACGGAATTGCAGCTCAGTAAAAGTCACCAACAGATCATCGCCTCTGCCGCTATCCAACCGGCTTTTAGTGATATGCTCAATTCGGGAAGCCGTTTTGTGTTGGAAGAGGCCAAAGTCTCACTCTCTGGAGTTGAGAACATCGGTAATTTGATCAAAGGGAATTACTTGACACTCATTCCTGGCAAGGGCGAAAAGGCCAGAAGTTTCACTGCAATTCGCCAATTTGAATTTAATCAGTCACAAGCAAAATCGATTGCTATCAAACTTACAGCGGAAAGCTCATATGGCTTAGATGCGGGCAGCCAGATTTTGTATCGAGGTATCGCGGTAGGTTCAGTAATTGACGTAAAGTTGCAGCAAGACAGTGTTGTGCTCAATACGCTGATTGATGAAGAGTACTCATCACTCATACGCTCACAGAATCGTTTTTACATTACAGGCTCGGCCACCGCGGAGCTCACCGAATCAGGCCTTAATGTTTCGATCCCTCCTGCCAAACAACTGCTCGCCGGCTCAATCAGTTTCATCAGCGAAGGCGCTGAAAATGCGAGTAATGAATACCCGCTATATCAAAGTAAATCCTTAGCTGAGCTTGCAAAATATAATCAAAGCGGCTCACAGACACTGACTCTTTTTGCCGACGAGCTTCCTCCCATCAATCCGGGCAGCCCGCTCCTATACCGTAACCTTCAAGTAGGCAGTGTTTTTGGCTTTAAGCTTACTAAAGAAGGTGTGAAAATCGAGGTCAAAATAGAGAATCAATATCGCCATCTGATTACGAATCAAACTGTTTTTTGGAACCGTTCTGGCGTCGAAATTAATGCAACACTTGCAGGCGTAAAAGTCAAAGCCGCTCCTTTAAAAACTTTAATTCAAGGAGGCATTGCATTTGATTCGTTGCAAGGCATTGATAACAAAGATCAGAATTTGTGGAAGCTCTATGACAGCTACGATCAAACACGTAAGGCGGGCCAAGAAATCATCTTAACGGCCGATTCATCCTTTGGCATTACGCTAGGAACATCCATCAAATATAACAATATCACTGTGGGAGAGGTTGTTTCTGTAACACCCGATTTCAAGACAAACCAAGTTACACTCCAAGCGAGAATTGAGCCTAGCTACGCATTAGGCATTGCCAGAAATGGCTCTCACTTTTGGGTAGCGAAAACTAAGATTGGCTTCAATGGTGTTGAAAATCTGCAAAACTTACTCAGTTCCAGCATTGAGGTCCAACCTGGGTTTGGCGATGTGCAGTATCAATTTGAACTAGAAAAACAGCCACAACAAGCACTCGGTATTGAATTCACCTTACAAAGTGAAACACGAGGATCAGTGACTGAAGATAGCCCGGTTCTCTACCGTGAAATGGAAGTGGGCAAAGTAACCCATGTTGCTCTAGGAGACTTTGCAGACCGCGTCATGTTTACCATTGAAATCCAAAAAGAGTTCGCTTATCTGGTTCGCAGCAATAGCGTGTTTTGGAACACTTCTGGCGTCGATGTATCCATCGGTTTATCTGGTGCAAATATAAAAGCAGGCACGTTAGATAGCATCATGAAAGGCGGAATTACATTTGCCACTCCAGAGCAAAAACAGCTACAGCCTATCGCTAAACAAGACCAAGCATTTTACTTATATCCTGAAGCCAAACCAGAATGGCGCCAATGGCGAACAGCCATACCAAAACCTTAAAGGGTTAACCTTGATTCTTATAAAATGCAGCTGATCGGCTGCATTTTTTATTATTTTGATCTCATCACGATTCTTATATAATCCGGCCTCAACTCCCAGACGAGATACTGCTTTGCACGCCAATATAACCCTACCTGAACCTTTTCTTGCGACAATTGAAGCGATACTGCCCACACATCTAACGATGAGTGATTTTATTGCAGCTTGCCAGCGTCCTTTGCGTAAAAGTATCCGAGTCAACACGCTAAAAATCTCTGTTGATAGCTTTTGTCAACGCGCCGTAGAAAAAGGATGGGCTTTATCACCAGTGCCTTGGTGTAACACGGGTTTTTGGATTGAAGCCGATGAGTCTGTCGTACCTTTGGGTAACACAGCCGAACATATGGCAGGGCTTTTTTACATTCAAGAAGCCAGTTCTATGATGCCAGTATCCGCTCTTTTCACTGGCGGTGAATCGTTCAATTCAGTACTCGACATGGCGGCGGCTCCGGGTTCAAAAACAACGCAAATTGCGGCGTGTATGGAAAATGAAGGCGTATTAGTCGCCAACGAATTTTCAGCCAGCCGTGTTAAAGTGCTGCATGCTAATATCGAACGCTGCGGTGTACGTAACAGTGCACTGAGCAATTTTGATGGTCGAGTCTTTGGCGGTTGGTTACCGGAACAATTTGATGCGGTGTTAATAGATGCGCCATGCTCAGGAGAAGGTACCATCCGTAAAGATCCTGATGCGATGAAAAACTGGAGCAAAGAATCTGTATTGTCGATTTCCACAACACAAAAAGATTTGATTGAAAGTGCGTTTCAAGCTTTAAAGCCCGGCGGTGTGATGGTCTACTCAACCTGTACATTGAGCACAGAAGAGAACCAACAAGTGTGCTTGCATCTAAAAGAAAAATATCCACAATCAGTTGAATTTGTTTCCCTTAGCTCATTGTTTGAGGATGCAAAAGCAGCTATTACAGACGAAGGGTTCTTGCATATATTCCCTCAAACTTATGATTGTGAAGGTTTTTTTGTTGCAAAAATCCGTAAACTTAGCTCTGTACCCCACCCTGAAGTCAACAAACGCTTAGGTCAATTTCCTTTTGCGAAAGCCAACCTTAAACTCACACAAGAGATCGCGGATCAACTCATGAAAACGTTTGAAGTTGTGATCCCCGATGATACCAGTGTCTGGCTACGTGATAATGATGTATGGTTATTTCCAAACGCACTGGAACCTATGCTCGGCAAATTCCGCTTCTCTCGCATGGGGATAAAAATCGCTGAAACACATAAAAAAGGTTATCGCTGGCAACATCAAGTCGCTACATCATTAGCGACTGGTAACGAATCAAACTGTATCACACTATCGATTGAAGAAGCGCGAGATTGGTACATGGGCAGAGATGTCAGACCAGCACTACAAACTGGCACTGGCGAAGTGCTGGTTAAACTCGGTAACGATGTGATTGGCCTAGGAAAATGGGTAGGAAACCGCATAAAAAATGGTTTACCAAGAGAACTCGTTAAAGATAAAAATTTGTTTTAACACGCCCCAAAATAGGACAAAAATCTAGAAAACACGCGCACTTCTAGCGATAACAACTATACTTACAGGGAAGCATAAGTACGACTATTTTAATGATTAGCGTAGGCTCAAATGAGCCATTCCCCTAGGCCCAAAAACGGAAAAGTTTTGGGCCTTTTTTTATCGTCAAGGAAAATAAATTGCAACAGGAGGTGGACGCCTCAGCTATACAAGATGAATTCCATCTTCCCCAATGGTAATTTTTCCCTGCTTGTACAAACCACCAATACTCTTCTTAAAGGTTCCCTTACTGGTACGGAACATCGAAAAAATAGCTTCTGGTGTCGATTTATCACTTAATGGAAGAAAACCACCCTTTTTCTCAAGTAACTCTATGATCTTAGTGCTTAGCTCATCCATTTTTGCTACGCCAATTTTTTGCAGAACTAGGTCAATTTTTCCATCTTCACGGATATTTTTGATATAGCCTTTTAAGGTCTTACCAATAAACAACTTACCAAACACATCTGATGGGAAAATCATCCCCCAGTGCTCACCATTGATGATGGCCTTGTATCCGAGTTCTGAGTGTTCTGCAATTAATAGATCAACTTGCTGATTCTGCGTATAGTTTGCAGGGGTTTTGTCCAGCCACTTGTTGAATTTAGTTGTGCCTACGATGCGGCCGGAAGCCTTATCAGTGTAGACATACACTAAAATCATTTGTCCTTCTTTAAAACGAGCACGCTGTTCGCTGTAAGGCACCAATAAATCTTTACCCTTCAGACCCCAATCAACAAAAACACCAGTGCTATTCACACCCTGAACTTTCATCAATCCCCACTCGCCTACTTTTGCAATCGGTTTTTCAGTCGTCGCGGCAAGTTGATTGTCTGAATCGAAATACAAAAATACGTCTATTTTCTGCCCCAATTCAACCCCATCTGGGGTAAATCGTTTAGGCAGTAAAGTGGTTCCAAAATCTTCAGCATCCAAAAATACGCCGAAATCAGCAATCTTCACGACTTCTAAACTGTTTATTTGACCAACGTTAATCATTTACTATGTCTCACCTCAATTTTGCAGAGATTATACGTGATCTCTGTTATCCTTTCCTGCATTCAAGGGAAAAATAAGCATTTTTTCAGGAGCTTTCTTTGGTTAATGTCGATAAGCAAGATACCATCACGCTTAAAATTTCACATGCCATGTCTCAGAGCAAAGAACTTGATCTAGACATTTACCTATTCATTCCCGGTGATTTAGGTCTAACACCCGAAATACTTCCTGAATCTGACTTTTACTATAGCTTCATCCACCAAGAGCGTGCGTATTACAGTGATAAAACGTTACTGCCCTTAGTGCACAGCCGACTTGCACAGCGAGGCCATCTCTCTTCTACTCAGTATCGAGTCAGTTTGAGTTTATTTGCTTATCAGTATGTTATCGCTCTAGATAAAGCTGTAGTACAACTCAATACGACGAGTGACACCGTCACATCAGATGAAGTTGATAGTGTCATTGAACTCTCTTTAGATATTTTGAAAAAATTGCGCCGCAGCATTCCTTATGAAGAGAGCTTAAAACGCTATTACGCCAATATTGATAACTATTTATCTTGGTATACTGAGCAAAAGTTTCTTTCCCTAGTCGCACACATGAACCGCGATGGTGAATATAAAACCATCAAAGAGCGTCTAATTACACTGGTTGAAAAAGAACAGGCACATCGTAAACTTAACAATTACAACTCGGCAAAGGCAGGGGAAGACATCACTCGGCTGAGTAACAAGATGCGCCTACTACGCCGTTTAATCGAGCATCCCATTGTGCTTAATGAACACGTCACCTCTTTAGGTAATAACATGAAGCGTGCCGTAAAAGGCATCGCGACTGGGCTTGTAATGCTGTTTGTCACCGTCATCGCCATTACAGCTCGCGACTATTGGGGGGAAATCACCGCCTCTTTTATCATCGCTATGTCGTTTGTTTATGCATTACGCGAGATCTTTAAAGATGACTTACGCGATATGCTGTGGCGCTGGATCCGTAAAGGAAAACCTAAATGGAAGCGTCGTTACATAGACCCAACGACCGGAAAATCTGTAGGTTACAAAATTGAATGGCTTGATTATACCAACCTGAGTAAATTACCAGACAGAATCAAAACAATTCGAAAGAAACGCATTGTTCAAAGGGAGGAACAGGTACTTCACTATCGCTCAGAAACGGCCATGTCAACCTCACGCTTCATGAGTGGCTATGAGGAAACACGCGAAACTTTACACATTGATCTACGCCCGATTACCCGTTTGATGGACAAAGGCTCTAATCGCATTTATCAGTTAAGTGGTGGTCAAGTGAGTCGAGAAACCGTAGAAAAACGGCACTTGCTCAACTTGATTATCAAAGAAGATAACCATAAAGAAGAGCCCCGCTACTACCGTTGGAAAATTGTTTTAAATAGAAATAAGATTGTCGACATTGAACCGATAGAATTAATCGAGTAGTCTCTAATTCAGCCTTATTTACCAATACGCTTTAACGATAAAGTAAGATGAAACTCCGCCATAGGCTCGTCACCATGCAACGAAGGACAGGTTGCAATGATCTTTACTGTCTGATTGACTCGCTCTCCGGTCGCGATAGTTTCATCAAGCATACTGTCTATTAGGTGGCCATCATGGCAATGAAAATGAACATCCGCCTCCGGCCTTTTTAAAAACTCCGCACTAACCGCTTTAAACGCCAACGATACTTTGGAGCCACGCTGTTGTGCTTTATGCATTGCCATAAAACCGCCCGCTACGTCTGCACCAACGGCTAACACACCAAAATACATACTATTTAAATGATTTTTATTGCGACGTTTAAGTGGAATTCGAATTTCTACAGAGTGTTCGTTTAGCACTAAAATCTTTGGCCTGCAGGACCAAATCAGTGGCACTTTTAAAAAACCAAACAGATTTAAGTAAAGATTCGCTTTTGTTAATGGGGAGAGCATGAGGCTTGACCTTTTCAATATAGTTGTCGGACCAGTTCAAGGTATACGCCGCGAAATGTCAATAAGTTGTTACAGAAAGTTAGGGTTGAGCGCAGCTATTCTGCGCTCAAATCAGATCATTACATTTTTACCACAACATCAGCCTGAACACTTTCAGCTAAGTGCTCCTGTAGCTTTGGATAGCTTGCGAGTGCTTGGGTAACGACCAAAATCGGCTTATTCGCATGACGTGCCGCTTTTGATGCTAAATCGAGCAGCGTGATGACCGCCTCACTCTCTGGATTAAACAAATGGGAAAGTTCGGGATTCTCTTTATCAATGCCTAAGGTGTATTGTGTTAAGTTATCGATGTTGATGACCACACCATCAAAATAGTGCATCAAACGCTCTGCCAACAATGCCGCTGATGGAACATCGCAAGAATAAAGCACTTTCAAACCATCTAAACTCCGAGGTAAAGACTGCTCTGCCAGTCGGTCAATGATCGTCGCCGCATCACTTAATGTTCGAACAAATGGCACCACAATTTCGATGTTCAATCCTTGCTTGCGCAATGCCTTGATCACAGCGCATTCATAACTAAACGCTTTTGCATACTGGTTGGAAGAAAAACGCGATACACCACGCACTCCCATCGCTGGGTTAATTTCATCCGTTTCAACACTTCCACCGATCAACGCTTTATAAGTGTAACTATCTGCATCACTCAAACAGACACGAATCGTAGTGTGATTTTTTTGAACCGCTGCCACGACTCTATCAACAATGGTTGACGTAAAATGCTCCGCCACCGCTTTGTCATCAAGAATGGATTGCAAAGAGCCTTGCTCAAGTTCAGTTAGATTCGCAAAATGTTGCTCAATCGAAGGATGATAAAACAACGAATCTAAAATAATGTCGGACAGCGATACATACAAATGCTGGGCATTTCCACTTGATTCAATTGCCGCTGGAAGGGCATCACCTAAGATCAACTGAGGGTGGATCGTATCATGTTGTGCCAAACTCATTCATTACTCCCTACATTTTTAATTATCTTGCTCAGGAAAATACCCATAGCCGAGTATTAATTCAAGTAAAAGTAAATATTTATGGCGAATTTATGAATAAAATTTCACCTTACGGATGATAAGCAATAAGTTTTCCGTTTTGGAGTTTATTCCTATTGCCAATTCCGTTATCTTTACCGCTTCGCAATAAGAGTACAGGCTTTACCATGCCATTAAAAACAGATGAATTAAGAACTCAAGCCTTGGGCCCAATGCCGACTCCGGCAGAGCTTGGAAATGCGCATCCGATCACAGACGACGTAGCAGAGCGCATCGCAAACTCACGCCGTCAAATTGAAAATATTCTGACTGGTCACGATGATCGCTTGTTAGTCATTGTCGGTCCGTGTTCGGTACACGACACTGAAGCAGCAATGGATTACGCTCAACGTTTGAGTGCGATCCAAGACCAATATAAAAATGAACTGTTTATCGTCATGCGTACCTATTTCGAGAAACCACGCACCGTTGTGGGCTGGAAAGGTTTGATTACGGATCCCAATCTGGATGGTTCATATGCACTGGAAACAGGGCTCAATAAAGCACGGAAATTATTATTAGATATCAACAAGCTAGGCCTTGCTACTGCGACTGAATTTTTAGACATGATTACCGGGCAATACATCGCAGATCTCATCACGTGGGGAGCTATTGGTGCGCGTACTACGGAATCTCAGATACACCGAGAAATGGCGTCTGCACTGTCGTGCCCTGTCGGTTTTAAAAATGGCACGAATGGCAACATCAAAATTGCTATTGATGCCATTCGAGCGGCCCAAGCATCGCATTATTTTTACTCACCGGATAAAAATGGCCGTATGACCGTTTATCGTACCAGTGGTAACCCCTTTGGCCATGTTATTTTACGCGGTGGTGATACAGGGACAAACTATGACGCTGACTCCGTATCTGCAGCCTGCGAGCAACTGATCGAATTCGGCTTAGCCCCGCGCCTCATCGTAGATTTTAGCCACGCGAATTGCCAAAAGCAGCATAGAAAACAGATAGATGTAACGGCCGACATCTGCACACAAATACGTACAGGTAAGGATTTCGTTGCTGGTATTATGGCTGAAAGCTTCATTATCGAAGGTAACCAGCCAATGCATGACTTAAAGAACCTCACCTATGGTCAATCGATTACCGATCCATGCTTAGGATGGGATGACACAGCAACTATGCTGGATATGCTGGCACAAGCGATCACTGACCGCCGTAACTTAAAGTAAATACTAAGCAATAGATAAGGAAACACCATGCCTTCTTTTGATATCGTTTCAGAAGTCGATACTGTTGAACTTCGTAATGCTGTCGATAATGCAAACCGAGAGCTTTCTACTCGTTTTGATTTTCGTAATGTAGAAGCTGGATTTGAACTCAAAGATGAAGTTGTAAAACTGTCTGCAGAAGATGATTTTCAATTGGGTCAAATGATGGATATTTTACGTGGCAACCTCGCGAAACGAGGTGTTGATGCCAAAGCGATGGAAGCGAAAGATTCCGTACATTCCGGCAAGCGCTGGTTTAAAGATGTCCAATTTAAACAAGGACTGGACTCGTTAACCTCCAAGAAAGTGGTAAAAGCCATTAAGGATGCCAAGCTCAAAGTCCAAGCATCCATTCAAGGTGAAAAAGTAAGAGTAACGGGTAAAAAGAGGGATGATTTACAATCAGTGATCGCTCTAATGCGTGAATCGGATATGGGCCAGCCATTCCAGTATGACAATTTCCGAGACTAACAGCACCACGAATAAAATATCAAAGCCACCTCATTAGGTGGCTTTTCAATCACTGATAACTGTCATTTACAATGAATCGATTCCTTCCTTCTGACTTCGCTTGGTATAACGCTTGGTCTGCACTCTCCATTGCACTCTGCCACGACAACGCCAACTTAGACACCGACTTCTCAGCAATTGCTCCAATGGAAACAGTTACAGGAACCCGCTGCCCTGCCCAGTAAAATGATGTTTGTTCGACTTGAGCACGAATTCTCTCCAAGACTTCTTTAATATGAGCTTCTGGTGCACTAATGATCATCACAAACTCTTCACCTCCCCACCTCATAAGTAGATCTTCAGGTCGAAGCTGCTGTTTCAGAATGGTAGATAATTCCCTTAACACTTCATCCCCCGCTTCATGACCATACTGATCATTTATTTTTTTGAAATAGTCGACATCAATTATGGCTAATAAATGTGGTTTATTATTAGTTGTTTCTTCCTGATAAGAAAACCAAGTATCAAGATATCTTCGGTTATACAAATCCGTGAGTGGGTCATGTGTAGATTCAACTTCTAACTTTGCATGATCCTGCTGTAAAGTTGAGTGTTTGATTTTAAATTTTTTATACTTCCGATAACTAATTAAAGATAAAAAGCTAATAATAATAAATAACAAAAAATACAACCATTCCCTAAATTCCTGAGCTTGTATCTGCAGCTTCTGTATATCGTTCTTAGCACTTAATAGCAATAATTCTTGTTCGTCGAGTTTTCTGTCAAATTGATTTTTTAGACTCAATGCCTCTTTTTCTCTAGACTGAAGGATAAGTTTTTTTTCTAATGTTGCCATTTTCTTATATTCAAACAATGCTTCATCATACCGACCTTTTTGTTCATAAATTCTTGAAATAATATCAGTAGCATATATTATCCTTGGCACATTATTGTGATCTGTATAAATTCCTACCGCTTCTTTGGCGCTCAAGATAGCCAATTCTAACTGAGTTTTTGCAAGGTAGACTTCCGCTAAACTCTCTTGACAGTATGCGGTAAATAAGGGATTAGACTCTTCCCTAGCAAGAGATAAACATCGAATCATAATATCTAAGGCATCTTCTGTCTCACCTTGATTTAATAAATTATCGGCTAAGTTAACCATAGTCTAAAACTGCAACTGTTTAGAACCTGTTTTCATCGCTCTATCAAAAGCAAGTTCAACATTGCGCTGCTGAGATTCTTCACGTCCTAGCGCTGTATCTATCACACTGGCATTAGTATATAAAATAGCTTCGGTGAGTGAGTTAGAGAAATTATTATTCTGGTATACTTTCAAAGATCTCTTACTATATATATCAGCGTTTTTCCAATCCTCCGTATGAATATACACAGTCGATATATTGTTTAGAATTATGCACATTTGTATAGCATATTTATTCCTATCAAATAATTGATAAGCAATTTGATAATATTTTAAGGCTTTCTTTAAATTGGTTTGATCAAATGAAATATTACCCAATAAATTATAAACTCGCCCTTTCAACCCATTATATCCAATACGCTCAACCATCTCTAGAACATCATTGAGTAAGGATTCAGATTGAATTAATTGTTGTGATGAATATAATTCCTGTGCTTCATAAAAATAAGCCTCCGCAATAATCCAGTCTATATTGTATTGACGACCAATAGCCAATGCTTCCTCAGTAACTAGAGGAGTAATTCCCGCAAATTGTATTAAATTATTTTGTGAAAATATATAGAGAGCTTTTGCCTGAGGTGACCACCACTGTCGCCAATCCGTAAAAGAGTTTTTGATAACTTCAGGACGCTCAAAAGAATCATAATATAAATTGAGAAATGAGGCATCGCTTTTATTAATATTACAGCTCAAATAATCATCTGCACAGAACTCAGCTTCTTGCAGCTTTGAGTGACATTGTAACGACATAAAAATAGAAACCAAACTCACAATGCTAACCACAAGGAAGGATTTGAACGAACGTGGCATCGATTTATACATAGTACATAAGCTCTTCAGTTTTGAGTCATCTTCGTTTTATCAGGCTCGGTCTGCAACATAATCCGATAAAACAATAACCTATGGCACTATTTTTACAACATTAAGTCTTTCCCCACAAGCAAAGCGTACTCTGCTCTGTTTCTAGGTAACAAAATACATATTCTTTTGCGATCAGACTTTGCTTGCTCAAGCTTTTCTGCAAGTTGCGCGGCATTCTTAAAACTTTCCCTTTCAGCATCACGGCGAACAAGATCAATCAATTCAAAAGGAGAATGTTGTTCATAAAAAACCACCTCTGCCCTTTGCATGTAACGCAGCGCTTTAATCGGCAACATTTCAACATCATCGCCACAGCTTATCCATGTACATTGTGCTGATTCTTCTATAGGTACTAAGAGAGCTTGTTGGTATAAACGCTCTAATTCTTCACGGCTTACTGCATTTTCTGTTTTGGAATCACTTAAAAAGGCTTCCCAAAACTTTCTTCTAGCACTGACAGAATTGAGTGATTGTTTAATTGAATTTCTCTTGGAGGCAGCGAAATCAGCAAGCAACGAGAGATTTTGCGGAAGAACCGCTTCCAATGTTTCTCGGATATTTCTCACCAACACTGGTGATGCACCACCACTGGATATTGCGATCTGAATTCGCCCACGGTTGACCATCGATGGCGTGATAAAATCACAGTATGGTTGATCATCGACAACATTGACCAAAACACCTGTCTTTCTTGCATCTTTATGCACTTGGTGGTTAAGCGACGGATTATCCGTTGTGGCCCATACCTGCCAGTATTCTTTCGTTAATAGTTCTGATGAATAAAAGTTTTGAACCCATTGGCAACGATTCTGCTCTACCAGTTCCAAAAGATAACGTTCAATCTTAGGTGATACGACGGTGACTTGAGCCCCAGCTCGAATCAATGCTTCTACTTTTCGACAGGCGACTTCGCCCCCACCCACAACCAGCACTGGTTTGCCCAATAAATTCAAAAACAGAGGAAAATACTGCATTTCATTCCATGAATAATCTAGATAACTATTCGCTTGATGCTACCAAAAATAGGGCATCTGCGACACTAATTAAATGTAGCCAAATAATTATCAACCAAATTTTCGCCATTAGACAGTTGAAAATCCTGACAACACACTAATGATACAATTGTTAATTTTACGTTAAAAGAAAAATATACTGCTTCTATTCTGTTGCCCCACTATTGAACACGGTTGCACTATTTACAATCTTGCAACATTTGTTCATTCTAGCTGCAGCTTAGGTTTGTGAATCTAATCAAAAATCTTTCAAATTACTAATTTGAGAAAATACAAATCATTACCTACGCTTATAAACGGTTGATTTGTAAATGTGCGATTGCATGCAAATACAACTTGGAAAGCTACATAACAACATTTTTAGTACGTTGTATCAGGTGTCACCTGGTTTAACATGGATCATACAGGAAGGATACAAATGGCGAATAAACTCACTGTTCTTGCTTCTGTTGTAGCAGCTTCTACTGCCATGATGGCGACGACAGCTTCAGCAGCAGATAGCACTTTAGATAAAGTACTTTCGCAAGGTTTTATTACTTGTGGTGTGAGCACTGGTCTACCAGGCTTTTCCAACCCGAACTCAAAAGGGGAATGGGAAGGCATTGATGTTGAATATTGCCAGGCACTTGCCGCAGCAGTTCTTGGTGACAAATCGAAAGTAAAATATGTTCCACTCACAGCAAAAGAACGGTTTACCGCCCTACAATCAGGTGAAATCGATGTTCTTTCGCGCAATACAACCTGGACGCTCCAACGCGACGCAGCACTCGGCCTTAATTTTGTCGGCGTAAACTATTATGACGGTCAAGGGTTCATGGTGAAAAAAGACCTAGGAGTGAAAAGTGCAAAAGAGCTTGATGGGGCATCGGTTTGTGTCCAATCCGGTACAACTACTGAGTTGAACTTGGCGGACTACTTCCGCAACACGGGCATGAAATACAAACCTGTGGTATTCGATACAGCAGCGCAAACCTCAAAAGGTTTTGACGCGGGCCGTTGCGATGCTCTAACAACCGACCAATCTGGTTTGTATGCGCTACGTTTGAACTTAACTGATCCTAACGTCGCGGTTGTATTACCTGAAATCATTTCTAAAGAACCACTTGGGCCCGTTGTTCGTCAAGATGATGACAAGTGGTTTAACGTGGCGAAATGGACTCTCAATGCGATGGTTAACGCAGAAGAGTACGGTATTACCTCAAAAAATGCAGATGAAATGCTTAAATCTAGCGATCCTAATATCAAACGCATACTTGGCCTGGACGGTCCTAAGGGTAAAGGTTTGGGCATTCGCGATGATTGGGGATACCAAATTGTAAAACAAGTCGGTAACTATGGTGAAAGTTTTGAACGCACTGTAGGTAAAGGTTCTCCACTACAAATCGCACGAGGTGCGAATGCGTTGTGGAATGCTGGCGGCTTTATGTACGCTCCACCACTTCGTTAATAGTCACACAATCCCAAATAGGCGGTTTTAACCGCCTTTTTGGAAAAATGGATTTGAGGTTATAGTTGTATGAAACCTACTAAAACTATTGCGGCTAGCTCAGGGGCTCCCTCGGCTAAAAGCGCAAATTTGTTCTACAATCCTACTTTTCGTTCAGTCGCCTTTCAAATTATTGCTGTTCTCGTTCTGTTTTTTTTCTTTTACACCATTGTGACCAATGCACTTTCTAACTTAAGTTCTCGAGGCATTGCCACGGGGTTTGACTTCCTAGATCAAGAAGCTGGCTTTGGGATTGGCCTTACTTTGATCGAATACAATGAAACCTTTAGTTATGGACGAACTTTTATCATAGGTTTGCTCAATACCGCGCTAGTTTCTTTTTTAGGCGTTGTATTTGCCACCCTTTTAGGTTTTTTTATCGGTATTGCCCGTCTCTCTTCTAACTGGTTAGTCAGTCGACTTGCTGCTGTGTATATAGAAATCTTCCGTAATATTCCTTTATTACTGCAAATTTTCTTTTGGTATTTTGCCGTGTTACAGGCTCTACCATCGCCTAGGCAAAGCATGCAGTTAGGGGATTCTATTTTTCTCAATGTACGTGGTCTGTTCTTCCCTGCTCCCATTTTCGAAAGTGGCAGCACATTTATCTTTATTGCCTTTCTTGCTGGCTTACTAACCACCTTAATTATTGGCATTTGGGCTCGAAACAAACAGCGTTTAACAGGTCAGCAGACGCCTATGGGTAGAATTGCGGCTATCTTGTGCATTCTACTTCCTGTCATTGTGTACTTTGCTATGGGCCGTCCAGTGTCAGCAGAGTATCCACAACTGCAAGGATTCAACTTCCAAGGTGGCATCAGTATTATCCCTGAGTTAGCCGCACTGCTGATTGCACTAAGTATTTATACGGCCGCATTTATTGCCGAAATTGTCCGTTCTGGCATTAATGCGGTGAGCCATGGTCAATCCGAAGCAGCAATGTCATTAGGATTATCTCGTTCAAAAACATTAAAACTCGTGGTCATTCCTCAAGCGCTGCGCATCATCATTCCACCACTCACCAGCCAATATCTGAACTTAACCAAAAACTCATCATTAGCGATGGCGATTGGCTACCCTGATTTGGTTTCTGTTTTTGCCGGCACAACGCTCAATCAAACGGGTCAAGCGATTGAAATTATTGCGATGACTATGGGTGTTTACCTCACTCTCAGTTTAACGACATCGGCATTAATGAATATCTATAACCGTAAAGTTGCTTTGGTGGAGAGATAAGATGAAAGTACATCAGTTTCAACCTAACTTGCCACCGCCAGCCAATACCGTTGGCTTCATTGGGTGGCTGCGCAAAAATCTTTTTAATAACGCACTCAATTCCATCGTTACACTGATCTTAGGGTATTTCGCCTTCTGGCTTGTTTGGCATACTGTCGATTGGGCGATTATTAATGCCGATTGGGTAGGCACACAACGTAGTGATTGCACCCGGGAGGGGGCGTGTTGGGTGTTTATTAGCGTACGCTGGGATCAGTTTATGTATGGATTTTATCCAGAAGCTGAGCTCTGGCGACCTCGCCTCTTCTATTTCACTCTTGCTATTTTTAGTGCGTTGCTCGCCTATGAAAATACACCGAAAAAAACGTGGATTTGGTTGTTTTTTGTCAACATCTACCCATTTCTTATCGCGGCGTTACTCTATGGAGGCTTTTTCGGCCTAGAAGTGGTTGAAACGCATAAGTGGGGAGGCTTATTAGTTACGCTGATTATTGCCTTAGTTGGGATTGTTGTTTCGTTACCGATTGGCGTTGTACTGGCGTTGGGCCGACGTTCCGAGATGCCCATTATTCGCAGCCTATGTACCGTTTACATCGAGGTTTGGAGAGGTGTGCCACTGATTACAGTTTTGTTTATGGCATCCGTTATGCTGCCTCTGTTCCTCTCGCAAGGCTCGGAAACGGATAAATTGGTTAGAGCATTGATTGGGGTGGTCATGTTCAGTTCGGCTTATATGGCAGAAGTGGTTCGTGGTGGTTTACAAGCGATACCTAAAGGTCAATACGAAGCCGCCGATGCGTTAGGTTTAAGTTACTGGAAAAAAGTCGGTTTGATTATTTTGCCGCAAGCACTGAAGATCACGATCCCATCTATCGTTAATACCTTCATTGGCCTATTTAAAGATACCAGCTTAGTACTCATTATCGGGATGTTTGACGTGCTCGGTATTGGACAAGCTGCCAATACCGATCCGGATTGGTTAGGCTTTTCTACTGAAAGTTATATATTTGTCGCGTTAGTGTTCTGGGTGTTCTGCTTTTCTATGTCTAGATATTCGATATGGCTTGAAAACAAACTCCATACTGGTCACAAACGATAACTACAAATCAAGGACGTATTATGACGCAGCAACGCAACCTCGCACCTTCTGAAGAAATCATGATTCAGATTAATGATATGAATAAATGGTACGGTGAATTTCATGTACTAAAGAACATCAATCTTACCGTTAAAAAAGGCGAAAAGATCGTTATTTGTGGCCCTTCAGGCTCAGGAAAATCGACCATGATTCGCTGTATTAACCGCTTGGAAGAGCACCAAAAAGGACAAATCGTCGTCGCGGGCAACGAACTGACGGAAGATCTTAAAAATATTGAAGCCGTGCGACGCGAGGTCGGTATGTGCTTCCAACATTTCAATCTTTTTCCACATTTAACCGTGTTAGAAAACTGTACACTCGCTCCAATTTGGGTAAAAAAGATGCCTAAAGGAGAAGCTGAAGCGGTTGCGATGAAGTATTTGGAACGCGTAAAGATTCCTGATCAAGCCGACAAATATCCCGGTCAACTTTCTGGCGGTCAGCAGCAACGAGTTGCGATTGCACGCTCATTGTGCATGAACCCACAGATTATGTTATTTGATGAACCAACATCTGCACTTGACCCGGAAATGGTACGGGAAGTATTAGATGTTATGGTTGAACTCGCAGGAGAAGGCATGACGATGCTTTGTGTTACCCATGAGATGGGCTTTGCTAAAGAAGTGGCCGATCGCGTTATTTTCATGGATGCTGGTGAGATCATTGAAGAAAATAACCCTGTTGAATTTTTTGAAAATCCTCAATCCGATAGAACGCGCAATTTTCTCTCTCAAATTCTCCATCATTAATGGATTAACGACCAACAAAGAGAGAGGTGAACATCACCTCTCTCTTTGTTTATGAGCATAGACACATGGTGTTACACATTCTTTAACATCTAAGTGACTATTTTTATTAAAATTTACACAAAACAAATACGATACAGGGCTTGCTTTTTAGCTCATTCAGCCCCATAAATGTACAAACAAACATAAACCCTTACGAGGAAGATTATGAACAGCCCTATGTTTACTCGCTCAGCTAGCTTAGAGAGCACACTACAAACTAATAAAGTGTTGAAGAATACTTACTTCTTGCTTTCAATGACTCTTATCACTAGTGCTATTGCTGCGATGGCAACAATGGCAATGCAGATTTCACCATTCATGGCACTCGCTATGCAGTTGGGAGCAATCGGTATTCTATTCTTCGTGATGCCTAAAGCCATTAACTCTTCTTCTGGTATAGTGTGGACATTTGTGTTCACCACATTAATGGGCGGTGCTCTGGGCCCAATGCTTAATCACTATGCGGCAATCCCGAATGGCTCTAGCATTATTGCTCAGGCACTCGGTCTTACTGGCCTTGTTTTTATGGGCTTATCCGCTTATACCATTACGACTAAAAAAGACTTTTCGTTCATGAGAAGTTTTTTAATGGCAGGCCTCATTATTGTCATCGTTGCGGCGATTATTAATATTTTTGTTGGTTCTACCGTTGGCCAACTTGCGATCAGCAGCATCGCGGCGCTCGTGTTTTCTGGTTTTATCCTATTTGACACAAGCCGCATCGTACGAGGTGAAGAGACAAACTACATTAGTGCTACCATCTCAATGTATCTAAATATCCTGAACTTGTTCACAAGCTTATTGGCTATTCTAGGCATTATGAATGACGACTAATTCACGTCGACATTTTGTCCAAACGAGCCCGCAAGCCACAGCTTGCGGGCTTTTTGCTTTCTAAACAGTTGAGATCACACATTCACTACGCTACCCTAAACGCGGATTTTTAATCGAGTAATAAAGATGTTTGAATACAATGGTAAAACCGTCGAAACTGATGCTCAGGGTTACCTCCTAGACCATACCGAATGGGAAGAAGGAATGATCCAGACACTGGCCAGTCAGGAAGATATCGAGTTAACAGACGCTCATCTAGAAGTCATTTTGTTCGTGCGCCACTTTTATGAAGAGTTTAATACTTCACCCGCAGTGCGTATGTTAGTCAAAGCGATGGAAAAAGCGCATGGTCCGGAAAAAGGCAATAGCAAATATCTGTTCAAACTCTTTAAAAAAGGCCCGGCCAAACAAGCAACTAAACTTGCTGGGTTACCAAAACCTGCCAAATGCTTGTAGTGCGAAACTAAGCCCCCAAGCAACTTAACCATACAAAATACAAAGCGGTGCTACTTTTAAAGTATTTCGAATCCGCTATATTTTTCAGTATAAGAAAGAAGTGACTCACGCGACACCAACATTACTTTCGCCGTTTTGGGGCCTTGTTGAAGCCACTGATAAAACTGCTCCAAATTTTCACTATTCCCAATGGCGATGACTTCAACCTCGCCGTTATGTAAATTTTTAGCATAGCCTGTTAAGCCTAGCTTTAGTCCTTGATGAGCGGTGTGATAACGAAAACCAACCCCTTGGACCCTGCCTGTCACGATAAACTTGTCGCACTGTTGAGCCATTTGGATCCCTCTCTTTATGTTTAAATACTCAATCATTTATCTACTAAAATGCGTCGTTCACTATAATGAAAGAAATGACAATGGGTTAATTTGATGTACATCCCATAGACACTCTCCCCAAACAATTTCCTTTATTTACGTATGACGCTCGCTCTTTGTTTGCTTTCCATTACCTTTTCTATGAAAATACGCCCCCATTTTGAATATTCATCGAGTAATGTATGACAGCTGCAATCTATCTAGTCAAAGGCCGTGAAAAATCTTTGCGCCGTAAACATCCATGGGTCTTTTCCCGAGGGATCAGCAAGGTAGAAGGTGAGCCTAGCCTTGGAGAGACCGTCGACGTTTATACTCATGATAATCAGTGGTTAGCAAAAGCAGCCTATTCCCCTACTTCTCAAATTCGAGCTCGCGTCTGGAGCTTTGAGAAGCAGGAGATCAATGTCGATTTTTTTGTGAAACGGCTCGAAGATGCACTGTTAGTTCGCCAGGAGATTATTGAACGAGATGGTCTTACAGGCTTTAGGCTGATTGCAGCAGAATCAGATGGGTTGCCCGGTATTACTATCGATAAGTATCAAGATTATCTAGTATGCCAACTGCTTAGCGCAGGGGCTGAATACCATAAAACAAATATTGTTAAAGCGCTGACAATCGTTTTCCCAGAGTGCCATGTTTACGAACGTTCAGATGTTGCCGTTCGTAAAAAAGAAGGTTTAGAAGAGCGCATGGGCGTGCTGCATGGCGATGAGCCGCCAAAATCAGTCATTATCGAAGAAAATGGCGTAAAAATTAGCGTCGATATTGTTGGTGGACACAAAACAGGCTTTTACCTAGACCAACGTGACAGCCGCCAGAAATCAATAAAATATGTGAAGGATAAAGATGTCCTTAACTGTTTTTGTTATACCGGAGGCTTCGGTTTGTATGCTCTTAAAGGCGGTGCCAAACGTGTAATTAATGCCGACGTCTCACAACCTGCATTAGATACCGCCAAATACAATGCAGAGATCAATCAATTCGATATCTCCAAAAAACGCGCTGTATTTTTAAATGCCGATGTTTTCAAATTATTGCGAGAATACCGTGATCAAGGAACGCTGTTTGATGTGGTGATTATGGATCCACCTAAGTTCGTATCGAGTAAAAATAACCTGATCTCCGGTGCAAACGGTTATAAAGACATCAATATGTTGGCAATGCAAATTTTAAAACCGGGTGGCACTTTACTCACCTATTCATGCTCTGGCCTTATGGGCACCGATCTCTTCCAAAAAATCATTGCCGATGCGGCGCTCGATGCAGGTCGTAGCGTTAAATTTGTTGAAAGGTTCGAGCAAGCCGCTGACCACTTAACAGATTCAGCCTACCCTGAAGGGTTTTATCTAAAAGGGTTCGCCTGTAAGGTGTTGTAAGCCGTATTTTATAGGCAGCAAGAAAAACCGGAGCTCTAATCAAGCTCCGGTTTTCGTTATTTTAGTCCTTTAAATGGTTTAGGTTATCCATCAAGCTACTGGTGATATCCGCAGCTGACGCACCATCAAAGTCCACGGTCAATGTTTGACCCGACTTGACAATCGTTAGGTGCGATTCATGTTCATTTCCTGTAACACGGATAGATACATCGTCCGCAACACCTTGATGATCTGCACCACCCAGTCCATCAAGCAATGCTGTGATCTCATCTTTGGTCATGTCTTCAAACAAATCGGAAAAATCTAACGAATCCCCTTCCGAACGATGGAAGTCAGTAACGCGGTCAGTCGCGGTTTCCATCTCAACCCATTTAAAGATATCTGCACCATCACCACCAGTAAGGATATCATTGCCTAAGCCGCCAATTAGAACATCATTCCCAGCACCACCATCTAGAATATCATTACCAGTACCACCGCGAAGGCCATCGTTCCCTTCGCCACCGTAGATATGGTCATTACCCGAGCCTCCAAAGAGGAGATCTGTACCTCCTTGGCCGAATATACGATCATCGCCACCACCGCCATGAGCTATATCGACGTAAGCATTACTAGCTCCCGGGATATTGAGTGCGCTGTCTTCGTTATTGGCATCTTGTAGCCAAGAGCCATCAAGCCCAGTCCCAAAACGATCCAAAAGATCGGAAGCCGCCATCTCTTTTAGATGAGCCTGTGTATGATTATCCAAGCCGTCAACATGACTATCACCAAGATAAATAATGTCATCTCCTTTTCCGAGATAGACATAATCACCACCATCGCCTACATCCACGACTAAACCTTTTTCAACATGATCGTGATAAGTCACCGACGATGAACCGGCACCCGATGTTGACCACTGCACTTTTTGATTTGACGTAGTGGTATCGTATAGCTGTATCGAATCAATGCTATTTCCTTCAGCTTTAATGTCGTGCCCAACAACAAATGTTAGTGAACTTGAGCTTGTATCCCCATCGTTATCTTTTAATGTATAGTCGAAAACCAATTGGGTATCCGATGAAATAGTTGCCCCAAAGAACTGGTAACTGCCATCATCCAAATCAATAATTAATGAGTGTTTATCATTAATATAAATTGACAAAGTATTGGTTGTAGGATCAAAACTATGGGTCAGAGATGAAGATGTCCCCATAACTGATATCGATTGGCCATCGAATAAATAGGTAACATCGCTGATAGTAATACTCGCTATCACTCCCCCATCAGCTCCCATCCCATAACCATCAACAGGTACAAGAATATTCCCGCCGATAGGTTGAATGACAGATTGTAATAAAATAGGGGGAAGCTGAGTCACGTCAGACACTACTATAGAGCCTGTATCTACATTTAAATGGCCATCATAAGCAACCTTATCTAATTCTCCTTGCGGAACATTATTCCCCATACCATAAGCAAGAGAGGTGATTTTGTTTTCTTGTAAATGACTAACCCAACTATCAAGCTCATCTTTCTCTATGGTGTTAAAGTTTTTCACACCATTTTTCCAATCGTATCCTTCGGGTACACCATCAGATAAGAAATAACTCACATTGCTAGCGCCACTTAATGGCTCACCATAACCGAGACCAGACCATTGATTCTGTGCCAATTCAATAGCGTGATCATAATCTGTACCTCCAGAAGCCGTTAGGCCCATTATGTAGTTTTTGGCTTGTTCAACCGTCATCCAGTAAGAAGAACCATTATGGTAAGGAGAAGCTGTTGCATTAAATAACAGTAATTGGACCTGAGTCTGACCAATAGCTTGATATTGATCTAATAACTGTACCGCTGATTCTTTCATCACTTGAAGACGAGTTTTACCGTTGCCAGCCTCCCAAGCCATAGAACCCGACACGTCTAAAATCAACTGAACATTGGCGCCTTGTTTAGTCTCTGATTCTAAGACATGCAAAATGTCTCTTGCTAACGGCGCATCATCTTCAATGACGAGAGTAACAACACCAGTACCGATTGCTCCTGCCGCATTTTTCGCTTCAAGTGGGATCTCGATAGCTAAATGATCTTCACCTGCCTTATCTGGATGATCGATAGGTGCATGTAACACACTATTTACTTTACCTTGATCATCTAACGCAAACTCGACAACCTTATTACCATTTGCAGAACCAGTGAGCATCTGTTTATCTGACGATAATGACCAAGTGATTGCAACACCATTAGATGTGTATTGATCACTCGGTAGACCAATGGACAATTGAGTAACGTTGGAAAGACTTAACTGACCATCAACTGAAGCTTGGTTAGTCGTATCTTGTGAACCAGTGACGGATGCGTCATCTGCTATACCGCCTTGTAAGCCTTCTTCAGAAACATTGAGCGTCAATTCACCAATAACAGGCGGAGACACAGGCTTGACCGCAAAACCAAGCACAGCACTGTCACCATCGGCATCAGTAACTTTCACTTGGAAATCAATATCTCCATCACCTAACGGCGATTGTATATTTTGATACTGGTAAAACTCCCATTTTCCCGTTGTCGGTGTAAACTCGAGTTTGAAGACTAAATGCCCTTCTGCATCTTTACCAGTCAGAGTATTTGCTCCTACTAATCCAACAGTAATGTCAGAGCCAGTAACCGTTTTGAGTGTCGCAGATTCATCCAGGCCAACTAATTGCAGTGCCCCTCGACCATCGGCCCCCCATTGCGGTTCAACGACACCAGAACCATAAGCAATTGGCTGCGGCGCATCCGAACCAAGAAACTCGATATTTTTAACGGTAAAGTCACTATTATCTTTATGATTGAACGAGTTACCATTATCAGTAGCTTTGATAACCATCGTATCAAAGCCACCCTGCTGCACAGAAAAGTCTTTAGCGTAATCTCCACGGTTTTCATCAGAGGTAAAACTTTGAGTTGCAATCAACTTCCCATCTCGCCAAAACTCAACAATCCCACTTTCACGCTCACCACCAAACATTTTACTAAACTCAATTTTCGCACCATAAGCTACCGTGTTAGGATCGAGTTTAATAACCAACTCTTCGGATGCAGAGCTGCCATCAGAAAACTTCCGAAAATCAACTTCATTAGCAAGATTATGGTACGGAGAACCCTTACTACTAACGCCGATACCTTCGCTGTCACCATTAATATTTGCACTAACTAACGTGGATGATAAAGCTGAAGAGAATCCTTTTGCAGTAATAGTAAATTGACCACCGTCAATCGTGGTCCTATTACCACGGTAACTCGTTAGATCAAACTGGCCAGTTAACACATCAGGGATGTCAGTTGCTGTGGCAGCAACTGGATCCATCGCATGGTCGCTAGGTGCATCGTCTTCAATGATGATAGATAGTTTGCTTTCCGTTGTGGCTTGCCCATCTGAAACAAATACGCCGAGATCTAAACTCAGTGTATCTTCTTGGGAGCCATCTGGATGGTCGACAGGGTTGAGTAAAGTGACTGTATAGTTCCACTCGCCCTTGCCACTTGCATTAGGAGCAGTAAGCTCGATTTCAATAACGGATTTAGAATCACTCCCAGATGTAGAGCCTATGAGCTTGTGATTTTGAGCATCCCATTCCCAAACGACTTCCATACCTCCCGACGTGATGCCCTCCGGGCCCGAAAGAGTGATCTCTACGGAATCGCTATCTACATCATCAATTGTGATGGTGCCAGATGCCCTAATTGCGTCGCTTGTATCTGAGGATCCAATATCATCTTGAAGCCCACCAGATAAGCCTTCCTCGGAGAGAGGCGCAATGCTTGAGATTGCGATGCTTGGCGCGTCGTTCGCACCATTGATG
>NZ_JAHGUP010000053.1 GCF_001989995.2 Vibrio anguillarum
CATCAATGGTGCGAACGACGGCGCGAAAATCACAGGCGATGATAGCGGCAGCGTGACCGAAGACGCGGCGGATAACACCGCGACGGGCACCTTGCTCGCAAGCGACGTGGACAACACAGACAACGTGTTCCAGGCGCAAACCGATGCGGCGGGCCAGTACGGCACGTTCAGTGTGGATGCGAACGGCAAGTGGACCTACGTGCTGGATAACAGCAACGAGACGGTCGACGCGTTGAACGTGGACTCGACCCCGCTGACTGAAACCTTCACGGTGAAATCGGCAGACGGCACAGAGCAACAAGTGACCATCAC
>NZ_JAHGUP010000054.1 GCF_001989995.2 Vibrio anguillarum
AGGGTTAGGGTGGGGTGAACACTGTCAATCCTCCCCTTCAAGAGGAGGGCTAGGGCCTGTACACCCCCTCCTAACCTCCCCCTAAAAGGGGGAGGAACAGTACAATATCGACGATATTGTCTTCCGACATTAAATACAGAGCGGCTATTTAAAGCTAGGCGCTTTGTTGAAGTGGCTCTCAATCATTCTTTGAGTGATGGGATGAGTTGGATTAGACAATACTTCTTGTGTGTCACCCGATTCGACGACTTCGCCTTCGTGCATCACCATAATTTTATCAGTAATGTGTTTTACAATACCAAGGTGTTGAGAGACATACACAAACGAGACACCCATCTCTTCTTGCAGTTCTAGAAACAAGTTAATCATCTGTGATCGCATTGCCATGTCTAGCCCGTTTAATGCTTCATCAGCCACAATGATCGACGGTTGTAGAATCAGTGCTCGTGCCAAGCAAATCCGCTGTTTTTGCCCGGTGGCGAGCATTTGCGGGTAGAAGTAGGCGTGCTCTGGCAATAACCCAACGCGCAATAGCGTATCTTTCACGCGCTTCATGCGAGCTTCAGGTGGCATATTGGTGTTTCTTTTGAGCGGCCCTTCTAGAATACGACCAATTTGAATTCTTGGGTTGAGCGATGTGTTCGGATCTTGAAAAATCATTCGAATCAGCTTACAGCGCGTGGAGTAATCCTTGTGTTCCAATAACTCTCCATTAACGCGTATCTCGCCAGAAGAGGGCTCAACCATCCCCGCAAGCATTCGTGCCAATGTCGATTTACCAGAACCATTTTGGCCAATAAAACCAATAGTTTGCCCCGCTTCTAACGTAAAGCTGACCGGTTTGACCGCATGCTGAATTTTCTTGCGAAATAGACCTGAACGAGTAATGAAATCTTTAGTTAACCCGTTCACTTCTAATAATGATGCACTCATGACTGTTGCTCCATATTGAGTGGGAAATGACAGGCAAACTTATGATTTTTAATACGTTGTGGATACGGTATTTCAACGCATTGGCGCTGAGCATAGGGACAGCGAGGCCCCAATCTGCAACCAATCGGTAAATGTTGCAAGGGTGGAATGGAACCCGGTAAGGATTGCAATTTTTCTTTATGCGGGATCCAATCACTAAAATCAGGCATCGCTTTCAGTAGTGCGGCCGTATAAGGGTGTTTGGGTTCACTCAATATTTTCTGGGTATCGGCTGACTCAACAGACTGACCGCAGTACATCACTGTAATACGGTTAGCCCATTGGGTAATGGTGGTTAAGTCGTGGCCAATCAATAGAATCGTGGTGTTATTGACCTGATTCATCCGGCTGAGCAGGCGCAATATCTGTGATTGGGTAATGGGGTCCAAATCGTTCGTTGGTTCATCAGCAATCAAAATTTTTGGTTTGGTTGCGATAGCCATCGCAATCATCACTTTCTGACACTCACCATCAGTTAGCTCATAGGGGTAGCTACTCATGATGCGAGCGTGCTCTTTGATTCCTACTTTATGTAAAAGGGCAATTGCTTGTTTTTTACGCCATGTAAAACGCTGCCACCATTTGCCTTCAAATGTGCGCGATGGAATAGATTCAATCAGTTGTTTTCCCACTTCATCTGAAGGGTCTAAGCAGGTTGACGGTTCTTGAAAAATCATCGCGATGTCGCGGGCAATCACTCGCCGGCGTTCGCGCGGCGTCAGCTGAAGTAGATCAATGTTACCTAAGCGCATGCGGTCGGCGGTGATGGTCCAATTATCTTTGCATATTCCTACGATGGCTTTAGCCACCAAGCTTTTTCCTGATCCGGATTCTCCCACCAAACCGCGAATTTCGCCTTCGTTCATGGTTAAGCTCATGCGATCGACTGCTTTTACCATGCCTTGTGGCGTATCAATTTCGATGGTGAGATGGCGAATATCTAATAATGGCATTATTCCACCCCTGCATTCAGAGCTTGTCGTACACCTTCACCGACTAAGTTGATGATGATCACCGTAAACATAATCGCTAAACCGGGGAGAGTGACTGTCCACGGTGCGAGGTAAATCAGCTCAACTGAATCACCTAAGATGGTGCCCCATTCGGTGCTTGGTGCTTGAGCACCCAAACCAAGAAAGCCCAAAGCGGTGATGTCTAAGATGGCAATGGATAACGCGAGTGTTATTTCGTTGGCGATGACAGCAAGTACATTGGGTAAAATGGAGTTCCACAACAGATAAAAGTCATTGGCACCATCTAAACGTGCGGCGAGGATATAGTCTTTTTCTACTTCGTTGTGTACGGCAATATACACCGAACGAACAAAGCGAGGGATGAGTGCCAAACCAATCGCAAGCAAAATATTGAACTCGCCAAAACCGAGCAGTGCCACAAAAATAATGGCAAGCAGCAATGATGGAATCGACATGACCGTGTCGAGTAAGTGGTTCAATGTACTGGACAATAATCCTTTGGTCATGCCTGCCATGATACCGATAAAACAGCCGATCACAGCCGCGATAGCGGTGATTAAAATAGCGGCAGCGAAGGTGTATTGGGTACCATCAATCAACCGTGACAAGATGTCTCGGCCTAAATCATCGGTACCTAAGAAAAATTCGACAGTGCCTGCAGGATCCCAAGAAGGCGGTATTAATAGGTTGCTCGTTTGCAACTGCGGATCATGAGGGGCTATCCAAGGAGAGGTGAGGGTAATCAACACAATGAGTCCTAAGCACCACAAGCCAAACATCGCCAAACTGTTATTGCGATAGCTGCGCCAAAACCGCTCAAACTGAGTCGGAATATGCTCTTCCTGATAAATGTTATTTGTTAGCATACCATTCCTTTCTTACCAGCGGGTTAACCATAGCGCCAATCAAATCAGACAGAATGTTTGCTGTGAGAACGAGCGTACCAACTACGATCACGCCGGCTTGAATGGAGACATAATCTTGGTTAGATAATGCATCGAGCAGCCAACGGCCGATTCCCGGCCAGTTGAAGATGGATTCAGTAATAATTGCCAACGTTAACATACTCGATAACTGAACCCCGAATTTAGGAATAATAGGTGGAATTGCATTTCTCAGCACATGCTCGGTGACAATTTCGTAATCACTTAAACCCTTAATTCGAGCGGCGCGTATATAGTTCTGAGCCATTACATCGGCCACCGAAGAACGCATCAGGCTCACCACTTGCGTCGTCGGTGCTAGAGCCAGTACCAAGCAGGGTAAAATCATATGTTCAATAACACTTTGCAAAGCATGGGCACGGTAGTTACCTTCAGCGAAAAAAGCATCGATCAGAGCGAAACCTGTCACGTGTTCCACTTGGTAGAGCAGATCATAACGTCCTGAAACAGGAAACAGCTCATAATGCAGTGAAAAGACCATGATCATTAACAAAGCTACCCAAAATAGCGGTGCTGAATAGCCGGACATTGACGTGAAGGAGATGACGGTATCAATCCATTTACCTTGCTTCATTCCTGCGAGCGTACCAATAGGGAGACCAATTAACAAAGAGAGAGTAAAAGCAATAAGGCATAACTCCAGCGTTGCTGGAAAGACCATCGCCAGTTCGTCCACAATCGGGACACCACTGTGATTGACGCCAAAATTCAGTTGCAGTAGTTGCCCTAAATAGGTTGACCAACCTGACCAAAATCCATGAGCAGTTAGAGGCGACTGTGGATCTAAGCGCAGCAGTGCAAACCCGACCATAGTCAAAATGAGTAACGTGATAATAAATAAGTTGAGTCTGCGTACCGTATATAAAAACACTATTCGACCCTCTCAACCGTATTGAATGGTTGTACATTAAATGGGCTGAGTTTAAAGCCCGTTAATGTTTTGCTGTACGCTTTAAATTGCATGCCGTGTGCCAATGGGATAACCGGGAACTCTTCGTTTAAAATATTTTGCGCTTGTTTGTATAAGTTAAGGCGATAGCGCGACTTGTCTACTTCCAAGGCCAAATCGAGTAGAAAATCGAAATCACTATTGCACCACATCGAGGCATTGAGCCCTGAGCGATCTGAATTACATGAGAGCAGTGGACGCAAAAAGTTATCTGGGTCTGCGGTATCGCCATTCCAGCCCGTTAAAATCAGATCAACGTTGGCGTGCTGGGTCAAATTTGAACGATCGAGGCGGTCTTCCGTGATGATATGCAATGTAATACCAATGTCGGCAAGGTTAGCGTTAATTAACTCGGCGGTTTTACGTGGGCTTGGATTATAGGCATGAGACTCTGCAGGAACAGACATCGTCAATTCCAAGTTGGCGTAATAGCCAGCCTCTTTAAGTAATGCGATCGCGTAGTTACGATCATAGCGAATTTGAATACTGTCCTTTTGATAGGCCCAAGAGGAGGGGGGAAGAATGTTATAAGCAATACTTCCTGTACCGTAATAGACCGAGTCCAAAATATTTTGGCGGTTGATCGCAAAATTAAGCGCTTTACGCACGCGAACATCACTGAGCGCAGGGTGAGAGGTATTCACAGCAATATAAGACACGTTCATCGCAGGCTTGGCATCAAGCTCTATTTCCGATTGCTGCTTGATAATAGGGATTTGGCTTGAAATAGGCGAGCTGAGCACATCGCATTCATGGCGTAGTAGTTTGGCGAGTGTCCCTGTGCCTCGGTTGGAGACATCAAATACGACTTGTTCCATCTTCGCCACGCCATTCCAATAAGCGCCATGACGACGGAGGCGGATAAGGTCATTCACTTTAAATTCGTCTAGATAAAATGGTCCGGATCCAACAGGATGGCTGTCGATCATGCTTTTTTCATCTTCAATCACTAATTGATTAGCATACTCATAGGAGAGTATGACAGCGTGACTGGTGGCGATATTGGATAAAAAGGAGTTGTCGGGACGGCTGAGGGTAAATTTAACCGTGAGTTCATCCAGAGCTTGAACATCGATCAGCAAGTTTTTGAAATCAATACCTGCAAACCATGGGTAGACGCCACTATTGACGTAATGAAATGGGTTGGTTGGGTCAATGATTCGGCGAAAGCTGAAGACCACATCATCGGCATTAAGAGCGCGAGTCGGTGTAAACCAAGCGGTTGATTGAAATTGAACGCCATCGTTTAGCTTGAATGTATACTCTGTACCCTGTGGATTCACTGTCCAACTCGTGGCCAGACTTGGTATCGGTTGTAAGGTTTCTGAATCCAATTGCAACAGCGTGTCGTAAATCTGTGGGCTGAGAGCTTCAGACGTAATGCCGCTCTCAACCAATTGTGGGTTAAAAGTGGTGGGATTGCCGTGACCACAATATACGAATCCGCTCTGGCGAATTTTACTATGGTCAATTTGTTCGCTACAGCCTATCAGTAGGCTAAAGCTGCATATTCCTAGTGCGAATCGTATCAATGTTTTCATAAAGAGAAATAACTGTGAGAAGTAAGGCAAACAAAGCTAATCATTATGCCTCAAAATCCTGATAATCTACCATTTTTTGTTGATCTAAACCTAGGGTTAATCATCATTGCTGCCGACGAGTTGATATTTTCTCACCATACCTCTCAATTGGTGGTAGCTCAAGCCGAGTAATTCTGCAGCTTGTCTTTGATTAAACTTACTGGCATTGAGCGCGGCACTCAGTAGTTGTCTGTCCTGATCCTCCTGCCACATTTTGTAATCCATCGGAAATTCAAAGCCAGTGGTGTAAGTATGGCGATCTGTGGAGAGATTGCCAGTAAGGTCATCTGGTTTGTGCCACTCATTAGCAAAAGGGTTAAAAACCAAGTTTTCAATCGGATGGGAGGCCGTTCCGTGTTGATAGACAGCACGCTCCACGACATTTTTAAGTTCACGCACATTTCCCGGCCACAAATAGTGTTGAAGCTGATCTGCCGCTTCTGCACTAAACCCGACAAAGAGCGCTAAGTTCAGTTCACGGCACATCTTAATAGCGTAATACTCAGCAAGTGGCATAATATCTTCTTTTCGCTCTCTTAGCGGTGGAAGCTGGATCACATCAAAGGCCAGTCGGTCGAGTAAGTCAGCTCGAAACTTTCCAATTTCAGCTAATTGTGGAAGATTGGCGTTGGTTGCGCAGACGATACGGACATTCGCATTAAGCCGTTGGCTACCGCCGACACGTTCGTAATGTCCATATTCAATCACTCGAAGTAGTTTCTCTTGTACAGCAAGCGGCGCGGTGGCGAGCTCGTCCAAAAAAAGAGTTCCACCTTCTGCCCGTTCAAATCGTCCTTGGTGACGTCCTTTGGCTCCGGTAAACGAGCCTGATTCATGACCAAAGAGCTCAGAGTCAATTAACCCTTCACTCAAGGTTGAACAGTTTAACGAAACCAGTGGTTGGTCCCAACGTTTGGAAAGATAGTGCAAGCGCTGAGCGATTAACTCTTTGCCCGTTCCTCGCTCGCCAATAATTAATACCGGCCTATCAATCGGTGCAAGCTTAGAGACTTTATCCAGTACCGATAAAAATTGAGGCGCTTCACCCAGTAAGTTTTGTTGCATGTTCACTCTCCACACTGTGATTGAAAGGGTGGTTAAATTCACCAACTCTTGGCGAAAATCATCATAGCACAGTAATCTCATTCTATGAGATATTATCTAATTTATTGATTATCAATAGATTTATATATGGCATGAAACTTGGTTATCTCTTCTCGTCTTAACGTTTTGAGCGATTCAAAATGGCTCACCAATAACTACATCGTCATGAACAACTAATCAGGAGATTGAACATGGGTATTTTTTCTCGTTTTGCCGATATCGTAAACTCGAATATCAGTGCACTGTTAGATAAAGCGGAAGATCCTGAAAAGATGATCCGCTTAATCATCCAAGAGATGGAAGACACCTTGGTGGAAGTACGCACCAATTCGGCCAAAGCTATTGCGGATAAGAAAGAGCTCGCGCGTAAAGTGGATTCTATGGCCTCTCATATTGAAGATTGGCAACAGAAAGCGACCTTGGCGCTTGCTAAACAGCGTGAAGATCTCGCTCGCGCTGCTTTAATTGAAAAAAAGAAATTGCAAGAAATGCAGAAAGGCTTGCACACTGAACAAACCTTGGTAGAAGAAA
Organism: Vibrio anguillarum; assembly: GCF_001989995.2. GTDB lineage: Bacteria > Pseudomonadota > Gammaproteobacteria > Enterobacterales > Vibrionaceae > Vibrio > Vibrio anguillarum. The sequence continues at coordinate 7,055 of NZ_JAHGUP010000054.1, forward strand.
CTATCGATAAATTGACTGGGGAAATCGGTAAGTTAGAGGCCAAAATTGCCGAAACACGGGTCAAGCAACAAGCTTTGGCACTTCGTAGCCAAACCGCGCACAACCGTCGTGATGTGCAACGTCATTTGCATACTAGCCGTACTGATGAAGCGATGGCGAAGTTTGAACAGTACTCGCGTAAAGTCGATGAACTTGAAGCTGAAGCCGATCTCTACGCTATGTCCGGTAACGCTAAGTCACTCGACCAAGAATTTGCTGAACTGCAAGCGCAAGATGAAATTGAACAAGAGCTAGCAAAACTGAAACAGCAAATGGACAAAAACCAATAACGAGGAGTGGCATACATGTCATCATTTTTTATCGCAGGTCCACTGATTGTCTTTTTGATTTTTGTTGCACCGATCTGGCTCTTTTTACATTACAGAGGTAAGCGACATAGTAGCAACTCATTGTCGCAAGAGGATTTAGAGCGGATTAAAGCGTTATCTGCAAAAGCGGAAAAACTGCAAAGCCGGGTTGAAACCCTTGAACGCATTTTAGATGCTGAATCATCGACTTGGAGACAAAATCATGGCTAGCCGCGAGCTCTATAAAGATCCGGTCAACGGTAAAATAGCTGGCGTATGCGCTGGGCTTGCTAACTATCTTGGGTTAGAAGTTTGGTTGGTGCGTATATTGGTCATCTCGGCTGCACTACTCGGTGGCGGTTTTTTAGTGCTTTTAGCTTATATGGCTTTGATGCTGATGTTAGAAAAGCAGCCTACTCAGTATGTTGAAACGCTAAAAGCCCAACGCGAACATACATTGAAGAATAAGCCTTGGGAGCAAGGACAAACCGCCGAAGCTTTGCTGGCGACATTGGATCAAGATTTAACTCGAGTGGATCAGAAAATCCGTAAAATGGAGGCTTATGTCACCTCTGAAGCATTTAAAGTCAATCGTGAGTTTAATCAGCTTTAAAAAGCAAAGCTAGGCACGTAGATTTGCAGTGTCATTGTTCAACTGACACCGCAAATGAAGGTAAGGAAACAAAAAATGAAGCATCATACAGAAATGACTTGTGCATGGGCGATGAATCACCCTTTAGAGCGCGATTATCACGATAATGAGTGGGGCATTCCCGTTTACGATGATGTCAAGTTGTTCGAATTTTTGACGTTAGAAGGTGCGCAAGCTGGGCTGAGCTGGATTACGATTTTGAAAAAGCGCGAAGGTTATCGCTTAGCCTTTGACGGTTATGATCTTGAAAAACTTGCTCAGTACGACGAAACGCGGGCACCTTATATTATCGAACATTTCGATGTGGTGAAGCACAAAGGAAAAATTGCCTCTGTCTATTCCAATGCACGAGCGGCTTTACTGTTGCAGCAAGAGTATGGTTCCTTATCCAAAGCATTGTGGCAGTTTGTGGATGGTCAACCAGTGCTCAATCATTGGCAGCAGATGAGTGATATCCCTACATCGACGCCCACGTCTAAGGCGATGAGCCAATTTCTAAAGAAAAAAGGCTTCAAGTTTATTGGCGAAACGATTTGTTATGCTTTTATGCAGGCGGTGGGTATGGTGAACGATCATTTGGCTGATTGCCCCAAGCGTTAATTTTTCAGGGTAACCTAATATGCAAAAGACCGCTGAAGATTCAGCGGCCTTTTGGTCTTCCGCTCATATTATGCACGCAGAGCAAGCTGTGCACTGTAGCGTTCTAATCCCGCTTTTAGATCAGCGATCAGATCGTCTACATCTTCAAGACCAATATGTACTCGAATCAGTGTACCTGCAAAGTGCGGGTGTGCGACGGTTCTTAAATTATCAAAGCTTTTGGGTTCATTAGCTAAAATCAAGCTTTCAAATCCACCCCATGAAAAGCCCATACTAAAATGTTGCATGCCATCGAGCAAAGCGGTCGTAGCTTTTGCATCACTGCTCTTTAATACAAATGAAAACAGCCCGTTACCACCAGTGAAATCACGCTGATAAAATTCATGTCCAGGGCAAGTCTCTAACGCCGGATGGCGAACGTGATCCACTTCAGGCTGTTCTGCTAACCAGTGCGCAATGGCTAAGCTATTTTGAGCATGTTGACGTAAGCGAACATCTAAGGTTCTTAGCCCTCGTAGTCCTAAATAAGCGTCATCAGGTGAGACACATTGTCCCATCAAATAGCTTTGCTCTCGCAATTGATCCCAGCATTTTTCATTGGCAATCGCTGTTCCTAACATCACGTCTGAGTGGCCAACAATGTATTTCGTCGCCGCTTGGATCGAAATATCAACACCATGTTCAAAAGGTGAAAAGTTCACGCCCGCCGCCCAAGTGTTATCCAGCATGACAATGATGTCATGCTCATGTGCAACCCGCGCTAAGGTTGGGATATCTTGCACTTCCATCGTGATCGAACCGGGCGATTCAGTGAACAACACTTTGGTATTGGGCTGGATCAAAGCGCGGATCCCTTCACCTATGGTCGGTGAGTAGTAGGTCGTTTCTATACCCATTTTTTTCATGATTTTTTCACAAAAATCACGAGTAGGTTCATAGCAAGTGTCGACCATCAGAATATGGTCACCCGTTTGCACAAAGGAAAGAATACTATTGGCAATGGCGGCCGCACCGCAAGGGAAAAGCGCGCAACCGACGCCACCTTCAATTTCCACCATTGCTTCTTGGAACGCAAAGTGCGTATGAGTACCACGGCGTCCATAAAAGAGTGTTTTATTAGCTCGATTGACAGTGGCGTGATTTTTTTCAGCCACACTATCAAACACAACCGTAGAGGCTCGTTGAATAGGAGGATTGACAACACCATTGGTCCACTTTTTACTACGACCCGCATTGACCAACTGTGTTTTTTTACCTTCTGGCATCCGAAATCCTTGTCTGGGAGAGTGTTCACTATTTAAAACATGGAGTTGCCTAGCTTGGCAACCCCAGTCAGATAAAAAGTTTACAGCAGCGGATTAAACAGATAGAACAATCGTTCAAAAAACCTATGATACAGCGGGCGTTGCTCCCATATTGCTAGCTCAACCAAGTGAGATTGTTCTATATAACGCTGTTGCAGCCAGTTCATTTCTTGAGTGAAGGATTGATCTTCAATTGCTAACGTGACTTCAAAATTGAGCCATAAGCTGCGCATGTCAATATTCACCGTACCGACAAGACAGAACTGGTTATCGATCACGACGGATTTAGTGTGCAGCAAGCCACCGTAGAATTCGTATATTTTCACACCGGCTTCGAGCAACTCACCATAAAAGGCGCGAGAGGCCCATTTAACCATCAATGAGTCATTTTTATGTGGAATAATGATCTCAACATTGATACCGCGTTGAGCGGTCATTTTTAAAGTAGCAACAAGGTCTGCACTGGGAACAAAGTAAGGTGTTGTGATCCTGACAGATTGATTGGATTGATTCATCGCGAGCGTTAACACTTGGGAGATTAAGTTCTCCGGCATGCCGGGGCCTGAGGGGACAACCTGTACTGGATGATGGGGCTGATCTGGACCGATAGTGCATTCTGGTTGTGCTGGCAACATACGTGTTCCTGTTTCCACTTCCCAGTCCCAGCAATGTACTGCGGACAGCACATTGACCGCAGGCCCGGTAATACGAACCATAATATCGACCCATTGACCTACACCGGAATTTTGCTTGAAATAGGCTGGATCAACTAAATTCATCGAGCCTGTGTAGGCAATTTTATCGTCGATAACAATGATTTTACGATGTTGGCGTAGGTCTAAGCGGCGTAAGAACATCCGCCACGGGCTCACTTCTAACGCTTGGACGACTTCAACTCCTGCGTCTTTCATCATGGTATACCAATGACTTTTGAAGAAGCGGGGGCTCCCTGCGGAATCAAGCAGCAGCTTAACGTGCACACCTCGTTTGGCCGCTTGGATCAGAGCCGACGCAACCGAATCCGCCAATCCACCTGGGTGCCAAATATAAAAGACCATTTGGATGCTAGTGTGAGCTTGTTCAATGTCGGCAATGATGGAATGCAGAATTTCGTTAGGGGAGGTTTGCAGTGATAACGTATTACCACTTAAGGCCGGAATCCCCATACGGTGGTTACACAGTTCATCAATTTTATAAATTTGAGCACCCATTCCCTCAGGGGCATGAGCCTGGCAATCGTTAAGCTGTCTAAACCAATCACCAAATGGAGCAAACATTTCCTTGGCACGCTCTGCACGCTTGCGCCCTAAATTTAGCTCACCAAAAAGAAAATAGCAGATCACTCCCACAATCGGAATGATATAAATCACCATCAGCCAAGCCAGAGAAACACTCACCGCTCGGCGTTTCAATACAACGCGTAGCGTGACTGCGGCGACCAAAAACCAATAGAGTGCGATGCCTGCTAAAGTAAGAACGTGGTAAACCTTGTCCATGCCATTAATCTTGTCGATAGAATAAGTCACGATAGTAAAGGGAAAGGGAAAAGTAAGGAAGTTTATCGCGTGAATAATATGAAAATAGTAACAGATGAATCGTGTTACTAAAGTGGTCATAGCAGTTTAAAAAAATGATCTGAGGATAAAAAAGCAACAATTGAACTATAAAACTACGGTCTAATCCATAATTTATATCGTTCGGACTTCCAATTTTAATCTCAAACTGTTTTACTTGCCACCATCACAGTGCGACTAAAAATTACAACTTGTGTAATTAAAAGTTTACACTCACTTTTAGCACTGCCTAACAAACACAACATTGGTAAATAGTTTATGGCAAGTAGTTCAAGAGGTCATTTCTCATCGAGACTTGGTTTTATTATGGCGGCTGCAGGTTCTGCAGTTGGCCTAGGGAATGTGTGGGGTTTTCCGACCAAAGCGGCAAGTAATGGTGGCGCGGCATTTTTAGTGATTTATTTGGCGATGGTATTCTTGCTGGCGTTTCCAATGCTGGTTGCGGAATTGACGATCGGGCGACATGGACAATCTAACCCCATCGCTTCTTTAAGAAGTATCTGGACCAAAAATCGTGCGGCGGCGGCACTGTTTGGTATTATCGCGATGATTGCCTCATCGATGATCCTCAGTTTTTACTCCATTCTTGCCGGATGGCTTATGGGTTTTGCGGCATCTCCTATATTAGGCTTGTTGGGTTTACAGACGGCGGCCGATTGGTTAGTGAATTTTAGCGGCTTACGCAATGTTTTACTGGCTCTCGCATTTTCTTTGCTCACTATTTATGTTGTGCGAAAAGGTGTCGCGGACGGCATTGAAAAATGGTCTACCCGTTTGATGCCAGTGCTTTTTATTCTATTCGGCGCCATGATTGCTTATATCTTTACCCAAGCTGGGGCAATGGAAGGATTGAAGATGTATTTGATCCCTGATATTGCGCACATCACTCCCAGTTTATTAGTAGACGCAATGGGGCAAGCTTTCTTCTCTCTCTCTTTAGGCGTTGGAGCGATGATCGTTTATGGCTCATATCTTAAGAAAGATGTTAATTTGCCAAAAACAGCGGCGCAGGTCGCGGCGATTGATACAGGAGTGGCGTTTGCAGCAGGCCTTTTGATTCTCCCTGCAATGTTTGTGGCTAAAAATCATGGTGTCGAAATTTTTGATGATGCAGGCAACTTGATGAGTTCGGGCGATTTAGTCTTCACCGTGCTGCCTGCGATGTTTGATAATATGGGCAGTGCAGGGGTGTTGCTCGGTTTTGGTTTCTTTATTTTGATGGTTATCGCAGCGCTAACTTCTTCAATTTCTATGCTAGAAGTACCAGTATCTTGCGCGCAAGATGAACTAAAAATGACTCGTAGCCAAGCAACATGGATGATCGGTGGAGCCATTGCGCTGCTGAGCATCATCATTTCCCTTAACTTTGGGGCGTTATTTAACCTAGTGGCTAACGTCTCGACCGTCTATATGCAACCTTTATTAGGTGTGGTTTGGGCTATTGTGGTGGGTTGGGTTTGGCATCGTAATAAATTGCTTGATGAGATCAAACAAGGTAACCCAGACATTGCACAAAGCCTATTCTGGAAAATTTGGCCATGGTACGTGCGTTTTGTTTGCCCCGTGGCGATTTTAATGGTCTTTGCTTATTCATTAATTTAACGCATTCCTAAGGCTCTCATCCGAGAGCCTTTTTATCATCCTACTGCCTTGAACCTTGCATTTATTGGTATCTGCGTTGTTTAACGCTATACTCAGCCGCCTATTCTGCAGTTAGTGATTCACATGTTTGATATTCTTTATACTCACAACGATTTTCTCATCATCAACAAGCATCCCAATGTTTCTGTGCACAAAGATGACGGGGATACAATGCTGCTGCAAGAAGTGGGTAAGGTTTCAGGTGATGGCCAGCTCTACTTAGTTCATCGGTTGGATAAAATGACGTCCGGAATTTTATTGCTTGCCCGCCACCAAGCTGCGGCCAGTGAGTTGTCTAAAAACTTTGCAGCAAGGGAAGTCGAGAAATTCTATCTTGCCATTGGCAGTAAAAAGCCTAAAAAGAAACAGGGTTTGATAAGCGGTGATATGGAACGCTCTCGACGCTCGTCGTGGAAGTTAGTAGCGACACAAAATAACCCCGCCGTAACGCAGTTTTTTTCCTGCTCTGCTGAGCCGGGTGAACGCCTCTTTTTATGTAAACCTTTTACCGGGAAAACCCACCAAATTAGGGTTGCTTTGAAATCACTAGGCTCTGCGATTGTCGGTGACCCGATTTATCATTCTCATGATGATTCTGATAGAGGCTATCTACACGCTTTTGCGTTACGTTTTTGCTATCAGGATCAGTGCTATCAATTTATCTGCGACCCACGCAATCAAGTAGCGATGGGGCAGAAGTGGAACTCAGACATTGTTAGCCAAAGGATTGAATCTTGGTTAACACCTTGGAATCTAGTTTGGCCGAAAGTAAACAAATGACAGAACAAACAATGCAACGCTCAGCGCTTTCTCACTTTTTTACCCATATTGAGCAGCAGCTCTCTTGTAATACCGGTGAAATTCGCCGCTTATTTCATGGCCGAGGTCGTCAGTGGCCAGGTCTAGAACAGCTCACCTGTGACTGGTTGCAAGGGCAGTTAGTCGTCAACTTATTTAAAAATGTCGAAGAAGATTTTCTCGCGGAGTTAAAAGCGGGTTTGTCGCACCTAACAACCCGTCCGTTATGGCTAGAAAAGCAAGGTCGTTGTGTTTTACTTCAGCATCGATATGCCGATGGCGCGCCTTCAGAAACAGTATGGGGAGAATTAGAGCCTTTCCCTGTGGTGGTCGAAAATGGCTTAAAGTACCAATTGAGCATTGGGCGTAACCAGAATTTCGGGCTGTTTTTGGATATGCGCTACGGCCGTGAGTGGGTTTCATCTCACGCTAAACATAAAAATGTACTGAATCTATTTGCCTATACTTGCGGTTTTTCAGTAGCAGCTATTGCTGGTGGTGCTGACCAAGTTGTGAATGTCGATATGGCCAAAGCATCACTGGCTAAAGGCCGTGAAAACCATCAATTGAATGGCCACAATCTCAATTCAGTGAAGTTTCTTGGACATGATATTTTCAAGTCTTGGGGAAAAATCAAAAAATCAGGGCCATATGATCTGATTATTATTGATCCTCCTTCGTTTCAAAAAGGCAGCTTTGCGCTGACTAAAGATTATCAACGTATCTTACGCCGTTTACCAGAGTTGTTAGAACAAGGCGGCGAAGTGCTTGCATGCGTTAATTCACCAGCCGTAACCTGCGACTTTTTAATCGAAGGGATGAAGGTGGAAGCGCCATCACTTACTTTTCAAGCTCGCCTAGAAAACCCACCAGAGTTTGAAGATATTGATCCGCAAGCCAGCCTGAAAGCACTGATTTTCTCCTAAGTAGAATGGAGACTAGGTAAGATCACGCCATAATAAAGTTGGTTATGGTGTGATTGCTCTCGACTTCAGGAATTATTAATTTTGCAAAATATGTTCAATCGGTGAGGGTTTAGAATAGATGAATCCTTGGATAAGATACACAGCACGAGTAGCAAGATAATCAACTTGGTCTCCGCGTTCAACGCCTTCAGCAATAATTTCAATATTAGCTTCTTGTGCTGAGAGAATAATGGAATTGAGTACCTTTATTTTTAAATCGTCAGTTCCAATCGTATCAATAAACATCTTGTCTATTTTAATACAAGAAATACCAAGATTTTGTATATATGAGTAACCACCGTAGCCTGTCCCAAAATCATCAATTTTGAACTTATAGCCTTTTGCCATAAGATGAGATAGTGCCCTACCTGCATTTTCAATATTAATAAATGGCGTTCTTTCTGTTATTTCAAAATGAATCTGTTTGGTGGTCGGCCAATTGAGTTCTTTTAGTGTTTCTGCTAAGCCACCACTTTCAATGTGGGCTGGCACGATATTGATACTCACCCATTGCTGCACGTCGAATTGTTCTAAATCATCAATTACTTTTCTTATGATTTGATTCGTTATCTGGATGATTAAACCGGATGTTTCCGCCGGACCAACGAACTCATTTGGTGGAACCATCTCCTTGCCTTTGCACCAACGAACTAAGATCTCATAGCCAACGACTCTCTCTTCTCGGCTATCAAGAATGGCTTGGTAGTAAGGGATGAATTGTTTATCTTTAATGCCTTTAAGAATTAATCCTTGAATTGAGTTTTTATAATTTCTGAACTTTAAATAAAAAATAGATAATAAGATACCAATTGCTAGCGCAATGGGATAACCCCAATATATTAATTGGTAGTAAAGATATTGGTTGAATTCTTTACCAGCAGAGAGTGTTTCTTGAATATCAAACTCTTTTATGGTGTAACTAATGGTTGTGATGTGGTCTTGGTAAGCAATCTCTTTATTGCCTCGACTCATTCTCAATCCATTTAAACTAGGCGATAAATAATGAAAATTTAATAAAAAGCAATTTATACAATCACCTTTTAATATCTCTTCTTGCCAGCTACTGTCTAATATCCAAAAAATTCGATTACCTTCTTTTTGATAATAAATAAGTAGCTCTTTTTCTGTATCAAAAAGTGCGGGGGTGGTGGACATGTAAAACCCTGAAGAGAGGTCATAGGCTTTCAACTCATCCGAAAGTTGTAATGGGAAACCGACAGTCGAGCAGCTACGCCCGTCTTTGTTGACAACCGCGATCATTCTAATAAATCGGTTGTAGTACTTGGAATCACGAATTAATGACATATCGCTTGCTTGGCATTCATAATTTATCTGAGCGACTTGATCTAAAATCATATCATTTAAGCTCTGAGCTCTATTGGCCAAGTAAAGATTGACGGTATCGAGTTTGCTTTCCAGCACATAGCGTGTCAACGGATTGATTAATATCGGGATGGCTAACGAAAAAATAAGAGTCGGGATCAGAAAGAGTAAGATCGCTATTTTAACGGGTCTGGTCAAAGTCATAAATGCAACCTTAGGCATCGTTATGCCACTGCGTTAGTAAGTGTGCAGTTTAGCATGCCACTGGTTCAATTGATGAGAATTTCGAAGAGTTATACGATTACCCAATGTATTGCATTATCTGGATTTGAAGCCGTAGTTCGAAGCCAAAAGTGATAGCGTTAATCATGGTTGTATTCTTGACGTGAGTGAGTGTTAGAGAGTGTTTGAAATCCAGAATAAATGCGGGTAATGGTGGTGAACCAGCATGCGCCGCCGAATAGATAAGCTATTAAGGCAAAATGTTGAGGAAAAAGACAAAACAGGACGAAACAAGCAATCGTTTCCGTACCCTCAGTCAAGCCTGACATGTAATACAGTGATTTATGCTTGTAGATAGGGCTGTGGATGTTTCGCTTGCTGGCCATCACGGCGAAGGCAAGAAAGCTGCTTCCCGTACCGATAAAAGAAAAGGTCAAAAAGGCGCCAGCTACCGCATTGTGCTCAGGTGAAGCCAGCACAAAACCAAACGGGATGAGCGAGTAAAACAGAAAATCTAAACTGATATCGAGAAATCCTCCCGCATCGCTGACCCCTTGAATTCTTGCCAACGCACCATCAAGGCCATCTGCTATTCGGTTTAGTATGATGAAAATTAATGCCAGCGTGTACTGCGAGAAAGCAAGTGCAGGAAGTGCACAGCAACCTAAAGCAAAACCCCAGAGTGTCGTTTGGTTCGCTGTAATGCCTAAGCGATGAAGCCCTTGAGCTGTTTTCTCTAGTGGCCAACGAATGATTTTGACACTAAATCGATCAAGCATGTGCGCTCTCCCATGAGCAGGTTAAAATGCGGCTGTTAGGCGGAACATCGTCTTTATCGTGCGTGACCATCAAGGTCGGAATGCCTTCGGCGACCAGTTGATTGAAGACCCAATCCCTAAATTGGATCCGCAGTGCTTTATCTAACTTACTAAATGGTTCATCCAATAGTGCCAGTTTGGGTTGAGCCAGTAGCATGCGAGCCAAGCTAATACGTGCTCGCTGCCCCCCAGATATCTGTTCTGGGTAAGCATTGGCAAGAGGTTCGAGAGAAATTTTCTGTAATGCTTTTTCTGCTTGAGACTGCCGTTCATGGCCTTTTACCGAGTTGGGCAAGGCAAAAGCCAAATTTTGCCAAACCGTCAGATGTGGGAAGAGCAGATCATCTTGAAATAAAATACCGACTTGCCGCTGATGTGCAGGCCGCAAAGTGATGTCGACACCGTCCAGTATGACTCTGCCTTGGAAGCTAAAATCCCTCCCCAAATGACCCGCAATTACATTAAGTAGCGTTGATTTTCCACAGCCGCTCGGCCCCATTAAGCTGACAATTTCACCAGGGGAGATGGTGATATTTAAATCCGATAAGAGAGCTTCACCATTTTGTTTATGGATGGCGAGGTTTTCGAGGCAGAACGTCATGAGTAATGGCTTCCTTACGGGCAGTTTTTTTAACGATAGGGTTCATGGTACGGCGATGAGTTTGTAGGCGGCTGATCACAATCGCCAAGGTGAAAAAAATTAAAGGAAGTAGGGCTTGCCAAATGGCATAGATAGCGGTGACTCTGCGGTCAAAGCCACTCGAGAGCGCAACGGCTTCGGTAGTAATAGTAGCGATCCTTCCTGCGCCGAGCATCAAAGTCGGCAAATATTGCGCTAAGCTCACACTCATTCCAACCGCTGCCGCGTAAACGATGGCTGGCAAGAGTTGCGGCGTTTTAATTTGCCAAAATACTTGCCACGGCGTTTTTCCTAAACTTAACGCTGCTTTAGTCAGGTTTTGATTGTAGCTTTTCCATGGACCATCCAAAGCAAGATAGACAAAAGGAAAGGCGAAAAATACATGTGACCATGTAACCCAAAGCCAATACTGATCGCTGGCTAAAAAGAGTGTGGCGATCTGCATGCCAAATAACAGTGAAAGCTGAGGAATGAGCATCGGCAAGGCGATCAAATAACTGGGTAAATGGCGCTGATATTTGAGCTTATACTCATGAGCGAGTAGAGATAACACCAGCGTAATCACAGTGCTGAATAGCGCTAATTGTACGCTTTGATAAATGGTTGGTGCGATATTCAACCATTCGTTGTCCCAAAAACGGGTACTGAACTGGCTGGGCCATAAATCTGGAAAGCGCCAACGTTGTGCAAAACTCCAAACCACCATTAAAGGCAACATCAGCAAAGATAAGGTAATAATGAATAAAAACAGTGATTTTCCTGGCAAGGAAAGCGCATAGCGGCCTGAGTATTGCCAGCGTTTGTAGTGTCGCGTCGAACACTTTTCGATGAAGAGAACGATCAATAACATGGCGCTGGCAAGTATAAACAACAGAACGGCGCCAGCGGCGGCGCGAGGAATTAAGGCTAAGTTAGGGTCACTAAACCACTGCCATACCAATACTGCAAACGTTGGTGGATTATTGGGGCCTAAAATGAGCGCTAAATCGACAACGGATACGCCGTAGGCAATCACGGCAAAGAGGGCAAACCGCAGTTTATTTAACCACTGTGGGAAGATCACTTTTAGCCATAGTTGGGGTTGAGAATAACCCAGCGAAGCCGCTGCTTGTTGCAGTTTATCAATGTTTAATTGCTGCAAAATGGGGATGCTCATCAGCAGTAAAAAAGGAACTTCTTTAAGTGCTAACGCTAAGGTTAATCCGACTGCGTAAGGGTTGCGTACTAAAAGTGAAGCGCCATCTCCCATGAATGAGGTTCCAAACAGATGATACAAAAGGCGATCCGTCATGCCGCTTGGCGAGAATAAAAAAGCAAAACCAATGGCAAAAGCGACGTGAGGCATAGCCAGTAGCGGTGACAAAGCGTTCTCTACTTTTGACCAGTGACGGCTGTGCCATAATGATTGCAATATCACAAAGCAGATCGCTGCGGCGAGATAGGTACTGATTAACGCAGAACCTATGCTAAGTAGTAGAGATTGCCCGACTCCCGACCATTGTAAGATGGCGATGTAGCCATCTAGAGAAAAGTGGTGCAAGCCAACGGGAGGAATATAGCCCAATGAGGAGAGTATGACCCCAAGTAGGCCGGGAACAACTGGGGCAATACAGATGACAATAATCAGCAAATAGCTTGCTCTAAACATCGGGCTTTATCTCAGTCTCTTTAGTGGCCGTAGCGTTGTTGCCATTCGGCTTCAAGCGCCGTTTGCCAACTTGGATGTGGCTCGGCGATTGATTTAAACAGCTGAGTTTTCTTAGCGCTGCCACTTAAGAACTCATTTTGTAATACCGATGGATCTCCCCAAATGGAAAGATCTCCTTTACGAGATTGTGCTTCCGGACTGAGTAAGAAATTGATCGCAACCAATGCGCCTTCTTTGGCGCTCGCATTCCAAGGAATGGCGAGAAAATGAATGTTAGAAAGAGCCCCTGTTTCAAACGCGTAGGAGCGGGTAGAGGCCGCTAGCGTTCCATTTGCTTGAGCGGAAAAAACAGCATTGGGGTTAAAGTTGATGGAAAGATCAAGCTGACCATCATCAAGCAATTGCAGCATTTGAGCGGAACCGCTGGGAAACTGCTTGCCTTGACGCCAGGCCACAGGATGAAATTCATCAAGATAGCGCCAAAGAGGTGCTGTCACTATGGCAAAATTTTGTTCATCCACAGGCTTAGACAGGGCAACATCGTTCTCTGTTAGTTCAATCAATAAGGCTTTAAGGAAACTGGTGCCATGAAACTCAGGAGGACGAGGGTAACTAACACGATTCGGAAACGCCTTTGCGTAGCTCAACATTTCTGAAAATGAACGGGGTGGGTTATTGAGCTTTTCCTGATCGTAAATAAACACCAGTTGTCCTACACCCCAAGGCGCTTCAAGGCCAAGAGTCGGCTCTGAAAAATCTTGATCGATCGGCAGTGAGGAATCAACATATTGCCAGTTAGGTAAACGCTCCGTAAATGGACCATACAGTAAACCATTACTTTTCATGGACTTAAAGTTTTCACCATTAATCCATACTAGATCGACACTGCCATTATTATTTTTAGCGGCCGCCTTTTCTGCAATAAGCCGTGTTGTTGTCTCGGCAATATCGGTCACTTTCACCTGTTTTAACTCGATACCGTAGCGATCTTGAAGCTCGTTGCCTGCCCAGCGAATGTACTCATTAATCTCTTGGCTTCCTCCCCACGCGTGAAAGTAAACGGTTTGTCCTTTAGCTGCATCTGTGGTTTGTTGCCAAGTTTGCGCTGACGCGGAAAGTGCGAAGGCACACGTGCAGAGTAAGGTGATGAGCTTTTTCATAATTATCCTTAAAGATCGCTTTATTCAGTGACTTAGTGAATAGACCGGAGATATTTCCATGTTCATTCATTATGAACGAAAAAAAACAAAAGATCTGAATTGGTGAGAAAAAGCAGAAGTCGCAGATAGGTGAATGATGTGTGAGGTGGTCTACGGAAATGGCAGCCTGATGGAGAAGACTGCCATGAGAAGAATGACTGAAATTAATTTACCCAATCACGTAAAGTAAAGGTGAGCGTGTGAACCTCATTTTTAAGCGTTAGGCTATCTTTAGTCAGATTGATCTCGCTCCAATCTGACAATGTTTGAGAAAACGCCTGCTCGGTATCCATGACATCACCGATATACATCATCATGGTCATGCCCATTTTTTCGATGCGGAATTGGTTGTCTTTTAGCTCGGCTTGCCCAAAAAAGTTATTGCAACCTGCGTTACCGCTAGCCATCATCTTTTCGCCGATTTCTAATCGCGGTGCTTTTTGTTTGTCATTATTGACCACGTCCTTGCCATCAATTTGCACCAGTTGCCAATTGTGATGCTGCAAATCTTGAGCGGTAATGCTTTCTACATCACCATTACTTGCACAGGCACTCACCAATACAGGTAGAGAAATTGCGGCTAGCCATTTTTTTGAACTAAACTTCATCGTATTAGACCCCAGAATTTGGAAAACGCGCACAGTATATAAAATTGAGTACTGTTTTTGTCAGTATAAGGTGATTGTTTTATATGCGTCACAGTTTACAATCAGGAAGTGACACACGTTACTCTTATGTGGCGGACATTAAATTGGAAAAATAATTGAGTAACCATGGAGCAACTCGAATTTTTTAAAGTGCTGAGCCCTTGTATCGGTGTATGTTCAGTTGATGACAAAGGTTATTGCCAAGGCTGTATGCGTAAAAGGGAAGAGCGTTTTAACTGGCTCTCAATGACTGCTGCGCAGCAACTGCATGTCATAAAATTATGCCAACAGCGCTATAAGCGGAAAAAACAGAAACAACAAGCGCAAAACAAAGCAGATTCCGAGCCAGAAACGAACCCGCAGCGCGATCTGTTTTAATCAATTACTTCATTCCCCAAAAATCACTGACCCAACCACCAGCATGTTCATCAAAATGATTACCGTGAAAACGTTTATTCACATCGGGTTGTTCCATGTTGGGTTTTTCTGTTAGAAGCTGTTGAATATAGTTCGCCATTGGATCCGTACATTGGTGCCGCGTTACAACATCTTTTATCAGTTGTAATCGATAAGTGGAACTTGCGCGTTTCATTTCTATAACCTCCATTGTTGTGGTAACCAATAGAAAAAATAGAAGCGATCCAGTACAGCGTCAATCAAAGATCTGCTTAAAATTTGCTCAATTTTATGATTAAAAATTAACCACCTGATTTGGCTCGATTAAAGCTTTTTAAGCCATAGAATCTATTTAAAGAGAGATCGCTCTCGAAATTTTGTGATTGCTTTTCAGTGTTGCAACCGAATGAGCGACCCCATCACATAAACATATTTATAAAATCAATAATATCCACTCTGTTTTAATGAGAGCCTGTTTATACGTATGAGTATGTTATGAAACTAAAAATTGTTACTAGCGCAATACTTGCTTCTATTGCCGCTTCTTCTTTCGCTGCTGATGGCGATATTCATCAAGTTACCATTCTTGGTACTTCCGATATTCACGGGCATTTTATGCCATGGGATTATGCTGCTGACAAACTGAATATGCAGGGGAGCCTAAGTCAAATCGCCACCAAGGTTAAACAGATACGAGAGCAAGATAAAAACGTTATTTTAGTGGATGCGGGAGATACGATTCAGGGAAACTTTGTTGAAACGTTTAAGCATGAAGCCGTAGACCCTATGATGCTCGGTTTTAATGAGATGAACTACGATGTTTGGGTACTGGGTAACCATGAGTTTGATTTTGGTTTATCGGTATTAAATCGCTCCCTGACTCAATTTAAAGGCCGAGCGTTAGCCGGGAATATTCAGAGGCCCGATGGCAATCCATTCTTACCCGCCGCAACAATTATTGAAAAAAATGGCGTCAAGATCGGTATTATTGGAATGGATACCCCGATGACACAAGTGTTTGCTGAAGGCACTAATCGCCTTGAAGGCATGAGCTTCACTAACCCAACACTTGAAGTAAAAAAAGTGATTGGGCAGATAAAAAATGGTGTCGATGCGATCGTTTTGGTTGCGCACATGGGGCTGGATAACGAAAACGACATCAAAGATACGGGCGTATCTGATATTGCCAATGCTAACCCAGAAATCGATGCCATTGTTGCTGGCCACATGCACACTAAAATTGATAAAGCGACGGTAAACGGTGTCATCATTACCGAGCCTGATAAATATGGACGCGTTTTATCTCGAATCGATTTACAATTTGAAGAAAAGGATGGCAAATATACGCTCGTTCATAAAGACAGCTTCACTTACCCTATGAAAGGTGTTGATTCTGATTCGAAAATGGAAACGCTGTACGCACCTTATCATCAACGCTTACGAGAAAACGCTAATCGCGAAATTGCGATACTTGACGGAGTCGACTTGGTTCCTGATGATGAAATACGCGGTATCCCTCAAGTGCATATTCAAGATACCGGCATCAGTGCGCTGTTTCAGGAAGCCAGTTTTTTCTACGCGCCAAAAGCAAACGTGATCGCACTGCAAATTGATAATGACCAAGCTCAACTTGATACTGGCCCAATCAAAGCAAAAGATATCGCGTTTAACTATCAATATGCTGGTGGTGAAATTACGGTTTACCAAATGACGGGTAAAGAGCTGCGCACCTACATGGAATGGGCCGCTGGGTATTTCAATTCCGTCTTGCCAGGCGATGTGACTTATAGCTTTGATCCAAAGCGGCGCGCATCGAAATACTCAACCAATGATTTTTTTGCGGGTGTCACTTACACCATTGATCTTACTCAACCTGCGGGTAAGCGAATTAAAGATCTGCGTTTTGCTGGTGGACAACCGATTGATGATACTAGTGATATTCGGTTGGGTATGAATAGTTACCGAATGGGGCATTTGACGCAGAAAGGGGGTAGCCTTGAAGGGCGGTCATTCCCGATTATTTTTGACTCGGAAGCGGAATATGGCGAAGAGGAAGGAACTATTAGAAACCTAACGATCCGCTATCTCACCCAAGAAAAGCAAGGCCGCTACGAAGGGAAACCAATGCAACGTTGGAAGCTGGAAGGTTTGCAAGGGTATGAATCGGAACGTGCCACCGTGAAAGCTCTAATTAATAGTGGCCAAATTGATGTACCAAGTAGTGATGATGGGCGTTATAGCAATATCGCCTCGATCAATGTTAAAGCACTGCTTTTTACCAATAAGGCCGCGGCTGAAGAGGCGATCAATGCGCGTATTTTGCAAAGTAGCCAAGCTTCTGATGCTGAAAAACAGCGTATCAATCGAGATATTGTATTGCTCAAGGCATTGAATGTTAATGTTTTAGATTAGCTAAAGTTTTAAATTAACGGTTAAGGCTCTGGCCAAAAGTCAGAGCCTACTACTTTAACGACTAACTCATCAATAACCAGAATCCAACGCCTATCATCAATGAGCCTGAAATACGGTTCATTAGACGCACATTTTTTGAATGCCCTAGAGCTCGTTTTAACCCTTTGCCACCTGTTGCGTAAAGTGTCATGCAGACAAATTCCGAGACCATAATAATGGACACCAGCAGTAATAGTTGAGGTGCAAGTGGTGCTTCACTATTAATAAAAGGCGGAAGTAGGGAGACCATAAACGCCCAGCCTTTAGGGTTAGCAATCGCGGTCACAAAACCTTGCACGACAAGATCCCAGTCTTTGTTATGGGGAGTGACCTGTGAGTCGCTACTGAGGGCGAGCTTGCCTTTTGATCGCCACATCTGAATGCCTATATAGCCAAGGTAGATGGCACCGATGGTTTTGAATCCGGTAAAGAGCCAAGGGTAATTGAGCATAATCGAAGCCATCCCCAAAACGGCTGCGATGGAAACGAACGCCACACCGACGATCTCTCCCATCATCATCCATAAAGTTCGGCGATAACCAATACTCATCCCAAGACTCAGTGCCAATGTCATGCACATACCTGGAGTAATCGAAACAAAAAAGAATGTTGGTATAAATGCCAGAAGTAAAGTACTGCTCATTAATCAATCCGTGTTGAGAGACAAGAGCTCTAGCATACACATTAATTACAATCTTCACTATTTCACTTTGCTGTGCAATTGACGACAGTGCTACTTACGGATTGAAACCAATAAAGATGACCGTTTGGGATGATGAAGCATAGATAGGATGCACAGAGATGAAAAAAGCCGCATTGCTGCAGCTCTTTCGTTGTTATGGCTTACTTCTTACGATTTTTTAGTCGATTCATCATGTTCAAACGACGTTCTGCTGAGGCTTGATCCGGCTTTTCGTCATTTGGGTTGTTACGACGGCCTTGGCGATCTTTGTACGCCGCTTTTGTGTGAAGTTTTTCAATGTAGGCATCACGCTGTTTAGGTTCATAACCTGGCTGCTCAACACGGCGGATGCGTTGCTGGATAAGGTTTTCAACCTGAACAACAGTCAACTCTTCTTCGCGGCTGACAAATGAGACAGCATGTCCCTGTTTGCCAGCACGACCAGTACGACCTATGCGGTGTACATAATCTTCGGCGAGAAATGGCATGTCATAGTTAACCACGTGCGGCAGGTCGACGATATCTAAACCACGTGCAGCCACATCGGTCGCAACCATGACACGCACTTTGCCTTCTTTAAATTCTTCAAGAGCGCGTCGACGTGCACTTTGTGCTTTATCGCCATGACATAGCACGGCCTTGATGCCATCCAATTTCAGCTCTTTAACCACTTCATTAGCCGTCTCTTTATAGTTCACAAACACTAAGACTTGTTGCCAATTTTTGCGGCCAATCAGCTCAGACAGCAGTTCCGTTTTACGCTCTTGATCGACAGGGTAAACCACATGTGCCACTGTTGCGGCCGTGGTATTGGCACGATCAGCATTAATGCGTTTGGGTTTGCGTAAAATATCGCCCGCCAGTTGGTTAAGCTGAGTGGATGTAGTGGCCGAGAACATCATGATTTGCGGTGAGGTTTCTACTTCAAGCATGATTTTACGCACGGGATTGATGAATCCCATATCTAAAATTCGATCTGCTTCGTCGAAAACCAAAAACTCAAGGTTGGCGAGTGAAACATTACCTTCACTTAAATGTTCTTCTAATCGGCCAGGGGTCGCGACCAAAATGTCCACACCCATTTCAAGCTGACGAACTTGAGAAGACATTTTATTTCCACCGTAAACAGCAGCGACACTGAGTTTGGTGTACTTGACGTAGTCTTTAATGTTCTGGGCAATTTGTGCCACTAATTCTCGCGTGGGTGCCAAAATTAAGCCTCGCGCTGTTTTAGGCGAAGGTTGCTTGCCGCTATCTAACAGATGTTGAATAACGGGCAGTGCGAATGCTGCGGTTTTGCCTGTGCCAGTTTGCGCCGTTGCAAAAATATCATGCCCTTTACGAGCCTCGGGAATGGCTTGTCGCTGAATGGGGGTAAGTTTTTCATAGCCGCATTCAGTAAGCGCTTTAACAAGTTCAGGTGCAAAACCTTGAGATGAAAATGACATTTAACGGGTTCCTTAAGCAGACAGCCTACAGTTCTTAATTTTAGCCGTGCACTATATAGGATTTAGAGTGATTTATCTCACGTTTATCGTGATCAGTGATAAATTTCCTACATTATTGACCAATTGTATTTGAGTTCACAAATGAGATGAATTGGTGATTCATAGCGGTTGCCTATCTTTCTATTATGTTTTTACTTCAGAAGCCGATAATAAATGGTAGACTCTCAACACTTGCGTAGCATCATGATGACGCAGAAGTAATTAACCTTGATAAAGGATGCATAGACGCCATGGACAATGCAGATTTTGTACAGAAACGGCAATATTACCGCTTAAAGTATCCAAAGCGGGCAAGACCTACCGTAAAAATTGATGATCAGCTATTCCATGTCTGTGAAATATCAGAGCAAGGCATTCGTATTTCAATGCCGAGAGTGACTACTTTATATTGTGGTCTATCGATGTCTGGTACGGTGCAGCTACGCAGCAATAATACAGTCAAAATTGCAGGTCAAGTACTGCGCTTTCAACAAGATGAAGTCGTGGTTCAACTATCCAATGGTCCTGCTTTTAAGCACATGGTTGAAGAACAGCGTTATATTCGCCAAAGATACCCGTCTTACTTCTCGTCTTTACGTTCTGCTTAAATCAAAAACTGTCTGCGTTGAAACGAGCGGTGCGTGCTTCTGCGATTGTGCAGTGCGTGATGTGCATAAGTTCGGCGAGAGTGATTGATGGGTTTTGTTTAACAAGCCTTACCAACTTGGCTGATTTGGGTTCAAGCTGTTCCTGATATTCTGCCAGTTTGTCTTTGAGTCTCGTTATTAAAAATTGCATGACCAGTGAATCAAGTTCTCTGAGCCGATTTGCCAATAATTCAAGTTGCGTTATCTCACCACTGATTTGCCAATTTCTGGAACGTCGTATTCGTTTCAGGTCGCACTGATATTCTCTCGCCAGCATTTTTGCTTTTTTCGCATTTTCTCCACCAAGCCGATGAATTAATGAGGGGAGGGAAATCGTGATGATCATAATAGCCATGTTCTTGTTTGGATGACTTTCCGTTATAACACGGTCTTATAAAACGGTGAAACCCCGATAGTTGGTAGCTATCGGGGTTTCGAATTTTTAGATTTCTCGGATGGTAAGGCCGATCATCTTTATGCAAAAGGTTGGATTTTATCCAACTAATTCCTTGGTAGGAAATTAGATGCGGATGAAGTCCATGTGCTCAACTTTTGGCTTGAACACGTGACGTTGAACGTCTTGTGGCTTAACTTTTACTTCTGCGCCATCAATTACTAGAGTAATTGCTTCGTAGAATTCTGGTTTGTCCATTTGGTTGATCACGTCAGAATGATCCAGTGCGATAGCAACTGGCGCTGCTTCACCACCGTAAACAACTGCTGGGAATTGGCCCGCGTGACGTAGGCGGCGGCTCGCACCTTTACCTAGTTCAGTACGTACTACTGCTTCGAATTTCATAGTTTTTACACTCAAATTAGTAAAAATAAACTTCACATCTGCAATGCGACCTTGCTGATGTGGTATAGCTTTGATAGTGAATCAATGATTACTAACAAAACGAGCGCGGATACTAGCACTCTATCTAAGATGGGGCAATAGAAAATCCCTTGCAGCATCGATTTATTGCAGTGTTACGAAGGACCGTGACAGTCTTTATTGCTTAATGTCGAGTTCGATTTCGTCCATTAAACCGAACGAAAAGTCAGCACCGCTTTTAACCCCCCCATGGTGCTAGTCGATAGGGTTAGCGTGCCGCGATAACTGTGCGCCATTTCACTGACAATATTCAACCCAAGCCCAGATCCAGAGGTTGTTTCGTCCAAGCGCACGCCACGTTGTACCGCTTTAGCCAGATCTTGCTCAGCAATACCTGGGCCATCGTCTTCAATGTGGATTTCTACCCAGCCTTCTTCTCGATTTTTTGCGTGAACTCGAACCAAAGAAGCTGCCCATTTGTAGCTATTTTCCAGTAGGTTGCCGAGCATCTCGTCGAGATCGGTTGGGTCAACGGCAACCTCTAGATCAGAATCCAACTCATTAACTAACGTGATTTCACGCTGTGCGTAAATTTTGTCAAATGCCATAGAAATAGCATCTACCCGTTCGCTTGGATTGGCTTTTACCGCAAGAATATTCATTGAGCCAGCCATGCGCGCGCGGCCTAGATGGTAGTCAATCTGCTTTTGTAACTGTTCAATCGGTGTTCTGAGTTTCTGCTGTTGTGCGAAATCAAGATGATCGATCTCATTGCGCAGTACAGAAATCGGCGTTTTTAAAGCGTGAGAGAGATTGCCTGCATGATTACGTGCACGTTCAAGCAATTCTTGATAGTGGAATAACAGTGCATTCAAATCATTGACTAACGGAAAGACTTCTTTTGGGTACTCGTCACTGAGACTGGCTTGTTGACCTTTGCGCAATGCGGCCAGCTCTTTTTGCATTTTCCCTAACGGCCGTAATGACCAACTGACTTGCAAGCCAATCAGCACCAATACACCACTGAAGAGCAGACCTAGTATCATCCACAATTGGCTAATTACGCTGTTTAAAGTGTCTTGTAATGGCGCTTCATCAAGACCGATGGTAATGGTGATAGGAGAAGGGAAATCTGGTAAGTAGATGATTTGTTCAATGACGATCAGTTTTTCATCTCTTGCGCCTTTGACGATGTTTTTCAAGCCATGTTTTTCGCTGATAAGGCGTTTATCCCACAATGAGCGAGAACGAAGCGATTGATCATGGCTTGAGGCCGTCCAATAAAGGCCGCTGTAGGGTTGACTAAAACGAGGGTCTGAAAGGCGCGACGACAGTACTAGATTCCCTTGCGGTGTCGCTTCCAAGTTCGCCGTGATTTCATCCATCGCTAAGCGTAGCTGACTTTGCACATCATTGACTAGGTAGTCTTTGATCAGTGTGGGAATGCCAATTCCCGCCGCTAAAATCATGGTACCTAACCAAAACGTTGCCGCGAGCAGTAAACGACTTTTTAAACTGAGGCGCTTTAAGGCCGAGGTTTTATTTTGCATTAAGCTGGTATCCCAGTCCTCTCACGGTTTTGATAATGTTGTTATTGATTTTTTTACGGATGCGGCCAATAAACACTTCGATGGTGTTGGAGTCTCTATCGAAATCTTGTTTGTAGATGTGTTCCACCAGTTCAGTCCGTGAAATGACTTTGTCGGCATTGTGCATGAAGTAGGCAACCACTTTGTATTCCAGTGCCGTCAAGCTCACCGCTTGACCTTGCCACATCACTTTAGAGGTTCGAGTATCAAGGCTTAAGTCACCGATTTGCATCACAGGGGAAGCGTTACCTGATGCTCGGCGCAGTTGTGCGCGGATACGAGCGGTTAATTCCACCATCTCAAATGGTTTGGTGAGGTAATCATCTGCTCCTGCATTTAAGCCCTCGACTCGTTGAGTCAAACCGTCTCTTGCACTGAGGATCACAATAGGCGTATTAATGTTTTCATCTCGAATGCCTTTCAATACGGTGAGCCCATCGAGCTTGGGTAAACCGAGGTCGAGCACAATCACATCCCACTCTTCTGATGTGGCGCGATAGAGTGCATCAATGCCATCTTGTGATAATTCAGGCACCCAGCCGGTCTGTTCAAGCGCTTCTACAATTTGTTCCCCAAGACGAGGATCGTCTTCGACTACCAATATTTTCATGGTTATTCTCTATTTTTTGATGATGTCGCGTAGGTTCCTGCCACGAATAGCCATTAGTTCTAATGTGCTTGCATTATATTCTACGCGGATAACTCGGTTGTCATGCATCAGTTTTAATTCGTAGACCCATTCACCATCATCTTCATCTAACTCTACTTTGATAACTCGGCCATTGAGTTCTTTATCTATCGTGGCATAAAGCTCAGACAATGGATGAATTAAACCTTTTTGAACTGCCGCGTAGACCTCGTCTTGATCCTCATCAATCTCTACCTTGGTTCCTGGCTTATAAGTGTCTTGAACCCAATCGTGTACATCACTGCTTGCAGCTAAAGTGGGTAAGGATAATGATGAGAGCAGCAGTAAGCGTGCGAAAGCTTTACCCTTTTTGAACAACATGTTGCGCCCCCTGTAATAAGATAAACAGAGTATAAATGACCTTACATGAATAGAAAGTGAATCATCGGTTTTGTAGCTCATCTTCAAAAATCTTATCGCGCATTTTCCAAAATCGTCCCACTTTTCGCGCAATGACAAATTGTGGTGGACGAAAACGGTGTTGATGAGCCACCACTTTGCTTGGTGAAGATTGATCAAAAGGGCGATGCTTATCGGCTAGGTGTGGTCGCACAAATTGGTCGTGGAACACCTGTTTCTGTTTCTTGGTGGTTAGTGGCCAAAATTCGTGGACTTGCGCATCGTTCTCACCACGATAGGTAACGCGCAGTTGCGCTTTTCCACTTGCATCTTTATGTACATTCAAATCCATTTCGATACATTCAAAAACCAATGCATCTTTGAGGTTGAGTGCTTCTTTGAGCTTTTTATCAGGGTCAACCAGTGTTGCGTCACATTCATGGCAGATACGTGCGGCGATATCGTTGTCAGCCCCGCACTCACCGCAATATTTTGCTCTAAAACGGTAACCACAGTGTTCTCGTTCGCCACTTTCTTCGTCTGTAAAATAGCCTTGGCAACGTCGACCATAGTGTTCAAGCAAAAAACCAGCGGCATCGAGTTTACCCCAAAAGTTGTTATTAAAACCGCAGGCCGGACAGGGAATGGTAATAATTTCACTGTTGGGATCGGGCTTTGGCTCACCGACTTCTGGTTGATAAAGATCATAGTTATTGCCCGCATAATCCAATACCAAACATTCGGTTTTTCCTGCGGATAAGCGTAGCCCACGTCCGACAATTTGCTGATATAAACTGATGGACTCGGTGGGGCGTAAAATCGCAATCAGGTCAACATGCGGAGCATCAAAACCTGTGGTTAATACCGACACGTTAACTAAGAATTTGATTTGGCGCTGTTTAAACTGCTTGATGATGGTGTCGCGTTCAGTGGTCGGCGTGTCACCAATGACGATGGCAGTTTCGTTATTGGGCAGTAATTGCACAATTTCTTGGGCGTGGCGAACGGTGGCCGCAAAGATCATTACTCCCTGTTTTTGCTGTGCTAGTTGGATGATTTGTTGAACAATCTGTGGTGTGGCACGTTTCGATTGCTCAATCACCATGTCGAGTTCGGCTTCTTTGTAGCGCCCGGTATTGGCTGGTTTTAGCTGCGAAAAATCGTAACTGAGCACGGGGGCATCAACCATTCGCGCTGGCGTTAAAAAAGCTTCATCGAGCAGATAACGGATCGGTAGCTCAAAAATACAGTCACGGAAGAAGCGAGGCTCCTCACTGCGCACTTGGCCGCGAGTATGGTATTGATAAATCCAGCCCATGCCTAAACGATAAGGCGTAGCGGTTAACCCCAACACTTTAATCCCCGGGTTGAGCTCGCTTAAATGGGTGATCACCTTTTGATAACTACTACTTTTCTCATCCGGTACGCGGTGGCATTCATCAATCACCAGTAATGAAAATTGATTTTTAAAGGCATCTAAATTGCGCACCACGGATTGTACCGAAGCAAAGACGACCTGTTGATCGGTCTCTTTTCGTCCTAAACCTGCCGCAAATACCGCGCCTTGCAAACCGTAGCCCTCATATTTGGCATGGTTTTGCTCTACCAGTTCTTTCACGTGCGCTAGTACTAAGACTCGTCCTTTGGCAAGCCTTGCCAGCTCAGCAATAACCAAACTTTTTCCTGCCCCCGTCGGTAGTACAATTACGGCGGGCGTAGTGTGATGACGAAAATAGTGGATCACGGCTTTGACCGAGTCCGATTGATAAGGACGAAGTGTGTACATAACTCGCGTTGTCTCTTGTTGAACGCTGGATAAAAACAGTGAAATAGATCAACTATTTCATTTTAGCTGCGTATAATACCTGACTTGATTTAGATGAGGTAATCATGCGGTTAGATAAATTTTTGTGTGATGCGTTAGGTGCGACACGTAAAGAAGCCACCAAGATCATCAAAAGTGGTGATGTCACAGTAAATGGTAAGATGCAAAAAAGTGGTTCATTGCAGGTGACGCAGGAGTGTGAGGTGGAGTGGCAAGGTCGTGAGTTAATCTTGCATGGCCCGCGCTATATCATGTTACACAAACCCGCTGGCTACGTTTGCTCACATGAAGACGGCTTCAATCATACGGCATTTATTTTGCTCGATGAAGTGAATGTTCAAGACTTGCATTTTGCAGGACGTTTGGATGTCGATACCACAGGTTTGGTTCTGATCACCGATGACGGCCAATGGTCTCATCGCATTACCTCGCCAAAACACAAATGCGACAAAACCTACCGTGTCTGGCTTGCCGATCCTATTGAAGCGAATTATGTCGAACAATTCTTAACGGGTATTGAACTGCGTAATGAGCGTGAGCCAACCTTGCCTGCGCAATTGGAAGTCGTCGGTGAGAATGAATGTTTACTGACCATTCATGAAGGCAAATACCATCAAGTTAAACGCATGTTTGCTGCTTTAGGCAATAAAGTGGTTGGCCTTCACCGTGAGCGCATTGGTCATATTGTGCTAGATGAGGCACTAGAGCCCGGTGAATACCGTTATTTGACTGACCAAGAAGTGGCTTCTATTGGGGCTTGAACGGCCTAGCTTTACTGCAACTTCATTTCTTATTTATCTGGAGAACTATGACTTCATCTCAACCTGTTACAGCGAATAATACGCCGCACATTAGTTTTTTACTCTTCTTAGTATTAGGCGCGATTGGCGCATTAACGCCGCTGGCGATTGATATGTATCTGCCAGCCATGCCAGCGATTGCTAAAGATCTCGGTGTGAGTGCTGGAGCGGTACAAATGACGCTGACTGCTTATACCGCTGGTTTTGCGATAGGCCAACTATTGCATGGCCCGCTGGCCGACAGTTATGGCCGTCGCCCAGTGCTGCTGATCGGCGTATTACTGTTTGGTATTGCTGCCACTGTGAGTGCGACTACGCAAGGTATTGAAGCGTTAACGTATGTTCGCGCTGCGCAAGGTTTTGCTGGAGCAGCGGCGGCTGTGGTTATTCAAGCGGTGGTGCGTGATATGTTTGATCGCGAAGATTTTGCCCGCGCCATGTCTTTTGTCACCTTAGTGATGACCGTTGCCCCGTTAGCTGCGCCGATGATTGGTGGACACTTGGCCATTTGGTTTGGTTGGCGTTCGATATTTTGGGTGTTGGCTATTTTTGCCGCGGTGGTGATTGCTCTCGTGGTTTGGAAAATTCCAGAAACACTCAGTGCAGAAAATCGTCAACCGCTGCGCTTTCGAAATACCATTCGCAACTATGTGCAGTTAAGCCGTAACCCAGTCGCGATGGGGCTTGTTTTTTCTGGTGCTTTCTCGTTCGCTGGTATGTTTGCCTTTTTGACCGCAGGCTCTTTTGTCTATATTGATATTTATGGAGTCGATCCTGATCAATTTGGTTACCTGTTTGGCCTCAATATCGTCGCGATGATTATCATGACCAGCTTGAATGGTCGAATGGTGAAACGAGTCGGTTCCCACGCCATGCTACGCTTTGGTTTATTGATTCAGTTGTGCGCAGGTATCGGGCTATTTATCGCGTGGTTACTCAACCTTGGTTTATGGGGTATTGTGCCTTTTGTGGTGCTTTTTATTGGTACATTGTCAACGATAGGCAGTAATTCAATGGGATTATTGTTAAGTGGTTATCCGAAAATGGCGGGTACCGCTTCTTCACTGGCTGGAACGTTGCGTTTTGGCACAGGCTCAGTGGTTGCAGCGATTGTCGCGATGATGCCTAGTGATGTTGAGTGGCCGATGATTGTGGTCATGACGGCGTGCTCGGTACTTTCATCTCTTTTTTATTGGACATTAGGAAGAAAGGCGTAATGTCAGAGTATTACCTCGAAATTCAACGTGTAGTGAATACAGCGCTGCAAGAGTTAACAGCAGAACACCAAGCGAATAAGCTGGTGAATGCGCCTTTAGCTAATAATCACTTTTTGGTGCATTGGGTGAGTAAGGCATTGAAAGCACAACGATTCCATCGCTGTGTAGTGGATGATTTAAATCGTTGGCAGAAAGCTGGACGTTCGAAAGGCAACCAATCTGAATTACTGTTTATCTTCAAACGCATCTCAGCATTTTACGGTAAGTTTTTTGCGCAAGACGCGGATAACATCATTACCGATAAGAAAATTGACGCGTTTTTGGAATTCATGGAAGCGGCTCACTGGGAAGTGACAACATGTGATCCATTGGTGAATGAAGGCAAATTACAGCTTTTTACCGATGGGCAAAACTCATTGGCTTTGTGCGCAAATCAGTGTGAATCATGCTTTGATGGTGAACTGCTCGTGAAGCCGATGAACTGGTTTGTGCGGGGCCATCATGCTGATTTCGTCGAAAAGGCCAGTAGTGCTGGCTTTATGGTGCATAAACGTACCGATTATAAGTCGAATGTGAAATATCATGGTGAGTATTTGATATACCCAAGCAACCATGGCGTGCAATTGGCTGAAATTCCATTAGGCTTTCCTATTGATTAGTATGGAATTGAAACCCAATAAGTTGCAGAGCTAGCGATTTCGCTAGCTCTTTTTTTGTGCCTTTTTGACGATGGCTTTGACCATGCCATTAAAAATAAAAAGGTGGGCAGGCATCATCGCGAACCAGTAAAGTAACCCTAAGAATCCTTTGGGGTGCCACCATGCGGTCACATTGAGTTCTCGCGTTTCGCCTAGATCTTTAATGGTAAATTCCAATCGCCCTAACCCTGGGCCTTTCATCCCAAAAAGAAGAGACAAAAACTGTTGAGGTTGGCAGCGGATCACTTTCCACGAATCAATAAAATCGCCAACTTTCAGTTCCGGGCCACAAGGAGAGCGGCGCACAGGTTTGCCACCACCGAATAAAAGATCGAGCCATTCGCGTGTACGCCATAGTGCATTGGCAAAAAAATAGCCTTCTTGGCGGCTGCCTATGGTTCGGATAACATCCCATAAAACCTCAGCAGAAGCGCTGGTCTGAATCGTTGCTCCTGCCTGTTTAGGATAGTAGCCAAAACCGGGTTGCCAACGCTGTAGGGCACTTGGATCAAATCCCCACACCTGCGAGCGTGTAAATTCACCTTCATGCTCGATTATTTTGGTGACAACGTCACGATATGAGATCAGTCTTTGAGGATAGCGTGCTTCAATGGCTTGTGAGTCGGCAATGTAATCATGATCTAAACCGGCAAGTAGTGCTCTGCCAATATTAGAGGGGACGGAGGTGACAAGACCTAGCCAGTAAGAAGCCGTTTTTGGAGTTAATAGTGGGGTAGACCATAACCGAAAAGGTTTCTGCGTTGCCTGACAAATAATGGCAAATTGTTCGCGGTAGGAGAGGGTGTCAGGCCCACCGACTTCAAACAATTGGTGGGCAACGGGCTGTTCCTTCGCTAATTCAAGTAGATAATGATTGAGGTTTTCCAGCGCTATCGGATTTGCTTTGGAATCAACCCATTTGGGCGTGATGAGCATCGGTAAGTTGTAAACAAAATCACGCATGATTTCAAATGCGGCTGATCCCGGTCCAAGAATGACACCGGCTCTTAACTCGGTCACTGGTACAGGACTTTTCCTAAGTAGATCGCCTGTCATTTTCCGTGCTTTGAGGTGCTCTGAGTTTCCGGTTTGTGGCTGAATCGCACTTAAGTAGATCAGGTGTTTGACCTGGCTAACCTCAAGGGCTTGTTTAACGTTTTCCGCTAACGACAATTCATAGTCGACGAAATCATGTCCTTGCGCCATACCGTGCACTAAAAAATAAACCAGTTCAAATTGTGGGATAAGCGCAAGTGTCGCCTCTTTATCGGTAAGGTCTAAATAACGCAAGGTAAGGTTGGGATGAGATATGGCACGTGAGGTTAAGTAGTCAATGTGCCTAGCTGCGGCCGTTACTTGAAAACCTTGCGCTAATAGCAAAGGTAGCAGTTGTGAGCCGACATAGCCTGATGCGCCGAGTACTAACACTTTTTTCATGACGGTCCCTTCAAATAAGATGGTTAGATTATGCTCACAGACGTATAATAGCGACTTCATTTTTCCTGTGCTATCAATGTGTTGAATTTGAGGTGATCGGTTGTCTGTTTTTTCGCAAATCGTGTTACATACAAGAGGCGATTTTTTCCGTCGCTTAATGGCTATCGCTCTGCCGATCACCTTGCAAAGTATTATGTTTTCTAGCCGCGGTCTAGTGGATGTTTTGATGCTAGGGCAATTAGGTGAGGCGGAAATTGCTGCGGTAGGCGTTGCCGCTAGAGCAACTTTTGTCACCACCATCATGCTAGTGGGCGTGACAACCGGAGGCGCACTGTTAACAGCTCAGTATTGGGGCGCAGGAAACAAACAGGGCGTGCGAGAAAGTACGGCACTTACGTGGTTAGTCGCTAACCTATTTGCTGTAATGACGGTGGCACTATTTTTACTGTTTCCAAGTCAAATCATGGCACTAACCACGGATTCCGAGACCGTTAATGCGCTAGGTAGCCAATATTTGGTTATTACCTCACTCAGTATGTTTGCTGTAGCTTGCGTCAGTGGTATGGCGGTAGGGCTGCGAGCGATGCATAAACCGGGGCTCAGCACGTTTTTTAGCGGTATTGGTATTGTTTTAAACGTGTTTTTAAACTGGGTGCTGATTTTCGGCAAATTGGGTTTTCCCGCGATGGGAATCGAAGGTGCGGCGATTGCTACCGTGCTCAGTGGTTTTATTGAAGTCGCGTGTTTATACGGTTACCTCTATGCCAAGAAACATCTGTTAGCGTTTGGAATTGACGATATCCGAGCCATCATTGAATGGCCTACCATTTCTCGTTTTTTGAAGCTTTCGTTGCCAACTACCTTTAATTTCCTAGCATGGGCAGGCGGTTTATTTGTCTATCATGCCATCATGGGGCAGAGTGGTGTGCAAGGCTTAGCTGCGTTATCGGTGATGACGCCAGTAGAATCAATTTCATTGAGTTTACTGATTGGGATGTCGAATGCGGCTGCGGTTTTAGTCGGTAACCAACTTGGCGCTAAGCAGTACGATGCCGTTTATTATCAAGCCTTGGGCTTAACTATCATCAGCCTTCTTGTGGGCGTGGTTGTCGCTGCCGCTTTGTATGTGGTGCAGATCCCTATCCTGAACTCTTTCACCGCCTTGACGGATGAAACCCGTGCTTTATCTGAAGAGTTTATCGTGATACTGAGCCTTGGCATCATTTTACGTTCCATTCCAATGACGGTGATTGTTGGCGTGTTGCGAGCTGGCGGTGACGTAAAGTTTTGTCTTTATCAAGATTTAGTCGCGCAGTGGCTGATCGGTATTCCGTTAGCCGCATTTTGTGCGATTGTGCTTGGGGCTAAGCCTGAAGCCATCTATTTATTGTTTCTCGTTGAAGAGTTGATTAAATGGGGCGGTTCTCTTTATCGAATGAAAAGCAAGAAGTGGATGCGAAATTTGATTGAAAATTAGACACAACGCAGTTAGGTGGTGCAATTTGATGCACATAATGTGATCCGGTATCCAAAATGCTTTCTACTGCAGGAGAATTAGTGTAGATTCACAATCCAATTTTAGTCGATTGCGAGCGATTTGATGTTACAGCTGACCAACCTGTGTAAAGGCTATCTAGATGGCGATGAATTTCATCCCGTGCTACAGGGGGCAGAGTTAACATTAAACCGAGGCGACCAAATCGCATTGATGGGTGAAAGTGGTTCGGGTAAGAGTACATTACTCAACCTTATTGCCGGATTAGATATTGTCGATTCTGGCGAAATTTGGTTTCCAAGTTTTGCCATGCATGACACGTCAGAAAATAAGCGTACCGCTTATCGCCGAAATAACATTGGTCATATATTTCAGCAGTTTAATCTTCTTCCCACCCTCAATCTCGCGGATAATATTCGCTTTTGTCGTCAGTTGAAAGGAATGCCGGAAGACCAAGGTTTACTGCGTCAAATTCTTTCTTCGCTTGATTTAATGCCGTTGCTAGGCCGATACCCTGAAGAGGTTTCTGGTGGGCAGCAGCAGCGTGCTGCGATCGCGCGCTCCTTGTACATGGAGCCTAAGATTTTATTAGCAGATGAACCAACCGGTAGTCTTGATGAGCGTAATGCCGAGGCGGTGATGCGTTTATTGACGACCTTAACTCGCCAGTTGGATTGCACGTTATTATTGGTGACGCACAGTGAAAAAGTCGCGCAGCATATGGATGGTCGCGTACGTTTACAAGGAGGGTTGTTGCATGTTATGGCCCGTAGTTAAGGCGCTACTTGGTCATTATCGGCGTTATCCTTTACAAATCATCCTAGTATGGCTGGGTTTAACGCTTGGCGTTTCATTGTTGGTGGGAGTGACGGCCATCAACCAGCATGCTCGTCAAAGTTATGAACATGGCGAAAAGCTGTTTTCTAATCCATTACCTTATCGTATTCGTTCCAAGCATATTGCCAATAAAATCCCCCAAGGTTTCTATATTCAGTTGCGCCGTGATGGATTTTCTCAGTGCGCTCCTTTTGAAAACCATCGTTTGACGACAAAAAATGGCACGGATATTTCGCTGATTGGGCTTGATCCCGTCGCGATGTTGCCAACCAATAGCGGCCTTCCTTTATCGGAATTTTCGACATTATCATTGATGAATCCGCCGTATCCTATTTTGGTGAGTGTTGATCTCGCTCGTCTCCAAGGTTGGCAAACGGGTGATTTTATCGTGCTTGATGATGAATCAAAGTTAGGTCCTATTCAGATCGATCAACAAGATCTCATCAACGGCACACGCGTTATTGCGGATCTATCCTTGGTGCGAATGCTCAAGAAAAGTTCGGGCTTATCTGTTATTGCTTGTGGTGATATGCCGCCAGAGAAACTGAAAAGACTAAAAGATAATTTACCTAATGGTTTGACGCTAGTCCGTAGTTCTCGCACTGAGCTGGAATCACTCACGCGTGCTTTTCATCTCAATCTCAATGCAATGGGTATGTTGGCATTTTTGGTCGGGCTATTCATATTCTACCAAGCCATGTCTTTATCTTTAATCCAGCGCCAACCTTTAGTCGGGTTATTACGGCAAGCGGGCGTTTCTGGCTGGCAGCTTACCCAAGCATTGGTGATTGAGTTGTTTGGCATGGTCCTGCTTAGCTGGATATGCGGTAACGGATTGGGGTTATTATTGGCCAATCAACTTATCCCAGCGGTTTCAGCCAGTTTGGGTGACTTGTATGATGCTAATGTCGGTTTATCGATTAGCTGGAATTGGCAGTGGAGTAGTTACAGTTTAGCCATGGCGTTGATTGGTGCATTTGCGGCGTGCGCTTGGCCCCTCGTCCGGTTGCTAAAATCGCAGCCTATTCGTCTTTCGGCTCGTCTCTCTTTGCTTCGATTTGCTGGCACAGAATTTCGCCTGCAAGCCCTTGTTGCTTGCGCATTGACTGTCGCGGCGATTGCCGTGTATCAAGTTCCACAAACGCAACTTTCTGGTTTTGCAATTATTGCGTTGATGTTACTCAGTGTTGCGCTGTTTACGCCTTATCTTATTTGGACGCTGTTCAACAGTTTTTCCTACTCACTCGCTTGGGTAAAAGCGCGTTGGTTCTTTGCCGATGCAGCCGCAAGTATGAGCTATCGCGGTGTCGCAACTATGGCATTTATGATTGCTATGGCGGCGAATATTGGTATTGAAACCATGGTCGGTAGCTTTCGCGATACTACTGAAAAATGGTTAAACCAACGTTTAGCGGCCGATATTTATGTCTATCCTACCAACAGTTCTGCATCAAGAATGAGCAGTTGGTTGAAAGCGCAGCCTGAGGTCAATGATGTTTGGTGGCGTTGGGAAAAAGATTTCGCCACTGACAAAAGTGCATTGCAAGTGGTCAGCACGGGTATCTCCGATGGTGAGTTAGACTCGTTGACGGTTAAACTTGCTGTTCCTAACTATTGGTATGATTTACACCATTCAAAGAGTTTGATGATCAGTGAATCCATGGCGCTTAAATTAGGCATTAAGCCTGGTGATTTTATTGACCTTTCTGAGCCTTTGGGCCAAAAGTGGCAAGTCGCGGGGGTTTATTACGATTATGGTAACCCTTACCATCAAGTTTTATTGTCACATCAAAATTGGCTATTTGCATTTGCAGGGAAAGGGAATGTGGCGCTAGGGGTCATTTTGCGCGATGGTGTGAATGATCAAGGCTTGAAAAATCGCTTAGAGTCGGTATTTAGGCTTGGTGATGAACGAGTATTTGATAACAACCACATCCACAATCAAGCGATGCGAGTATTTGACCGAACCTTTTCCATCGCCGATACGCTCGGGCGTATTACTTTGTTGATTGCCGTGTGTGGTATTTTCTTTGCTACGTTAGCCGGAGAGGTTTCCCGTCAGCGACATGTTTCGCTACTGCGTTGTTTGGGTGTTTCTGGTAAAGAGCTGGTGGTGATTGGCAGCTTGCAGTTGTGTGTTTTTGGGGCGATAGCGCTCGTGATTGCAATGCCGTTAGGGCTTGCACTCGCTCGTCTTGTGGTGGACATCGTGATTAAACAATCCTTTGGTTGGACAATCCAACTGCAGTTGATCCCCGGGGAGTATTTGAAAACGGCAGCATGGGCGATGGTGACCTTGATGTGCGCAGGTGCAATCCCGGTTATTCGTTTGGTCAGAAGGCCACCGATTAGCTCATTTAGAGACGCGTTATAAATGATGAAACGATACCTCGTACTTTTGTGCTCTTTGTTGATTGCTGTATTGTTCGGCCTCTATTCGTGGCACCAGTATTGGCAGGCACAGCAAACGATTTCAGAATATGCTGTTTCTGAAACAGCTTCTAAGCAAATGGATACATCATCAATATCGAAGGAGCACCCGTTCGAGTTCGTGCTTCCTAATCGCCCGGTACGACTTCCTCAAGATTTCAATTTTCATCAAGGTTTTGAACATGAGTGGTGGCATTACTTTGCGAATGTCAGTGATGAACATGGGCAGCAATATGGGATCCAGTGGAGTTATTTTCGTCTCGCTAATGAAGCTCGAGATGCCAATGGATGGCTTAGTCCTCAGCTTTATCTTGCTTATGTGGTGATCTCTTCAAAGAATGAAGTCTGGCGTGAACAGCGGATTGCGCGGGGCGGAATTGGTCAAGCCGGCTTAGAATTAAAGCCGTTTAAAATGTGGATTGATAATTGGAACTGGCGCGCACCGGGGACGACTCCATTTCCTGGAGTATTAGATGTAGCGACGGACACGTTTTCACTCTCATTAAAAAATAACCTTTCCGGGCCATTTGTATTACCTGGTCAGCAGGGATACCAAAAAAAGCATGATTCACTTTCTTTAGCCTCATATAGTCTCCAAGCACCGTTTTTGCAGGTCAAAGGTGTGCTCAACTTAGGTGTTAACTCTCAACCTATTCAAGTCACAGGTAATGCATGGCTGAGCAAGGAGTGGGGTAATAATCTACTGCCTAACGCTAAACAGGGATGGGATAAGTTGTTCGTTAAACTCGATAGCAAAACAACCTTATTGGTTAATCGCTATCGTTATTTTCAGCAAGAGCCCTATTTGTTTGGGGCAATTGTGAAAGATTCGGGCACCACGATCGCACTATCTGCTGATGAAATTGATTTAGTTCCTGTCGTTTCTGCCGCGTCGGAGAATGAGCGTGACATCCCGTTACAATGGGTGGTAAACATCCCTAAATATAATATTCATCTGGTGACGAAAGCGGTGAATCGCGATCTGTGGTCACCCTTTCTGATCCCTTATTGGGAAGGCCCCATTATCACCGATGGTAGTCATAAGGTGGCGGGTTTCATGCAACTAACGAGCAACTAAGTTCAAATATTTTCGGAATCTAAAGGTCAAGTTGTTCTTGGCCTTTTGTGTTTTTGTGATCCTTTTTTATTTTGTTGTAAAATTGTTATGTATAAAAACCAATCAGCAATGGGAAAATAGTGAAAACCAAGGAATATACGTTGTATTGTTATTCTTGACTCGGAAATTCCGATTCTTAATATCTGAACAAGCGATTTTTACTTCTATCAGCTACTGTATAAACTCTGTCATATTCATTTGTTAATGATTTATTAACATGCATAACTATAAGGACGATATCATGAGTGATGTGATTCGCGACTTTTTCAAGATGGAATCAGCAGGTGGTATTTTGCTGGTTATTGCTGCTGCAATTGCAATGATGATTGCTAACTCACCGCTAAATGATGTTTACCAATCTTTTTTACATTCCTACATGTTTGGAATGTCAGTGTCGCATTGGATCAATGATGGCTTAATGGCCGTATTCTTTTTGTTGATTGGTTTAGAAGTCAAACGTGAATTGTTGGAAGGTGCTCTTAAATCCAAAGAAACGGCTATTTTCCCAGCCATTGCAGCCGTCGGCGGCATGCTTGCTCCAGCATTAATTTACGTGCTGTTTACGGCTGGTGATGCACAAGCGATTCAAGGTTGGGCGATCCCAGCGGCCACTGATATTGCGTTTGCGCTAGGTATTATGGCGCTATTGGGTAAACGTGTTCCGATCAGCTTAAAAGTGTTCTTGCTGGCGCTTGCGATTATTGATGACTTAGGGGTTGTGGTCATTATTGCGCTATTTTATAGCGGTGATCTTTCTACCATTGCGTTAACCGTCGGTTTCTTAATGACTGGTGTGCTTTTTATACTAAACAACAAGCATGTTACCAAAATCAGCCTTTACTTAATTGTCGGTGCGATTTTATGGTTTGCCGTACTTAAATCTGGTGTTCATGCAACCTTGGCTGGTGTAGTGATTGGTTTTGCTATTCCGCTGAAAGGTGATAAAGGCGAATATTCTCCGCTAAAGCATCTTGAGCATGCGCTACACCCGTATGTCGCTTTTGGTATTCTGCCATTGTTCGCATTTGCCAATGCCGGGATTTCACTGGAAGGGATCTCCATATCTAGCCTCACGTCAATGTTGCCTTTGGGCGTGGCTCTTGGCCTATTTATTGGTAAGCCATTGGGTATTTTTACCTTCAGTTGGGCTGCGGTGAAACTCGGTGTCGCTAAATTGCCTGAAGGGATCAATTTCAAGCATATTTTTGCCGTGTCAGTGCTATGTGGTATTGGCTTTACAATGTCGATTTTTATCTCGTCATTGGCTTTTGGACCGACCAATGCTGAATTTGATACGTTTGCACGGCTCGGTATATTAATGGGCTCAACCACTGCCGCGATTGTAGGCTATATATTGCTTCGTTTATCTTTGCCAAAAAACGCATAAGAATAATCAGCCCTCCGTAATACGAGGGCTGATTCATTTTATAAACTAACCATTTGATTTATCAATATTCTTAATCAATAGAAAATTTAAGTTTTTATCGATTTATTGAAAATTATTGCCAGCGTAATTATTTTTTGATATTTTTCGCACCAATCTCGGACAGTAGCTTCTGGGGGACACGCGTAATGACCATTCAGGCTGATTGTGACATTACGTAGGGTAGGTATCAGCAAGTCCTTTTGTTGATAGACGGGATACTCTTGCAGCGGGAGCTGCATGTGAATGGGAAACCCAACATTGAACTCATCATCACTTAACACACTGACGTTAATCAGCTTTGTACTTCCTCTATGCCCTGTGCTTGAAGACAGTTCTATCACCGAACCTTGATTCTCTGATTTAGTAATCTTTCATCGAAGACGATGAACCAATTTCCGTTTTTGCCTTTTGGCTAATACGGAGCTTATTGCTATGTCATATTTCCTTATATTCAAACCAAACCAAGGAAATAGGCGGAAATTTTCACATTCAAGGGGAAGGGAAATGAGCACAGCCTTTGAAGTCGATAACACTATCGCAAACATTTTTTCATCTCAGGTACCTGTTGTTGAAGGTATTTATGATCTCACACCGGACCAAATTCTACTCGATCAAATTGAGCATGAATCTGAAGTTCGTTCATACCCACGCCGTCTACCGATTGCCATCAAGCAAGCTTATGGTGCGTTAGTAGAAGATACGCGCGGACAAATTTTCCTCGACTGCTTAGCGGGTGCGGGAACGTTGGCGCTTGGGTATAACCATCCTGAGATCAATCAAGCACTGAAAGAGCAGTTAGATTCAGGTCTGCCATATCAGACATTGGATATGACAACGCACGCTAAAGACAAATTCATCAAGCAAGTAAAAGCATTTTTGCCTGAAGAGTTTGCAAAAAATTCCGCGATTCAATTTTGTGGACCTTCTGGTGCGGATGCCGTTGAAGCGGCTATCAAGCTGGTGAAGCAGACAACGGGTCGTAACACCATGTTTGCGTTTCGCGGTGCTTACCACGGTATGACCAACGGTACGATGGGCATGATGGGCAACCTGAATACTAAAGCTCGTCGCACAGGGTTAATGTCGGATGTGCATTTTATGCCATTCCCATACAACTTGCGCTGCCCGTTTGGTTTAGGGGGCGATGAAGGTGCCAAAGCGAGCATTCGCTACATCGAACGTCTGCTGAACGATGACGAAGCAGGCATCATGAAACCGGCGGCCATTATTGTTGAACCTGTTCAAGGTGAAGGAGGCGTCATTCCCGCTCCAGCATTCTGGCTGCGTGAGCTACGCCGTATCTGTGATGAACACGGTATTTTATTAGTTTTCGATGAAATTCAATGTGGCGTGGGTAAATCGGGTTACCGCTTTGCATTTGAAGAGTCTGGTATTTGTCCTGATATTCTTTGCTTATCTAAAGCCATTGGTGGTGGTCTACCGATGTCTATTCTTGTGTTCAAGAAAGAGATCGATACTTGGAAACCGGGTGAGCACACAGGCACGTTCCGTGGTAACCAATTGGCCATGGTTTCTGGTGCGAAAGCGTTAGAAATTATTTTACGTGATAACCTCGTTGAACACGCTAATGTCGCGGGTCAGTACCTACGCCAAGGTCTTGAAGCCATTCAACGCAGAGTGAATTGTATTGCTGAAGTTCGTGGCAAAGGTTTGATGCTCGGCCTTGAAATTCGTAAACCAAACGGTGAAATGAACAAATTTGGCGAGCCAATGGCCGATGGCCAATTAACACTCGCTATCCAACGCGCAGCACTTGAGCGTGGGTTGATGGTTGAAAAAGGTGGCCGTGAAGGATCCGTTATTCGTTTCTTACCACCGATTATCATCTCATTCGAGCAGATCGATTTTGCACTGCGCACTCTTGAAACGGCGATTTTAGCTGCAGGTGGCGGCGAGAAAGATCCAGAGCCAGAAAACCAAGCGTGGAAGAAGCATTTTATCCAAACCGGTGAAATGGGTAGCAATGAATTTGCCGCTGTGATGAACCATGCCACTTCTGCGATGAAAGCTGTCTTTGAACAAGCCAAAGCGCCTTATTCAGGTTTGGATCCAAAGCAGCTTGAAGAAGCGATTTACGCGGTAGATTTGGATAACAAAAATGCGCCATTGAAGGATGTGATCTCTGAAATGGCAGATCTGGTAGCCAAAAATTCCATTATCGTTCAACACCCAGATTGTATTGCTCATCTGCACACGCCACCCTTGATGCCATCAGTAGTGGCTGAAGCGATGATTGGCGCATTAAACCAGTCTATGGACTCATGGGATCAATCGTCTTCTGCTACCTATGTTGAGCAGAAAGTGATTGATTGGATGTGTGAAAAATACGAACTCGGCGCTCAGTCGGATGGTATTTTCACCAGTGGTGGCACGCAAAGTAACCAAATGGGTTTAATGTTAGCTCGTGACTGGATTGCCGATAAATTGAGTGGCCACTCTATTCAAAAGCTGGGCCTACCTGAGTATGCCGATAAGCTGCGTATAGTGTGCTCGAAAAAATCGCATTTCACCGTGCAAAAATCGGCCTCTTGGATGGGATTGGGCGAGAAAGCCATTTTGGCGGTTGATGCGAATCCAAACGGCACAATGGATGTCACCAAACTGGAGGCGGTTGTTGCACAAGCGAAAGCGGAAGGTCTTATTCCTTTTGCTATTGTTGGAACAGCAGGCACAACGGATCACGGTGCGATTGATGATCTGTCGACGATCGCGGATGTAGCACAGCAACATGATCTATGGATGCATGTGGATGGAGCATACGGCGGCGCATTGGTTCTAAGTAGCCATAAAGCACGTTTGCAAGGTGTTGAGCGTGCGCATTCTGTCAGCGTCGACTTCCATAAATTGTTCTTCCAAACGATCAGCTGTGGCGCGGTGTTGCTCAAAGATAAAAGTCACTTCAAGTATCTACTGCATCATGCGGATTACCTTAACCGTGAACATGATGAACTGCCAAACTTGGTGGATAAATCTATTTCTACGACCAAGCGTTTTGATGCATTGAAAGTGTTTATGACAATGCAAAACGTAGGCCCTAAGGCTTTGGGTGAGATGTACGATCATCTGCTAGAACAAACACTGCAAGTGGCAGATTTAGTTCAGCATCACGATGCTTTTGAACTCTTGGCAGAGCCTGCGCTCTCCACCGTGTTATTCCGTTCCGTGGATAAACAAGCGGTAGATTTTGACGAGTTGAACAAAGCGTTGCGTTTAGAAGCATTGACACGTGGTGTTGCGGTGTTGGGCGAGACGATTGTGGATGGCAAAACAGCGCTTAAATTTACCATTTTAAACCCATGCTTACAACTGTCAGATTTCAACGCATTACTTAATAAGATTGAAGTACTAGCCTCTGAGCTAGCCAAGGCATAAAGGAATACAAACAACCATGTCTATTTTACAAATTGGCGCGGGAGGCGTTGGCTGGGTTGTCGCACATAAGGCGGCCCAAAACAACGACATACTCGGTGATATT
The DNA here is from genome assembly GCF_001989995.2 of Vibrio anguillarum. Taxonomy (GTDB): domain Bacteria; phylum Pseudomonadota; class Gammaproteobacteria; order Enterobacterales; family Vibrionaceae; genus Vibrio; species Vibrio anguillarum. The sequence goes on from NZ_JAHGUP010000054.1 coordinate 47,307, forward strand.
GTTCTTGCTTCTCGTACTCTTGAAAAGTGCGAGAAGATCATTGAATCGATCAAAGGAAAAAATAACCTTAAAGATCCAACTAAAAAACTTGAGGCACGCACCGTCAAGGCGGATGACGTAGCCTCGTTAGTTGCATTAATTAAAGAAGTCCAGCCTGATCTTGTGATCAACGCTGGCCCTCCTTGGGTAAACGTGCCAATCATGGAAGCCTGTTATCAAGCCAAGGTTTCCTATCTAGATACATCGGTTGCTGTTGACCTTTGCTCTGAAGGTCAACAAGTGCCTGAAGCGTATGATCCTCAATGGGCATTTCGTGAAAAATTTAAGCAAGCAGGTATTACCGCTATTCTCGGTGCTGGTTTTGATCCGGGCGTGGTTAGCGTGTTTGCCGCGTATGCGGTGAAGCACCTCTTTGACGAAATCGACAGTATTGATGTGATGGACATTAATGCAGGCGATCACGGCAAGAAATTTGCGACTAACTTTGATCCAGAAACCAATATGTTAGAGATTCAAGGCGACTCTTTCTATTGGGAAGAAGGGCAGTGGCAGCGTGTTCCTTGCCATTCACGAATGCTAGAATTTGATTTTCCTCAGTGCGGCCAGCACAAGGTGTACTCCATGTCGCACGATGAAGTGCGTTCGATGAAAGAGTTTATTCCGGCCAAACGTATTGAATTTTGGATGGGTTTTGGCGATCGTTATCTCAACTATTTCAATTGCATGCGTGATATTGGTTTATTGAGTCCAAACCCATTGACGCTGCAAGATGGTACTGTGGTTCAACCACTTCAAGTGCTTAAAGCGATGCTGCCAGACCCAACCTCTTTGGCCCCAGGCTACAAAGGCCTGACTTGTATTGGTACTTGGGTGCAAGGTTGGAAGGACGGTAAACAGCGCAGTGTCTTTATCTACAACAATGCAGACCATGAAGTGGCATACCATGATGTAGAGCACCAAGCCATCGCTTACACCACGGGCGTTCCTGCCATTACTGCGGCATTGCAGTATTTCCAAGGGCATTGGGCACAAGCGGGCGTGTTTAACCTAGAGCAGCTTGACCCTGATCTGTTTTTAGAAACGATGCCGAAATTAGGTTTGGATTGGCATGTTCAAGAGCTCGATATCGGGCAACCAGAGATTAAAATTCTAAAATAAGAGTTTTCGATAGTTAAGCCGATGCAGATGTGTCGGCTTTCTTCAATTTGAGAGTGATAAATAGATGCAAAAAAGCGAACTCCAAACGCCCTATTTTATGATTGATGAATCACAGTTGATCGCGAACCTAGAAATCGCGAAGCAGCTCAAAGAGATGTCGGGCGTCAAACTCGTCTTAGCTTTAAAATGCTTCTCTACTTGGGGAGTGTTTGACATCATCAAACCTTACTTGGATGGCACAACCAGCAGTGGCCCATTTGAAGTAAAATTAGGTTACGAAACGTTTGGTGGTGAAACACACGCCTATAGCGTTGGCTACAGTGAAGCTGATGTTAAAGAAGTGGCCGATATTTGCGATAAAATGATTTTTAATTCGCAATCCCAGTTGGCCGCTTACCGTCATTTAGTTGAAGGCAAGGCGTCATTGGGTTTACGTTTAAACCCCGGCGTGAGTTACGCTGGGCAAGATCTTGCCAATCCCGCACGTCAGTTTTCTCGTTTAGGTGTTCAAACAGACCATATTGATAACTCAGTGTTCGATACTATCAATGGCGTGATGTTCCATATGAACTGTGAGAACAAAGATGCTGATGCGTTCATTGCGTTATTAGATTCGATCTCTGAGCGTTTTGGCCAATATCTGGATAAGTTAGATTGGGTCAGCCTAGGCGGTGGTGTGTTCTTCACTTGGCCTGGTTATCCGCTAGAAAAATTAGCATTAGCGCTTAAGGCCTTTTCAGAAAAGCATCAGGTTCAGCTTTATCTTGAACCGGGTGAGGCGATCATCACGAAAACGGCTGATTTAGTGGTGACTGTTGTCGATATCGTTGAAAATGGCATGAAAACAGCGATTGTTGATTCGGCAACTGAAGCGCATCGTTTAGACACACTGATTTACAAAGAGCCTGCGGCTATCTTAGAAGCGAGTGCGAACGGTGAACATGAGTATGTCATTGGCTCGTGTTCTTGCTTAGCGGGTGATCAATTTTGTGTGGCTTCATTTGAACAGCCATTATCGATTGGCCAGCGGTTGCATATCATGGATAGCGCGGGCTATACCATGGTGAAATTGAATTGGTTTAATGGCCTTAAAATGCCTTCCGTGTATTGTCAACGCAGTACAGGAGAGCTTCAGAAACTGAATGAATTTGGCTATGAAGACTTTAAACGTTCATTATCTCAATGGTCGGTAAACTGATGACAATAGGCCTCACCATACAGTGGGTGAGGCCTATTTTTGTAAAATCACACCTTAGAGTTTAAAGCTTTTCATTCTTTCGTCTAATTGGCGTGAAAGAGCGGCCAAGGTTTCACTCTCTTCTGCCAAATAGTTTGCCGATTGTGACATCTCCAATGCCGAATCGTTAATGCCACTGACGTTACGGTTCATTTCTTCGGCCACTGCACTTTGTTCTTCTGCCGCAGTGGCGATTTGAATTGCTTTATCACTCACATGCTGAATATGACTGACGATCAAGGAAAGATCGCTGCCTGCATTTTCTGCCCGCTCCACACTGTTATAAGCGAGATCTTGGCTTTTTTGCATCGCGTTTGATGTACTAACGGCCAGTTGCTGTAAGCGGTTAATGGTGGTTTGGATTTGGTCAGTGGAATGATGAGTACGGCTAGCTAAATTTCTGACCTCGTCGGCGACCACTGCGAATCCTCTACCTTGTTCTCCAGCACGTGCGGCTTCAATCGCTGCATTTAGCGCAAGTAAATTAGTTTGTTCAGAAATGCCGCTGATCACTGTGGTAACTTCACTGATTTGCATCACGCCTTCTTTGAGTTTGTGCACTTGCTCAGTGGCCACTTCCAGCTCTTTTGAGAGCGCTTTAATGCTGTCCACACTGGAATGCACGTCTTTATCGCCTAAGCCGGCTTCTTTGCTGGCATCCAATGTGTCTCTTGCGGTCTCTTCTGCATGGCCTGCAACATCGGCAACAGTCGCACTCATTTCATTCATCGCGGTTGCGAGCTGGCTTAATTGGTCACGTTGGCTGGTCACCGCTTGGCTAGTTTCTTCCGCAGAAGAAGCGATGCGAATGGCGGCCTCTGCAAGCAGGTTTGCTGAGGTGACCGACTCGATTAATGCTAAACGCACTGCGCTTACGCTGTCATTGATACGACATGCCACAATGCCAATCTCATCTTCTCCCATTACTGGGACTTGTGCTGTTAAATCGCCGCTTGCCACTTTTTTCATGACTTCTTTAATTGACTCTAACGGCATAATGATGGCTCGGCTGATGACCACCCCAAGCGTTGCCATCACAAACACAACTGCCAATGTCGCTCCTCCCATCTTGAGGATCTGTTTGTTGATCGCCTCTTCAATGTCATTGATGAGCATGCCTGAGCCGATAATCCAATGCCACGGCGCAAACCCTTGGACTGCCGATAATTTCTCTGCGGGTGTTCCACTGTTAGTCTGCCAAGGATATGTCAACGTGCCTTGTTGACCATTTTTACCAAGTTCAACCATAGTGAACCAAAACTCGCCTTGTGTATCTTTTCCTGGGCTTCCCATCTGTTTGCCAACCAAATCAGTGCGAATCGGATGGGCAATGGTGTAACGAGACTCATCGATAGCAAAAAGATAGTTGTTGCTGTCAAAACGTGTGTTGTTGATGAGTATCTTCGCCTGTGATTTAGCTTCGTCTTCGGGGAGTGTTTTCTGAAGGTGTGAGATTTGTGAGAGGAGAGTATCGATAACTGCGTTCAACCTCGCTTCACGCTCTACGACTAAGTTACTTCTCAGCGCGCTAGTTGCAATGAACAGTAAGCTCAATAAGCCAACAATTGCAACCGCGATAATAGCGGTCAGCTTGTAGCTGACCTTAATATTTTCAAGCTTCAACATGACGTTACCACCATTAAAACAACCCAACCTTATTGCTGGGCATATTGGTTTACCGGTTGTACTTGAGGTTACCGTGATGTTGGTTACGTTTGATTGCCAGAGTCACAAGGTTTGTTAATACTCATTAGTAATCATCCGTTTATCCATCTGACGGCGTCTTCAAGTTGTTCGGCATCTAGGATTTGCAGGCTTAGATTAATTATGGTTACCCGCTTTCTAATATTGGAATATGGTCGTCATTTCGCGAATGCAATTAGTTGATTTTGTTAACTGAATCACAACTTTAATCTTACTTAATAGATAGTGAGGTCGATAAAAAAGGAAGCATCAGCTTCCTTTTTTCGGGGGCGTAAGCGAGATTACACTTCTAATATCACGCGCGTATCTTCACTGAGCGCTTCAAGCTCATCGGCTACGTCTTCAATTTGTATCGCAGCTGGGAGCTTGATGGCTAGGTTGGCGGTAAATAAACTTGAGCTGACACCACCGCCACCCGCAATAAAAACGCGTTGGCAATCCATATCTAAAATATTGATACCTTGATTATCAAGAAGGTGGGTGATTTCGTTGACGATGCCTGCACGGTCGTTTGCATCAATCCGCAGTTGGTAAATCGTTTCTTTTTCGTGTTGATGTACGTCAGAATCAACAATCTGCACCAGAAGATCGGGTTGTTCTCTAAATGCTTGTTGAACGATAACGGCATTTGAGGTCGGTAACTCTATTTTAATGACGGCAGCTACTTGGTTTTCAATAAAGTTCACTTTACTTATTAACCATTTTCCACCATTTTCATGAGTGATCGCGGCAAGATGCTTAATTGTGGCTGGTGTTGCACTGCCGACGAAATTGACGATAAAAGTACTGTTCATAATAGGCCTCCCATAGCAAGCTAACGAAAGATAAATCGTTGATCTTGAATTCCTTTCACTTCAGTGTAGAGGCCTATCTTAGATAAGACTTGATGAGAGTCAATTTTTTACATTTACGCAGTCTCTTGCTTGTCAGTATTCATACTTGGGCCACAAAAATAGCCTTGGCTTTAGGCATTGGCCTTGTGTTTAGCCCTGTTTTTTAGAAACTGACTTTGAGATTAAGGCCATAAAATTGCGAATCATAGCTAGCGCCTGAGTCCAAAGCAAACTTTGCGGCATCTTGGTTACCAAACCAAGGTGTGCCATTAAATTCTACTTCGGCATTGCCTCCCCAAGCATTTGATACCCAGCCATGGATATGTCCAACAGGGTTGAGGAAGAAAAGTGTGACATCACCCAGAGTCGATGAACCCAACACTTCACCACCTGTGGTAACAATATCTTGTTCCGCTTCAAACATCAGCTCACCGACAACCGCACCGAAAAAGGGCGTAATAAACAAGTCTTGCCATGACGGTATCTCGGCAAACGATTCTACGCCATATTCCCAAAAGAAAGTCGACATAACACCGGAGTAAAGAAAAGATTCAAACTCATTAAATCCAGCATGTCTTGCGGCTGTGTAGTAAACGCCGCCAAAGTAGGGGTGCATAATGTAGTTGAGATAATGCTCATCTCTATCCCAAGTGGGGCCGGATGATACGTTATCTTTCCATTTGCTGCCTATGCCGCTTATGCTGCGATCCTCTTCATCCCATTTGGTAATGGATGCAGGCAAAAATGTCATTAAACCAACGGTTGCTACGCTTAATCCTAAGATGGTATAGGTTTGGCCTTTGAGATAGTCCCAGTCTTTTGTATCTTGCACGGTAAGATATTTAGGCAGCGCGGGCTCTTCAAGGTTTAGCGGTTGCGACTCTGCTAAGCTTGCTAAAAATGGAGAGTTCGATTGGTAAATATTCGGATCGTCATTAAAACAAGAAATTTGATTGCAGTCGACCGTATAGGAAAACTCAATGTGTTGGTTGAAATCGTATGCAGTGGCACTAGCACAAGCCGAAAACGATAACATCAATGGTATGATGCTTTTCTTTGACACGGAGGGCTCCAAAGTTTTGTTTTTAATGATCAGAATCACAATTATCTATTAAAGCGGCGGTGATGAAAACAGCAAATTATGTAAATAAGGAAACTTATGAGAAAAATAGCATTCAAAGCGTTATATATTGCACTTTATTCTCTGCCGTATTGATTGATAGCACACCTGTAAGCGTACATAAAAGGACACCATGATATGTTGAAAATAGCAATGTTAAGCACGGGTGAGGAAGTGCTCCATGGCGATATTGTCGATACCAATGCTGCTTGGTTATCCAGTGAGTTCTTCCAGCAGGGTTTTTCGTTAGTAAAACGATCAACGGTAGGCGATAGCCAGCAAGCCTTGGTTGAAGAGTTACTGATGCTCAGTTTCAATAATGATGTATTGATCGTGAATGGTGGGCTCGGCCCAACGTCTGATGATTTAAGTGCGGCGGCGGCGGCTCAAGCGGCGGACCAAAAGTTGGTGTTGTCTGTGCTGTGGAAGCAAAAACTGGACGAATTTTTTGCGCAGCGTGGTGTTGTGATGCCAGAAAGTAACCTCAAACAAGCGATGTTACCGGAGTTCTCTGACATCATTGATAACCCAATAGGGACGGCTTGCGGCTTTAAAGTTCAGATTAATGATTGTGTTTGTTATTTCACCCCCGGAGTACCCAAAGAGTTTAAGTTGATGGTCTCTGAACAGATTTTACCTGACTTGCTAGCGACATACCCACAACAAACGGGATTAGAGTGCAGCCGTTTATTCACTCTGGGTTCATCGGAATCGGCCATTTCAGATAAGTTGGATAAATTAGTCTTACCGGAAGGGTATATGCTGGGGTATCGTTCTTATCTGCCTTTTATTGAGGTGAAATTGTTTGGTCCGAAAAGTGATTTAGAACGCCGAGTAAAACTACTACAGATCATCTACCAGCATTTGGAACAACATGTTGTGAGTGTCGATGAACCTATGCTCACGCATATCGGTCATTTAATGCAAGACAAAGGATTATCGATCTCTATTGCAGAACAAGCGACCAAAGGTTGGCTTGCCAGTTGGTTGTTAAGTAACGAGCAAGTGGAAGCGTTGAGCGGTCACTGCTGGATTTTGAGCCGCAACGTTGAATCGGGCTTAGGCGATCAAGATCCACTCGCGGCGTCATTAGCGCTTGCTGGCGCAACGAAGGAAAAGTGTTCTACTTCGTTATCGCTCGTGACTGGTGTATTAAATGATGATCAATTTAGCCTAGCTTTATCGGCTCCGCAGGGAGAGTGGGGACAGATCCTCAAATTCAAGCGTCGTTACAGCGCCGATGAGCAGAGGGAGTTAATGGGGACCATCGCGGCTGATATGTTACGCCGCTATTTATCGAATAAGCCTATTTTTGCTCAGTATGGGGCATTGATCTCCGTCAAAGAGATGTTTTTACCTGCGAGCGTTATTGGCTAATTAACTCAATGTGTTAGCGTGTTTTTAAATCTAAGTTATTGATAATGAGGCTCTTTATGTTTAAATTGTATCGGGTGGTAACTGCATGATTTTTTGGCTTATTCCGTAGGTTCGGTGAGGTGCTTAGCTTATGATTATTTCGTCTAAAGACTAAGCTCATGATTTCACGCATCAGATAAAATTGTTTCAAAATTGGGTCTTTTTTACACATCTTTTCTCTGTACACTGTCAGTCCGCTCGATGAAATTCAGCAGGAGGCTGACATGTTTAACCAATCGAAAATTTTAGTTTGGTATAAAGTTGCAAGTCAAAAAGTGATCTTAGGTGAGGCATTGAGTAATGAAATGAGTGATGTTGTTTCTTTATGGCTCAACGCTCCATCAGACTTAGATACGCCTAGCTATCAAGGATATAGACTTTCATTGTTTGATGGGGATGGCAGAGAAATCGCTAACAAATCCGTATCAATGGGTACAGCTGATGGCATTCTTCTAGGAATGTATAAAGCCAGAGCATAGCTCTGGCTTTACCTTTTTAACGCGCCAATGTGTGATGCGTTAACAGTGCACTATTGGCAGATCGAGATTAGGCTCGCCTTGCTTTGGGTCGATAATTAACACCAGCAAGTTCCACGTGGCTTTTGGCTTTACAAATACAGGGCAATATTTCGTTGCGCTCTGTGTAAGCCATCGCAAAACCAACGTATTCCACTTCGCCTTTAACGAGCGTGCAGCGACAGGCACCACAGTGACCATCGCGACAGTTGTACTCTGGCTCTAGCCCCGCACTCTCCATACTTTCCAATAAAGTATTGGAAGAGTTTGATTCTATGGTTGTAACTTTGTTGATTTTAATGGTCGCCATTACAGCTCAAAGTCCTCGAAGTCATTGGCACGAACTTCATTGTCAATTTGGCCTACAAGGTAGGAGCTGATTTCTGCTTCTTGAGGTGCAACTTGTACGTTGTCTGAAGACAACCACGCATTAATCCAAGGAATTGGATTTGATGTTGCGCCGGGGTAGGCGATATCTAAACCAACCGCTTGCATACGAACGTTGGTTATGTATTCAACGTATTGGCACAGAATGTCTTTGTTTAAACCAATCATCGAACCATCTTTAAACAGATATTCAGCCCACTCTTTTTCTTGTTCAGCAGCCGCTTTGAACAAATCAAAACATTCTTGCTTGCACTCTTCAGCGATTTGTAAGAAAGCGAAATCGTCTTGTCCATTACGCAGCAAGTTGATCATATGCTGTGTACCAGTCAGGTGCAAAGCTTCATCACGTGCAATCAACTTGATGATTTTGGCGTTACCTTCCATCAATTCGCGCTCTGCAAAGGCAAATGAGCAGGCGAAGCTGACATAGAAACGAATCGCTTCCAACGCATTGACTGACATCAAGCAAAGATAAAGTTTGCGTTTCAGGTCACCCAAGCTAATTTTGACGCTCTCACCATTAATCTGATGTGTTCCTTCACCAAAACGGTGGTAGTCATTAGACAGTTGGATCAGATCATCGTAATAGTGTGCAATGTCTTTTGCGCGTTTCAATATATGTTCATTTTCGACGATGTCATCAAACACAATGCCAGGATCATTCACAATATTACGAATAATATGAGTGTATGAACGTGAGTGGATTGTTTCTGAAAATGACCAGGTTTCAATCCATGTTTCCACTTCAGGAAGCGAAACCAGCGGTAGCAGTGCCACGTTAGGGCTGCGACCTTGGATTGAATCCAGTAGCGTTTGATATTTTAAGTTCGAGATGAAAATGTGCTTTTCATGATCTGGAAGCTTGTTGTAATCAATGCGATCACTCGATACGTCGACTTCTTCTGGACGCCAGAAGAACGAGAGCTGTTTTTCTATCAGTTTTTCAAAAATTTCAAACTTTTGCTGGTCGTAACGAGCCACGTTAACCGATTGGCCAAGAAACATCGGTTCTTTGAGTTGATCATTCTTTTTTTGAGAAAAAGTACTGTAAGCCATAAATGCCTCAATCCCTTTTAAGCTCCCTTGCGTGGGGAGCATTATTGAATACGTTGAGTAAAATAGAGTTAGATCTTACAACCGCCGCCCGCACAATCATCATCTTGTGCCTGTACTGCGTCTTTTTGATCATCCTTCGCGCCATCACGAGTGTTGTGATAGTACAAGGTTTTCACACCAAATTTATATGCCGTCAGCAGATCTTGCAGCAACTGTTTCATTGGTACTTTGCCACTTTCATACGCGCTGGGGTCGTAGTTGGTATTAGCGGAAATCGCTTGGTCAACAAATTTCTGCATGATGCCGACTAGGTGCAGATAGCCGTTGTTAGAACCAATATTCCACAATAACTCATAGTTCTCTTTCAAATTAATGAAATCCGGCACGACTTGTTTCAAGATGCCATCTTTTGAGGCTTTTACTGAAACATAACCGCGAGGAGGCTCAATACCGTTGGTGGCATTGGAAATTTGCGAAGAGGTTTCTGAAGGCATTAACGCTGTTAACGTTGAGTTACGTAAGCCAAATTCCATGATCTCTGCGCGCAGCGCATCCCAATCATAATGCAAAGGTTCTGCGCAAATTTGGTCGACATCTTTTTTATAGGTGTCGATAGGCAGCAAGCCTTTGGCATAATTTGTTTCATGGAATAGAGGGCATCGGCCTTGTTCTTTGGCTAACGCGACTGAAGCCTTCAACAGGTAATATTGCATCGCTTCAAAAGTGCGGTGTGTCAAACCATTTGCACTACCGTCCGAATATTTCACGCCATTTTTCGCCAGATAGTAAGCGTAGTTAATCACGCCTACACCCAATGTACGGCGATTCATGGTTGACTTATAAGCGGCAGGCAGTGGGTAATCTTGATAATCCAACAGTGCATCTAGCGCACGAACCACAAGATCAGACAACTCTTCGAAATCATCCAGAGATTGAATTGAACCTAAGTTGAATGCCGAAAGCGTACATAGCGCAATCTCACCTTCATTATCTTCAACATTAGACAGCGGTTTCGTCGGCAGTGCGATCTCCAAACAGAGATTGGATTGGCGAACAGGCGCTACAGACGCATCAAACGGGCTGTGCGTATTGCAGTGGTCAACGTTCTGGATGTAGATACGGCCAGTGGAGGCACGTTCTTGCATCAATAGGGAGAACAGTTCTACCGCTTTCACCGTCTCTTTTTTAATCGAAGTGTCATTCTCATATTGAACATACAAACGTTCGAATTCGTCTTGGTTTTCGAAGAATGCGTCATACAATCCAGGCACATCAGAAGGGGAGAATAGGGTAATATTACCGCCTTGGACTAAGCGAGAATACATCAACTTATTGAGCTGAACACCATAGTCCATATGACGAACACGGTTCTCTTCAACGCCGCGGTTATTTTTCAATACCAGTAGCGACTGCACTTCACCGTGCCACAAAGGGTAGAAGACAGTGGCTGCGCCACCACGTACACCACCTTGAGAACAGCATTTCACTGCGGTTTGGAAATATTTATAAAAAGGAATACAACCCGTGTGGAATGCTTCACCACCGCGAATTTCCGAGCCTAATGCACGAATGCGGCCCGCGTTAATACCAATACCCGCACGCTGTGATACATAACGTACGATAGAGCTTGCTGTGGCATTGATTGAATCTAAGCTGTCACCACATTCAATCAACACACATGAGCTAAATTGACGGGTAGGCGTGCGCACGCCCGACATGATTGGCGTTGGCAGCGAGATTTTGAACATTGATGTTGCGTCGTAAAAACGCTTAATGTAATCGAGACGGTTTTCTTTTGGATATTTCGCGAATAAGCAAGCGGCGACCAAAATGTAGAGGAACTGGGCACTCTCATAAATTTGTTTAGTCACACGGTTTTGCACGAAGTACTTACCTTCAAGCTGTTTTACCGCGGCGTAAGAAAAATTAAGGTCACGTGCGTGATCGATATAAGTGTCGAGTTCTTCAAATTCTGCGCGAGTATAATCTTCGATAAGGTGCTTATCGTATTTGCCCATTTCAACCAAACGAGAGACATGGTTGTACAAAGTGGGTGGCTCGTATTGTCCGTAGGCTTTTTTACGCAAATGGAACACCGAAAGACGAGCAGCTAGATATTGGTAATCTGGCGTCTCTTCTGAAATCAAATCGGCAGCGGATTTGATGATAGTCTCATGGATGTCAGAGGTGGTAATACCATCGTAAAACTGAATGTGAGCTTTCAGTTCTACTTGTGATACAGAGACATTGTGCAGGTCTTCCGCAGCCCACGCGATTACACGGTGGATTTTCTCAAGATCAATTGTTTCTTTGCGTCCATCACGCTTGGTGACAGTAAGTTTTTGGTTCATTCTGCTTCATTTCCCTAACAAAACTGATTAAGGCCGTATTTTTGTAGAATTGTTGTAAATTTCATCGCGGCTTTGTGATCTGAATTTATCTATATATTGTAGTGCAAACACAACATATAGGGGTTCTTTGCTTTGCGAGTTACAAGATAGTGCTATCTGAAGCTCATTTCAAGTTACAGATCTGGGACAGCTTGTGGATAACTAGCAAAAATAAAAAAAACAGTTAGTACCCACTTACTGATGATCAAAGAGCCGATTTGATTGTAGAAAATTACCGTTTTGAGTTTGGTTTAGATGTAACCACAATCAAAAAAAAACTTCTTGATCTTTGAGGAAAAAAGGGAGCGATTTTCGATGTGGTTAAAATGGAATCTAGAGCACAAAAAACAGCCTAGAAACCGAGAAAAAATGTGCTATTCGGCTTAATTTTTAACGTGAGCAATACGCTATCGATAATGGCATATTAGATGACCACTGACTTTAAAAAAGCTGAGTATGAACGATGTAATTGACATCAACATTGCGCCCTAAACGGTAAGTATCGGTTAACGGGTTATAAAGTAGGCCTGTTATTCCTTGCTCTTGCAGGTTTGTTTTATCAATCATCTTAATCAGTTCCGATGGGCGGATGAATTTTTCATGATCATGTGTGCCTTCTGGAACAATGCGTAGCAACTTTTCTGCGCCCACGATGGCAAACAGGTAAGACTTAAAATTACGATTGAGTGTAGAAAAGAAAACATGACCGCCGGGTTTGACCAACGCAGAGCAGGCTTGAACAACGGACAATGGGTCTGGAACATGCTCAAGCATTTCCATGCAGGTGACAACATCATATGTGTGTGGGTTGTCAGCGGCGTGGTCTTCAATCGTACTTTGAATATAAGTGAGCTTTGTTCCGGTTTCTAAAGCATGTAAACGAGCGACTTCAAGCGGTTCTTTGCCCATGTCTAAGCCAGTCACTTGCGCACCTTCTCGTGCCATGCTTTCGGCTAAAATTCCGCCACCACATCCAACATCGAGCACCTTCTTGCCAAATAGGCCGTTGGCATTGACCAACACATAGTTCAATCTTAACGGGTTAATTTGATGCAGTGGCTTAAATTCACCATCCAGATCCCACCAGCGTGACGCCATCTCTTCAAACTTTTTAATTTCATTAAGATCAACGTTTTGTGCTTTAGTCATGTTAGATTCGCTCTTGCTGTCAAAATAGGCATCTTTAGTTGTGTGGGGTATTATAACCAGTTGATTATCACAGGCTACAGGTTATCTTTATTTCATTAATTTTTGGCTAAAATTTGGCCATTAATCAGCCGGGTATGGAATGAATGTGCAATTTCTCGGCACTTGATACACAACAAAGGTCACAACCTGATAAAAGGAAAGGGAAAGGGATGCCGAAGTAGTGAATTATGTGTTATATTTTTCGGCCTTGTACGTATCGAATATACGATCAAAAGATAGAGGGATAATGGCTCTATGAGCGATCTAGCTAGAGAGATCACGCCCGTAAACATTGAAGATGAGCTAAGAGGTTCATACCTAGACTACGCGATGTCCGTTATCGTGGGTCGTGCTCTTCCAGATGTGCGTGATGGCCTAAAACCAGTACACCGTCGCGTTCTATTCGCGATGAATGTGCTTGGTAACGATTGGAATAAACCATATAAAAAATCTGCCCGTGTTGTGGGCGATGTGATTGGTAAATATCACCCGCATGGTGATAGTGCTGTATACGATACGATTGTTCGTATGGCGCAGCCGTTCTCATTGCGTTACATGTTGGTCGATGGCCAAGGTAACTTTGGCTCGATCGACGGTGACTCTGCGGCAGCAATGCGTTACACCGAAGTACGCATGTCAAAAATTGCCCACGAACTGCTTGCCGATCTCGACAAAGAAACGGTCGATTATGTACCGAACTATGATGGTACAGAACAGATCCCTGCGGTTCTTCCTACCAAAATTCCTAACCTACTGGTCAATGGCTCATCCGGTATTGCAGTCGGTATGGCAACCAACATCCCACCTCATAACCTAACGGAAGTGGTTGATGGTTGCTTGGCCTATATAAATAATGAAGACATCACCATTGATGAGTTGATGGACTACATTCCGGGCCCAGATTTCCCAACAGCAGCATTAATCAGTGGCCGCAAAGGCATTATCGACGCTTATAAAACAGGGCGCGGTAAAGTCTACATGCGCTCTAAAGCGGATATCGAAGTCGAGAAGAATGGTAAAGAAACCATTATCGTCAGAGAAATCCCTTATCAAGTGAATAAAGCACGCTTGATTGAAAAAATTGCTGAGTTGGTTAAAGAGAAAAAAGTCGAAGGCATCAGTGCACTGCGTGATGAGTCTGATAAAGACGGCATGCGTATTGTTATCGAATGTAAACGTGATGCGGTTGGCGAAGTGGTTCTGAACAACCTTTACGCTCAAACACAGTTACAAACGACATTCGGCATCAACATGGTTGCGCTGGATAATGGTCAACCTAAGCTATTCAACTTGAAAGAAATGTTGAAATGCTTTGTTGATCACCGCCGCGAAGTGGTGACGCGTCGTACTATTTTTGAACTGCGTAAAGCTCGTGATCGTGCCCACATTCTAGAAGCACTGGCTCTCGCGTTAGCCAACATTGATGAAATCATCGAATTGATTCGACGCGCGGCAACGCCAGCAGAAGCAAAAGAAGGCTTGATTGCTCGTGGTTGGGATCTTGGCAACGTAGCGTCAATGCTTGAACGTGCTGGAACCGATGCCGCTCGTCCTGAATGGCTTGAACCAGAATACGGTATCCGTGATGGCAAATATTTCTTAACTGAGCAACAAGCCCAAGCAATTCTTGAGCTTCGTCTGCACAGATTGACAGGTTTAGAGCACGAAAAAATTCTTGATGAGTACAAAGCTCTTCTGGAAGAAATCGCTGAACTGATGCATATCCTTGCCAGCACTGAACGTTTGATGGAAGTGATCCGCGAAGAGCTTGAAACTGTTCGTGATGCTTTTGGTGACGCACGACGCACTGAAATTACCGCGGCAACTCACGATATCGACATGGAAGAGCTGATTGCTCGTGAAGATGTGGTCGTTACACTTTCTCATGCAGGTTATGTGAAATACCAGATCCTCAGCGATTACGAAGCACAACGCCGTGGTGGTAAAGGTAAGAGCGCGACGAAGATGAAAGAAGAAGACTACATTGAGCGTCTTCTTGTGGCGAATACTCATGACCATATTCTTTGCTTCTCGACTCGTGGTAAGACATACCGTTTGAAAGTCTATCAATTACCGCTAGCGAGCCGTACAGCGCGTGGTAAACCTATCGTTAACATTCTTCCTCTGGAAGAAGGGGAACGTATTACTGCGATTTTGCCAGTCACTGAGTTTAGTGATGATAAGTTTATCTTTATGGCGACCGGTGACGGTACAGTGAAGAAAACATCACTTTCAAGCTTTGCCAACGTGCGTTCTAACGGTTTGATCGCGGTTAACTTGCGTGAAGATGACTCTTTGATTGGTGTGGACATTACCGATGGCAACAGTGAAATTATGCTGTTTTCTAAATTTGGTAAAGTGGTTCGCTTTAAAGAATCAGAAGAAACGCCAGTATTGGATGAAAATGGTCAGCCTGTTCTTGATGAACATGGCCAGCCAGAAATTAAGTTCAAAGGTGTTCGCGCCATGGGACGCACAGCGTCCGGTGTTCGTGGTATGAAGCTAGCAGAAGGCGACCAAGTGGTATCGCTGATTGTTCCTTCAAATGACGGCGACATCTTAACAGTGACACAAAACGGCTATGGTAAACGTACAACCTTAGGGGAATACCCAACTAAAGGTCGTGCAACTCAAGGCGTTGTTTCAATCAAGGTGTCTGAGCGTAATGGTCAAGTTGTCGGCGCAGTGCAAACTGAAGAAGGTGATGAGTTCATGATGATCACCGATGCCGGTACGCTCGTTCGTACTCGCGTCGCGGAAGTGAGCCAAGTGGGGCGTAATACTCAAGGTGTGACCTTGATTCGCACCGCTGAAGATGAAAACGTCGTAGGTTTACAACGTATTGAAGAAATTGAAGATGTTGAGTTACCAGAAGGTGAGGAATTGCTAGAAGGTGAAGCGAGCGTTGCAATTTTAGAAGTACAAAGTGACGCAGAAGAAGCTGACTCTGAACCGAGCAGCGATTCTGAAGACGAGTAATCGTTTCACATATCCACCTTTATTCTAAAGTAATAAAGAATAAAAGCCGGAGCATTGATTGCTTCGGCTTTTTACTTCTAGCGAGCAGCCCATCCAACAAGTGAAGGATTTCCATTCAGCGTTGAAATCGTGGTGGTCTTTTTGAAAAGATCATCTGTGCCACAAATACGGCTGACTCCACATCTCTCATTCAACCTAAAATTGCCTATACTTAGCTATTGAGTTAACGTCATAAAAGTCATTAATTTAATTTTAAACGTTCTAGAAAAGATAACTTTTTAATAAATAAGAAACCATTCATTGGTTAAGATCTGTCCCCATCACATAATGGCGCTACAACTAAAAAGGATATAAAAGATGTTTGCTAATCGGTTTACCTTACAATCGCGATTAATTTTTGCGGTGTTATTACCTTGCGTTGCGTTGATTATTGTTGGAATGGCGAGCTTCAATAGCATGTCGACGATTCAACGGCAGGCAGAACAGCTCTATCTCAATACGGCCGCGCCAATGCGTTCAATGGCTGAAGTTGCCTCTCGAATTCCCCGTATGCGGGTTGGTATCGATATGATGTTACTTCAAGAGACGTCGTTAAGAGATAAAAAGGGTGTCCTCACACGCGTGAAAGAGACACGTGACGAAGATATCCCTGAAATGAGGCAGTCTGTCGAGCACGCAGTTCAGTCACAAGTGGATCCAGAACAGCGGAGACAAGTTCAGCAACTGTTGACTGACTTTGAAAAAATGGTCAGTACTCAACTTAATCCTATGTTGGCAGCATTTGAAAAGGACGATCTAGATACGGCGCGCAACATATACCGAGATCAATACGCGGTTACCTATGGTGAACTGCGTAAAAAAGCCAATGTGATCCTCGATTCGCTACTAGAGCAGGCCAAACAGCAGAACGTCAATAGCCAAAAGAGTTATGCCCAAGGGCAAAATCACATGTTCATCATTATTGGTATTGGTGTGCTAATTTCGTTTGTCACTTCATTCTTTATTGTTATCGGCCTAAAAACGCGAGTGGCCAGCCTACAAAAATCGATTGCTTTGGCCGCTGAAAACATGGCGCTAGATGCTCGCATTGATTTAGGTGGTCAAGATGAGTTATCGAAAATTAGCGATAGTTTTAACGACTTCATTGAGAAAGTACATGTAGCGATCAAGCAAGTGGCTTCGAGTTCTTATGAATTAGCGAATACGGCTAACCAAGTTTCAGCTCGGGCGCTATTAACCAAAAACAACTGCACTTCGCAACGTGATAGAACAGTCCAAGTGGCCACTGCCATTCATGAACTAGGTGCAACGGTAGGCGAAATTGCAAACAACGCAGCTCAAGCTGCCGACGTTGCGAAACAGGCCACTCATCAGGCGGAAAATGGCACCACTGTAGTAGAGAAAGCACAAGTGCAAATTGCAGATTTGATCAGTGAATTAGAGCAAGCTGCACAAGTCGTAGGCTCTTTGGCTGGTCAAGTGGTTAACATCAGCTCGATACTTGAGACTATTCGTAGCATTTCCGAGCAAACGAACTTACTTGCATTGAACGCAGCGATTGAGGCGGCGCGAGCGGGAGAGCAAGGTCGAGGCTTTGCGGTCGTTGCCGATGAGGTGCGAAATTTAGCAAGCCGTTCTGCTGCATCAACCGAAGAAATTCAAAGAGTCATTAATAACTTACAAGAAGAATCGAAACGGGCGGTTGGGGCAATGTCCCAAGGCCGAGAGCAGAGTTTGTTGGTGGTTGAACAAGCTGAAAATGCCAATAGCTCGCTAAAACAGATCCGCGTTTATATAGAGAATATTAGTGATCAGAACATTCAAGTGGCGACGGCAACGGAAGAGCAATCAAGTGTGGTCAGTGAAATCAACCGCACCGTTGAAGATATTAATCATCTCACCATGGAAACAACAACAGTGGCTGAGGAGCTCACTGTCAGTAGCGAACATTTGAAAAAAGTTTCTAAGCAACTCGATAGCCTAGTGAATAATTTTAAATTGTAATTGTGGTGATTAATACGATACAGAAAGAGAGTGGAGGCTCTCTTTCTTATTTTTAAAATAAGAATTAAATATCCTATCACTCACTATTTTTATTATTTGTCGCACGTCACAATTTTCTTGATTCTGTGATGTTAAACATGAGTTGGTTATTTTTATTTAAATGAGATATTTATCTAACCATTTGTTATGTATTGTATTTATTTTATACGTGAGTGGGTTTTAATAAAGCGTACTCAGTTTAAAATCATAAACGTCATATCCCGCATTAAACAACTAATTTATAGGGTTTTGAATCACATAACCATTTTCGTATTCATTGAATAATTCCATTATCAATTTGAGGCTGAATGACAGTTAAGTATTTAGCTAATAGTTGAGCTAAAGGGAATAACTATAAATAATAGGTACAATAATGAATATGAAACTCAAGAGTATACTGATCAGCACAGCGATTGCCTCTATCTGCGCTATTCCTGTAGGAACGGTAATGGCGAAAGATTATCCGCCTAAAACAATCTCATTTATAGCCCCAGCAGGTGCTGGTGGTGGTTGGGACTTAACCATTCGTACCGTTGCTAAGACCCTAAAAGATACCAACTTAGTCGAATCGAATTTACCGATCACTAACCGCCCTGGTGGTGGTGGTGCCGTTAACTTAGCTTATATGCAAACGCAAAAAGACAGTGACAAATTAATTGCTGTTTATTCTCCACCTATTTTGCTTACTCACCTTACTGGTGCAAGCAAATACAGCTATGAGGATACGACTCCATTAGCCCGTTTGATCACTGACTATGGCGCATTCGTCGTTTCAAAAGATTCAAAATACACCTCAATCAATCAAGTGATGGATGCGCTTAAAAAGGATCCAAAGAGCGTTAAAATTGGTGGAACATCGGCTGCAGGCAGTATGGATCACATTCAATTTCTGATGATTGCGAAAGCAGCAAGCGTACCGAACCTAAACCAGATTGATTACATTTCCTTTCAGGACGGCGGCGCGGTGGCTCAAGTATTGGGTGGACACGTTGACCTCATTTCGACCGGTCTTGGTGATGTCGCTCAATTGGTTGAAAGCGGTAACCTAGTAGCGCTGGCACACACAGCTAATAAACGAATTGGTGAAGGCGAAGTTGCTAAGATTCCAACAGTGAAAGAACAAGGAATTGATGCGACTTTCGAAAACTGGCGTGGGTTATTTGGCCCGAAAGATATGCCTGATTACGCGGTCACTTATTGGAATGCCAAGTTAAAACAAATGGCGGAAACATCAGAGTGGGCGGAAGCACGCAAACGTCATGGCTGGGATGATGCTTACCAGAATAGTGAGGAATTCACTCAATTTTTGGCAACCACTAATGAGCAATATAAAGAGATCCTAGCGGAAATATTTAAGAAAAAATAATTCATCTTAAATATTGGGGGCTCAGAGTGTTGTCGTGTCCCCGAATTCTTTCCAATCGCATTGTTTCTCAATCATTCCTCGCAAAAGGGTTACATATGGAAAATAACAAGATTCGTCCAAACTGGGATGCTTTTACAGGTTTGTTTAGCGTCGGATTTGGTCTTATATATGGAGGCATGACTTATACCATGCCAAGAGCTGCCTTCGGCAACCCACTTGATCCTATTTATTTCCCAATGGGCATTGCAGTACTTGCTCTGATGGTAGGTTGCATTCTTCTGGCTAAAAGTAACATGAGAGCCTCTGTCATGGCTTTTATTGCTTTGATTAATGAAGATGAAGTGAAGAAGTTTGATCGTAAAAGAATTTTATATACCTGCATTGTTTCTGTTGGTTACGCTCTGATTTTCGACCCACTTGGCTATGTAATCAGCACCTTCTTCTTCTTGTTTTCAATGTTGACGATCACTAGTGGAATCAAGGCATGGAAACAAAGCATCTTGGTTGCATTAGCGTTCTCTGTCTGCGTGTATTTTGTGTTCAGCACGTTACTAAGCATTAGTCTTCCACCATTACCGTTTATGGAATAAGGCAAATAATTATGACTGATATTTTTGTTAACTTAATGAATGGTTTTGGTATCGCTTTTCAACCTTATCATCTATTACTAGTCACGTTAGGTGGCATATTGGGTACTGTTGTGGGAATGCTTCCAGGCTTAGGCCCCGCAACGGGTGTTGCTGTTCTGCTTCCCATGACGTTTGCTATGGGGCCGACGGCCGCCTTGATCACTATGACGGGTGTTTACATTGGGGCGATGTTTGGTGGTTCTCGTAGCTCGATCTTGATCAATACTCCCGGAGATGGTGCCGCCTTGGCGGCAACCTTCGATGGCTACCCGATGGCGATGAAGGGCAGAGCAGAATCCGCGTTAGCGATTTCAGCGATTGCTTCTTTGATCGGCGGTACGATAGCCGCAATTTTAATGACACTACTTGCTGAACCTGTTGCAGGATTCGCGCTTAAATTTGGTCCTGCGGAATACTTTTTGTTGATGGTGGCTGCGTTGTCCATGACCGCATCCATGTCGAAAGGCAATATGTTGAAAGGTTTCTTATCCATGGTAATCGGTCTTGCTATTGCAACGGTCGGTATTGATGCGCAAAGTGGAGCAGAACGATTTACATTTGGTAATTTACACCTTCAAACGGGTATTGATTTTCTGGTGGTGATTATCGGTATTTACGCAATGGGTGAAGTCTTTAAGAGCTTCAGTTCGTTAAGTAAAGGCACGAAAAAAGCACAAACCAAATTCAAACGCATTTGGATTGAAGGGGATGACTGGAAACGTTCCAAATGGGCTATTCTTCGCAGTGCTCCCATTGGTTTCATCATCGGTTCCTTGCCCGGTGCGGGTGGGACTATGGCCTCGTTAATGTGCTACAACAACGAAAAGCAGCTTTCAAAACACAGTGAAGAGTTTGGCCATGGTGCAATTGAAGGCCTTGCAGCACCAGAGTCGGCTAACAACGCTGCATCGATTGGTGCAATGATCCCGATGTTGTCGCTCGGTGTTCCAGGTTCTGGTACGACGGCCGTCATGATGGGTGCGTTACTGATGTTGGGTATTCAGCCTGGACCATTGCTATTTGTACAGCATGCTGATGTGGCTTGGGGTCTGATTGCAAGTATGTTTGTAGCAAACATCATTCTGGCTATAGTGAATATTCCTCTGGCAGGTTTGTTAGTACGAGTGTTAGCCATTCCACCTAAAGTGTTATACCCAATTGTATTAGGTTTGGCATTTATCGGTTGTTACGCGATCAGTAGCTCAGTGATTGAGTTTTACATTCTGATCATCTTGGGTGTGGCTGGTGTGATCATGAAGCGAGTGAATATCCCCACTGCGCCTATGATTCTTGCCGTGATAGTGGGTGGCACCATGGAGCAATCATTCCGCCAAGCGTTTAGGATTTCCAATCAAGATTTATCTATTTTTGCAGGCTCAACCGTATCACAGGTATTAATTGCTATTACTGTATTGTCAATTGCACTACCACTATTTGGTATGTACAGAAAGACAAAACAAACATCACAGCCAGCATAATTTTCGAGTTCTTTAAACTAGATGAAATTTAGTGTTGCATTGATGTAAATAGCGACAAAACCCTCCATCCAATAGATGGAGGGTTTTGTCATTAATATAAAATCAAATGGTATTGGTTAAATATTATCCAAAAATGCTGAATTAATTCATTAACGCCATTTAAATAATTAATCATTGATACCCTATATGATGAAACTCAACGTTAGTCAGTCAAAGAAACAAGATAATTTGTTGGTGAATTTTTAAATGAGAAAGGCCTGTGCTCACGTCATACAGTTTTGAACGAATAAAAAAGAGCAATGCAAGAAGAATGGAGCCCGTCAGTCTATTCTTGCAAAAAATGGGACTCGGGGTTGATGCGGATGTTGAACTCTTTGTCATCGCTTACTATAACCAATCCATTGTTGGATGCGGTGGTTTGGCGGGGAATACACTCAAGTCCGTTGCGGTAGACACTCAGCACCAAGGACAAGGGTTATCAACAACATTATTAAGTGAATTGGTCACGCTTGCTTACGATTTGGGGCGTTACAATCTTTTTATTTACACCAAACCTGAAAATTACGCGATGTTTCACAGTGCGGGTTTTTATTTGCTTACCGCTGTAAAAGGGCGCGTCATTCTGCTAGAAAACAGCAAGTCCCGGCTCACCGATTATTGCCACCAACTCTCAAAGCTAAAGCAACCTGGCAATCACATCGGAAGTATTGTGATGAATGCCAATCCTTTTACGAGAGGGCATCGTTACCTGATTGAACAGGCCGCTCAACAATGCGATTGGGTCCATTTTTTTGTGGTTAAAGAGGATCGTTCCTTTTTTTCTTATCAAGATCGCTTAGCAATGATACGTTCAGGTGTGAAAGATCTAAAAAATGTCATTATCCACGAAGGTTCAGACTATATTATTTCGCGCGCGACTTTTCCTAGTTACTTTCTCAAAGATGAAGGGGTGACGAACTACTGTCATACTGCGGTCGATCTGCAATTATTTCGCAATTATATTGCACCCGCATTGGGGATCACACGTAGGTATGTGGGAACTGAACCTATTTGCGCCGTTACACGTTTTTATAATCAGCAGATGCTGCAATGGTTGACTACACCGACGTTAGACAGTGCGCCGATCGCTTTGATTGAGCTTCCACGGACAGAAAAAGCCAATACGCCAATTTCGGCGTCATTAGTGAGAAATCTACTGTTCGATAATCAATGGGATATGGTTGCGCAACTTGTTCCAGAAACGACCCTTAACTATTTGAAGCCGTTATTTAGCCTTGATACATCCGTTTACCAAGTAAAGAGAAGAACGATGGCGATGAAAGATAGAGGCAATATCGCAATACAATGTTGAATGCATACCAATGCAAAAGCGCCGCAATGCAAGGGCGCTTTTATTTATTACACTCATTGTGCCGATGGGCTCGAATGAAAATCGCGTTTACATATTTAACTAACGACTAGTTTTTAACTATAGCTGTAAGCCTGATTACATAATGAAACGATACATTTTTCTAGCTCATCCAATGCATGTTGGTGAGTCGATGAACATTTCTGTACTGGCTGGCCACACATTAGGCACTGCCGTGGTGCCATACCACAAGATTTTCTAGAAATGGTTTTCCCTCGCAGACACATTACATCGATATTAAATAACGTACCTAAAGGGTGTATCTGTTCAATATCGATCATCGCTTTTTTTACAACGTTAGCCGATGCAATCTGAGTAATATAATAGGCTTCTGAACCAAAATTGGAATGGATTATCTGACGATGCAGTACCTGTGATCTGAGTGCATTGATCTTTTCATTTATAGCATCAAGTGCGCTATTGAATATCACTTCGGTGTATCTTTTTTGAGCTAATTCAATCGGCAAATTTAATGTAAGCGTGATCAGGGGCGCCTGAAATTGCTTTAAGAGTTGAGATTGACGTTCAATTCTTTGTTGTAGATTTGTCAAATTGTCTATGGTGTTACGGTATTGGTTGCTTTGCATGGTGTTTTCTCATTTTGGCATATCCCATATTTAAACCATAACGGCGAAATGATGATCAAAATTTGAATTAGCGGACAATTACACGCAGCACTTGAGTTTTAAATGACCTTAATGATGTTAATTATTCCTTGCTGACATCCGGTCACTATAAAGTTGGCTACCATTATCTGCTATTTCGTCACTTTCCTGTTTGATTGGGTTTAAATATGGGCTTGTTCCCTGCTTATTTGGTTATTTAGGTGTGCTTGATGTAAATTGTTTGTTATCAATTTGATGAATTTAAACGGTATTTACATCAATATGAATTAAATAAATAAACACCATTTAAGTTGTTTAATGGTGTCATTTGAATGATGAAGTTCACGAAGTCCATAAGCTTCGCTCAGTAGACTAATCTCACCGATTTTAATGTGGGTTTTAGAATAACCATGAGCCAAGATCCAATTATTTATGAAGGCATAACCCTAATGGCATTAGGCATGGGGTTTGTGTTTTGTTTCCTATTGTTGCTGGTGGGCGCAATTAGAGTGTTGACCAGTCTCTCATCTTATTTTTTACCAGTGTTAATCAACAAGCCTACAGTGTCAGATAAAACCACGGCACCTGAAGATACGCTTGTCGCTGCCATTTCTGCAGCCCTTCACCACCATAAGAAAAAATTCAGTTAATCATGATTCGAATATAGGGGATTTTTAATGTCTAATAACAATAAACCACTTGGCATCACCGATGTCGTTTTGCGCGATGCGCATCAATCTCTTTTTGCTACTCGCTTACGTCTTGATGACATGTTACCCATCGCATCGGAACTTGATCAAATTGGTTACTGGTCCTTGGAAACGTGGGGCGGAGCCACGTTCGATTCATGCATCCGCTTTTTAGGGGAAGACCCATGGCATCGGTTGCGCGAGCTTAAAAAGGCGATGCCAAATACCAAGCAACAAATGCTATTTAGAGGACAGAACATCCTTGGCTATCGCCATTATGCTGATGATGTTGTTGATAAATTTGTTGAGCGTGCTGTTGTCAACGGAATGGACGTATTTCGTGTGTTTGATGCATTAAACGATGTACGCAACATGAAACAGGCCATTCAGTCCGTCAATAAGTATGGAGCTCATGCTCAAGGCACCATTTGCTATACCACGAGCCCAGTTCATACCATGCAATCTTGGGTTGATGTGGCGGAGCAATTAGTAGAGTGCGGTGTGCAATCCATCGCAATCAAAGATATGGCGGGTGTTATGACGCCGTATGAAGCCAGCGAATTGGTTTCTACACTGAAAAAACAGCTTGATATAGAGCTTCATTTACACTGTCATTCAACGGCAGGCCTTGCTGATATGACATTACTGAAGGCCATTGAGGCTGGAGTGGATCGCGTTGATACTGCCATTTCTTCGATGAGTGGTACTTATGGCCATCCTTGTACTGAGTCCATAGTCGCGGCCTTAAAAGGGACAGGACGTGATACCGGGTTAGACATCTACAAATTAGAGAGTATCGCCGCTTATTTCCGTGAAATTCGCAAAAAATATCATGCTTTCGAAGGGCAGCTAAAAGGAGCCGATTCACGTATTTTAGTGGCTCAAGTGCCTGGCGGCATGCTGACCAATATGGAAAGCCAACTCAAACAGCAAAATGCACTTGATAAAATAGACGAAGTGCTGAAAGAGATCCCTCGCGTAAGAGAAGATCTCGGTTTTATTCCACTGGTTACCCCAACGTCACAAATCGTAGGCACGCAAGCGGTGATCAATGTGATGATGGGTGAGCGTTACAAAACCATCACCAAGGAAACGGCTGGTGTTCTTAAAGGAGAATACGGACAGACACCAGCGCCAGTGAATGCCGAACTTCAAGCGAAAGTGCTGAAAGGCGCAGCGGCAATCACTTGTCGACCTGCTGATTTAATTGAACCAGAAATCAATACGTTGTCATTGAGTGTTCAAGCACAGGCCAAAGAGAGAAATATCTCTTTAGTTGAAGAGGTGATTGACGATGTTCTTACCATAGCACTGTTTGACCAGGTGGGTTGGAAGTTCTTAGAAAATAGAATGAATCCAGCTGCATTTGAGCCTAAGCCTTGTATTGCTGAGGTGAAAGCCCCCGTTGTGGCCTGCAAAGAAGAACAAGCGATCTATACCGTGAGTGTTAATAACCAAAGCTACGTTGTTCAAATCAACGAAGGCGGTGATCCACAGGTTCTTGCAACTGCGTCCAACGTTTCCCCCAAAGCAGCGGCTGCTTCGGCATCCCCTAGTGCTCCTTCAGGTAACGCTGAAACAGTGGCTGCTCCTCTGGCAGGCAACATTTGGAAAATACACACCAAGGTAGGAGATGTAGTCGAAGAAGGCCAAGTACTGCTGATTTTAGAAGCCATGAAAATGGAAACGGAAATCCGCGCAGCCCGGGATGGCATTATTGAAAAGTTGAGTGTCTCTGAAGGGGATTCCGTGCAGGTTGGTGATGCTTTGATGGCGTTAGCGTAAGGAACGATGATGGACAGTATTTTAGCGCTAATCAATGATTTCGGATTTTTCCATTTACAGCTAGGCCAAGCCGTTATGATTATCATCGGTCTTTTGTTGCTGTACTTGGCCATAGTGGAGAAGTTCGAACCTTTACTGCTAGTACCGATTGGTTTCGGCGGAATTTTAGCAAACTTGCCAGATGCAAACCTAGCCGTTAATGCAATAGAAGCGGCGATCTACGCTGGGAAAAGCGATGTTATGAGCGCTTTTTCCTCTGTGCTTAATATCACGGAAGCGGCTCCTGATTCGGTGAAGCACGCGCTTGAGATGGCAACTCCGCTACAAAAAATGAATTTGCATTTATTGGCTGAACAATTCAATTACAGCGATGGTATGTTGTATACCTTCTATAGCGTGGTTATTGCATCTGGTGTGGGCCCGTTGGTCATTTTCATGGGCGTGGGGGCTATGACGGATTTTGGCCCACTATTGGCGAACCCCAAAACCTTGTTGCTAGGAGCCGCTGCTCAATTTGGTATCTTCGCTACCGTTCTTGGTGCGTTAGGTCTTAGTCAATTGGGGCTGATGGACTTTAGTGTGGCTCAGGCTGCGGCTATCGGTATCATTGGGGGGGCTGATGGCCCTACTGCGATTTATGTTTCGAGTATGCTAGCGCCAGAATTATTGGGTGCTATTGCTGTTGCCGCTTACTCATACATGGCGTTGGTTCCTATGATTCAACCGCCGATTATGCGTGCGCTGACCACGGAAGCAGAGCGTAAAATTCAAATGACGCAGCTTAGAACCGTTAGTAAAGTTGAAAAAGTTTGCTTCCCGTTAATGCTGCTTATTTTGATTGCGATGTTGCTGCCTTCGGCCACGCCACTACTTGGGATGTTTTGCTTTGGCAACTTAATGCGTGAGTGTGGGGTGGTGGAACGGCTCAGTGATACTGCTCAAAATGCCTTAATTAACATCGTTACGATATTTCTTGGATTGTCGGTAGGTTCGAAGTTGATGGCAGACAAGTTCTTACAACCTCAAACATTAGGTATTTTAGCGTTGGGTATTGTTGCGTTCTGTGTGGGTACAGCGGCGGGTCTGCTAATGGCAAAAGCCATGAATCGTATCTGCACCGAAAAAGTGAACCCGCTTATTGGTTCTGCAGGGGTTTCGGCGGTACCGATGGCAGCGCGAGTCAGTAATAAATTGGGTCTAGAAGCTAATCCACAAAACTTTTTATTGATGCACGCGATGGGACCAAACGTGGCTGGTGTTATCGGTTCGGCTGTAGCGGCTGGAGTAATGATCAAGTATGTGATCGGAGGCTAACCGTAATTTAAAAAGGAAGATCACGGTATCTTCCTTTTTATTATTTTGCCAAGCAAAATATCCGATGAATAGACTAAATAAGAAGTTTAATTAAAGGAAAGTTTCGAGTATGAGCATTAATTCTATGCAAATAGTGGCAAGAATGAAAAATGGTCTATCATTTAGAAATCGGGTATTTATATTAATATTTTGCCTAATGATGGTTCAACTTTCTCTAGTGAGTATGAACTTTCATAAAGGGCTTATTAATACGCTTGAGCATCAAGTTGGAACAAGAGCGCTTATTCAAGCTAAAGAGATTGCAAGTGATCCGGAGTTAATTCAAGAAGTTCGGATTAAAAATATTGCCGCGATTGACCACGTTATTAGCCGATTGCATAAAATATCGGATGCTAGTTTTATCGTAATTGGCGATGCTGATGGCATACGCTTATCTCACCCCGTTAAAAAGAGCATCGGCAAACCAATGCAAGGTGGTGATAATGAAGGAGTATTAGAACGAGGTGAGGCTTATGTTTCCATTCAAGAGGGAAGTTTAGGTTATGGTGTTCGTGGAAAAGCACCAATCGTCGATTTTGATGGTGAAATAATTGGTGTTATTTCTGTTGGCTATTTGTTCAATCGCTTTGAGCAATGGGTCAATTTTTATTTTCAACCACTGGTTTATGAACTCATCTTTACATTCTTTTTGACATTAATTGGTGCTTGGTTTTTCTCTAGTCACATAAAAAAGAAAATGAATGGCATGGAACCTTCAGAAATTGCGTTGGCACTGTATCTTCAAAAGTCGATTTTATCGTCCGTTTATGAGGGAGTGATTGCTATCGATAAAGTAGGTTCTATTTTAGCGATCAACCGTAGCGCGTTAGAATTACTGGGATCAGAGCGTGATCCAAAACATATGAAATCTCGTTCCATTTTGGAGTATGTAACTAATGCTCAATTTTTCTTTCAGACACCGTTTGAAAAAAATATTAAAGATGGAATTGTATCGATCAATGGGAAAACGATCATTGCCAACCGAGTTGCTATATTTGATGGTACAGAACTCATAGGGTGGGTTGTTAGCTTTCGTCAAAAGAATGATATTAATTCACTTACGGCAGAATTAACACAAATAAAACAATACACTGATAATTTACGTGTGATGCGTCATGAGCATGCAAACAAATTATCAACAATTAGTGGTTTAATAGAAATAGGAGATAATAAAGCAGCATTAGAATTAATTAACAGTGAAAACATAAAAAAGCAACAATTAATTGACTTTATAAGTTCAAAAATAAAACTAAGGCAAATTGCAGGAATCCTGCTAGGAAAATATTCTCGCTCTTGCGAGCTAGGGCTGGAATTGCAGTTCGATCCCACTTGCCAGTTACGTCATTTAAATGAAAAAATAGAACCAAATGAATTATCCGCTATTATTGGGAATTTGATTGATAACGCATTTGAAGCCACACTTCAGAACCCTGAAAGTAATAAAATTGTTACCGTGTTAATTACAGATGCTGGTGATGATTTAGTGGTTGAAGTCTCTGACAATGGTTGTGGTATATCATCGGATATAGCAAGTACTATTTTTGAACGTGGGGTAACCAGTAAAAAAGATAGTGAAGGCCATGGAATAGGTTTATATCTTATCAATCGATACGTGATGAATGCTGGTGGAGTTATATTAGTTGATGATGCGGAACCTAAGGGAACGATATTTTCAATTTTTATTCCGAATAAAGGTAATTAAGAATGAATATGATTGATGTATTAATTATAGAAGATGAAGTTGGAATCGCTGAACTTCATGCACATTTCTTCCGTCAGACGATAAGGTTCAATCCTATCGGTATCGCATCGACCATTGCTATGGCGAAAACGATGATACGGATCCATAAACCTAGCCTGATCATTTTAGATAACTACTTGCCCGATGGCCGTGGGATTGATTTGTTGCGCGAGATCATCGCCGATAAGAGTGGCAATCAACCCGATGTGATTTTGGTGACGGCATCAAGTGAGATGGAAACAGTAAAAGACGCGCTTCATTGTGGTTGTTTTGACTACCTTTTAAAGCCTATTTCTTACGATAGACTGCAAGAAACGCTCAATCGATACTTGAAATACCACTGTGCCATCAAAGCGTTTGACAACATCAGCCAACGCCATGTCGATGATTTATTTAATATCCAGACGCGGGATAAAGAATCCAGCCGCCTTCCTAAAGGGATTGGTGAGTTAACATTGGATATGATTAAACAAGTATTTAGAGCCAATAGCGGCCTTAAATACACCGCGGAAAGTTTAGGCAGTGAAGTGGGGATCAGTAAAACCACTGCGCGACGCTACCTTGAATATTGCGCCGCCAGCGGTTTCATCTCGGTTGAAAATGAGCATGGCCGGGTCGGTAGACCTGAACGGGTCTACGTTAAAAACGCCTAGTATTTATGCTTATCGCTACCGCGCCACTCTTTCAGGGTGGCGTTTTCACATCATTGCTATTGTTCTTTCTTTACTCGCGATTAAATTCATTAAAAACGTTAATGGTTTTTACCCTACAGCGAAACTTGAGCAGCGTCCCCTTTAATCGCCCAGCCTTTGACGACAATGCTAGCAACAGGCAATAGCGGATAAACATCTATTGTCAAAAAATTCAAACATCCAATAGACGTATCTTAAGGACTTCGTATGCATATTAGTCAGCGCTCCTACGCTGGAACACTTGAGTCGAGTGACCTACTCGTTGAAGTGACACCTAGCGGTGGCGGTCATCTGAAAATTGACATTACTAGCTCGGTCGAAAAGCAATTTGAGCCAATTATCCGTCAGGTTGTAACTCACACGTTGGAGGAGATGGGTGTCAGTTCTGCCATCGTCACTATTAATGATAAAGGAGCCCTTGATTGTGTGATCCGCGCTCGCGTACAAGCCGCAGTGATGCGCGCAGCGAATATCGCTAATAACGACATTATTTGGGGGGCAATTTAATGAGTAAGCTACGAAGAAGCATGCTTTTTGTCCCAAGCTCCAATGCGGCAATGTTAAGCAATGCATTCATCTACACACCCGATGCAATCATGTTTGATTTAGAAGATTCCGTCTCCCTGCGTGAGAAAGATACGGCGCGCATGTTGGTTTACAACGCACTGCAACACCCGCTCTACCAAAATATTGAGACGATTGTACGTGTTAATGCTTTGGAATCTGATTTTGGACATGCTGATGTAAGGGCCGTCGTCAAAGCTGGCGTGAACGCGGTGCGTTTACCCAAAACAGATACGCTGCAAGATGTGGTGGATATGGAGCTTGCCATAGAACAAGCTGAAATTGAATTTGGTCGCAAGTTAGGCAGTACCAAAATGCTTGCTGCGATTGAATCGGCGATGGGAGTAAATAACGCTGTTGAGATTGCTTGTGGTTCAAAACGTTTGATTGGTATTGCGTTGGGCGCAGAAGATTATGTACGCGATTTGCGTACACAACGCACATCTGAAGGCACTGAACTTTTGTTTGCACGCTGTTCAATACTGCAAGCTGCTCGTGCCGCCGGCGTCATGGCTTTCGATACTGTTTATTCCGATGCGAACAATGACGAAGGCTTTCTTCACGAAGCGGAACAGATCAAAACATTAGGTTTTGATGGCAAGTCGCTGATTAACCCTCGCCAAATCGAAATGATCCACAACGTTTTTGCTCCATCACAGAAAGAAGTTGATCACGCTTACGCCGTTATTGAGGTGGCGCAAGACGCTGAGCAACAAGGTTCTGGCGTGGTTTCTCTCAATGGAAAAATGGTGGATGCGCCGATCATTGAACGTGCTCGATGGACACTAGAGCGGGCAAAATCCGGTATTAAACAGTAAGGCAGCAGTTGGATGAATAATAAAAAACTTCGTGAATTTGATTTAACGGCTCCCAATTTAAGACCTTATGCGGGTCCACATGAGCTTACTCCCCACTTATATGACCGTGACAAAAAAAAGTCACGTAAGCTGTTCAAAACCGTTCAAGACGCTGTGCGCAACAGTGGGTTGAAAGATGGTATGACTGTCTCATTTCATCACTCTTTTCGTGGTGGTGATCAAATCATCAACATGGTGATGGATGTCCTCGCGCAGCTAGGATTAAAGAATTTAACCTTAGCCTCCAGCTCGTTGGCCGAAATCCATTCACCGCTTATTACGCACATAGAAAATGGTGTAGTGAGTAAGATTTATACCTCCGGATTGCGTGGTGAGCTGGCGGAATTTATTTCCAACGGATCCATGAATGAGCCGATCCACATTCATTCGCATGGTGGTCGTGTTCAGCTTATACAATCTGGTGAACTTAATATTGATGTTGCGTTTCTTGGTGTCTCTACCAGTGACGAATTTGGTAATGCCAATGCCGTACATGGTCATTCACGTTGTGGCTCTTTGGGTTACGCACAAATCGATGCCATGTACGCTAAGCATGTGGTTATTTTAACCGAGCAACTGGTTCAATTTCCAAACCAACCAGCTTCAATAGCGCAAGATAGTGTTGATAGTGTGGTACTGGTGAAATGTGTCGGCGATGCTTCAAAAATCGGCGGTGGAACAACACGTATGACAAGTAACCCCCGTGAGCTTTTGATTGCACGGAAAGCGGCCGATGTTATTGAGCATTCTGGGTACTTTAAGCAAGATTTCTCAATGCAAACTGGCTCGGGTGGTGCTTCTTTAGCGGTGACTCGTTTTCTTGAAGAAAAAATGGTCAGAAAGAATATTACAGCCAGTTTTGCACTGGGTGGTATTACATCCACTATGGTGGATCTGCATGAAAAAGGCTTGATCAAAACGCTACTCGATGTTCAGTCATTCGATGGCCATGCGATTGACTCTTTAGCTCGCAATCCAAACCACATTGAAATTTCCGCTAACCAATATGCTAATCCTGCCTCCAAAGGAGCGGTAGTAGATCGATTGGATGTAGTGATCTTAAGTGCACTAGAGATCGATACCGATTTCAACGTCAATGTGATTACCGGTTCCGATGGTGTTATCCGCGGCGCATCGGGTGGTCACAGTGATACTGCGGCTTCGGCCAATTTGACGATTATTGTTGCTCCCTTGGTCAGAGGCCGAATTCCTACGGTTGTAGAATCAGTATTGAATGTCGTGACCGTTGGCAGCGAAATTGATGTGTTAGTGACTGATCATGGTGTGGCAGTTAACCCGAATCGACCTGAAATTGCCGAAAAATTGCAACAAAGTGGCCTGATTCTAATGAGCATCGAGCAGTTGCAAGAGAGGGCAGAATTATTGACGGGTAAACCAAGGTCCATTGCTTTTGAAGAAAAAGTGGTGGGCTATGTTCGTTACCGTGATGGTTCAGTGCTTGATGTGATTCGGCAAGTTAAGGAGTTGTGAGTGTACAGTGGGCCACAAGTTAATTTACAGCAATTACTTGATTGTAAAGAACAAAGAGCCTATCGACAAAGAGAGTGGGTTAACACTCACTCTCTGCCGCTGATCAGTTTCACGATCAACATGGTGGGGGTTGTTAAGAAAAATGCGATATCAGAAAAAGCGTTTGATGCTGGATACTATGCTATTTTAGAAACCTGTTTAGCAAACAACATTGCGGTTGTTCGGATGGAAACTGTTGTGGAAGTCACCGGCTATGAGCTTTTGATCGCTGCAAAATGCGAAGATCCCTATCGGTTAAAATGCTTGATGGTGAAATTGGAGGAGAATCATCACTATGGGCGTCTATTTGATATCGATGTGATTTCAACCTCTGGTCTTCCAATGTCGAGAGAGATGTTACGTTTGCCGAAGCGACGCTGTTTATTATGTGAGAACGAGGCGAAAAGTTGCGCTCGTAACCGAACTCATCCTCTGTCTGAATTGATCCATAAAATGAGCGAGATAACCCATGATTGCCAATAGAAGCATTGAATGGTTGATGGATGACTGCTGCCTATATCAACCAGCCGAACGTGGAGCGTTGAGGCTGAATATTTGTGTGTTAGCAGGCAATTTGGCCTACCACGCCATGATGTTAGAAGTGCATTTAACCCCAAAAGCGGGGCTGGTAGATTGCTCCTCAAACGGTGCGCACCATGATATGGACATCCATACATTTGTGCGCAGTTGCGATGCACTTCGGCCGTTTATGAAGGCATTCGTTAAAGCAGGAGCCAGAATGTCGTATTTACCAGCCAAATCACTGCTGCCGGGTTTAAGAACTGTTGGTATTCAGGCAGAGAAAGCGATGTTTTCCGCAACCAATAAAGTTAATACGCATAAAGGCATGATTTTTACCCTTGGCCTGATATGCGGTGCAGTCGGCTGGCTGTATCAAAAAGGACTCAGTTACGACTCACAACGAGTGAGAGCCGTTATCAAAGAGTGTTGCGCAAGTTTGGTGGTAGATGATTTAAAATTATCCAATAAAATCCCCGTAACTGCTGGAGAAAAACTGTACAAACAATTTGGAATTACGGGCATTCGAGGAGAAGCTTCAAAAGGTTACCCTACCATTTATTGTTACGGGCTGCCTATTTACCAAGAGTGCATTTTGCAAGGCCATTCGGAAGAGCAAGCGCTGTCAAAAACCTTGCTCTCTTTAATGAGCCACAACTGTGACAGCAATGTGGTTAACCGTGGTGGAATGTCGGGTCTCGACTACGTACAAAGTCAATCAAGGCAGCTACTGGAAAAAAGCCATTATCCCCACACCAACCTTGACAGTGAAATTACGCTACTCGACCAGCAATTTACGCATAAAAATCTCAGTCCAGGAGGTAGTGCAGATTTGCTGGCTGCTACTTGGCTGCTTGCTCAACTCGATATTTGTTCACAGATACTGGTGAACAAACAAGTGTCAATATAAGCAATAAAGTCAGTGATAAAGGGAAAGTTTCATGTTGTGTATCGGTATTATTGGTAATTATTCAGGTCATTTAAGTGGTGCAGAACAAGTACAAGAAACGGCATTGCCCAATGGTATCTTTGTGATTGATTGTTCTCATCCGGAAACGTTAACCTCAGGGAAGATAATCTACTACCCAAGAAGTGGAAGTAAAGTTGATATTGAGCCAGAATTTGTTATTCGTTGCCAAGTGAGTTATGAGCAAGGGAAAGTGAGCGCTTTAATGCCAAAACAGCTTACTATAGGCAATGACTTTACTATTCGTGAATTGACAGGTTCCAATAAAATTGACCAACGAAAATCTTGGGGAGAATGTTCTAAAGGGATTAATCACTATTGGTGGGATGTGCTGAGATTAAGTCCTTCAAATTATGGTGAGAATTTAAAGCTTATCTCCTATATTGAACGAGATGGTGATTTCTATTTAGCAACGCCAGAAGTTGATTGCACCGAACTAAAAATATTCTATTGTCATTTAATGGTGTGGTTAACTAACGTGATTAATAACCAAGTTGATGAAGGTATGTATAGCACTATTTTACCTGAAATAGAAAAACAAGGTTTTCCTAATGAACTGATTCTCTTTACTGGTGCACCAAATTATACCTATTGGGGTGATATGAACTTTATCCAGAAAGGTGATAAAGTTCATATCGCTGCTTATGATATAAATCATACTAATGAGGATGAAATAAAGAGAATGTTTAAATCACAATATATTATCAATAACCAATACATATTATCATTGTCTCAACATATTATTTAACATTGTAGGGATATTTGTTTTTCTATTTAAATTTCTATTTTTTAATAGTCAAGCATTAGTCGGCGTGAGAATTAAATTCATAGAATTCATTAAATGATATTTGAACGTCAAGAAAGTGATAGCTTATTCATACTTATGGTTTCTATTTCGTCATATTATCATTTTGTGCTCATCGACAGGATTGAACAATGATTGTAACCAATACATTTAACGAAAATTTAAGTGAAGAATCAAAACAGAATTGGCTTAGTTACTGGAATCACTTTAATAATAATGAATACCAATTTTGTGCAGAACATAATTGCATAAACAAGCATCATCATGGCGTATTGGTCAAACAAACTGGTTTTAGTGATGATAGGCTATTTGTTATACCTTTGTGTAAAGAACACAGCGCTAATTTTTTAAACCCCATTGAACTTGATGAGAAAGTCAGTGTTGTTCCAGCAGAGCTAAGTTTGTAGATATCCTTGTAGGGATTTTGTTGGAAGTTAAGCAATGCCATTTATTTTGCATTGCTCTTTTTTTATCTAAAATTTGTAGTTCTGGTTTTAATGTTTGAAAAGTGTAATGTTGATTATGGAATTGGAGGTGTGCTTTGTGATGCCTTAACCTCCGACATTAGAAATGTGATAACTATTCCATAACTTAACACGACATAAGACATGTCTATGAAAAATGGTATTATTTTTGAGAATTTTAGTATTTTTATAGGAATCGGTTGTGGACCCTGTGATATCGCAATTAAAGAAGGATTTTTATGCGCAGATTCGCTCTCTCAAAGACGGTCCGACATCTGAATCTCAAACGACCTTAGCACTGCTCACAGAAGAAGAGTTGCAACAACTTGAACAAATGTGGGTTGAACTGGCGGTTTGGAAGCAGTCGCAGAATATCTAACTGCCCACAAATCGATTAGCGCAAATTTTCGTAATAATCCCAAATAAAAAGCCAGCAGAACAGATGCTGGCTTTTTTGTTTATCACGTCGGCTGTTAATTATACGCGCGTGCGACACGTCCAAGTGATGACAGTTGATAATGTTCAGCGTATGCGGGGATGAAGATTGAGTGACCTTTTTTCACGGTTAGAGACTCACCATTGTCATGGGTTAAGGTCGCATCAGCATCAATGGCAAAGATAATTTCGGCACTGTTGATTTTCACGTTAACTTGCGCGGCATTGAGGTAAATCGCAAACTTAAAATCGCGGACTGGGACAGGGAACAGTAATGCTCCATTTTCTTCGATTGGTTTCAATAACAGGCTTGAAGCGGGTTTTTCTTCAAATAGCGTGCATGATGCGAGCTCTTCAATATCCATGTGTTTGGGTGTTAGGCCAGCGCGCAATACGTTGTCTGAATTGGCCATGATTTCAAGCCCGGTACCTTTCAAGTAGGCGTGTGGCGTTCTGGCGTCTAAAAACATGGCCTCACCCGGAGCTAAAGTGAGTACATTGAGCATTAATGGAGAAAATAGACCGATATCACCGGGGTACTGTTGTGCCAGCTCTAAAATGAGCTCAAAAAGATCATCATCTGAATGATGGTGGGCATACGCTAATAATGCATTCACCGCATGTTCTTTTTTCTCGCCAGTTAATGATAGCAATGCACTAAAAAAGGTTTTTAAACCTTGTGATGTTGGGTTGTGTGCAAAATCATCGACTAGGGTTGAAATCGCATTGATATTCAGCGTTTGAAATTGTTCAACAATCTCTGTGATTGGGCGAAACCCATTCATCGCTTGATAAGGGGTAAGGGCGTAAACCAATTCCGGCTTGTGGTTAGGATCTTTATAGTTGCGATGTCCGGCATTGAGTGGGATCTCCGCTTGGTTTTCTTTCTCAAAACCAATTTCCGCTTCTTGCTTACTTGGGTGAACTTGAATCGAAAGGGCGTTCGCTGCGGCAAGTACTTTGAAAAGATAAGGTAACTCACCAAAGGTTGTTGCAGTAGTAGCAGAAAGAAACGCTGTTTTATCTTGGTTGATCATCTCAAGCAACGAAACAGGTTCTCCATTCACATGAATTTGTGAGCATCCATTTGGGTGTGCTCCCATCCAAATTTCTGCTTGTGGAGTGTTGTTTGGGTTAGCAATATCAAACAAGTGCTGAATCGAAGTCGTGCTTCCCCACGCATAGTTTTGGATGACATTGTCCATTAAAAAGAAAGGTTGTTTGTTATTGGTCATAGTACATCTCACAAAAAATCAAAATAAAAACAAAGCAGCAGTACATAGAGTAAGCGAAATAAAAAACTCCCGAGTTAAAGCGGGAGTACAACATAAAATCAGAAGCTCAGCGTTGATGAACATCAAGCACTCTCGGGGGAGAGTGCTTGATCATTAAGCCGTTGCTTGTTGTAATTTCGCTTGGCGCATTTTTTTCAGAGTGATACAAACAACACCTGTCACTACAGCACCGGTTGCCATGCAAAGCAAAGCTAGCAAAGGCTTATTCATGGCACCGAGCAATGCTACTACAGGACCGCCGTGGGCAACACTGTTTGTAATACCAAAAGTGAACGCCATAACCGCTGCAACCATCGACCCCAAGATGTTTGCTGGAATGACTGACATCGGATCTTGCGCGGCAAATGGAATGGCTCCTTCAGAAATACCAACCAAGCCCATTGCACCGGAAGCTTTACCTGCTTCAATTTCAGAGGCTTCAAACAAGTTCAGTTTACGGCCCAGTACGGTCGCTAAAGCCATACCAAGTGGCGCGACTGGAATGGCACACGCCATTGCACCCATAAATTGAGTTTGACCGCTGGCAATCATACCAACAGAGAAGAGGAATGCCACTTTGTTAAATGGGCCACCCATATCAAAGCCAGCCATGCCGCCGAGCACAATACCGAGCAGTATCACGTTACCTGAGCTCATGCTCGTAAGTAGTGCGGTTAAGCCATCCATCAAGCTTGCAATCGGCGCGCCGATAACAAAAATAAAGAGCCCAGAGATAAAGAGTGAGCCTGCGATGGGTGCAATCATGATTGGCACAAGTGGTTGAATAAACTTGTGAAAATGGATGCTTGTTAACCATTTGATGAAATAACCGACTAAAAGGCCAGCAATAATGGCACCGATAAAACCTGTACCGGCATCTGCGCCGTAGAATGACCCGTTGTTAGCGATCCAACCACCAATTAAGCCAGGAGTCAGAGCGGGGCGATCGGCGATCGCATACGCGATGTAACCTGCAAGAATGGGGATCATCAATGTAAAAGCAACCACACCGACGTTCAGCACTTGGTTCCACATACTGCCGTCAGGAATGGCCATACCAGCTTCGGTTGGCTCGCCGCCAATAGCGAGTGCTAAAGCAATCAACAAACCGCCAGTAACAACGAATGGGATCATATGCGATACACCATTCATCAAATAGCGGTATAAATCGGAGCGAGCTTGCGCCGCTTTGCCTTTTCCACCTAAAGTCTTGGTACTGGCATCGGCTTGATATTTTGGTGCGCTGAGGGCTTTTTCAATCAACCCTTTTGCATCACGAATCGGCGCTTTAACGCCCGTTTCAATCAGTTTTTTACCCGCAAAGCGCACCATGTCAACTTGCTTGTCACAAGCCACGATGATCGCATCAGCTTTGGCTATCTCTTCATCCGTTGGGCTGTTTTTCACCCCAATCGAACCGTTGGTTTCGACTTTAATTTGATAACCCATCGCGGCGGCCCCTTTTTCCAGCGCTTCAGCGGCAAGATAAGTGTGTGCGACACCGGCTGGGCAGCCCGTTACGCCAATCAAAAAGCCTTTATTGGCTTCAACATCGGTTGTTTTTTCGGTTTTTTGTAGCAACAAATCTAGCGCTGCTTGCTCTGTTTTTGCGTCTAAGAAACGTTGGATGAACCCTTCTTCAATAAGCTTGGAAGAGAGCTCTGCCAGCACTTCAATATGATGATTTGAACCACCATCAGGCGAGGCTATCATGAAAAATAATTTAGAAGGCAAGCCATCTTCCGCGCCATATTCGATACCGCTTTTGCTGATGCCTATCACAACTGCAGGCGAGATAACGGCGGAACTTTTGGCATGAGGCAGCGCGACACCATCTTCAAATCCAGTGTTACCAAGCTCTTCACGAGCATAGATATCGGCTAAAAACTGCGATTTATCGCTGATGCGTCCTTGTTCTAACAGTACATCGACCAGCTCTGAGAAAACGCCATCTTTTGATGTTGCTTTCAAATCAAGCCGGATCAAGTTCTCATTAATGAGTTGAGTGATCATGTTTCGTCCCCTATATGGTTTTTATCCCCTTCGCACGTAGAACTGAGCCATGTTGGCTGCAACTTCAAACTGTTTGGGGATATTGTTATTGCGCACCGCGCTTTTTGTTGGAGATATTGTGAGCGCCTCGGGTGAACAGTTGTAGTGTACGAAACTGGCATTTACTGGATTATTGTAACCTGTGGCTGCAAACGTGATCAGGCTCTTATTTTGGTTTTAGGGTGATAATTTGAATTTATGATTAATTTTTTATTTTAATTCAATTAGATAAATTGATTATTTTGCTTTTTCGATCGGAGTTATCGAATGCGTAATGATTGGTGATTCATGAGGTATTGGATTATAGTTGCCTCGTTTATTGATGGGTATAGGGTGAATTTTGTGATCCCAGTATTTAAAAATGTGATTGAAGTGCTGCTCTCGGAGAGAGAAAGTTTTAATCGAATATGGTTTGCTGGGGACAAAATAACGCCGCCAGCGTTCAGTTACCAAGTCAATTTCCCTCGTCTAGAATTGGTTTTAAGCGGCGTGTATAGCAACGAAATCGAAGAGATTGAACACGGTATCAGTAAGGTCAACATCTTATCTGGTGATGCGCTTTATATACCTCCGAACTGCTGGAATAAACCTGATTGGCAAGAGAGCTGTTCGGTCTTGAGTTTGCTATTTGGCCGTCGTCAAATGGGGTTTAGTTTGGTCAGTAAACACAAAGGCGAGAGTGGTTTTTATGATGTTCAGAAACACAGTATTCCAACGCGTACTGGGCACGCGATTGATCACATGCTCGAAGGGCTAAATGCATTAGCACGTGAGCCTCAGAAAAGCCCAATGGACGAACATTTGTTGTTGGCTCTGTTGAGTTACAGCGCCACAATGCTTGATCAACCGACCGCTTCTCCTAAAAAGCGCAGTGAAGATTTATATCAAGGCATCTGCATCTATATCCAAGAAAATTTTCATCGCACTATTTGCCGTGACAGCATCGCACAGCGGTTTAACATTTCCGCCAACCATTTATCGCGCATGTTTCGCCAACAAGGACACATGACTCTTGCTGATTACATCACTTGGGTAAGAATTGAACGGGCAAAATTTATGTTGAAGAAATACACCTTTCGTTTAGCCGAAGTGGCCACGCGCTGTGGATTTCAAGATGTGAATTATTTTTTCCGCGTATTTAAAAGCAAAGCGGGTATGACTCCATCTGAATATCGAACTCTGTCGCAATAAAGCTATTCATTTTGTATTGGGTCGCACGGCTTAGCCATCACGTGCAGCAAAATGGCTTTAAGGGTTTCTTCTCTTTTTGCCGTAAGTAGCCATTGACGATGTTCCTCTTCCAGCAACCAACGAGTTAACTGCGTGACCGGTTTAATCACGGTTCGCGGCGCTGATGTCGGCAGTAATAAGGTGATGATCAGCGACACATCGCCGGATTTTTCTGACCATGATAGCGGGTTTGCTAACCAGTGAACCGCCAGTGTTGGCTGGGCAACTCGTGCGTGAATGATATGGGGTAGCGCTATTCCACGGCCAATAATGGTCGGGGAGATGGCTTCTCTTTTTTCCAGCGCATGCAAAATATCATGGCAATGTGCGGGCATGATCTGCTTAGCAATCGTGTCGAGTGCTTCTGATTTGCTAAGCTCAGGGCCTAATGTGGCGTAATGCCACTGTAGCGAAAAGGGCAGTTGAAAAGCAGAGTGGGTGGCAAACGCCAATTCCGCTTTGGCATTTTGTTTGTGTGATGTTGAAATAAGCAGTGTGTGCTCGCGCAAATACTCTGTCATCACCATGCAGGCCAACTCGGCGTCGAGCCCTTCAATGGCAATTTGGCATACATCTCCCGGGTTTGAACCAAGGCTTAACACTTGCAGTGTATGGTTGAACATTGCCTTGTTGTCACGCGTGATGTTAAACAGCACCACCACCGAGCGAAAATGGCGGTTGAGATCTTTCAATTCATTTAATTGCCAGCTGACCAGACCGCCTGCTTTTAAAACAAAGGTGATGCGCGTTGTGATCATCGGCGGTTACAAATAACGATCTAAAACAGATTGCACGTTCGTCAACACTTCTTCAATGGACACCTGAACCGTTTTGCAACCAACAAAACGTTCACGCTGTTCAATGTCGATATCTGAAGCGATGAGGATCAGATCCGCGTTGACAATATCTGCCACTGTCAGTGGGTTCTCGACACCCATTGCGCCTTGGGTTTCGACTTTGATCGAGATATTACGCTTATTCGCTTCTTTTTTGAGTGCGTCTGCGGCCATATAGGTGTGCGCGATGCCTGTTGGACAAGCAGTTACTGCGATAATTTTCATAACGAAAGATAATAAAGAAATGATGAGTGAGTATAAGGAGGATGAAAGCGTGACTCAACCGAAGTTTACGCTAAGCCAGCACCCTAATGACTGTAGCACTCAAGCTACTCAGCTTTGCACATAAACTTTGCACTGGCCGTAGAATAGGGAAGCCCATCATAAAAAATGGTGCTGCACAGATAGTAAATGTGACGTTTTTGTTTGATAAGATGCGCTTCGACTTGCAACGGTACATTCAGTGGAATAGGGTGCAGATAACGTACGTTTAGCTCTGCTGTCATCGCATAAATGCACTGTGCAAACAGACAATGCGTCATGGCAGCGTCATGTAAGGTGCTGATAAGTCCACCCTGCATGACCCCTTGATAGCCTTGCATCTTTTCTGTTGCTACAATCTGTGCGCATACTCTCCCCGTTTCTGTTTGGTTAAATTGCAGTGTGTGCGTTTCAGAAAAGAACGGGGCACAACACACCGCGCAGTGGCAATGTTGTAGGGGAGGCTGAATGTTCATAAGTTCACCAAACTGTTTTTAAATGATTAGGAGAAGAAAATGGCAAGACCCAAAAAAATTCGTCGTGTTTGTGGTCAAGCGGCGTATGCATGCTTCAAACCCAACGGTGTCAAATTATCTGAATTGAACACAGTAGATTTACTGCCAGAAGAACTTGAAGCGTTGCGTTTGGCTGATAAAGAGGGGCTTAGCCAATTACAAGCAGCTACGCAGATGGGCATATCGCGACAAACCTTTGGTAATATCGTTAACCAAGCAAGAGCGAAAGTCGCGACTTGCTTGGTGGAAGGTCATGCGTTGATGTTGGTTGAGCGCTAACGCTCGTGATCAGGTTCTTGAATTTGATACAACACCTTCTGATGCTCATCACAAACGTCTACGCAGTTACATTCTCTTTCAATATCGATATTTGCTAACCCACCACAACTGCCTTGCAGCGAGCGGCGGCGAAACAAAACACCGATCGCCATCAAGACAATAATGCCAATAAAAAACGCAAAGGTTATAACATAAGTCATTATTTTCCCTCGACAATCGCTTTTACTTTCAGCACTTTCTTCAACGCTTCTATGGTAGTTGGTGACAGCATTCTGGGTGCCAGTTTGTTATGTTTATCCACTTTCTTCGATCCACATTGACTAGCACAACGTTTCTTCGATTTATTGGCTGAAGGCTTGCCAAAAGAGACGTCGGTGACGGGCAGAAGATGGTTTGGATGAAGTGATGTTAATTGGCTGCCTCTTGGTGCGTA
This sequence comes from Vibrio anguillarum, assembly GCF_001989995.2. GTDB lineage: Bacteria > Pseudomonadota > Gammaproteobacteria > Enterobacterales > Vibrionaceae > Vibrio > Vibrio anguillarum. The sequence goes on from NZ_JAHGUP010000054.1 coordinate 90,100, forward strand.
ATATACCGCAATCTTCTTTTCTAAAATCGCTGCTAACATATTTTGTCCGATATTGCGGACGATGACAGCGTCCACGCTATTCTCTCTTAGCAGTGCAAGTAGCTGTTTTTTGTGGCCACAACTGCCCTCGGTTTTAGTAACGTCAATACGTTGGCTAGTGGCGGTAGTATCGTCCACAATCATCAATTGAGGCGCTTTGGCAAAGTGATTAAAAGGCGAGTTTTGATCACAAGGGATGGCATAAATCATCATGGCTCCTAAAGTTTATCGGGTTCTTGTATTTAAAATACACCTTATTATTGGCATATGCCAATAATAAAAATGACAATGTAAGAATTCATTAATTAAAAGTCGTGGTGCTGTTTGGTAAATCGAGACCCGATATGGCGTAAAAATACGCGAATAAATTGCAGGCGTATGTAACAAGCCTCATCTACACTTTGTGAGCAGTCAAATGAAAATTAAATCTATTGCATATTGGAAACTCGAAAGTGTAAACGTTAACACTTGGTGTTTTGAGAGGTATGATCTCTTTCGTGGTGGATCGCACTTTTAAAAAGAGAAATAGGTCTCGATGTTACATTGCGTTACGTATGATTACTTAGTTTTGCAATAGTTATCAAACTATTCACAAGAAACTGCATGAAAATGCGATTTCAAAACTGAAATTTTAACTGGTTCACATTAATTGTTTTCTTTACTACTATCCTTTGAAAGGTAAACGTTTTCACTGCTGTTTCTCAGAGTTAACGTTTCTCCCCCTACACAACGTAATAACAACACTAACAAATAGGACTTGTTCAATGAGAAAGTTAACTACTTTAGCCATGCTTGCGGCTGGTATGAGTTTCGGCACTCAAGTCATGGCTGACACAACGATCGGTGTGACCGTTTATAAGTACGATGATAACTTTATGTCAGTTGTTCGCCAAGCGATTGAAAAACAGGCAAATAATGACGGCAACACCAAGGTTTTGATGAATGACTCACAAAACAGCCAATCAATGCAAAATGACCAAGTGGATGTCATGTTGGCTCGTGGTGTGAAAGCACTGGCGATCAACCTTGTCGACCCTGCAGCTGCACCAAGTATTATTCAAAAAGCGAAAATGGATGATGTTCCTATCGTTTTTTACAACAAAGAACCGAGTGCTAAAGCGCTCGCTTCATATGACAAAGCCTATTATGTGGGTACAGATTCAAAAGAGTCGGGCATCATCCAAGGCGATCTCATTGCGCAACACTGGAAAGCCAATCCTGCTTGGGATAAAAACGGTGACGGTGTACTGCAATATGTAATGCTGAAAGGCGAACCAGGTCACCCAGATGCGGAAGCTCGTACTTCTTATTCTGTGAAAACCATTAACGAAAATGGCATCAAAACAGAAGAGCTACACATGGATACTGGTATGTGGGATACCGCCATGGCAAAAGATAAAATGGATGCTTGGTTATCTGGCCCCAACGGCAGCAAAATCGAAGTCGTGATTGCCAATAATGATGGTATGGCGATGGGTGCGATTGAAGCGTTACGTGGTGCGGGTGCGAAAGTACCAGTATTCGGTGTTGATGCGTTAGCAGAAGCATTAGCATTAGTTAAATCTGGCGACATGGCAGGCACTGTGCTTAATGATGCAGATTCACAAGCGAAAGCGACATTTGAACTTGCACGTAATTTAGCCAACGGTAAAGCTGCAACCGAAGGCACTCAGTGGGAAATGGCCAATAAGATTGTTCGTGTTCCTTATGTTGGTGTGGATAAATCGACACTCGAGTAACCTAAAGTTCAAGGGGGAAGTCATTCCCCCTTTACTCCCTAACTTATAGGGTGTTTATACAATCAATAATAAATAATTGCTGATTAAATTTTATTTAATATTGAATGGTATTAATCAAAGAATAAATAAGTGATGCCATGGTAAATCAAGAGCATGAATTTCTGTTAGAAATGACAGGGGTGAGTAAAGAGTTTCCCGGGGTTAAGGCATTAGATAAAGTTAATTTGAAAGTTCGACCACACTCTATTCATGCGTTAATGGGAGAGAATGGTGCAGGTAAGTCGACGCTATTAAAATGCCTTTTTGGAATTTATGAAAAAAACGAAGGTGATATTATATTTTTAGGCGAACATGTGAATTTTCAATCGTCTAAGCAAGCTTTGGAAGCGGGTGTTTCCATGGTCCACCAAGAGCTTAACCAAGTATTACAATGTTCTGTAATGGATAATATTTGGCTAGGGCGTTACCCAAAGAAAGGACTCTTTGTCGATCACGATAAAATGTATCGCGATACCAAAGAGATCTTTGATGAACTCGATATTGATATAGACCCGAAAATTAAAGTGGCTAAATTATCGGTATCACAAAGGCAGATGGTCGAAATAGCGAAAGCGTTTTCTTACAACGCGCGCATTGTGATCATGGATGAACCCACGTCCTCTTTGACTGAAAAAGAGGTATCGCATCTTTTTACTATCATTAACAAGTTGAAAGAAAAAGGCTGTGGCGTGGTGTACATCTCTCACAAAATGGAAGAAATATTTACTATTTGTGATGAGATAACCATCTTGCGTGATGGGCAATGGGTTGATACGAGGCCGTTGAAAGGGCTCGATATGGACAAAATCATTTCGATGATGGTTGGCCGTGAATTAACACAGCGCTTTCCCACAAAGACCAATGTGCCAAAAGAAATTATCCTCGAAATCAAAAATTTAACAGCACTGAACCAACCCTCTATTCAGGATATTTCGTTTGATCTCAGAGAAGGTGAAATCTTAGGTGTGGCTGGGCTCGTCGGTTCAAGACGCACTGATATTGTGGAAACCATTTTTGGGGTTCGTGAGCGTAGTAACGGCCACATTATCTTACATGGCCGAGAGATGAAAAACCGTGATGCACATGAAGCGATCAATAGTGGTTTTGCGTTGGTGACAGAAGAACGTCGTTCAACCGGCATTTACAGTAATTTAGATATTACCTTTAACTCTTTGGTTGCCAATGTGGATGAATACAAAACCAAATTAGGTTTACTGAGTAATAAAAAAATGAGGAGTGATACACAGTGGGTAATCGACTCCATGAGTGTAAAAACACCTTCTCATGAAACATCAATCGGTTCTTTGTCTGGTGGTAATCAGCAGAAAGTCATTATTGGCCGTTGGTTGTTAACTCAGCCAGAAATATTAATGCTTGATGAGCCGACTCGGGGTATTGATGTCGGAGCAAAGTTTGAAATTTATCAATTGATATTGGAATTAGCGAAAAAGAATAAAGGGATTATTATTATCTCTTCCGAAATGCCAGAGTTGTTAGGCATTACCGATAGAATATTGGTGATGAGTAATGGCCGAGCTGCGGGAATCGTTAATACTAAAGACACTTCACAGAATGAAATATTAGAGCTGGCCTCTCGTTACCTCTAGGGAAATTATTATGGATTCAGTTAAAACATTTGCAATGAAGCACCTAAAGGAAGGTGCGATCTATGCGGTTCTATTTATTCTTCTGGCAATTATTATTATTCAGGAGCCATCATTTTTAAGTTTACGCAACTTTAGTAATATATTAACGCAATCTTCAGTGCGCGTTATTATTGCATTGGGTGTGGCGGGGCTGATTGTAACGCAAGGAACCGACCTTTCTGCTGGACGTCAAGTGGGTTTAGCCGCTGTAATTTCGGCAACACTTTTACAATCAATTGATAACGTCAACAAAGTATTCCCCAGCATTGGTGACGTGCCGATTGTGGCTGTGATTCTTTGTGTGTGCGCGATCGGCGCGATCATCGGCTTAGTGAACGGTGTGATTGTTGCTTATTTAAAAGTAACGCCGTTTATCGCCACATTAGGCACCATGATCATCGTCTACGGGATTAACTCTCTCTACTACGATTCGGTGGGTGCATCTCCAATTGCAGGTTTTGATGAGCGTTTCTCTTCATTCACTCAAGGTTTTATTCGATTTGGAGATTTTAGGTTTTCGTACATAACCTTCTACGCCATTATCGCGATTATCTTTACATGGATTTTGTGGAATAAGACCGTTTTTGGTAAGAACATTTTCGCGGTCGGTGGTAACCCAGAAGCCGCAAAAGTTTCTGGTGTTAATGTGCCATTGACGCTACTGAAAGTGTATGCTTTATCGGGTGTGTTCTATGCGTTTGGCGGTATGTTGGAAGCTGGCCGTATCGGCAGTGCGACCAATAATCTTGGCTTCTTGTACGAGTTGGATGCGATTGCAGCCTGTGTTGTGGGTGGCGTGTCATTTGCTGGCGGTGTCGGAAGCATTGCGGGTGTGGTCACGGGTGTGCTTATCTTCACTGTGATCAACTATGGTATGACCTACATTGGCGTGAGCCCTTACTGGCAGTACATCATTAAAGGCGGCATTATTATTTTCGCTGTCGCGTTGGACTCAATGAAGTACGCGAATAAGAAATAGCCGCCTAAGAGCAAAAATACAATTTTCGACATTTAATCGCCGAAAATTGTCGAAATAAAATAAACAAAGAGCGCCTTTATCGGCGCTCTTTTGCTATTGCCCAGTAGGAAGCGTACGTTTTTCAAAATAGCGCACAATCTCCTCGATCAATATTTTGATACGTGACGGTTGGTGATCACGATTAGGATAGAGCAGATGCAAGTCCGATCCTGTGGCCAAATCGTGTGAACTAAAACTTTGCCGATAATCTTCCAAGAGAAGAACGAGTTTCCCAGCATTGAGGTCGGGTTGAATATCGAGTTGTGATTTGAGTGCAATACCTGCGCCTTCGAGTGCCCACTGGCGAATCACTTCGCCATCATTAGACAAACGTGATGGTTTGATCAGAATATCTTGAACGGCATCTCCTTTAAGAAAAGACCAACGCGTTAATGATTCACTTTTGCGTAGCATACCCAAGCAAGCATGCTGTTTGAGATCCTCTGGGTGCGTCGGTTGACCATGACACGCTAAATATGCGGGTGAGGCACAAAGAACGCGGCGACTTGTTGCTAATTTTCTGGAAACCAATTGACTATCTTTGAGTGTGCCGTAACGCAATACCAAATCAAGTTTTGTTTCATATATCCCTAACACACTGTCACTAAAGGTAATCTGAGGCACAATTTTAGGATGTCTTGCTAAGAGGGAGTCGAGCAGTGGCAGCAAATGTTGTCGCCCGAGATCTTTGGGTGCTGAAATTTTTATATTGCCTTCCAAGTGTGTTTTCTCGGCAAATAGCGAAGACTCGACTTCAGTGATGTTGGCTAAGGTTTGTAAACATAATGGATAGAAACGTTCGCCGGCTTCCGTCAATGCAATTTTACGTGTGGTTCTTTGCAGCAATTTCACGCCATAGTGGCGTTCAAGCTCTTGCAGTTTTAGTGTGACTGAAGCGGCGGACATATTGATGGCTTTTGCGGCGGCCGCCAACCCTTGTTGCTCAACAATGGCAACAAAGACCTCCATGTTCAATAATTTGTTCATTAAGATTCTATATCGCAGTTATTGTTAAGTAATCCTAAATACTCTTTTTAATTATAGCTAGATTATTTAGTGATTCTTTTGTTATAGCCTATGGATAACAACCCAATACAGAGCGATTGAATGATGAGTAGCTTATTTTCCCCGATACAAATCGGTCCACTTTCTTTGAATAACCGGCTGGTAATGGCCCCGATGACGCGTGCTCGGACAAGTCAACCGGGTAATGTTCCCAACGACATCATGGCGCAATATTATGCTCAGCGAGCGAGTGCTGGTCTGATTATTACTGAAGCAACACAAATATCAGACGATAGCCAAGGATACTCATTTACTCCTGGCATATACACGCCAGAACAAATTGTGGGTTGGCAGCAGGTCACTCAAGCCGTGCATGACCGCGGAGGAAAAATAATGAATCAGCTATGGCATGTAGGGCGAGTATCGCATCCTGTTTTTCAACAAGGTCAAAAGCCGATGGCTCCTTCAGCTATTGCTCCAGTCGATACCAAAGTCTGGATTGCACAGCCTGGGAGTGCCGGTGAGATGATGGAATGCGTTGAACCAAGAGCAATGACATTGCAAGAGATTAACCAAGTGGTACGCGATTTTGCTAATGCTGCACACAATGCGATTGCGGCTGGCTTTGATGGCGTCGAAATTCATGGTGGTAATGGCTATTTGATCGATCAGTTTTTGCGAACCAATTCGAATCATCGCACTGATCAATATGGTGGCAGTAGAGAAAACCGCTTACGTTTTCTTATGGAAGTTGTGAGTGCAATCATTGATAAGGTTGGTGCTGACAAAGTTGGAGTTCGCTTGGCGCCTTACATCACATTTAAAGATATGAACTGCCCAGATATCGTCCCAACGATTTTACAAGCGGCGGAGCAATTACAGAAACTCGGTATTGCGTATCTGCATTTGTCAGAAGCTGATTGGGATGATGCTCCACAAATCCCTGAAGATTTTCGCCAACATTTACGTGAGCTGTTCACCAATACCATTATTGTTGCAGGCCGATATGACGTTGAGCGAGCAAACCAAATCTTGGAAAATGGCTACGCCGACTTAGTCGCATTTGGGCGTCCCTTTATTGCGAATCCAGACTTAGTCGAGCGTTTGAAAATGAACCGTACATTATCGGCATTTGATCCAAGTTGCTTATTTGGTGGAGGTACTAAGGGATATACAGATTATCCAAACCATTCCTAAATCGACATAGCCAGCAGTCGTTTGTTTTATGATTCTGCTGGCTTTTTTACAACTGGTTGGCCGTTATAAAACAATGAGCCATTAACGCGCACCAAAATGATACGCTAAAAGTAATAAGGCCACAGAATAAACATCCATGTGAATGCTGAAAATATCAACGCGATCAGTACGGCAGCTGAACCGATGTCTTTGGCGCGGCCACTGAGTTCGTGCCATTCGCTACCGACGCGGTCAACCACGGCTTCCACAGCGGAATTCATCAACTCCACAATCACAACTAAGACTAAGCAACCAATCATCATGATTTGCTCAATTTTAGTGACAGGCAAAAAGAAAGTAATGGTAATCAACAAAATTGAAGTGACAGTTTCTTGTCGAATAGCGGCTTCGTTTAGCCACGCGGCTTTCAGCCCTTGTATTGAATAACCTGTGGCATAAAACAGACGCTTTATACCCGTACGACCTGGTTTCATAAAATGAACAACCTAATAATGAATAACTATGACAATGGGCATGAGTGAATTACGTGTAGACGTAAAATAGCCTTCGCCCCGCACCCTCATGTTAAAAAAGAGAATCAATGACGTCAGTTCACTGATTCTCTTAAGTGGCCCGATATTAAACGCCCACCACGGGTAGTACAAGAGTAAAGCAAGCGCCTCCGAACACACTTTTAGCCACCGATACTTGGCCGTTGTGGCGTAAAACGATCTGTTTGACGATGGCCAAGCCTAACCCGAAGCCTGATTGTCGCTCTCCACGTGAGAGATCCGCGCTGTAAAAAGCATCAAAAATGAATGGCCAGTGCTGCGGGTCAATCCCTTCTCCATCATCATGGATATCAATTTGCACTGCTTGACCTGCGTTGATCACGGAGGTTTCAACGGCTATTTTGCTTTTGGCGTATTTCTGAGCATTACCCAATAAATTATCCAGAGCTCTTTTGAGAAGGTATGGATCGACTTGTAAAGTGGCGACTTGTGCTAATGGCAGCAACTGGATCTCGACTACGCTGTTGCTACGCCATTTACCTAGTATCGGTTCGAGCCAGTAATTGAGCTGAATTGTCTGCATATTGAGTTCGTTTTCTGGCCTTTCAACTTTCGCGTAGTAAAGAAGTTCATCGACCATCGTTTCCATCTCTTCGGTATCTTCGATGATACTGGCGACTTTCACCGCTTGTTTTGGTGTCAGAGATTCATCGGCCAACATTTCTGCTTGCCATTGGATCCGAAAGATAGGGGTGCGTAACTCATGAGCCACGGCATTACTCAGCGCTTTATTGCTGAGCACCAAGGCGGAAATTTTGCTTGCCATGTAGTTAAAGCTTTTGTTTAAAGAGCCGACTTTATCGCCGCTTTTGATGGAGGCGCGAGCGGTCAGATCACCAGCGGCAAAGGCTAAGGTCACTTTTTCCAATTCACGCACTCGCCGACTGATGAACCAGATCAGCAACACACAGTACAGCGCAAAGCCGACGACAAGCAGCAAAAGTGAGAGATTATCTGCGAAGAAAATGGCTTGCCTCAGTGGTGATTCTTCATCGGGTTTAAAGCTGTAAATTGGTGAGGTGGACGTCAGGCGCAGCCATAAAAAACGGTCATTATCGTAGTAGGTGTAGGCATTGGGGGTGGTAAAGAAAAACGCTCGCACATCTGAGGGTAAGGTCTTTTCAGTATGCGTCTCTATCAGTTGTCGTGTTTTATCGGCATATTCTTTTAGTACATTTAAGGTGCTGTCTTCACCTTCATGCTGATAAATACGAGTGACCAAGTCATGAAATGCTTCAGCTTGATAATCTTCAAGTACATAATCGTAGTCAGTACCAAGCTGGTAAACGACCAGTTCAATGGTAATGAGTGTCGCTAAAAAAAAGAGCAATAAACCAACAAAAGATTCAACGTAGATACGACGCATACAGGTTTCTTCTAAAATACGTGGTCATTACCACGTGTCTGGTACAAAAAGGTATCCTTTCCCTCGGACCGTAATAATGCGTTTCGGTGTGGAAGAATCATCACCGAGTTTTTTACGCAAAATGACAATCTTGTTATCGACGGTTCTATCAAGCCCATCGTATTCAATCCCGCGTAACGCTTTGGTTAATACATCCCGTGATAGGACTTGATCTGGTGTTGATGCCAGTAGCCACAGCAAGTCGAATTCGCTGTCGGTCATCGCTACGGCCTCACCATTCATTTCACACAGATGTCGAGATTGATTGAGAGACAAGGCCCCAAATTCAAGCACGTTTTTCGCGGTTTGAATTGGCTCGTTGTCGACTCTGCGCAGTAGCATACGCATTCTTGCAAGCAAGACGCGTGGTTTAATCGGCTTTGTCACAAAATCATCGGCACCAATTTCCAGTGCTGCAACGTGATCAAAATCGTCATCACTGGCGGTCAGCATCAATATCTTACCGTTGTACATAGGACGGATCTGTCTACAAATTGTCAGCCCATCTTCACCGGGTAGCATTAAATCCAGTAACACGATATCTGGTTGTTGCTCTAAAATGACCGCGCTCGCTTTGGCACCTTCAGCAAGGGCAATGACGCTAATATCTTGACTTTCAAAGTATTCTGTTAACATTTCTCTGAGTTTTAGATCATCTTCAACGATGATTAAAGAGTGTCTATCCGTCATGGAGACTCCTAGATAGGTACGATGAACGACATGACAATCGCTGACATTGAAAAAATTTGAAGTGCATAGTAAAGCAAAGACCCAGCATTTTCGCTAGGTCTTTGTATGGTTGGATGAGTATCTATTGATACAATCTCTTGTTATTCAACTGCTTTGGTCGGTGAAGAGCGAAGTTTGTTCGCCAGCATCACCACAAGTGGGCTAGTCAACATTACGACTGCAAGCACGGTAAACACGAAAGTGATCGGACGTTCCCACAAGAAGCTTAACTCCCCATCGCTGATCATCAACGCGCGGCGAAGGTTCTCTTCCATTAATCCACCCAAAATAAAGCCAAGCAGCAGTGGTGCCAGTGGGAAGTTGGCTAACCGTAGAGCAATCGCTCCCATCGCGACAAGCAGCATCACGTAAACATCCATTGTGTTAAACGAAACCAAATAAACACCGGTGATTGAGAAGAACAAAATCATCGGCAGCAATACGGTTCTTGGTACCGCCAATAGCCTTGAAATATAAGGAATAAGCGGTAAGTTAAGGATGATCAGTACAATATTACCGAGATACATTGAGATGATAACAGACCAAAAGACATCAGGATGATCAACAAATAAACGAGGGCCAGGTTGAATGCCGTAAGAGAGCAGGGCTCCAAGCATGATCGCTGTGGTGCCAGAGCCGGGAATGCCGAGTGTCAACAGCGGAACAAAAGATCCGCTAGAGGCGGCGTTATTGGCAGACTCTGGTGCAACAAGCCCACGCAAAGACCCTTTACCGAACTCTTCTTTTTTATCTTTGGGCGCTAAGCTGCGCTCCATACCATAACTCAAAAATGCGGCGATGGTTGCGCCAGCGCCGGGCAACACGCCAGTGAAAAAACCTAAAATGGAAGCACGAATTGAAACGGGAGCCGCTTCTTTAAATTCTGCCTTGGTGATTTTCATACTGCCCAAGTTGCTGATTTTATTCTGTTCATCTGTACGCGTGTCGTTTTCTGGTTTTAAAATACCCATTAATGTCTCGCCTAAAGCGAATGTCGCCATCGCCAGCAAGAGGAAGCTAAAACCGTCCATTAAATCAGTTAAGCCAAAGGTAAAACGTTCCACACCTACGCCTTTATCAATACCAACGGTAGAGAGCATCAAGCCAAGAACAACCATCATCCATGCTTTAAGGACTTGCCCTTTTCCAGCAAAGGCGGCGACCGCCGATAGACCGAGTAGCATCAACGCAAAATAGTCAGAGGATTGAAAACTCAGTGACACGCTGGCCAGTGCAGGCGCTGCGACCAAGAGCATAATCGCTGACAAGGTTCCGCCGGTAAAAGAGGCGTAAGCGGCGATGGCTAACGCTTTACCAGCTTGGCCTTTTTGCGCCATGGGGTAGCCATCAAACGCGGTGACCACGGTTGCCGAGCATCCGGGAGCATTAATCAAAATGGAGGAAGTGGAGCCGCCAAAAATAGCGCCGTAATAAACGCCGGCCATTAAAATCAAACCTGAAGATGGTTCAAGGCCATAGGTGATCGGGATCATCAACGCGATGGCCGAAATCGGGCCAAGCCCGGGCAACATGCCGATAAAAGTACCAACGAAACAGCCCACAATCACCATGAAGATGTTCATTGGCATCATGGCGGTAGAAAGCCCTTGTAAAATTCCATCTAACATAATCAGTTCCTACCAGAGTGTGAAAATAACGCCGGGCTCAAGGTAGATGTCCAAACCTTGAGTAAGCAGCAGATAAAACGCGATGACAAAGGGAAAAGAAGCACCAAATAACACTGATTTGCGTCTTTCACCCAAAATATAAAAGCCAGCGAGTAGAAATAAACTGGTGGCCAGTACGAAGCCTAAATAGGTTAGACCAAGTCCGTACAGCGCCATCAACACTAAAAAACCAATCAACAATTTCCAGTTGAAGTGCAATACCGCGCCGCTTTGTTTATCGGGCTGCCCTAACACCAGCATCAACAAAGAGAGGCCAATTCCAGCGTAAGTCAGCAGAGTCGGCAAGGTTTGGGCGTTAAACGGTTCATATTCATCACCGGGAAACATCGGTATTTGAGTCGTTTGATAGCCGTAGCAAAGGCTAAGAACAAGGAAGATCAACGCGCCAACGCGATCGCGGCACAGTAAATATTCTTTGCTGAAAAATTTGGTTGGCAGATCCGACATATCCAACTCCATGGTAAAAATAGGGGAGAAAAGAGCCGTGTAGCAGCGAGTTAATGAATTGATTAACTAAGGGCAAAGGGATAGGTGTATGGAGGTTTTCCTATTCATATTTGCCTGATAAACAAAGGAGTATTGAGCATAACTGCACACGGCAAAAGTGTTGCTAGCGGGGACAAGGCAAGGAACTGTCCCCTTAGCGACCTTACTTCAGGAAACCGAGCTCACGCATCAGATCACCCATCTCTTTCTCTTGGGCTTCTAAGAAGGCGTAAAACTCTTTATCCGCTTGATAGTTATCGATCCAACCATTACGGTCGCGGACGATTTTCCATTCATCGGTGGTGTACATTTTCGCTAATGCTGCGTTCCACTGATCAATCTTCTCTTGGCTGATCCCAGGGGCTGCGAAGAAGCCGCGCCAGTTAGCAAAGACTGTTGGGTTGCCATAGTCAGTTAATGTTGGAATATTCGGGGCAGATTCCAAACGTTTAGGGGCGGTGATCGCCAAAATTTTCACTTGGCCAGACTTGGACATTTCAAGCACTTCACCTAAGCCTGTTGAAAGCAGTTGTGTTTCACCAGAAAGTAGTGCCGCCATGGCTTTGCCACCCGCGTCATAGGCGATGTAGCGAACTTCTTTTGGATCCAACCCTTGCCCTTTGAAAGCGGCTGCGGCGACTAAGTGATCCATACTGCCACGAGCAGAACCGCCAGCGACTTTCACTTTACGCGGGTTGTCTTTGAAATCGGCAACCGCATCTTCCCACGTTTTGTATTTTGAATCGCCCGCAGCAACGATAGCGCCATAATCAGAAACGGTGGCGGCAATCGGTGTTAAATCGCGGAAGGATTGTGGAAAAACACCGGATAAAGAACGAACAACAATCGGTGTAGAGTTGACCATCAAGGTATCTTCTTGGCGGTCTGCGGTTTCAATTAGGTGTGCAATCGCTTTACCACCACCACCACCGGATAAGTTTTGGTAAGACACATTGCCGACAATGTCGGTTTTCATCAGTACATCACCTGTACCACGAGCCGTCATGTCCCAACCACCACCCGCGCCACCGGGTACTAAAATGTGAAGTTTCTCAATATCAGCGGCGAAGCTGCTAATAGAAAAGGTTGCAGCCAGAATGGATGCAGTGAGGGTTGGTTTGAACTGCTTAAACATATTCACGTTCCTTATGTAGGGCGCATCTTCATCTTTACCTTGGAGCGTTTGTGACTGAATGCTACAGGCGGAGATAGGGTGCTTATCGTTGTTATCATGACTGCATCAATGATCTAATGCAGATACGTTAAGTTAATAACCTGTTACAGGTTTGTCTCTAATGCGTAGATAAAAACAATATAGGGCATAAAAACGTTTTTGTTCATAAAGTTCACGGCGTTATTTTGCTGCGTTGTGTAACGAGTCTTCGCTAGCGTCTTGTCTCACTATCTACTAGCAGTAATCGGGTGTTATTCATTGCAAATTGCGCAGCTGAGGCGTCATTACCTTGTTGAAGTAAGGTCGTGATACTGGGCAGCAGTAAGAAAAAGATCAAAGGTTCGGGATATTGGGCTTGCCATTGATGGCGCTCATCTAACACATGCCCTTCGAAGTAGACGGTGAGTACCACACTGTCCGATGAAAAGTGCGAACCATGGAACCGCCCTAAAGTATGCGTCGAGCCCCATATTGAACTCAGTGGTCGCTCCGATGTGCTTTTAAGATAGAGATCAACCGCTACACTTTGCGATTGAGAACCTTGCGGTTGAGAATGTCGATGAACCGTTAAGCGCTCACCCGAATACTTGCCTTGCTGGAAAGGCAAATAACCTAAGTTGTTCGGTGTTACACGGCCATCGTTTGCACACATTTGAACCGAATCGGGCATTTGCTGGCTGCTGTACAATTCACAAGCAAATTGAGCAACAAGTTGCTGTGCTGCGCTTTGAAATAAGCGAGCATCAAATGAGTGTTCTTGCGCAAGGTGTAAATTTAATTCAGGAAAAACAATAGGTAACTGGCTTGTTAGCGCGTTGAGGTCATTGATCGTAACCGATTGATTCTGCTCTATTGCCGTGCGAATAATATTTGGGTTGTCTGCTAATGAAAGATCATCTTCAGAATAGATCGCCTCACTCAGTAGTGGGTAGCTGCGCGGATTTTTCGGTTTACTGTTGTAGGCAATGCATCCAGATAAGAGCAACGAGCAGGCGAGAGCGTAACCAAAAGGAGAGTGCGTGATTCTCTTGTAAAGATTCATAAGTGACGGCCGGTCATCGGTAATGGGTTGCACTGCTTATTCTATCTGCGAAATCGACACTTTTCTCTTTTCAAGCTCACAGAGTTTTATCTTCTTCTGGTTCAAATTTAATCATTAAGTTTCTTATACATTAGTCTAATGTGTCGACAATTTTATTGATTATCGATGGTTTTATGGTCTATTTTAACAATAAGTTTTAATGATTGTTAACACATATGAGTGTGTGAGTGCTTTGCGTCTCAGCATGAATCCAACCTGTGAGCGATAACAAGATGAATAGTGCACTAACACTAAACAGTACTGATACAAAATCACACGCTGTTGAACGAGAAAAAGAGAACACCAAATCGGAAAACCTTACGGAGTATCTGATTGAGGCGATTGTTGAGGGGCGTATAGCACCGGGCAGCAAGATTTCAGAACCCGAACTCGCCAAACGTTTTCAAGTCAGCCGTGGGCCACTGCGTGAAGCGATAATGCGTGTGGAAGGCTTGGGGTTGATCGAACGTGTTTCACATGTGGGCGCGCGAGTTATTGAGTTGTCACCCGGTAAGTTGGTGGAGCTTTATGCAGTACGCGAAGCGTTAGAGGGTATGGCGGCAAGGTTAGCGGCGCGCAACATTTCGCCCTCTGAATTACAAGGGCTAGAGGCATTATTGTCGACACATTCGAATCATATTGAGCAAGTCGAAGGGGCTTCCTATTTTCATCAACACGGTGATTTTGACTTTCATTACCGCATCATCAAAGCCAGCCGTAATCATAAATTAGTGACTTTATTGTGTGATGAGCTCTATCACTTACTGCGCATGTATCGTTATCAATCGCCACGCTCACATTCACGCCCGAAGGAGGCGTTGGATGAGCACAAATACATTCTACAAGCGATCAAAAACGGCGATGAAGAACTGGCTGAGATGTTGATGCGACGCCATATTTCGGGCAGTCGAATCTTGATTGAACAGCAGATAGTAAAAGAGTAAGCCACAGGGCGGTGGGCAGAAAATAATCATGCCTGCAATGAAGCAAACCAAGAACCACGCATAGAGCGGCCTTGAATAAGGGCGATAACCAAGCGACTGATTAGGAGAATCTCATGAGCTTAAGTCAGGGGGCGAAATTTAGACTCGCTGTTCAACAAAATGATCCACTGCAGATTGTCGGCACGATCAATCCCTATTGCGCAATGATGGCCAAACGTTTAGGCCACCAAGCCATTTATCTGTCGGGTGGTGGCATCGCTAACGCTTCGTATGGTTTGCCCGATTTAGGTATCACCACATTAAATGATGTGCTGGTGGATGTTGAGCGCATCACCAATGCGTGTGATTTGCCTTTGTTGGTGGATATTGATACCGGTTTTGGCGGCGCATTTAGCATTGCTCGCACTATCAAAGCGATGGAGAAAGCGGGCGCTGCTGCCGTGCATATGGAAGATCAAGTTGCGCAGAAACGCTGCGGGCATCGCCCTAATAAAGCGATCGTCAGCCAGCAAGAGATGGTTGACCGCGTAAAAGCCGCGGTAGATGCACGAGTGAACCCAGAGTTTGTGATCATGGCGCGTACCGATGCGTTAGCGGTGGAAGGAATTGATAGCGCCATTGAACGTGCCATTGCTTGCGTGCAGGCCGGAGCCGATATGATTTTCCCCGAAGCGATGACCACTCTTGAGCAGTACGATCGTTTCTCCACCGCGCTAAGCGCAGCTTGTGGTAAATCAGTGCCGATTTTAGCCAACATTACTGAGTTTGGTCAGACGCCGCTCTACCCATGTGCAGAACTTGCTCAAGTGAAAGTGGATATGGTGCTTTACCCATTGAGTGCGTTTCGTGCGATGAATAAAGCGGCTGAGAATGTCTATCGCCATTTATTAGAGCAGGGCAACCAACAAGCTTTGCTCGATAGCATGCAAACCCGTAGCGAGCTGTATGACTATCTCAATTACCACGATTACGAAGATAAGCTCGACGAGCTTTTTTCATCAAAGGAATAATAAAAACAAAGGAAAAGGAGTTCAACATGTCAAACGCACCACTGGGCGGCGCAGGTCTGCGCGGTCAAAGCGCGGGAGTCACCGCTTTATGTACTGTCGGAAAAACTGGGACGGGTCTAACTTATCGAGGTTATGACATCACCGATCTTGCCAACCATGCACAGTTTGAAGAGGTCGCTCATCTGTTATTGATTGGCCATTTACCTAATCAAAGTGAACTTGACCAGTACAAAACCCGCTTAATGGGATTACGAGGTTTACCGCAGCCGTTAAAAGCCGCGCTAGAGCTGCTGCCAGCCAGTACACATCCAATGGACGTAATGCGCACTGGCTGTTCAGTTTTAGGCAACCTTGAAACTGAGCACAGTTTTGCTGAGCAGTTGAGTGCGACCGAACGGATGTTGGCACTTTTCCCCGCTATTATCTGTTATTGGTATCGTTTCAGCCACCAAGGCATCCGGATTGAGACTGAAGATCAAAGCGAAGCATGCATTGGTGGCTACTTCTTAAAAATGCTGACAGGAAAAGCACCGAGCGAGCTGCATAAGCAGGTGATGCATTGCTCATTGATTCTGTACGCAGAGCATGAGTTTAATGCATCAACGTTTTCCGCGCGCGTTTGTGCTTCTACGCTGTCAGATATTCACTCTTGCGTAACCGGGGCGATTGGCACACTGCGTGGCCCGTTGCATGGTGGAGCCAATGAAGCGGCGATGGCGATGATCGAACGCTGGCAAACACCGGACGAAGCTGAGGCCAATATTCTGCAAATGTTGGCTAATAAAGACAAAATTATGGGCTTTGGTCATGCTATTTATCGTGAAAGTGACCCGCGTAACGCATTGATCAAACGTTGGTCAAAAGCGTTATCTGAAGCGGTGGGTGATACGCATTTGTACGCGGTATCAGAACGTGTTGAAGCGGTGATGAAACGTGAGAAAGGCCTATTTTGTAATGCGGATTTCTTCCACGCTTCGGCCTACCATTTTATGGGTATTCCTACGCCATTATTTACCCCTATTTTTGTGATGAGTCGATTAACCGGCTGGGCCGCTCATGTGTTTGAGCAGCGCGCTAATAACCGAATTATTCGCCCAAGTGCCGATTATGACGGTCCTGAACATCAAGAGTGGATACCAATAGAGCAGCGTTAATGGGATGAAATCAAGCCATGCTCCTTTGGTGTATGGTTTGATGGCAGGTAAAACCTAGCTCGCTAGACGATGTTTTGAATAGACAATGTTTCGAATAGACAGTTTTATGGGTGGAATTGATGAGTCATCAAACGATCAACAGCCAATACAAAAAAGTATTACCAGCGACCGCGCTGGAGTATTTTGATGCACGACAAGCGGTCAATGATATCCAAGCCGGAGCGTATGATCGGCTGCCTTATACCTCACGAATACTGGCGGAAAACTTAGTCCGCCGCTGTGAGCCGCACACATTGGTTGATTCGCTGAAACAGCTGATTGAGCGTAAGCGCGATCTCGACTTCCCGTGGTATCCGGCGCGTGTGGTGTGCCACGACATTTTAGGACAAACCGCTTTAGTGGACTTGGCGGGGTTAAGAGACGCGATCGCTCAGCAAGGCGGTGATCCATCCAAAGTAAACCCTGTGGTGGAAACGCAACTGATTGTCGATCACTCACTCGCGGTTGAACATGCTGGCTTCGAAGCTGACGCGTTTGAAAAAAACCGTGCGATTGAAGATCGCCGCAATGAAGATCGCTTTCACTTCATCGAATGGTGCAAAACCGCCTTTGAAAATGTCAGCGTTATTCCGGCGGGTAATGGCATCATGCACCAGATTAACTTAGAAAAAATGTCGCCCGTCATCCAAGTGAAAAACGGCTTAGCATTTCCAGATACTTGTGTCGGTACTGACAGCCATACTCCTCATGTCGATTCATTAGGCGTGCTGGCGATTGGCGTCGGTGGGTTAGAAGCCGAAACAGTGATGTTAGGTCGGCCTTCGATGATGCGTCTGCCCGATATTGTCGGCGTTAAACTAACCGGTCAACGCCAAGCGGGGATCACCGCGACCGACATTGTGCTTGCCATTACGGAGTTCTTGCGAAATCAGCGCGTGGTGTCTTGTTATCTGGAGTTTTTCGGAGAAGGCGCTCGCGCATTGACGATTGGCGATCGCGCAACGCTTTCCAATATGACACCTGAATATGGTGCAACCGCAGGCATGTTCTATATTGATGAGCAAACCATCAACTATCTCAAACTCACGGGTCGAGACGCACAGCAAGTAGCCTTGGTTGAACAGTACGCTAAGCAAACCGGCTTATGGGCCGATGATTTGATTGAAGCGCAATACGAACGGGTGCTGGAGTTTGATCTCTCAAGTGTACAGCGTAATTTAGCCGGGCCTTCGAATCCTCATCGCCGTTTGCCGACAAGCGAACTGACCGAGCGCGGTATTGCGGGGGCGTGGCAAACCAAAGAAGGCGAATTACCTGATGGCGCAGTGATCATCGCCGCCATTACTTCGTGCACCAATACCAGTAATCCGCGCAATGTCGTGGCCGCCGCGTTGCTGGCGAAAAAGGCCAATCAATTGGGTTTGGTTCGCAAACCTTGGGTCAAAACCTCTTTTGCACCGGGCTCAAAAGTAGCCAAACTTTATTTAGAGGAAGCCGGTCTGCTGCCTGAGCTAGAACAGCTCGGTTTTGGCATCGTCGCTTATGCATGCATTACCTGTAATGGCATGAGTGGCGCGCTTGATCCTAGGATTGAGCAGCAAATCATTGAACGCGATCTCTATACGACGGCTGTGCTATCAGGTAACCGAAACTTTGATGGCCGCATCCATCCCTATGCGAAGCAGGCTTTTCTTGCCTCTCCGCCATTGGTGGTGGCGTATGCACTTGCGGGTACGATTCGTTTTGATATTGAAAAAGACGCGTTGGGAATAGATTCGCAAGGCAAGCCGATTTACCTCAATGACTTATGGCCAACCGATGAAGAGATCGATGATGTGGTGGCGCGCCATGTTAAGCCCGAACAGTTCAAACAAATCTACATTCAGATGTTTAAATTAGATGAGCACATGGCCAAACAAAAGCCACTTTATGATTGGCGCCCCATGAGCACTTATATCCGTCGTCCGCCTTATTGGGAAGGTGCGTTAGCGGGTGAACGTCGGTTGTCAGCCATGCGACCTTTGGCTATTTTAGGTGACAACATCACTACGGATCATTTATCGCCATCGAACGCAATTTTAGCGACCAGTGCCGCTGGGGAATATTTGCTCAAAATGGGCGTTCCGGAGCAAGATTTTAACTCCTATGCCACGCATCGTGGTGACCATCTGACCGCGCAACGCGCCACTTTTGCTAACCCCAAACTGTTCAATGAGATGGTGCAAGAGGAGGGTAAAGTAAAGCAAGGTTCGTTAGCGCGTATTGAACCTGAAGGCTTGGTTACCCGCATGTGGGAAGTGATAGAGACTTATATGGATCGTAAGCAGCCATTGATCATTATTGCTGGGGCCGATTATGGGCAAGGTTCGTCACGTGATTGGGCGGCGAAAGGTGTACGTTTGGCGGGAGTTGAAGCCATTGTTGCCGAGGGGTTTGAACGGATCCATCGCACGAATTTAGTCGGGATGGGTGTTCTGCCACTGCAATTTAAAACGGGAACAGACCGCCACACACTGCAACTCGATGGTACTGAGCTTTATGATGTGGTGGGAGATATTAAGCCAGGCGTCGACTTAAGCTTGGTGATCACTCGTACGCAAGGCGCAAATAAGGGCGAACAGCAGAAGGTTACGGTGACTTGTCGTTTAGACACGGCTGATGAAGTCAGTGTGTATCAGGCTGGTGGCGTATTGCAGCGTTTTGCGCAAGATTTTCTGGCTCAATGACGCTAAGGATAAAGGAGTATCAGGTGAGTAACTCATTAAAAATTCCGGCGATGTATATGCGCGGCGGCACCAGTAAGGGCGTGTTTTTTCGGCTTGAAGATTTACCCAAAGAGGCTCAGCAAGCGGGAGAGGCGCGAGATCAACTGCTGTTGCGTGTCATTGGTAGCCCCGATCCTTATGGCAAACAAATTGATGGCATGGGCGGCGCAAGTTCTAGCACCAGCAAAGCCGTGATTCTCTCCAAAAGTGAGCAAGCCGATCACGATGTGGATTACTTATTCGGCCAAGTTTCGATAGACAAAGCGTTTGTAGACTGGAGCGGCAACTGCGGTAACCTTTCTGCGGCGGTAGGGCCATTTGCGATTTACAGCGGTTTTATCGACCCAGAACGGATCCCTAATAACGGTGTAGTGACGGTTCGCGTTTGGCAAGCCAACATTGGCAAAACCATTCTTATTCATGTGCCAATTGAGCAGGGTGAAGTGCAAGAGTATGGCGATTTCGAACTTGATGGGGTGACTTTTCCCGCCGCCGAAATTGCGGTTGATTTTCTCGATCCTGCCGATGATAGCGGTGTGATGTTCCCAACCGGAAATGTGCTCGACCAACTGCAAATCCCCGGCATGGGAACCTTGAATGCAACGCTCATTAATGCGGGCATTCCGGCGATTTTTATCGATGCACACGACATCGGTTATCAAGGTACTGAACTGCAAGAGGCGATCAACAATGATGATCATGCCTTGGCGATGTTTGAATCGATTCGCGCTTATGGCGCTGTGAAAATGGGTTTGATTGAGCATATTGAACAAGCCCAACTGCGCCAACATACGCCTAAAGTAGCGTTTGTAGCAAAAGCGCAATCCTATTTGTCATCCAGTGGTAAAGCGGTATCGGCGAACGATGTCGATATTGTGGTGCGCGCACTGTCTATGGGAAAACTGCATCATGCGATGATGGGAACGGCCGCGGTGGCCATCGCTTCAGCGGCCAGTGTCCCTGGAACGTTAGTGAATATGTTGGCGGGCGGTGGAGCAAAAGAATCGGTCACTTTTGGTCATCCATCCGGTACGCTGAAAGTGGGCGCTAAAGCCGTTTTACGAGAGGGTCATTGGGGAATAGAGAAAGCCAGTATGAGCCGCAGCGCGCGGGTGTTAATGGAAGGTTGGGTGCGAGTCCATCGTTAAGCCTCAAATCATGTTAAGGGAAATGTTATGTCGGCATATTTAAAGGAATATCAATGGGCTCAATCTGAACCTGAATCATTTTGGCAGGCTCAAGCTCGGCAGATTGAGTGGTTTGAGTTTCCCCAAACTATCTTACAAAAAGATGAGCATGGCATTGAACGCTGGTTTACCGATGGTGTACTCAATACCTGTTGGTTGGCGCTAGATTTCCATTGTGAACAGGGGCGAGGTGAGCAAACCGCGCTGATTTATGATTCCCCAGTGACCGGAAGAAAGCGTCAATATAGCTATACACAATTACGAGATCAGGTAGCGAAAGTAGCGGGAATGCTGGCAATGCAAGGTGTTGCTAAAGGCGATCGGGTGATCATTTATATGCCAATGATCCCGGAAGCAGTGATGGCGATGCTCGCTTGTGCACGGCTTGGCGCGATTCACTCTGTCGTTTTTGGCGGTTTTGCACCCAATGAATTAGCGGTGCGTATTGAAGATGCTGAACCGAAAGTGATCATGACGGCATCTTGCGGTATCGAAATCAATAAGATTTTACCCTACAAACCCTTAGTTGACCGTGCCATTTTAGACAGCAAATGGAAGCCGGAAAAAGTGGTGGTGTTACAACGCTCGGAGCATGTGGCTGACTTAAATAATGAGCGAGATCTAGAGTGGAATCGAGCCGTTAAAGAAGCGCCGCCACATGATTGTGTGCCGGTTTTGGCGACCGATCCGCTTTATATTCTTTACACATCAGGTACGACAGGCAAACCCAAAGGGGTGGTGCGCGACAACGGTGGTCATGCAGTCGCGATGAAGTACTCCATGTCAGCCATCTACAATATGCCTCAACAAGGTGTTTTTTGGGCTGCGTCCGATGTAGGGTGGGTGGTCGGTCACTCTTACATTGTTTATGCGCCGTTGATTCACGGTTGCACCACTATTTTGTATGAAGGTAAACCGGTGCGCACACCCGATCCGGCTGCATTTTGGCGAGTGTGCCAAGAGTATAAGGTGGACGTACTTTTTTCTGCGCCTACCGCCTTTCGCGCCATCAAAAAAGAAGATCCCAATGGCGATCTACTCAAACATTATGATTTATCCACTTTAACCACTATTTTTATGGCCGGAGAGCGTCTTGACCCGCCGACACTTGAATGGGTAGAACAGCACACTCAAAAGCCAGTAGTTGACCATTGGTGGCAAACCGAAACCGGTTGGGCGATTGCTGGAAATCCGATAGGGCTTGAATCGATGCCAATTAAAGCGGGGTCAGCAACGAAACCGATTCCCGGCTATCAGGTTGAGATTCTCAATGAGCTAGGTCAAGTGATGCCCGCCAATCAACAAGGGTTTGTGGCGTTGAAACGCCCCTTACCACCAAGTTGTTTAGCGACGGTATGGCGTGATCACGAACGATTTGAGTCCGGTTACCTTGCTCAATTTGACGGTTACTATGTTTCTGGTGATGGTGGTTATTTGGATGAAGAGGGTTATCTCTTCATCATGGGGCGAATTGATGATGTTATTAACGTTGCTGGCCATCGTTTATCTACGGGGGAGATGGAAGAAATCGTCGGTGCTCATCCTGCGGTTGCCGAATGTGCTGTAGTTGGAGTGTATGACGAGCTTAAAGGGCAGTTGCCGCTAGGGTTGGTGGTGCTTAAAGATGGCGTTAAGGTGGATGAGCGCGACTTGGAACAAGAACTTGTTAACAAAGTGCGCAGTGAAATTGGTGCGGTAGCGTGCTTTAAGCATGCGTTAATTGTTGATCGTTTACCCAAAACGCGCTCTGGTAAAATTCTGCGTCGAGTCATTCGAAAAATTGCCGATGGCGAAGAGTATGCTGTCCCTTCAACAATTGATGACCCAATGAGCTTGAGTGAGTTAGAAAAAGCGCTCCATCACTAGCGGCTACCCTATAGTTGACGATTAATCGAGGCGCCTCAGATGAATGAGGCGTTTTTATTGCCAATTTGCAATCCGCATTTTATTTGTTTCTCTTAGTTCATCTGTCTTAGTTCTAAGACGAGATTAGCGCTCAATCGACCCAAAACGCTACGCATGAAGATATATTTTTTAATCACTATCTTATAGAATCACGGCCAAAGCTTTATTCATTCAGAGCGCGAAATATGTCGTTAGTTATCATAACTCCTGCTTGTGATCGTGATTTACCGCAACTGAATCAGTTGATGTATGACCTTCATCATGAGCATCACCTTGCTTGCCCTGAGCATTTCAAAACAGCAGAAGAGATTGAACAAGAAAAAAGTATTGCTCGTTATTTAGATGATCCGGAATGTTTGGTTTACGTTGCCAAAATAGACAGTCAAATTGTGGGATTTATATCGGGTCACTTTTGCGAGTTAATTTCAAGCGTGAGCAAAGCGGTACCAATGGGCAGTATTGATGAGCTTTACGTTGAGCCACAATATCGTCAGCAGCATATCGCACAGCAGCTGTTTCAAAAAATGGAACAGACATTAAAAGAGTACGGTATTACCCAAGTATTTGTCGAAGTGTGGGATTTTAACCAAGGAGCGCAATCTTTTTATCAACGTTCTGGTTTTTCATCGCATATACATTGGTTAAGAAAGTCAATCGATAGCAAGTAATTCGATAATAATAATCATGGATTTTTAATGTGTTAAAACAGTTTTCATTGTTGAGTGTCTGTTTGCTGTCGTTGTTCTGGTCAAGTGTTGGTGTAGCTCAACAACCCGTAACGCTACCAGATAATATTCGTGGTGCTCTATGCCTAGTTAAAGCCGATCATAAGATCGTGCTCGTTAACGAGGTGATCACCAAGCAGATTTCATTGCCAGGAGGGACGATATCTCCCGGTGAATCTCCAGAATTGGCCGCGCAAAGAGAAACATGGGAAGAAACGGGCCTTGTTGTAACGGTAGGGCGCACGTTGGGGTATACGGATACGGCTGTCGTTTACAGCTGTCGCAGTGATTCCGATGTGATTGCTTTTGAGTCAAAAAATAGCCGTAATGGACATGAGTTGCCTATTTGGTTTGCTCCTCATTATGGTGTCGAGGTTGCTAGCGCAATGCTGATCGATCCGTATCGTATTGATGCAAGTCAGTATCGTTACCCTGAGCAATGGGATCGGATCAAAACCATGTATCAAGAAGCGGATAGCCAACCCGTGATTTATGTAGAGAATCTGGTTTCTGCTGCGCCTCGGTTTCACCAAATCGAATTAGGCTGGATGATGAAATTGCAGAATACGGTCGCGGAATGGCCGTATACGCTGAGTTCGTCGATTTATCAAATCGCAGTATGGATCACCAAATTGACGGATCCTTTATTGCTGATAGTTTTATTTCCAGTGATTGCCTGTTATCTGGGTAAAGAGTCTGTTTATAAGATATTTTTTGTGGTTACCGTGAGTTCATTATTGTCATTGGTGGCTCAGCAAGGATTTGCATTACCAAGACCTCATGCCTATATACCATTGTTGGAACTTTGCCAAAGTTACGGGTACGGTTTTCCAAGTTTACCGATTGCAGTTTGGTTTGGTGTAGGG
This sequence comes from Vibrio anguillarum, assembly GCF_001989995.2. GTDB lineage: Bacteria > Pseudomonadota > Gammaproteobacteria > Enterobacterales > Vibrionaceae > Vibrio > Vibrio anguillarum. The sequence continues at coordinate 114,453 of NZ_JAHGUP010000054.1, forward strand.
ATATCACTATTGCGAGCTTTTGATCATCTCGATTTCAACCGAATGTTTGTGGGTTTTATCGTGTTGATGGGGCTATTAATGTTGGCCAAATTCTATATTGGGGAAGCCTTCATCAGCGATATGGTGATAGGTGGATTGTTGGGCGCTCTGGTCGCGTGGCATATTGTTCGTTTAGATGAACAATCTTATACCGACGTCAGGACACTGCTGGGTTCGCGTGGGGTATGGTGGGGTTTAACGATCACGGTTGCACTGCTGGCTATGATCTGGCCCTTGCCTAGTTTCACCGCTTGGTTAGCCATTTTGCTGACGGCATCGGCTTTAGTTATGACAAAGAGCACTGAACCACTACACATCACTCTTCAACGAATGTGGCTGCTGATCATTTTGTTATTAGCACTCAATCAAGTGGTGTTATTTGGTGCCACGCTCGTTTCATACAGCAGTATTTTCTCTTTAATGGTTGAGACGCTCCGCTTGCCAATACTCATGCTCATCTTTGCATGGTTCATGCGAAAATGCCGTGCTTAACCTGGTTGTTTAGTCAACATCCCGATTAAAGACGCCTCGACTGAGGCGTCTTTAATGCCTATTCGTGAGACTCACCGAGTACAAATTTTTCTATAGCAACTGCTACACCATCGTTGTCATTACTGAGTGTAATATAGTCGGCTAGCTGCTTAGTTTGTTCCATCGCATTGGCCATTGCAATTCCAAGTCCTGCGTATTGCAGCATGTGATGATCATTTTCAGCATCTCCCATACAAATAATGTGTTTAGCCTCGATCCCCAAGTGCTCGGCAATCGCTTTGACACCGACGCCTTTATTACTCTGTGTGTTTAAGAATTCAAGAAAGAATGGTGCACTTTGTACAATGGTAAACTGTTGATAGAGTTCCGGAGGAAGTTGTTCAATGGCTTTTTGTAGCAAGCTCGGCTCTGCCACAATCATTGCTTTGATGATGGGATGATCATCTTCAAGCTGTTCAAAATCCATTTCCGTGATTGGCAGTCCGTTGATTCTTGCTTCAAGCTCGGTATATTCACTGATTTTAGGCGTGATCAGACCATGAACTTGGCTAAAGGCGTGCGTATTCACGTTAAGTTGGTTAGCAAGGTTAGCGACTAATTTTGCAGAGCGGCCATCGATAATTTTGTGATGAATAATTTCACCACTGCCAATGTTTTGAACCATTGAGCCGTTGTAGTAAAGGACAAAATCCTCATTTGAGTTTAAATGCAGTTCTTGCAACTTATCGCGCATGCCATCAATGGGACGTCCAGACGCCAGCACCACTTTTACGCCTTTTTCACGAGCTTTGGCTATAGCCTGTTTTGTTCTGGCTGTGATCTGTTTTTGGCTATTGAGAAGAGTACCGTCCATATCTAAAGCGATGAGTTTATACATGACTTACCTAAATTAAGTGAAGAAGAAAGCCAGCAGCTTATGCAAGTTGAGATGTGATCGCCACTGATTTAGTCAAATTTTTACGCACGTGATGGGTTTAGTTTGACCTAAGGCAAGGCATCTATTAAGGTCAGCGACCTGCATTTTTTGATATTGAGTTAGGCTGAGTTTACGTTGTACAAAATTAATGAAATGTTTGAGACCATTCAAGGTGAAGGCGTGCATACCGGCGTTCCTGCGGTTTTTATTCGTTTGCAAGAATGCCCAGTGGGATGCGCTTGGTGCGATACAAAGCAGACGTGGGATGCAACGCCGCAAGATGAACGCCCAATCAATGATGTGCTAGCCAAAACCCAAGATAGCCCAACTTGGTGCTCAGTCAGTGCAGAAGAGATGGTGTCGCTCTATAAAACACAGGGTTATCATGCTAAACATATTGTAATTACGGGCGGTGAACCGTGTATTTATGATCTGCGTCCACTTGCGCAAGCATTTGAGGCAATCGGATGTCACATTCAAATTGAAACCAGCGGCACATTCCCGGTTCAAACCTCAGCAAATACATGGGTGACAGTGTCACCAAAAATTGCAATGAAGGGCAAACTGCCTGTACTCGATTCAGCTCTGTTAAGAGCAAATGAGATCAAGCACCCCGTCGCAACGGCTAAAGATATTGAACAGCTAGATACGTTATTGCTGCGAGCGCAAGTTCCTGATTCAACAGTGATTGCTTTACAGCCTATAAGTCAGAAAGAGCGGGCAACCCAATTGTGCATTGAAACATGCATTGCGAGGAACTGGCGTTTATCGATTCAAACGCATAAATATTTAAGTATTGCCTGAGGAGAGGAAAATGAAAAAAGCCGTTGTGGTATTTAGTGGTGGCCAAGATTCAACAACCTGTTTGGTTCAGGCATTAAAAGAGTTTGATGAAGTGCACGCCATCACCTTTGATTATGGCCAACGCCATAAACTCGAGATTGAGGTTGCCAGCACCTTAGCGAAAAAGTTAGGTGTAGCTGCACATAAAGTCATGGATGTCAGCTTACTCAATGAGTTGGCGATCAGTTCACTCACTCGTGACGATATTCCAGTATCACATGAGTTACAAGAGAATGGGTTACCGAACTCGTTTGTGCCGGGGCGTAACATTCTGTTTTTGACCCTTGCGGGTATTTACGCGTATCAAATAGGCGCAGATGAGGTGATTACTGGTGTTTGTGAAACAGACTTTTCTGGCTATCCGGATTGCCGAAATGATTTTGTTAAAGCGATGAACAGTGCTTTGGTGCAAGGGATGGATCGCCCATTCAACATTCGTACTCCTTTAATGTGGCTAAACAAAGCAGAAACTTGGGCATTGGCGGATCAACATGATGCTCTCGAACTCATAAGACACGAAACACTGACTTGTTATAACGGTATTATTGGTGATGGTTGTGGCGATTGCCCATCATGTGAGCTACGTAAAGCGGGTTTAAACGATTATTTAGTAAACAAAGCGTTGGTGATGAATGCGCTTCACCAAAAGCAATCTGTAACTTTATGATGTATCTAATAATCAACGTATAGATCAAGTGAAATTTAAACGGGTGTTCTAGTGTTTGCGAATGGAATAGCGTGCAAATAGAACACCCATTATTTAGCTCAAGGTACTAAATAGTTCAAGGTACTAAAGGTACATTTTGGCCAAATCTGCAGGTTCTACTTCTTTACCTTCTAAGCTTGCATTCCAGTTGGTGCCAATTAATACACCATCTTCATCAAGGGTAATCAACCAATCTTCTACGAAAATATCGAGAGGGATTTCTAACACTTCGAAGTCAGACCACTCTTCAACGTTGTGAGTTTGTGCATCTTCTTTGGTTGACCAAAAGGGCATAACTTCACTACTTTCAAATTCTGTCGAGTCGCATGCCAGCCAACCATCTTCATTTTTTAAGCCCCATACTAGTTGGGTCTCTTTTGTTTGTTCAATAAACAATTCTAAGTTTGCTTGAAGGTCAGCAGTTAATTTGCTCATTATCTTTATCTCATAAGGTGATGACGCGCAAGGATAGCATTTTGTGCTAGTAAACTCATTACAATTTTAGACAGAAAAAAGGGGCGAAAACGCCCCAATCCTCGATAAATATCGATTTCAACGCTCGCGTTTGGTGAAAATGGTCCACTCTTCTTTCACCGAACCTTTGTGGCCGACGACAGTGGCGACAACTTTTCTATTCATCGCATGGCTAATATCATCATCACCATTTTCTGTCAGTTCAGTATCACCAAAACCAACAATACGGACACGAGTATGGCTAATGCCGTAACTAACAAGCGCCTTCTCGACATTATAAGCTCGGTTTTTCGATAACTCTAAGTTATAACCTGGATTCCCAACCTTACTGGCATAACCTTGTAATTCAATCGAAGCTGAAGGGTATTGCTTGAGAAAATTGGCCATTGACCGTATTTGACTTAGAAACACAGGGTTGACTATTGCTGAATCATTCGCAAACAGAATTCTAAGCTGGAGTTGCTCTTCGGTTTTAATGAAAGTGCCACAACCATCATTATCGATCTCTGACTTCAATGGTGTTTCGGGGCACAAATCTCTGGCATTAATCACGCCGTCAAAATCATCGTCACGTAAATCGTCTATTTGATCAGCGAGTGGCATATCAATATATGGATAACCATCTCTAGCAGATGAAGCCGTCGAGGTGATAAAGAGTAAGCTCGCTATCATTGGCCATAAGTATTTCAACATGTTAGTACTCCACCGCATCATGCCACTCTTTGGGTGTATCCACTCTCAACGAACTCAACAATGACCCAGTTGCATTCATAACACGGTATTTTGCATACTGTTCATCGTATTTGGCATCGAGATAACCTTTTCTTGCTTCGAAAAGCTCATTTTCAGTATTCAACACATCCAATAGTGTTCGCTTGCCGAGCTTATATTGTTTTTCATAAGCAATAACCGTATCTGAAGCAGAATCAACATGATCGGCTAAAAATTCTTTTTGTTGTAATGTCAAATCGAGAGCGCTCCAAGATAAACGCAACCCCTCTTCAACACTACGATAAGTCCGATCTCTTAAATCTTTCGCTTTGTTCATTTGGTAGGCAGCACTGTCGGTGCGCGCAGAATCTGAACCACCATTGTACAGGTTGTAACGCATCCTAATCATGGCCGAGAATTCATCGCTGCTACCTTCTATCCCACCGGCATCATCACGCCATGTTTGTGCAGCTTCGAAAGATAACGTTGGGTAATTTGTTCCCTGAGTTTGTTTATATTGAAACTTTGCGGAATCAACATCGGCTTGCGCTACTTTGATGACCGGGTGATCTTGGTAGGCCTTTTCTAAAGCGTCATCAACGGTAAAAGGCAAAGCAGAATGGTCTGCTCTAGGGAAAATTAAATCTTGAGGAGGTTGACCTACCAACCGTTTAAACTGGGTATGTATATCAAACAGATTATTCTGTGCAGCTAAAAGATTGCCATGGGCTTTAGCTAAACGAGCTTCAACCTGAGAAAGATCAGCGGTTGAACCAATGCCTGATTCCACACGCTTTTGTATATCACGATATATTTTCTTATGTACTGAGAGGTTGCTTTCAGAAAGTGTCAGTATTTCAAACGCTTTCGTTGCATCGAGATACACCTTAGTGACCTCTAATGCGATATCTTGAGCGTCAGCTAAGAGTTGGAAACGAACCGATTCGGCATCAGCCGAAGTACGATCAATATCGTTTAAAGTCGAAGAACCATCCCAAATTAGTTGGGTTAAGGTAATGGTGGCTTCTTTACGAGTAAGTTCATTTTCAGTACCAGAGGCTAAATCAACCGCTTCGTAGCCAATACCAGCATCGAGATCGATCCTTGGAAGGTAAGCACCAGAAGAGGCTTCGCTATTATAGCGCTTACTCACATATTCGTTATATGCACTTTTAATATTTGGATTGGTTGCAAGCGTTATTGACACCGCTTGCTCAAGAGTCTGGCTATATACAGAGATCGGGAAGCTGAGTGCGATGGCGTAGCTCAACGTTTTCATGTTCATCCAATTCACTTGGGCACTCCTCTAGGGACTTCTACTTCTTTTAAGCCGCAATAGTACGGCATTAGCTGTTGCATTATCGAGACGCTTGATGGAAAAACGCAACAAAATAACATTAAATTCTCATCAGTAAACAGCAACATATTCATTACATTCGTGATTTTAGCAAAGAATCATACACCAAATCATCAATTAACATTTATTAAACATTGTTGATTGTTCTTATAATAAAGTACATCTTTAGTGTGATATTGATTCAAACTATAAATGTGTGACTTAAGTCTCCACCTACGTCACATAAGAAGGTGTAAAAATGGTTTTTCCTTTGTATTACAGGTGTTAAATGCTAATTTATTACCATTAGAAATGACAAATTACGTAGCAAAGATGTAGGAATGTAAACAGTCGCATCGTTGTGAATTCGGAAGTTATTAGAGGCATTATATGGAACTTGGTTCTTTTTCTTTAGGTACAACATTAACTTTCGGTCAGATGATCGTTGTGGATGCAAATGGCAATGTACGGGTGCTTCAGCCAGGAGAAAAAACCTTGCCTGGTGAAATAATCATCAGTGCCAGTAACGCTACCCCAAACGATGTAGGCAATAATAATGATGTACAAATATCAAGAGTTAACGCCGATGGTCGCAACGTAGATATAACTAATGACATCAATGAAATTTTCGCAGCATTAGAGCAAGGCCAAGACCCAACACAGCTAGGCGAAGATCTTGCAACTGCAGCGGGTGAATCGAACGGTTCAAGCCCGACGGGTTCAGTCAGCATCGCTCGCGACGCTTCGGAAACCATAGCCGCAACAGAATTCTCCACGTCAGCACTCACCGCGCTAGGCCTCTCTGAAACACAAAGTTTAACGCTATTAGAAAGCTATTCTCAAAGTGCTTTAGGGTCAATTGTGACGAGCATCAATGGTGCGAACGACG
>NZ_JAHGUP010000055.1 GCF_001989995.2 Vibrio anguillarum
GACTGAACTAAGGGGGAATTGCTTTGAGCGGTGCGAATGGTAGCGAGTGGGGTGTTCAGTGTCAACCTTTCCAGCCTAAGAAAAAGTAAAAATATTTCCCTGAAAATACTTTACTTTTCTGTACCCCTTATCGGCATTAGGCTAGGTTTAGTTATCCACCAAAATTGTGGATAAGTGTGTTGACGAATCCTGAGCAATTCGTTTCATCAATGAATGTTGAGTTATTACTCTACTCATTTGTTGAGTTTATTTTTTATATAACACTATGTTTTTTATTTTATTTTTTGATTTATCAACTGAAATTATCAATAAGAAATGAAAATGAATGGCGATGAGAAAAAGGGAGTCATTTTGAAATTTTGGGGAAAACAAGTGGATTATTTTTGAAAGTTAGGAGTGGTTTTTTACGAATCAGGCCGAAGATGGTAGCAAACGTATGGAGAAGAAACTAGCATTTTTTCAAAACAGGGGTGATTTACGACGCAACTATTTTGAACAATTACTTGCAACAAAACATGGCTAACAGCGAGAATGCCTATTCAGTTATAGAGGACAACGGCATTATGAGCAAAACGTTTGAATTGGTATCGGGTTATCAACCGTCAGGCGATCAACCTACGGCGATCAAGCAATTGTTTGATGGGCTAGATGCAGGTCTTGCTCATCAAACCTTATTGGGTGTGACGGGTTCAGGGAAAACATTCACCTTGGCTAATGTGATCGCCAAGGCGCAGCGTCCGGTTATCTTGTTGGCACCGAATAAAACGCTCGCAGCCCAGCTGTATGGTGAGATGAAGTCATTTTTCCCCAATAATGCGGTTGAGTATTTCGTCTCTTATTACGACTACTATCAGCCAGAGGCGTATGTACCGACCACGGACACATTTATAGAAAAAGATTCCTCGATTAACTCACACATAGAACAAATGCGACTCTCCGCGACTAAAGCGCTGCTTGAGCGTAAAGATGCGATTATTGTGGCTTCTGTATCGGCGATTTACGGTTTGGGTGATCCTGATTCTTATCTGAAAATGATGCTGCATGTTCGCCGTGGTGATGTGATGGATCAGCGCGACATTATCCGCCGTTTAGCCGAGCTCCAATACACACGTAACGATATGGCGTTTGAACGTGGTCAATTTAGAGTTCGTGGAGAGGTGATCGATATCTTTCCTGCGGAATCGGATTATGCGGCCGTGCGTGTTGAAATGTTCGATGATGAGGTGGATTGCATCAGTTTGTTTGACCCATTGACGGGCGCAATGATTCAGCGAGATCTTCCTCGCTATACCATCTATCCTAAAACGCACTATGTTACGCCAAGAGAGCGTATTGTCGATGCGATAGAGCACATCAAAGAGGAGCTACGAACTCGCCAAGCTTATCTGTTGGAAAACAATAAGCTACTCGAAGAGCAGCGCATATCGCAGCGTACTCAATTTGATATTGAAATGATGAATGAGCTCGGTTTTTGTTCAGGTATTGAAAACTATTCTCGTTATCTCAGTGGGCGAAAAGAGGGAGAGCCGCCTCCGACCCTGTTTGACTATCTACCGCATGACGGTTTATTGATTATCGACGAATCACACGTAACCGTGCCGCAAATTGGCGCGATGTTCAAAGGCGATCGTTCACGCAAAGAAACGTTAGTGGAGTTTGGTTTCCGGTTGCCTTCCGCTTTAGATAACCGTCCATTAAAGTTTGAAGAGTTCGAATCACTTGCGCCGCAGACGATTTTTGTTTCTGCTACCCCGGGCAACTATGAGCTAGAAAAATCAGCCGGACAAATTGTGGATCAAGTGGTGCGCCCAACCGGATTACTGGACCCCGTGCTGGAAGTACGACCAGTTGCAACACAAGTGGATGATGTGTTGTCAGAGATCCGCATTCGCTCAGCGAAAGATGAACGTGTGCTGATCACGACATTGACTAAACGCATGGCTGAAGACTTAACTGAGTATCTTCATGAACATGGGGTTAAGGTCAGATATCTGCACTCAGATATTGATACTGTTGAGCGGGTTGAGATTATTCGCGACCTTCGCCTAGGCGAGTTTGATGTGTTAGTGGGTATTAACTTACTGCGTGAAGGTTTGGATATGCCTGAAGTCTCTCTCGTCGCAATTCTTGATGCGGATAAAGAAGGCTTTCTACGTTCAGAACGTTCATTAATTCAGACCATTGGCCGTGCGGCACGTAACATTGAAGGCAAAGCGATTCTCTATGCTGACCGCATTACTAACTCAATGAAGAAAGCGATGGATGAGACCGATCGTCGCCGTGAAAAGCAGCAAGCACATAATGAAGAACAAGGGATAACACCTCAGGCGCTGAAACGTAATATCAAAGATATTATGGAGTTAGGTGATATTACTAAGTCCAAGCAGCAGAGGATGAGCAAACAAGTACCTTTGTCTAAGGTGGCAGAAAGCTCGCAAACTTATGAAATATTCACGCCGCTACAACTGGAAAAAGAGATCGCCAAACTAGAAGGGTTAATGTACAAACACGCACAAAACCTAGAATTTGAATTGGCTGCCGAAAAGCGTGACCAAATTGAAAAACTGCGTCAGCAGTTCATTACCAACAGTTAAAAAAATAGCCAATAGAAAAAGGTCTATTGGCTGTTATTTGTGAACACTTTATTCACTAACAACGTCAGTTGGCTAGGTGACCCCTAAGGGTCATATTGAATAGAGCACATATCGTGCCAATTAATTTTATGCAAAAAGGGCTATTAACTAACGAATTAGTGCCTTTTTGTTATTTTATTTTGCAAAATGCGAACCTTAATGCAATAGTTAAGGCAAAGTGCAAAATAATAATGGCTAGAATATGCAACCTGACTTTTCTCTACAAAAGGCTAAATATCTTTTGATGGTGGAAGATACGGCTTCCGTTGCGGCGCTGTATCGTTCATACCTCACCCCCCTTGAAATCGATATCAATATTGTTGGTACAGGTCGTGATGCGATAGAGAGTTTAGCTCACCGAGAGCCGGACCTCATATTGCTGGATCTTCGATTACCCGATATGACGGGCATGGACGTTTTACATGCTGTGAGAAATCAATACCCCAATGTGCCTGTGATATTCATGACCGCTCATGGTTCCATTGATACCGCCGTGGAAGCGATGCGTCACGGTGCCCAAGATTTCTTGATCAAACCTTGTGAAGCAGACCGCTTGCGCGTCACGGTTAACAACGCCATACGTAAAGCTAGCAAACTAAAAAATGAGGCTGGTAACCCAGGTAACCAGAACTACCAAGGTTTTATCGGCAGCAGTCAAACCATGCAATCAGTCTATCGAACCATTGACTCAGCGGCCTCCAGTAAAGCCAGTATTTTTATTACTGGCGAAAGTGGCACGGGTAAAGAGGTGTGCGCAGAAGCGATTCATGCGGCCAGTAAACGTGGCGATAAACCCTTCATTGCGATTAACTGCGCCGCAATTCCTAAAGACTTAATCGAGAGTGAACTCTTTGGCCACGTGAAAGGCGCATTTACTGGCGCAGCGACCGATCGCCAAGGCGCAGCCGAGTTGGCTGATGGCGGCACACTGTTTTTGGATGAACTGTGTGAAATGGATTTGGATTTGCAGACCAAGCTGTTGCGCTTTATCCAAACGGGCACATTCCAGAAAGTGGGCTCATCGAAGATGAAAAGTGTCGATGTTCGTTTTGTCTGCGCTACCAACCGCGATCCATGGAAAGAGGTACAAGAGGGTCGTTTTCGTGAAGATTTGTACTATCGTCTTTATGTGATCCCATTGCATTTACCACCGCTACGCGAGCGAGGCGATGACGTTATTGAAATTGCTTACTCTTTACTCGGCTTTATGTCTAAAGAAGAAGGCAAAGGTTTTGTCCGCTTAGCGCCAGAGGTTGTGGAGCGTTTTACGCGCTATGAATGGCCGGGTAATGTGCGTCAACTGCAAAACGTGTTGCGGAATGTGGTGGTATTGAACCACGGCAACGAGATCGAACTGAGCATGTTACCCCCACCGCTAAATCAAGTCGTGGATAACAAAATTCGATTAGCAAACCTAACGACGGAAACGCGCAAGGAAAATATAACCGTGCACGATATTTTTCCTTTATGGATGACGGAAAAACAAGCCATCGAACAAGCGATAGAAGCGTGTGATGGTAATATTCCTAAAGCAGCCAGTTATTTAGACGTTAGCCCTTCAACTATCTACCGCAAGCTTCAAGCGTGGAACAGTAGAGAGAACTCATAGAGATATGGAACTGATCAATAAAAACAAAATTGCGCATTTGGCCCAAGAAATTGGAGAAGAGAATGTGCCAATATTGCTCGATATTTTTCTCAGCGAGCTGAGCGCCTATACACAGAAGCTAGCTGATCAAAATCTGCCGGATAAAATCGAATATTTAAAAGACATCAGCCATGCTCTAAAAAGCAGTGCCGCCAGCTTTGGTGCGGATAAACTGTGCGCTAAAGCGGTGGATATCGATAGCAAAGGAAAGGCAAACTGCATTTTTGATGAGGCTGAAGAAGTGGCGGCGATGCGCGCTCTTATCGAAGAGACGCATCGTTGCTATTGCCACTTGATGGATTAGCTTGTGAGTTGATTCTCAATGGCTTTTTGAAGTTTAACTCGGTCGTGCCGCCAGTCACGATTGGATGATGCTAGCTCTGTAGTGACACAATGCCAGTGTTCAGCCAGCTCCGGATGTGGTGTATCGCCGATCACCACATCGATTTTTCGTGCGTGGCAGGCGCGCTCACACCATTCCAATTTCTGCCGTAGCGACATGCGACCAGCAGGTCCTTGCTCGGGAGACAAGTTCTCAACAAAAATCAGCTTTGCTTTTACGTTTTGCTCAATGGCATTGCCAATTTCGGGCAGCAGTAGTGGTGGCATCACACTGGTGAGAAAGCTTCCCGGGCCAAGGATGATGCAGTCTGCTGCACTGATGGCGAGTATGGCTTCTTTGGTTGCTGGCACTTCAGGTGATAAATCTAAGCGCCTTAAATCTTCCGTCATCTCATCCACGTTCGTTTCACCCGTGACCCAGTGACCATCCATAGAAAGTGCACTAAGATCAGAAGGATGCTCTGACATAGGTAAAATATTAACATCGACTTTGAGCATGTTGCGGATCAAGTTGATTGCGTCTAAAGGGCGCACAGATAGGTTATCTAATGCAGTCAGCATCAAATTACCGAGGTTATGACCATTGAGTTCTCCCGCACCTTTAAAGCGATATTCAAACATCATCGAACTGATGGAAGGCTCAGTGATCAACTGGTTGATACAGTTACGTGTATCGCCCCATGCAATGCCACCTTGGCAGTGGCGAATGCGCCCAGTGGAACCGCCGTTATCTGTGGTGGTTACAATCCCTGTCGCATTCGAGCCAAAATCTTTTAACGCCGCTAGCATGCGTCCAAGCCCATGTCCTCCGCCAATGGCGACGACTTTCTTTGAAGTGTATAGAGTCATCTGTTCTTCTTATTTTTTAATAATTAACTACAATTTAAATCAGCTTGTTCACAACCCATACTCATTAGGAGGTAAATTGGGTAATGGACTCTTTTTTTTTACGATAAGGGTAGAATCACTTACTAATATTAAGTATTTTACTTATCAGCTGCTGTAGAGATAGTTAATTATACTACCTCAACGGCTGCCATAGCTCCGAGCTTAACTGGCTAAGTCTCATTTTTGTGAGATAGGGTGGTTAAGCCAGTGGTCTAATACCACAAGGGCATAATTGGAAATGATTATGCCTCCCGTATTTGGAAAGGTGTTCCGTGGCGCAACAGTTCGAAGATAGATTCCAACGTAAATTTTATTATTTACGTTTATCTGTTACAGATGTCTGTAACTTTAAATGCACATATTGCCTGCCTGATGGTTATCAACCTTCGGGGCAGAAAAACTCGTCTTTTTTAACCCTTCCTGAAATACAACGCGTCGTGCGAGCCTTTGCCGACTGTGGTACGTCGAAAGTACGCATCACAGGGGGGGAGCCGACTTTGCGTAAAGACTTTAACGACATTATTGCTTGTGTGGCGAATACCGCTGGTATAGAGAAAGTGGCGACCACCACCAACGGTTACCGTATGGCCAAACAAGTAGAAGGTTGGCAATCGGCCGGGTTAACGCATATCAATGTCAGTGTCGATAGTCTTGATCCAAGAATGTTCCACCAAATCACGGGTGAAAACAAATTTACGCAAGTGATGGCGGGGATTGATCGCGCTTTTGAAGTCGGTTACCAGCAAGTTAAAGTCAACGTTGTGCTGCTAAAAGACCTTAATCATCAGCAGTTACCTGCTTTTTTAGGTTGGATTAAACATCGCCCTATTCAACTTCGTTTTATTGAACTAATGCAAACTGGTGAAATGGACTCGCTGTTTGAGCGTCACCATATTTCAGGTGTTGCCATTCGTAATCAACTGATTGCCAATGGTTGGGTGCTGAAAACCCGAGCTCACAATGATGGGCCAGCGCAAGTATTTGTTCATGCCGATTACCAAGGTGAAATCGGCCTTATCATGCCGTATGAGAAAAACTTTTGCCATAGCTGCAACCGCTTACGTGTTTCGGCAAAGGGGAAGTTACACCTGTGCCTTTTCGGTGAGCAAGGCGTTGAATTGCGCGATCTGCTCGCTCAAGATAATCAACAGCAAGCCTTAATTGAGCGCATTCAAGCGCAATTACAGACCAAGTCGGTCAGCCATTTTTTACAAGATGGCAATACGGGTATGACACCTAATCTCGCCTCCATTGGCGGCTAATGGCGGCTAAATTCTTTTTGTCACTGGCTATTGTTTAGCGGGTGATGTTGGTACACATTTGAACAGTAGGTGAACACATGGGTCACGCAGAAAGCGCATTTCAACCAGCACATATTGCCGTACTGACGGTTTCCGATACTCGTACTGAAGAAAACGATACTTCAGGCGGTTACTTAGCTGAGCAACTTCAACAAGCGGGACACATTCTGGCCGATAAGCAGATTGTTATTGATGATCAGTATAAAATTCGCGCGATTGTTTCTCAGTGGATCGCGGATGAAAACGTGCAAGCCGTGCTGATCACGGGCGGAACGGGTTTTACCTCACGCGACAGCACACCAGAGGCATTAAAGCCCTTGTTTGATAAAGAAGTTGAAGGTTTTGGCGAGCTGTTCCGATTGGTCTCTTACGATGAAATTGGCACTTCAACCATTCAGTCTCGTGCCATTGCAGGTTTTGCCAACCATACGGTTATTTTTGCCATGCCAGGTTCAACAGGAGCGTGCAAAACCGGTTGGACAAAAATCATCAAACAGCAGTTAGATGCCAGCCATCGCCCATGCAACTTTATGCCACATCTTTCGGTTTAACGGGGTTTCAATGAGCGAATTTACTCATATTAATGCCTCAGGCGAAGCCAATATGGTCGATGTCTCTGCCAAGGCTGAAACCGTACGTGAAGCACGTGCGGAAGCCTTTGTGAAGATGTCACCACAAACGCTGCAACTGATCCTTTCTGGGCAACACCACAAAGGTGATGTGTTTGCCACCGCAAGAATTGCGGGCATTCAAGCGGCGAAGAAAACGTGGGATTTAATCCCACTGTGCCACCCATTGCTGCTTACTAAAGTAGAAGTGCAGCTTGAAGCCATCGAAGCACAAAGCAAAGTTCGAATTGAATCATTGTGTAAATTAACCGGTAAAACAGGGGTTGAAATGGAAGCCTTAACCGCGGCATCGGTGGCGGCGTTAACCATTTACGACATGTGTAAAGCAGTACAAAAAGATATCGTGATTGAACAAGTGCGCTTACTTGAAAAAAGCGGCGGAAAATCTGGTTACTTTAGCGCTCAGCCACAACAAAAGGTCACGCATGATTAATGTCCTCTTTTTTGCTCAAACTCGTGAGTTGATCGGCCAAGACAACATTCAACTCAAGGCACAGTTTGCTACGGTTGAAGCGCTGCGTAGCCACTTAGCCTCGCAGCCTGGGAAATGGGATTTAGCCTTGCAACCGGGAAAACTGCTGGTGGCAGTCAATCAAACTATCGTTGCCTTTGATTACCCGTTAAGTGATGGTGATGAAGTGGCTTTTTTTCCTCCAGTAACTGGAGGCTAGTGATGGATAGCCGTATTTCCGTTCAAATATCAGATTTCTCGGTAGACGCAGAATACCGTGATTTGTCGCAAGGTACTTCCGCTGGCGCTGTGGTTACCTTTATTGGCAAAGTTCGTGATATGAATTTAGGTGATAATGTTATTGGCTTAACGCTTGAGCATTATCCGGGAATGACAGAAAAAGCCTTGAGTGATATTTGTGATCAGGCGCAGGCACGATGGCCAGTGCAAAAAATCCGTGTGATCCACCGAATCGGTGATTTAGATATTGGCGATCAAATCGTGTTTGTGGGCGTGTCGAGCTCACATCGTGGTGCGGCTTTTGAGGCGTGCGAATTCGTTATGGATTACCTTAAAGCCAAAGCACCGTTTTGGAAGAAAGAGCGCACCACCGAACAAACACGCTGGGTGGAGTCTCGAGATTCAGATGCCCAAGCCGCGCAGCGTTGGGCTAATCATCACACCATCGACTAAGCCTTGTGTAGTATATGAATAGTTCCGCGCTGTTGATTCTTCGCGTGAAACAGCGCTTTATCGGCCGTTGATACAAACTGTTCTGGCATCATGCCAGTCGGTATCTGTTCGCAATATTGGATGCCGATAGTAATCGATACATATAATGAGACATGAGAATAGCGGTGAGGGATTTGCAGCTCTCTCACTTCATTAAGTAGTTGCAATGCTTTTTGCTCGCACTGTTTAATATCAATATCCGCAATAAACAGTAGAAATTCATCTCCTCCATAGCGAAAGCAGAGGTCATCTTTACGTTTCCAATGCTGCAGAGTGCTCGCTATCTTGCGCAACACAGTATCGCCATTCACATGGCCATAGTGGTCGTTATATTCTTTGAAGCAATCTAAGTCGATCATGAAAATTGCAGCACTACTTTGCTCACGCTTGATCTTATCTAACGCTTTGGGCAGCAATGAGTCCATCGCATAACGGTTATAGACCTGAGTTAAATGATCCACATTGGTCAGTTTTTCTAACTCAAGTTGGTGTATAGAAAGCCGCTCTAACGTGCGCTTATAAGCGGTAATATTTCTCACAATCCATAGCACGTACTCAGTATTTTTCAGCGGGATGACCAATGCGTTAAAAAACTGAATATCGATAGGGCCAGAGCTGCCTTTAAATTGAGCTATCACCCTTAGGTCGAGATCGTATTCAAACTCTCGCATTTGTCCGTTATCAATGACTTCTTGGATAATTTGATGAAACCAAGCGGCTTTTTTTTCGGGTAATACCTGGTATAGATTGAGGCCAATGAGAACCCTTGGGTCGTGGTGTCGGCTGCGATCCGTGCCTCCTAAGGCCTCCACATATATGCCATCGCGGTTAATCAGAAAAGTGGGTTCGGGTAATGACTCCAACAAGCTGCGCATCAGTGCTGGGTTTTCTATAATCTCGGAAAACAGTGGCGAATTCACCATGCCCAGTCCTTATTAATACAACGGTCAATGTTTAAGATATAAATGATATTAACTGTAAAATCTTGCGAGACATCGTGTTCTTCACGTGTTGTTTGATTCAAAAATGAGACGTTTTGATAAAAGATTTTGCCATTTACCCTTGATAAAAATTAACTATTTGTAATATCGATAGTTTGTGCCGATGAGCAAAATCGATTTTTTCCATTTAGCAAAACGGTGAAATTAGTCAACACTTAACTTAAGGCAGCATACCGTTGCAACCAAGGAGACAGATATGCAATCGCTAATAGTTAAAGACTATATGACATTACAAGCCATCACCTTCAAACCGGACATGCCAATGACTGCGGCTTTAGAAAAAGTGATGCGTTCGGAGCATCTTGGTGGTCCTGTTATTAACGACCAAGAACAAGTGATTGGCTTTCTATCAGAGCAGGATTTGCTCGATAAATTGGTGAAGGTGAGTTATTTCTGTGAAGACACCCATTTAGTCCGTGACTGCATGCACCCTGAAGTGCTGTCCGTTTCATCAGACACTTCTATTATTGAGCTTGCTGACATGATGAAAGTAGGAAAACCGAAAGTTTATCCTGTGATCGATCAAGGTAAATTGGTTGGCATTATTACGCGCAGAGATGTACTGAGAGCATTAGGGAAAAACTTAACGCATTGTTTTAAAAAACCAACATAGCAAACTATCCCCTTCCTACTTGAAGCTGCAGCGGTGTTGGCTACGTTCGTTCACCCCAATCACATAGTTTGCCTATGCTCATGGGGACTCACTCACTTGCCGCCTACCTGCAACTCCAAGTTGTTTGGGTATATCAGCAGTAATAAATAAAATTCTAGAGGTGCAGTGCACCTCTTTTCCATCTAATCAAAGTGAATGTGCGTTAAGTGCAGGTTTGATAAAAATGCGCTTGACCTTGGAGTTGACTCTAAGGTTTAAGCTTTGTGCATCAGAGAAGGAGAATCCTATGTGCACAAAACATGAAGCTTGCAGTACTACAAAAAATAGCATGGCAAACCCGCAGGCGGTGTCATGCTCTAGTCTTAAAATTACCGCGATTAGGGCGGCAGGCGTTGATTCAAATGAAGAGGGGTGTTGCGGGTCACGAGAGTGCGCAACCAATGATCCTGATGATGAACCCGCGCAGCTCACATCCGTTAAAACACAGTTTAACCAAAGCTGGAAAATTGAAGGGATGGATTGCCCATCTTGCGCACGTAAGGTTGAAACGGCACTTAAAAAAGTGGGTAATGTGATCGACGCCAAAGTGCTGTTTGCCACTGAAAAATTGGTGGTCAAGTTTAATACCGAAGAGGCAGCGCTTGAAATAGAGCAAGCGGTTCGTAACGCGGGTTTTACGGCTCACCGCATTGATGCGGCTAATCCAGTTTCTGCCCCCATTCATAGTGACTGGAAGTCGGTCATAAAACAGAACGCGCAGATCCTCTCCATTGCTGGCGCTATGATACTCGCCGCTATTGTGCAGCCTTATTTCCCTCAAATCAGCGATGGGATGTTCATTTTGACCTGTCTTGCCGGTTTGTATCCTATCGGCAAAAAAGCGATTCAACTGGCACGCTCAGGCACACCCTTTGCGATTGAAACCTTAATGAGCGTTGCGGCGCTCGGAGCGCTCTATCTTGGTGAAACGGTTGAAGCGGCGATGGTGCTATTACTCTTCCTCATCGGAGAACGGCTAGAAGCTTTTGCCGCTTCCAAAGCGCGCAGCGGCGTGCAAGCTCTAATGGCACTGGTGCCTGAAACGGCAACAAAAATTGTGGCAGGAGAACGCATCACGGTGGCAGCACATGAGCTAAAACCGGGGGATGTAGTGGAAGTTTCTCCCGGCTCTCGGCTACCTGCGGATGGCCAATTGCACGAAGCGTCGGCTAGTTTTGATGAGAGCGCGTTAACGGGCGAATCACTGCCTGTCGAACGTTATCAAGGTGACAGTATCATGGCGGGTGCAGTGGTCGCGGATCAGGTGGTGCGTTTCACCATCACGTCCAAACAGGGTGAAAACGCGATTGACCGTATTTTACATCTGATTGAAGAAGCGGAATCTCGCAAAGCGCCGTTAGAACGTTTTCTTGATAAATTTAGTCGTTGGTATACCCCATTAATGATGTTGGTTTCATTAGCCGTGGTTGTGATACCGCCGACACTGTTTGCGCAGCCATGGGAAACATGGGTTTACCGTGGCTTAGCCTTACTGCTGATTGCTTGTCCATGTGCGTTGGTTATCTCAACTCCGGCGGCCATTACTTCTGGCCTTGCCGCAGCGGCGCGTCGTGGTGCACTGATCAAAGGGGGCGCGGCGCTCGAACAGCTTGGAAAAATAGAGAGTATTGCTTTTGATAAAACGGGTACTTTGACCAAAGGTAAACCGGAAGTTACGGATGTGGTTGCGTTCAATGGCTGGGATGAAGAGCAATTGTTGCGCTATGTCGCAGCGGTTGAAATGGGCTCGAGCCATCCTCTGGCAACCTCTTTAGTGAAAAAAGTGCAAGCGATGGCTTTGCCCATTCCAGAAGCGATAGAGAAGCGAGCGTTAGTTGGCAGTGGGGTTTCGGGGGTTGTGGAGGGGAAATCACTGCGCGTATTAGCGCCAAGCAAAGCGAATGTTCCGTTTTCTGATGCATTTAGCGCGCAAGTGGAAGCGCTAGAGATGCAAGGCAAAACAGTGGTGGTGGTTTTTGAGCAAGAGAACATTGTCGGTTTAATCGCATGGCAAGATACCTTGCGTGAAGATGCCAAAGCCGCCATTGAAGCACTGCGCCGTTTGGGGATCGACACTATTATGCTCACTGGCGATAACCCTAGAAGCGCTGCGACGATGAGTGCTCAATTAGGGATAGATTTCAAAGCCAGTTTATTACCGCAAGATAAAGTGGAATACATTCAACAGTTGGCGCAACAAAAACAAGTGGCGATGGTCGGGGATGGCATTAATGATGCACCAGCAATGAAAGCGGCCAGCATTGGTATTGCGATGGGGGGGGGTACCGATGTTGCGTTGGAAACGGCTGATGCGGCAATTACTCATAATCGATTGGTCGAGCTCGCCACCATGATCGAGCTATCACAAGCAACCCTCGCCAATATTCGCCAGAATGTCACGCTAGCGCTAGGCTTAAAAAGTATCTTTTTAGTCACGAGTTTACTCGGTATTACGGGCTTATGGGTGGCGGTGCTGGCCGATAGTGGAGCTACCGCGTTAGTGACGCTCAATGCGTTGCGTCTATTGAAATTTAAAAAATAGTCCGAGACTAAAAACCAAAAAGCTTAGCAAGGCATGGCGGGTCGTTATCTCTCATGCCTGTTGGGTTTGCACCCTATTGTGGTAATAGTGTGAAATGCGTCGATATTGCGCTTGTATTTTGTTATGCAGTGTTGGAAATCATCTTTTAGGGTTGGGTGTTATTTCATCAATCTTGCTGTTTTTTGTGATGCAAACCGTTTTTATGAGAATGTGTTCGTTACATTGCGTCATTCATTGTGAATTTGATCACTCTTTGTTGGTGCGTGGTCCGCTAGAGTAGCTGCATACCCGATGTATATCTATGAGCTGAACAAGCCGCAATAAGGAGTCACTTATGTCTCAAGCCGTTTTCCATCTAGGTGTTACCGAAGCCGATCTGAATGGTGCTACTTTGGCCATTATCCCTGGGGATCCAGCCCGCGTACAAAAAATCGCTGAAGAGATGGAAAATCCAGTCTTTCTTGCTAGCCACCGTGAATACACTGTGTACCGCGCAGAGTTAGACGGTAAGCCAGTCGTTGTTTGTTCTACTGGTATCGGTGGTCCTTCTACGTCTATTGCGGTTGAAGAGCTTGCTCAACTTGGCGTGCGTACTTTCCTACGCGTAGGTACTACTGGTGCAATCCAACCTCATGTCAATGTGGGTGATATGATTGTCAGCACAGGTTCGGTTCGCCTTGACGGTGCAAGTTTGCACTTTGCGCCAATGGAATTCCCTGCTGTGGCTGATTTCGATGTCGCCACTGCAATGAAAGCGGCTGTAGTTGAAAGTGGTGCAACCGTGCACATGGGCGTTACCGCATCAAGTGATACTTTCTACCCAGGCCAAGAGCGTTATGACACCTTCACTGGTCGTGTTGTGCGTCGTTTCCAAGGCTCAATGAAAGAGTGGCAAGACATGGGCGTATTGAACTTTGAGATGGAATCCGCCACTTTGCTAACCATGTGTGCGAGCTCAGGTTTGAAAGCAGGTTGTGTGGCTGGTGTGATCATCAACCGTACTCAAAAAGAGATCCCAGATCACGCGACACTCAAAGAGACCGAGGCTCGTTCAATCAAAGTGGTTGTCGAAGCGGCGCGTAAAATGCTGTAATTGAGTTCTGAATTTACACTGATGTATCTATGTACACGGTGAGTGATTAGGCCACTTTTGAATAAAGTGGCCTTTTTACTTTCTAAATAATCACCAGTCAAACAGTCACCAGCTAAATAATTACTCACTAAGCAATCGCCAATTTAGGCAATGGAATGTACAAGCTCTCGGTTAAGTCGCTGAGCATCTGGTCGTAAACGTGAGAGATGCTGAGTGAAATATCCGAAGTGATTTGGTACATCGCGCCAGCTTCTATTTGAAAGGCAGGATGATCATGCAGTTCGCTCAGGCTATGTAGCGCGGCTGAGCAGCTTGGCGAAGCTACCGTTAAAGGGCTGATTAAGGCGAGTTGATTCATCCTACGCCTGACAACCTCACTATAATGCTGCAAGCGTATGCGGCCATCTTGAGTATCCATTTCATCAATGCTGATGCGTAACTGAGTTAGCGCGTCCATCGCATCAATGACCTGTTGCCAATTAATATGGTATTCATCGCTGAGATCTTCGCGGTTGGATTCCACCAACCAAGCCAGTATCACCTCATCCATTAAGAACATACAGTGACGAATTATTTTACCATGCATCATTTGGTTACGAGCCACAGAGTGCTCTGGCCACTCCTTCATGAGTGCTTTAAGCTTAATTTGTAGCACACGGTACATTGGTTTGTTATCAAAGTGTGCGATAGCAATTAAGTGATTACTTTTTTCGTATAGCGTATCTTGCAATTCATTCAACTCAGTGTCGCGTCTTTGACCAGAGGCTAGTGTTTGATGGGTAATGTTACGGTGCTGACGGCATAAAAACAGTAGCTGGCGAAGGTCGATCAGCAGTTGATATTTACGTTGTAATGTGGATTCACGCTGTTTTGCCAGATAAAACATCAGCCACAATATACCGATAGAGATAAGCATTGAGATAAAAACAAACATAACCAACTCCTTGTTAATGTTATACCAATCTAGAGTTAGCAGGGTTAATGCCAGTTTTTTATTTGTTTAAATTCAATTGTTTATGTATTTTTGCGTTGAAGTGATGCATCTTATTGGTGCATTTTGAACTAAAAGTGTGAGCTGGATCGATTTTGAGCAGTATGGTGATAAAAAATCCCCAACACAGAGTGTGTTGGGGATGCTATCGTGAAGATTGATGTATTACAGGATGCGCATGCCAGCTTGAGCACCTTCATGTGGCTCAAGAATCCATAGCTCGCTGCCACCAGGGCCTGCGGCTAAGATCATGCCTTCTGACATACCAAACTTCATTTTACGCGGTTTGAGGTTCGCTACCATGACAGTGTACTTGCCTACTAACTCTTCGGGTGAATAAGCGGCTTTAATACCTGAAAACACTTGGCGAGTTTCGCCACCAATATCCAATTGGAATTTGAGCAATTTGTCCGCTTTTGGCACCGCTTCGCAAGCGATGATCTTAGCAACGCGTAAGTCCACTTTGGCAAAATCATCAAATTCGATTTCAGCAGCAATAGGGTCTTTACTTAGCTCAGTTTCAACTGTGGTTGGTTGCGCGCTCTCAATCGCAGCTTTTTCTGCTGCCGCTTCTTCTTTAGACGCTTCAATCATCGCTTCAACGTGTTTCGGATCAATGCGATTAAACAGCGCTTTGAATGGCGTGAGCGTATGGCTTGTTAATGGTGTTTGTACACCTTCCCAAGTGAGTTCTTGGTTTAAGAATGCTTCGGTGCGCGCCGCTAGTGCTGGCATTACAGGTTTTAAGTAAGTCATTAACACGCGGAATAGGTTGATACCCACTGAGCAAATGTCTTGTAGCTCTTGCTCTTGACCTTCTTGTTTAGCCACAACCCAAGGCGCTTTTTCATCCACGTATTGGTTCGCTTTGTCCGCCAATGCGGTGATTTCACGAATAGCACGGTTAAATTCACGGCTTTCGTAAAGATCAGCAATGCGATCCGCTGCTGCGGCAAATTCTGCGTACAGCTCTGGTTCGGCAAAGGTTGCAGACAACTGATTTTCAAAACGTTTGGTGATGAAGCCTGCATTACGCGATGCAAGGTTGACGATTTTATTGACCACATCGGCGTTCACACGTTGGGTGAAATCCTCAAGGTTCAAATCAAGATCGTCGATGCGGCTATTGAGTTTTGCGGCGTAGTAGTAGCGTAAGCATTCTGGGTCTAGGTGGTTTAAGTAAGTGCTTGCTTTGACAAACGTTCCTTTAGACTTCGACATCTTCGCGCCATTGACTGTGACATAACCGTGTACGAAGACGTTATTAGGCTTACGGAAACCACTGCCATCAAGCATCGCTGGCCAGAATAGGCTGTGGAAGTAAACAATATCTTTACCGATGAAATGGTACAGTTCGGTTTTACTGTCTTTATTCCAGTATTCGTCAAAGTCTAAGTCATCGCGTTTGTTACATAGGTTTTTAAATGAACCCATGTAGCCGATAGGCGCGTCTAACCACACGTAGAAGAATTTGTTCTTTTCGCCGGGGATTTCAAAGCCAAAGTATGGCGCATCACGTGAAATATCCCACTGTTGCAGGCCGCCTTCGAACCACTCTTGCATTTTATTGGCGGTTTCTGTTTGTAGCGAGCCAGAGCGAGTCCACTCTTTGAGCATGCTTTCAAATTGAGGAAGGTCAAAGAAGAAATGCTCAGAATCTTTCATTACTGGCGTCGCGCCAGAAACGGCCGATTTCGGGTTGATAAGCTCTGTTGGGCTATAGGTTTCGCCACACGCATCGCAGTTATCACCGTATTGATCTTCTGACTTACATTTTGGGCAAGTGCCTTTCACGAAGCGATCAGGCAAGAACATCTCTTTTTCTGGGTCAAACAGCTGAGAAATGGTGCGGCTTGAAATGAAGCCATTTTTTTTCAGCTCAAGATAAATGTGAGAAGCCAGCTCGCGGTTCTCTTCGCTGTGAGTGCTGTGATAATTGTCAAAACTGATATCAAAACCTGCAAAATCTTTTTGGTGCTCTTCACTTACTGCGGCGATCATCTCTTCAGGTGTAATACCCATCTGTTGTGCTTTAAGCATAATTGGCGTGCCGTGAGCATCGTCTGCACAGATGAAGTTTACAGTGTTGCCGCGTAGGCGTTGGTAACGAACCCAAATGTCAGCTTGGATATGCTCAAGCATATGACCAAGGTGGATCGAACCGTTAGCGTACGGAAGGGCACAAGTTACCAGCAGTTTCCTTGAAGAAACGTTTCTTGGGTCAGTCGCCATACTTAATATTCGCTTTTTTGATAGGTATGAAAAATAGAGACCAATACTACCTTATGCAGCGAGCGACTCCAAGGCGTGAGCCTAAGGAATCCCGCAACTTTTTTGGGGTTCAGTCTGACAATAGAGAGTGATAGCATGAGCAAAAAGGAGAAGCTATGCAGCCGTTCACATCTAAACAAGATTTTTGCGATTGGTTAAACCAATTTGAACACCCTCATCTTATTGCGGGGTGGGCAAACCAACCTCATTGGGTTTCGGTTACAACAGCGGGACGTTTGACGGTTCATATTCCATTTGCCGCTAAAAATCTGCTGGATGAGCTTTCCGAATGGGTCATCTCCAAGCAGCAAACCGATGCGCTTGCTCCATTCAGTGTTGAGATAATCATTGCGCCGAAAGCGCTAGCGACGACGGTCGCTCATAGTGTTAATGGTGTTAAAAATATTATTGCGGTGACTTCAGCCAAAGGGGGCGTCGGCAAATCAACCACCGCCGTCAATCTTGCTCTAGCCATTGCTCAATCTGGGGCGAAAGTTGGCTTGTTGGATGCGGATATTTATGGCCCTTCAGTGCCGATGATGCTTGGCAAGCAAGAAGCAAAGCCAGATGTGCGTGATAATAAGTGGATGCAGCCAGTTGAGGCATTTGGCATTTTCAGTCATTCGATTGGCTATCTGGTTGATAAATCTGAAGCGGCGATTTGGCGCGGGCCGATGGCATCGAAAGCACTGGCGCAACTGCTCAATGAAACCGAGTGGCCAGATGTGGATTATCTGGTCATCGACATGCCACCGGGGACAGGTGATATTCAACTCACCTTGTCACAACAAATTCCGGTAACGGGCGCGGTGATCGTCACCACTCCGCAAGATCTGGCACTAGCGGATGCGCGCAAAGGGGCGGCCATGTTCGAAAAAGTCGACGTTCCGGTTATCGGGCTTATTGAAAATATGAGCTATCACATCTGCAGTCATTGTGGAGAGAAAGAGCATATCTTTGGTGTCGGTGGCGCGCAGAAACTGGCCTGTGAATATGGGTTGGCGCTGCTTGCACAAATTCCTCTGCACATTGCCCTGCGTGAAGACATCGACCAAGGTCGTCCTACCGTGGTTGCTCAACCAGAAAGTGAGCATACACAGCGTTATCTTCAACTGGCGGAACGAGTCTGTTCAAGCCTATATTGGCAAGGAAAGCCTAAGCCAGATGCAATCAGTTTTACATTGGTAGACTAGTGTTGGTCCACAGTGCTATGAAAGTAGCACTGTGGTGATCTCTTCTGAAATACGACGAAAACGTTTGCTTGGTAGTTTGTTATTCAAACCTCTTCCAAAGTCTAAATCGAGACTGGTATCAGGTGGTTGAAGTCCCTATAATCGGGCAGTTTATCTATTTTCATCACCAAACCATCACCGGGTGCAAAAATAATGTCTGAGAATAATCAATGCGTCATCGTAGGTATTGCTGGCGCTTCAGCTTCTGGAAAAAGCCTGATTGCGAGCACGATTTATAACGAACTTCGTGCCAAAGTAGGCGACCACCAAATTGGTGTGATTACGGAAGATTGCTATTACAACGACCAAAGCCATCTCAGTATGGAAGAGCGCGTTAAGACAAACTACGACCACCCGAATGCACTTGACCATGATCTACTTTGCCAACATTTAGAACAATTAACCCGTGGCGAAGCGGTTGAAGTGCCAGAGTACAGCTACACTGAGCATACTCGCACCGCGAATACAACGCTATTAACACCCAAGAAAGTGATTATTTTAGAAGGTATTTTACTGCTGACAGACCCACGTTTACGTGACTTAATGCATGCGACCGTATTTATGGACACTCCGCTGGATATCTGTTTATTACGCCGAGTGAAGCGTGATGTAGAAGAGCGCGGCCGCACCATGGATTCGGTATTGAAGCAATACCAAAAAACGGTTCGCCCTATGTTTATGCAGTTTATCGAACCGTCAAAACAGTACGCGGACATTATCGTTCCTCGTGGCGGTAAAAACCGTATCGCCATTGATGTATTAAAAGCCCACATCGCGAAATTGTTGAAATCTTAACTTTTGTGGTCTTTATTTTTAAGCAGACAAGTGGCACTTTAGGTGCCACTTTCTTTTTCTAATTAAGCAAGGAAAAAGCTGATGAAAAAACTGTTTCTTTTCATTGCCATTATTATCGGTGCGTTAATCGCTGCCGCGCTCGCACTTGTCCTGTTGGTCAATCCTAACCAATTTAAGCCCTTGATTGTAGAACAAGCCAAACAGAAAACGGGGTTGGACTTAGTCATTGAAGGAGATATCAGTTGGAGTTTCTTCCCTTCGCTTGGCTTTGAACTGGGCAAAACTGAACTCAGAAATCCACAAGGTTTCAGCGCTCCAAACCTGTTTAAAGTCGATCAAGTTGGTATTGAAATTTCGGTGATGCCATTGCTGGATAAGCAACTGGAAATTGGCAACATCCGCCTAAATGGTGCTGAGTTCCATCTTGAAACCCTTAAAGATGGCCGTTCAAACTTAGATAGCTTAACTCAAGCCGCGCCTCAACCAGCCGCCTCTTCCGCCGTAAACGAAACAAAACCAGCACAAGAAGAGACAAGCAGCGTCAATGCGAGCAACCCTGTTCAAGAGTGGACGATTAACTTAGCGGGCGTTAGCGTCGAAAACGCATTACTGGAAATACAAGACCGCAAAGCCGGTACACATACCAAGCTGTATGATGTGGCGGTCAATCTTTCAGAGTTTGCGGTGGACAAATGGACGTCAGCAACTTTTGCCGCCAAAGGTAAAAATAACCAACAAAACTTTGCCGCAGAAGGGCGAGCTGAATTCAAATTAGCCGCTGGTTTCAAGGATTATGCGGTGAAGAACGTTGTGCTTGATGCGAGCTTTAGTGACCCATCAAACCAGATTGATTCTGCGAAGATTGAATTAGCCACGTTCGAGTTTGATAAGAAGAATGCGCTGTCATTCAGCGTGAAAGGAAAGGTAGCGGATTTAAAACTTGATGCGAAGGGGAGTGCGCAACTGACTCTCGATAAAGCCATGAGCTTGGTGAAGATTGATACGCTGGTGCTGGATACCAATCTAGAAGGAACCAGTTTGCCACAAAGCCCAATGCAGATCGGTTTAACTTCGAACATTCATTTTGATCTCTCTAAAAACCAACTGGATGTCTTACTCAGTAAATTAACCGCAAATGCATTAGAATTTGATGGTGATGTCAAAGTGACGTTGGCTGAGATCCCTAAAATCCGCGTCAATATGCATAGCCCAAATATCGATTTGGATGAATTTTTAGGGCTTGCGAATCCAGCAACGGCAAGCAGTGCCGTGAGTGAAAGTAAGGCATCGTCAGGCTCAACGTCAGCTGCGCCTGCGATGGTGAGTGCTGAAGTGGAACCGGATCTCAGTGCATTAAAAACGTTGGATGTGCAAGGCAAGGTCACCATAGACAAGTTCAAAGCTAATAATGCTCGATTACAGAATGTGCAAACCAGCTTTAGCGTCGATCGTGGCATCGTGAATTTAACCTCATTCAGTGCCAACCTTTACCAAGGTACTATTCAGGCGACCGCTCAACTGGATGCAACCAAAGTACCTGCCACTTATAGCGCTAAAAAAAGCGTTAAGGGAGTACAGGTGCTGCCGCTATTAAAAGATGTACTCAATAATGAGATGTTACAAGGCACGGGTAACATCTATGTGGATGTAAAAGGTCGCAGTTTGACGCCAACGGGCATTCAACAAAACCTTGTCGGAACCGTGAACATCAACTTTGCCGATGGTGCAGTCAATGGTATTAACGTTGCTCACCTTATCCGTAGCAATTACGCCAAAATTAAAGGTAAGAAAGTTGATGACGACCCAGTGAAGAAAACCGATTTTAGCGCCATGACCGCTACGCTGAAATTGAACAAAGGGGAAGTCACCACCAATAACCTCGCCATGCAATCACCACTGTTGCGTATTCGTGGTGAGGGTAAAGCGAATTATCTGCAACAAACGGTTGATTTTTTGGTGAGCACTTCTGTGGTGGGAACGCTAGAGGGGCAAGGTGGCAAAGACATTGATGAGTTGCGAGACGTCACGATTCCTATCAACATCTCAGGGCAATGGAGCGATCCTAAATTCAAATTGGTTTTTGATGATGTGTTAAGACAAAAAGCGGAAAAAGAGATTGACCGTGGCTTGGAAAAGCTCGGCGTTGAGATAAAAGACGAGAAAACCAAGAAAGCGGTTGATGGCTTATTAAAAAGTCTTTTTAAGTAATTTACTGGGTTGATTTCATTATGATTGATCAAGCCTCCTCGATTTAGAGGAGGCTTTTTTATCACCAGTCGATGCCTTTTCGTGCTTTGATGCCCGACTCAAAGGCGTGTTTCACATTTTTGACTTCCGACACCGTATCGGCGATTTCAATCAAGCTGCGGTGTGCTCCTCGGCCCGTGATCACCACCGACTGCATTGCTGGCCGTGTTGTTAAGGCTTCAATCACTTCGTCTAATTCGATATAGCCATAGCTCACCATGTAGGTCAGCTCATCAAACAACACCACATCAATCGACTCATCTTTAAGCATGCGTTTGCACTCTTGCCAAACCCCTTGCGCCGCTGCGGTATCGGCTTCTTTGTTTTGCGTTTCCCAAGTAAAGCCCGTCGCCATGACTTGAAATTCGACGCCCAGTTTTTCAAGCAGATTACGTTCACCGTTTTCCCAGGTTCCTTTAATGAACTGGGCTACCGAACATTTCAAACCGTGGCCAACAGCGCGCGCAATGGTGCCAAAACCTGAGGTAGATTTCCCTTTGCCATTGCCGGTAATGATCAATAACAACCCTTTCTCTTGCTGGGCCGCGGCAATTCGTGCATCGACTTGCTCTTTTACTTTCTGTTGCCTCGCCTTATGGCGTTCATTTTTAATTTCTTCAGTCGACATGCTCAATCCTGTTCATTAATAGCGTTGCCGCTATCATAGCTCAACTACTCGGCAGCAAAAACCATCGAAATTACAAGGAATAAAAAAGCCAGAGCAGTGCTCTGGCCTTCTGGTGTGTTTCTAATGAGTTTAGAAGCGGTAATTGGCTTGTACGCCGATAAGCCAAACATTACCCGTCGTTGTACCAGAAAATTGGCCTCCAACGGCTTGCGCTGCATCATCTGAAGCATAACCACGAGATTCCACAATGTTGGCATCTTTGGCAAAAATGTAAGTAAAGCCAGTGTCTATGGTGAATTGCTCCGTGAAGGCATACTCCGCACCAACGCTTAACCAAGTTCGATCAGTTTCAGGGATGGTAATGGTACGGTTTTTATCGTTAACTGCCGCCATATCGTAAGCAATGCCTGTACGCAGTGCTAATTTTGCATCGACTTGGTAAGTCGCACCCAGAGCAAAACGGTAATTGTCTTCCCAGTTTTCTTCTTTAACCATCACCGAGCCAAGAGTGTTTAAATCCGCTTCAAGCTTTTCGAAACTGCTCCAATCGGTCCAGTTAATACTGGCATGCAGTGCCAACTGTTCACTTAGTTGGTGGTAGCTAGCCAGTTCAGCGGTGGCAGGCATAGTGAGCATCATTGAACCTGTATCATTCACTACCTTGCCCGATTCTTTCGAAAATATATTCGCTGTGCCAGTAAGCTTTAGGTCAACTTCGGATTTATAAGTAAAGCCAATGCGATTGCTATCATTGATCTGCCATGCCGTACCCACTTGCCAACCCCAAGCTTTATCTTCACCTTCCATGTACTTTAGTGTTGTACCTTGTGGAAGAGGCTTAGTTTGAGCCGGAGAGGTCGCACCGAAATGGCCTTCTCCAATCACATAACGAATGCCACCGCCAACGGTAACCGCATCAGTGAGTTGGTAGCCGATGTTGGCATTGACTTCCATTGTTTTAACCATCGCTTGATTACCAAAGTGGCTCGCGCTGAAATTACGGTCAAGCTCGGTCTCCATGCCATAGTTAGTACCGAGTGCTAAACCTAGCACCATTTTATCGTTCACTTGATGTGAGAGGTAAAAATTGGGGATGACGGCATCATTTGCGAAGTCATTTGAGCTTGCTTCTAATGCGCCGTTGATTTTTCCATTCACATCAACATTCGGATTAACGTAAATTGCACCAACAGAAATTTGCGTACCTTTCAAATAAGTCAGCATGGCAGGGTTACGCCATTGTGCACTGGCGTTATCAGCCATAGCCGCTTCACCGGCGTAAGCACGCCCAAGGCCCGTTGCAGAGTATTCTGCCAATTGGAAACCGGCGGCTTGAGATGCGTTTGATACGCTGAATAGTCCACATGCCACTGCGAGTGAAAGAAGAGTTTTATTTGATTTCATCATAATGTTCGCTGAAATATTTGAATTCGGTGTGGGAATTTTAAGGTT
Organism: Vibrio anguillarum; assembly: GCF_001989995.2. Taxonomy (GTDB): domain Bacteria; phylum Pseudomonadota; class Gammaproteobacteria; order Enterobacterales; family Vibrionaceae; genus Vibrio; species Vibrio anguillarum. Next base: position 23,529 of record NZ_JAHGUP010000055.1, read on the forward strand.
AGAGCGAATACTTTAAAAATATAAAGCAGTGAATTTATTGTTTTTGAAATTTAAATCTACTTATAGTTGAATTATAAGCGTAATACTCTGCTTGTTGCAAAAGTGTTTCTGATTTTTGGCGAACACTTGTAGTGTGGTTTAAGGCCAAAAAGGTACAGTTGTTAGCTGAATTAGGCGAGGAGATGATATTACAAGCATTAAAAAGGGCTGGAAAACCAGCCCTTTATTGACGCTATGCTAATAAACGTTGCGCTTAGAAGCTGCGGCTATATTGTAAGCCGACTAGGATTGCATCTGCGTGAGTCGTTGCCGTCAGAGTTGAAAGATATTGAGGTGAACCAAGAGGATTAGGTGTTCCTTCAGATACTTGTACATCATCACCCAGTAAGTAGGTGAAACCAAAATCAATATTTGATTTTTCATCTAGGTTATAAGTAAAGCCAGCAGAGAACCATTGGCGGTCAGAGTCAGGTACTGATACTGACGTTAATGAATCTTGAGCGCTGGTGTCATACATATAACCAGCACGTAAAGTCCAATCTGTATTTAAATAATACGTTCCGCCAATAGCATAATGCCATCCATCTTGCCATTTATATGGTTTGTTGTAAGTAGAACCTAGTGGGGAGTTTTTGAGGTCACTAAATTCAATTTGATCAAATGTGCTCCAGCCGATCCATTGTACGCTGTAATGAACTGCAAAATTGGTATCTTTTATTTTATGGAATCCAGAAAACTCAAAAAGGTCAGGCAATGGTAAATTGATTTTTTGTCCTTTATCATCTTTTGCTTCCATTTCAGGACTGTAATGATACGCGGCACCGAAACGGTTATTTTCGTCTAGCTCGAAGACAGTACCAAAGTTGAATCCGATAGCCCAAACATCAGCACCATCTACGTTGACTAAATCTTTACCACCCAAACTTGCGACATCAGAACTAGCCGTACGTTTCATGGTTCCTTTACCATAGATTAAATCTAGTCCAGCGCCAACACTCCATTGAGAGTCTATTCTGTAAGAACCAGCAAGGCCTAAGTTAAAGCTCTTGACGTCTGTTAAACCGCCATATTCACTAGCAGAGTAACTATCTGAAAATTCAGTTTTTGTACCAAAGTTAGAATAGGCATTGACGCCCCACGCAAACTTATCATTGAGAGGGACAATGAGATGGATATTTGGAGCAATAGATGTACCGCCTGCTTCATCATAATTTGCGTTTTTTGGAGCCGATAGCTGTGGTGCAACTTGGCAAGTTGTACCACAGTATTTCGCATCCTTGACTTTAATTTTTGTCGTTATGGATTCAAAGCCCAAAGAGAGTGAGGTTTCATCAAACAACGCCATTGCGGCAGGGTTACGAGCCATCACCGATGCGTTATCGGCAATAACAGCATCACCAGCAAATGCACGACCTAGGCCAGTCGCAGATTGTGCATTGAGCTGAAAGCCCGCTGCCAGTGCTTGTTGTGAAGCGAGAGCTACCGTTACGGCAAGTAACGATTTTTTAAACAGACGCGTCTTGTTCATGGTGCTTTTTCCTTTTTGATTTCATCGCCTCTAATGGACGTTGTTTTTGAGCAAATGCTCAATTGGTGGCTGATACTAGAGGCAAGTATAGAAGATAGAAATCCGACCATTGTCTAATTGAATGATAAAATTGCAGAAATGATGTCTATTTGGCAGGAAAAAGGCGGAAAATGCTTATTTATAGAGTTTAAGCTCTACTTTTGTCTAGGGAACCTGGCCTGCATTATATACAGGCCAGGAATGGTTTTAATGGGAAGGTTTTAGCATAGGCATTAGTTTTTTAGCGATGTTCGTGACATCTTCGCCATTTTCACCGACAAGGATCAGGCTAGCATCACCGACGGGTTCGATGATTCCTGCCATGCCTTGCTCATTAAAGTTCACGGCTTGTTCACTGGCAATGCCTGTGAAAAAGAGCGTCACTTTCCCGCTTTCACCTTGAAAAACCATGTGCAGAGCGTTTGCCTTGCCAAAACCACAGTGGTTTAGGTAATAAACGTGGTAAGGGAAGTTACTGCTTAACTGATAAGCGAATGGCAGCATTTTGGCGTTGATCTGCGTTGAATTCACTTGTTCATCCAGTTGGTTGACAAAGCCTTCTTCATCAATGACGTGTTTGATGGCGGTGTCCATTAGGCTTGCCTGCGCCTGTGGAATGAGCACATTTCGCCAATTGATTTGGCCAACCAATAAACCAAACACAAAAGCAATCGATGCAGCCAATGTCATCGCTTGCTTGGCAAAAGTAGGTCGGATGACATTGCTTGCCATTGTGGTTTGACTAAATAGAATACGGTCTGCGAGATCGTCAGGCACGTCTACATTCATTGCAGTAGCAATCGTTGCATCTAAGCTCAATATGTCCTCTAGGAACTGACGATTAGTATCACTAGTGGATGCCGCTTGGATAATCTCTTGGTCATGCTGTTTTGGATCGGACATAACTCGGCGGCGAAATTCTAATTCATCCATTTTGCTGCCCCTTATACGCTTCTGATGAATCCAATTGTTCTTTTAATTGATTACGAGCTCGAAACAGACGAGTCATGACCGTGTTCTTATTGAGTTCGAGGATCTCGCCAATTTCATCACCACTAAAACCACCAATGACTTGTAGGAAAAGAGGTTCGCGGTATTCAATATCCAGCTTCATTATCTGTGCCTGCAACCACTCTTGTTGATGATGAGGATCATCGTTGACTTTTACGTCACCGCTGTAGTCATCAATATCGACCAACTCAAACTGCTTGCGCTCAAAGCGGCGCGCGTTCTCGCGACGAAGAATAGTTATAAGCCACGATTTGGCCGCTTTCTCGTCGAGTAAGCTATCGAGAGATTTCCAAGCCCTCAAGCAGGTTTCTTGGACTAAATCTTCAGCAATGCTTTTATCTTTACATAGCCAATAGGCATAACGAAAAAGATCTCGGTGATAAGCACGCACAAGCGTTTCATATTTTCTCTGTCTGTCAATATTATTATTGACCGGGCTGCTGGACTTTTTCTTTCCAAACATGGTTATTATCGACACATGAGTCTCCGTTTGCTCTGTGATTTCTTCTTTGTTTAGGCCATTTTATGGTCGTCTTGCGATGAACGCTTCGCGTATTCGTTCGCTTTCGATCCGTTCAAGTTGTTCGGTAACATCAATTCAAGCGTCGACGGCTTTTTAATTTCATAGTATGGAATAAATCAATATAAAATTGATCTACTTCAAAATCTCATAGCACGAAGTGGCTATAGTACACCTTGTCATCTCGTTAGTCATTGCGACTAACATGTTGAGCAAGATGACACTTCCTTTTGAAGGCTGACTTTACTTTCTCCTAATCAGGAAACTGATTATTTCAATTGGCGTAAGTTAATTGCTTTATATATTCCGACCACACATTATTGTGTGGTTTTTTTTTGCTTATATACCCTTCCTACTTGAAGCCGCAGCGGTGTTG
>NZ_JAHGUP010000056.1 GCF_001989995.2 Vibrio anguillarum
TCATCTCCATCATGCTAGCGCGGGTAGCAGCCATTTGTTCGTGATTCAGTTTTTGTGTTTCTGAAAAACTGAGATACATCATACTTAACGAAATAATCAGTAGCGGAACAATGGATAGCACGTAGAGTCTTTGGCGAATAGTCAGGCTCATGGTTATTTCCTGTTGTTATGTTATTGGCCTTGGTACTTTAACTGACGGTTGACATGCTCGTTGTTGTTATAAATATAGCTTAGCTAAGTTTGCGGCACCGCGTCTTACAAAGAGCATATTTTCATATGAAAAATGGGTGTTATGTCAAATTGGAATGCTAAGTAGAGTTGTTATGCCCTCTATGACTTGCCAGTGGCTTTCATTTCACCGGTTTAAGCTTAATTTCTATATAGAGTATAGATAGGCTGTGATATACTCCGCGCCCACTTTACTTTCGAAGAGCCAGTGACCATGAGCCTGAAAAATGAAATTCAACAACTCAATAACCGTTTAGATACGTGTCGCCATAAGCTCGATGCGGCTAAAGGTCGTGGCGATCAAGTAATGATCAGCAAATTTACCGATGAAGTAGAACAACTGACGAAAAAGCTCGCCCAAGCAAAACACAAGCAAAATTATACGGTGAGCAAAGAGCGTAAGAGTTTGCTCGATATGCCATTTTCTCGTGAGTTGACCAAAGCCGAACAGGCGGATTTAGGTCAATTGAAAAAGTCAGTTAAAGGTTTAATAGTGGTACACCCGATGACAACAATGGGCAAAGAACTGCGTTTAGAAGTGATGACTGGTTTCGCTCCAAAAACCTTCTAACCATCATGTTTTACGACAGAAAAGAGCCAGATTATCTGGCTCTTTTTGATCGTACCTGCGACTCAATAGCCCATAAGTTGCAATAAATTCTCGGCGGTGTGGATTGCCTCTTTGCGGTTAGCAATATTCAGTTTTTGGTATAGGTTGCGGATGTGGGTTTTGATGGTGGTTCCTGCGACATCCAGCTCTTGTGCAATTTGCTCATTGCTAAACCCAGAGTAGATAAGCCCCAAGACTTGCCATTCACGTTGAGTGAGTGGGCTGGTACGAACCAGCTCAGGAATATTTGGGTGATTAACCAGCTTCTCAACAAACTCTTCGTCGAAATGGACTGATCGGCTGCGCTGAGTGGTAGAGATCTCTTTCATTAACTGTTGTGCGCGGTGGCGTTCCAGATCTCCCAATTCGGATCGGCTAGAGAGTTTTTCCAACAAGTGGCCGATCTGCGAACCATCGATTAAAAAGTTACCCACCATACCCGTCTGATTGGTTAGCTGTAGCGCCTCTTTGAGTTTTTCTTTCGCCACTTCTTCATTGTGCACTGTGGTGGCTAGAACGGCTTCGAGGATCAAATTACGGTTTAGGTCAGTAATCAACTGATAAGTTTGCGCTTCGTGCTGCATAAACGTCAAAGTTTGAGTCGCATCTTCCAAATGACCTAAGTGAATCTGAACTCGAGCAATATTGCGCCATTGAAGCTGTGAAAAGTGATTGCATGCTTTTTCTGGTCGAATGGTGGTCTTGAGCCACTGCAACATTGCTTCATCATTGCCACGAGCTTGCCAAAATAGAATCAGTGAGAGCGAAGCATTCGCCGTCCAGTCTACGTGATAAGTCGATTGTTTCAGTAAGTGCTGTATTTGTTCGATGAACTTACCCGCTTTATCGAGTTCACCGCGGCCAATAGCAATACGTGCCAGCATAGAATAACTGTGCAGATGTTTGCTTGGAGAGTGGTTGCCCAATACGCGTAGTCCTTTATAAGCGCATTCTTCCGCTTCATCCAAGCGGTTCCAGCACCACAGGATTTGGGCACGTATCCGTAGTAAGAACTCATGCAATGGCACTTGCTGCAATTGCTGCTCTTCAATTAATTTGAAGGCAATATCCTGCACTTCAAAAGCGGCTTGCACATAACCTTGGGCAATCAAGATCTCGCTTTGCTGTAGTAATGCCCATAGCGCTTGGTGGTAAACCTGATACTGGCGTGCCAGCTTTTCGGTTTGTTGCATCATCGAGAGTGCACGGCTTAATTGACCGAGCACGTGGTTCACTTCGCCGACGACTGAAGTGGCGACAATACGACTGCGGTAAACGGTGTGATCCAGTTGGCTCAGTGCTAACTCCGCAAGTTCTAAGGCTTTTTCTGGCTCATTTTGGTTGATCGCGACTTGAGCACGTAGGGCATTGAATTCGCCTTGTTCTTTGGTGCTTAGCTGAACATTGAGCGCTTTCATCTCGTTGGTCGATTTGGTCAGCAGATCCCCAACGTCAAAGTAGCGGTGCTGACTTTGAGCCAGCCAAGCTTGTAGCATACACAGTTTAGGCTCGCGATAGAGTTGGGCCGGAGAGAGTTGGTTAATGGCCTCTTCGAGAGCCAAAAGCTCGCCTTGGTTGAACATCTTCCAGCCAAATTGCGTCAAGATAGTAGCGAGTAAGTCAGTATCGTTGGCGAGCGTGGCGTGACGCAACGCTTGATGAGGTGTGGCTTCTTGCAACCAAGCGTGCGCGGCGGCACGGTGTAGATCGTGTTCCTGCTGCGGGATGCGCGCCAAGCGTTCATGAGAGAGGAATTCCGCAAATAAGTTGTGGAACCGGTACCAGTTGTGCTCACCTTCCAGTGGATAAATGAATAAACCATAGCGGTTGAGCGACTCAATCATGCTCAGCGCGTCGTCACGTTTGGTGAGTGCAGAGACTAACACGTCATTAAAGTGATCGAGCACCGAGCATTGCATCAAAAATTGGCGCGTTTCTTTATCGAGTAGATCAAACACTTCCTCAACTAAGTAATCCCATAAATGTGCATGATTAAATTGCGATACTGACTCCGCTGTTTGAGCCAACGTGCGCTTTTGGTGCTGTGCTTGTAAGGCAATCAATTGCAGTGCAGAGGGCCAGCCTTCGACATAGGTGCACAAGTTGTTGGCAGTATCATCATCCACGCCATCAGAGACCCGTTGATTAAAGAAGCGTGTTGTTTCTTCGGTATCAAAGGCGAGTAGCTCATTACCAATTTCGATCATCAAATCGCGTACGCGCAAGTTGGCCGTGCCTAATGGTGGTGTGGCACGGCTAGTGACGACCAGCGTTAGGTTGTCTGGCATGTGTTTGAGGAAAAAGCGCATCGCTTCGTGGATATCGTCATCGGCGATCAAATGGTAATCATCGAGAACCACATAGCACTCTTTGTTAAAGCCAGACATTTCCGAAAACACTTCACTAAATAGCGAGTGTAAAGAAGAGAACTGGCGTCGCTCGGCCAGTTTCTGGGCATTTGGACAACTTTGCTGAGTCGCTTTATTAATCGCTTGCAGTAAGTAGTTGATAAATCGGAACGCATCATTGTCGCTTTCATCGATGCTATACCAACCCACATTGGTCTTGTCTGATAACCATTGCGCTGCCATGGTGGTTTTTCCATAACCTGCAGGCGAGCGAAATAGCACGAGTTTGTAGCAAGGTGCTTGGGCAAGCAGCTCTAACACACGCGGGCGAACGATGGCGTTGTGTAGGCGGCCGGGACGAGTAAGCTTAGAAGGTATCCACATCTTCCAGATTCCATTTATTGTTCTTGTTACTGACTTAAAAGCTGATCGCAGCTTTGGAGGCGCTTAGTAAGAAGAGCATCATTATTTAGGAGTACACAAGTGAACTATCACTCATTTTGTGTGGATGTTACTTGATGTCGTGACGCACGTTTATTGATCCATCCCGAGATTCTTGCAGGATTCACATTTACTCATCATCTACGCCCTGTAATTGTGACTTTAATCACTAAAACTTCTTTGTTATGCGCTATATAAAAACTGAGCATGTACAAAATCTCATGTAATTTGTAAATGAAGCTCATTTTTTTGAGAGCCAATTCTCATATTGAGAGATTGATATTCCCGATCGAAACCTTAGCGTCATGAGCGGTATTTAGGCTAGTGAGCAAGGTGATGTGATCACAATCACTGCTTATGAACCGCTATGTGCAACGAATGAGAGATAGATCACTGCGACTCTGGTGCTCGCCCTCTACGCCCTGAGCCCTCCTCCTAAACGAGGTCATTTTTAGGAGGATGCCGACCTTGCGTAGCTGATGCACGATATGCCGAAGATGAATTAAAACGACTAAGTGAGATTTCGCTAATGAAACCTACGCAACAGAAGAAGTTTGATAAAGCTTCGTTCCAAGACAACGTAAAGAAACACCTGACTGCCACCTACGCTACCACCATTGAAAATGCAGATAGCCGTTCATGGTATCTCGCAATGGGGCGCGCACTGGCTGAATTAACGATGTTTGATCTACTCGAAACTGAGCAAGACGAGCGCATTGTTAACGCTAAGGGTCTGAACTACCTATCACTTGAATTCTTGATTGGCCGTTTAACTGGCAACAACCTCATCAGCATGGGCCTGTATGAGCAAATCACGGAAGCGATGGCTGATTTAGGTCAGAACCTAACGGATTTATTAGAAGAAGAACGTGACCCATCCTTAGGTAATGGTGGTTTAGGGCGACTTGCGGCATGTTTCATGGATTCGTGCGCTGCGCAAGAGTACCCAACCGTAGGTTATGGTTTACATTATGAATATGGTTTGTTTAAGCAATCTTTTAGTGAGGGCCACCAACAAGAAGCTCCTGATGAGTGGCGTTGTGTTGAAGGCTACCCGTGGGAAGTGGCACGACCACACCTAGCACAAGAGATTGGTTTTTACGGCCATGTTGACGTTATCAATGACAATGGCGTGGAAAAACGCCGTTGGATTCCGAGTATGTTTGTCCAAGCAATGCCTTGGGATTTACCGATCGTCGGCTATGAAAGCGACACGGTTTACCCACTTCGTTTATGGGAATGTCGCGCAATTGCGCCTTTCTCACTGGCTGATTTCAACAACGGTAACTACTTTGAAGCACAGCATGCCTTGATTGATGCAGGCAACATTACCAAAGTACTTTATCCAAACGATAACCACGAAAAAGGTAAGACACTGCGTTTGATGCAGCAATATTTCCATAGCGCGGCGTCAATGCGTGACATTTTGCGTCGTCATGCGGCGGCGGGTCATGACATTGCTGATCTTCCTAAATATCAAACCGTTCAGCTAAACGATACTCACCCAACGATTTCCATTCCTGAATTGATGCGTATCTTGATTGATGAGAAAGGCATGGGCTGGGATGAAGCATGGGCGATCAGCTCAAAAACGTTCGCCTATACCAACCATACGCTACTGCCTGAAGCACTCGAAACGTGGAGCGAGTCGTTGATCCAGCGTTTGCTTCCTCGCCATATGGAAATCATTTACGAAATCAACCACCGCTTCCTGCAAGAAGTACGAGCCAAGTGGCCGGGTGATGTGTCGAAACAGCAAAAACTCTCCATCATTCAAGATGGTTTCCACCGTGTAGTGCGTATGGCAAACCTTTGTGTGGTTGGCTCTTATGCTGTGAACGGTGTGGCAGCGCTGCACTCGGAGTTGGTAAAACGCGATCTTTTCCCAGAATTCCACGAGCTTTACCCAACACGTTTGCACAACGTAACAAACGGCATTACGCCGCGTCGCTGGTTGAAATTTTGTAACCCAGGTTTGTCGGCGCTTATTTCGGAAAAAATTGGCACTGAGTGGCCAGCGCACCTTGACCAGCTAGAAGCGATTGCGCAATACGCTGACGATGCGAAATTCCAAAAAGAGTTTATGGCGGTTAAGAAACACAACAAGCAGCGTCTGGCTGATTGGGTATCAGAGAACATGGGTATTGAGCTTGATACCAATGCCATCTTTGATGTGCAGATCAAACGCTTGCATGAATACAAACGTCAGCATTTGAATATGTTACATATTCTCTCTTTGTATCATCGTTTAGTGAATGACCCAACGTTCGATATGACGCCGCGCGTGGTGTTCTTCGCGGCTAAAGCGGCACCGGGTTACCACCTAGCTAAAGAGATCATCTACGCCATCAATAAAATTGCAGAAAAAGTGAATAACGATCCGCGCATTGGTAACAAGCTAAAAGTAGTTTTCATTCCTGATTACCGCGTGAGCATAGCTGAAATCATCATTCCTGCTGCCGATGTATCTGAGCAAATTTCTACTGCAGGTAAAGAAGCATCCGGTACCGGTAATATGAAAATGGCGCTAAATGGTGCTTTAACCATAGGTACGATGGATGGTGCAAACGTGGAAATTCGTGAGGAAGTGGGTGATGACAACATCTACATCTTCGGTTTGGAAGTGGACGGAGTCGAAGCATTAAAAGCCAGTGGTTATAACCCATATGATTACTACAATGCGGATCCGCTGCTTAAGGCTTCACTGGATTTGTTGGTGGGTGAAGAGTTTACCCCAGGCGCTCCGGGTAAATTGAAAGCCACGTTCGATAGCTTGCTTGATGGTGGTGATCCATACCTAGTGCTGGCTGACTTCGCTTCGTATGTACAAGCGCATCAGGCGATGGACAAGCAGTACCGTGACCAGGCTGGCTGGGCGAAGAAAGCGATTCTTAACACCGCGTTGGTGGGTAAGTTCAGCTCTGACCGCAGTATCCGTGACTACGTTAACAACATCTGGAAATTAGAAACCGTTAAACGTTAATTTTCAAGTAAGCCAAGGCCTTAGAGCCTTGGCTCTATGATGACTCATTATAATAAAACCCTACCCATTTGAAGGGGAAAGAAGTCCCTTCGGAGAAAGCGATGAAACAACTAAACGCATTAAAACAAGTAGCGGCGATGGCGAACATTGCCGACAGCTACATAAGCGCGTGGGGCGACGAAGCGAAAGTGGAAGATGAAACCATTATCCGCTTATTGGCGTCTTTGGGCTATGACACAACCAATGATGAAACGCTGCTGAAATCAGCAGAAAAGAAACACAAGAAAGATGTATTAGATCCTGTTCTCGTTATTCGTGAAGGTGAAGCGGTGGAAGTGCCACTTTATCTAGGTGCCAGCGCACGTGAAAGCGAATTTAACTGGCGCTTAGAAACCGAGCAAGGAGAGGTACTTGAAGGCTATCTTCAATCGCAAGTCGTTCGTGATGAACGCGCTGAGGGTGGCCCTTTAGTGTTTGCATTGCCAAGCGATTTGGCATGGGGATATCACAAACTGTTGGTGACACGGAAACGCCGTAAAGCACCGTATGAGCTCACGCTGATAGTGACGCCAAAAGCCTGTTACAAACAAGCACCTATTACTGAAGGTAAAAAATTGTGGGGCCCGAGTGTGCAGCTTTACACGCTGCGTACTCAGCACAACTGGGGTATTGGTGATTTTGGCGACTTAAAACAGTTAGTGGCGGATATTGCCTCTCGTGGCGGCGATTTTGTCGGCCTTAACCCGATTCATTCTCTCTTTCCTGCAAACCCGGAAGGGGCGAGTCCTTACAGCCCATCGTCACGCCGTTGGCTTAATATTTTATACATTGACGTGAGTTCAGTGCCTGAATTTGCTTTGAGTGCGGATGCGCAGCAAAAAGTAGGCAGTGCGGAGTTTCAGCAACGTCTTCAGAAAGTACGTGAAGCGCATTGGGTAAACTACACCGAAGTTGCAACATTAAAAATGAGTGTCTTGCCACTCCTGTTCACCGAATTTAAAAAACGCCATTTAGATAAAAATAGCGATCGCGCACAAGCCTTTTTGAATTTCGTTGAAGAAGGTGGTGAGAGCTTAGTGCACCAAGCGGCATTCGATGCGCTGCATGTCGATTTACATGCCCAAGATCCGAATGTATGGGGCTGGCCGGTTTTCCCTGAAAAATATTGTCGGTTTGAAAACAGCGCAGTACAGAAATTTATCGAAGATAATCAAGATAAAGTTCACCTATACATGTACTTGCAGTGGATTGCTGATGGCCAAATTAATGAAGCCCAAGCACTCGCGGAAGAAAAAGGCATGGCGGTCGGCTTATACCGCGACCTTGCGGTGGGTGTGGCTGATTCAGGCTCTGAAACTTGGGCTGATGCCGGTAACTTGATTTTAGACGCCAGCATTGGCGCACCGCCCGATATTCTTGGACCACTTGGTCAAAATTGGGGCTTACCACCGCTTAATCCACAAGTATTACAAGCAACCGCTTACGATGCTTATATCAAGCTGCTGCGCGCCAATATGAAACATTGCGGTGCGCTGCGCATTGACCATGTACTTGGTTTACTGCGCTTGTGGTGGGTACCAAAAGGTGAAAATGCCACTAAGGGTGCTTATATCTACTACCCAGTACAAGATATGCTCGCGATTTTAGCGTTGGAATCTCACCGCCATCAATGTAGCGTGATTGGCGAAGATTTGGGTACAGTACCTGATGAAATCGTCGATATTTTAGCCGATGCGGGTGTTCACTCTTATAAAGTGTTCTTCTTTGAAACCGCAGAAGATGGCGGCTTTATCTCACCGAAACATTACGCCGCTCAGTCGATGTCGGCACTGTGCACACATGATATGCCAACGTTGCGTGGTTTCTGGCATTGCGATGATCTCAAAATGGGCAGCGAAATTGGTTTGTACCCGGATCAAGCTCAGCTCGAAACCTTGTTTGAGGATCGTTTGAAATGTAAACAAGGCATTTTGGATTCGGTGGCATGGCATGGTTATTTGCCTGAGGGGGTGGGGCGTGATGCGAGCCTTGTCCCAATGGATTCCTATTTAAGTGAGGCGCTGCAACTGCACGTTGCATCTGGTGCATCGACCTTGCTCAGTATTCAGTTGGAAGATTGGTTGGAAATGGATAAACCCGTTAATATTCCGGGTACCGTTAATGAGTACCCTAACTGGCGTCGTAAACTTTCAATGAATTTGGATGAAGTATTTGCGCGTGATAATGTCAATCGCATTGCTGCACGTTTAACGGAAGTGCGAGCGAGTGTAAGTAAATAATCACTTACTGAATAAACCTTGATGTGACTTAGTGTTATCTTTCTTAATCATGGCATGAAGAATTTTAGTCTAGGTCACTCAATGTAACAGCAGAGTTCGGTACACTGAACCTCGCTAGTATGCCCGCCATTTTAGCGGGCATTTTTATACGTTTAAAGAAAGTTAGGTTAGGAGTAGGGATATGAAAACAAAAAAGCTTTCAAAGCTAAAGCAGGCATATAGCCAACTTTCCCATGCATCATTTACAGATCCATTCTCATTTTTAGGCCCTTACCTTGCACCCGATCAAGGTGTGCTACGCGTTTGGATACCGGGTGCCGAAAAAGTTGAGCTGGTGGTGGAAAATCAACCCCGCATTCTGCTTGAGCGTGAAGATGAGTCGGGTTTCATTCTCAAATCAGATATTGATTTACGTTTTACCCACTACCAATTGGCGGTGGATTGGGCTGGTGTCGAGCAACTCATCGATGACCCATATCAGTACCATGGCTTGTACGCCGAGTATGATGATTTACATACGCCGAAATCGATGTATCACCACATGGGTTCGCAGTTCGTAACTATGGATCGTGGTGGTAAACAAATCTCAGGTATCCGTTTTTTAGTCTACGCACCGCATGCAAAAGCGTGCAGTTTGATTGGCGCATTTAACCAATGGGATGGACGTCGTAATCCAATGCAGCGCCTTGATTACGGTATTTGGGGAATTTTCATGCCCAACTTACCCGAAGGTACGCAATACAAATTTGAATTGAAAGGGCCTCATGGTGAAGGGTTACCGCACAAAGCCGATCCTTGGGGTTACTACGCCGAGCAGTACCCTTCATTTGCCTCGGTAACATACGATCATCGTCGCTATGAATGGCAAGACAGTACGTGGCAAGCTCGCCCCATCACCGAAAAGCGCAAGCAAGCGCTCTCTTTCTATGAGTTGCACGTGGGCTCTTGGCGTCGTAATTCGGCGGGTGAATTTTTAAATTATCGTGAGTTGGCCGATCAACTGGTGCCTTATTTGGTCGATTTAGGCTATACCCATGTAGAGCTTATGCCCGTTTCTGAGCATCCATTCTATGGTTCTTGGGGCTATCAACCTGTTGGCTTATTTGCGCCAACGAGCCGTTTCGGTACGCCCGATGATTTTAAATATTTTGTTGATCAATGTCACCAAGCCGGTCTTGGCGTGGTGCTCGATTGGGTTCCCGCACATTTTCCTGCCGATAGTCATGGCTTAGCCAATTTTGATGGCACCCCTTTATTCCATGATCCTGATCCGCGCCGTGGTTGGCATCAAGATTGGAGTTCGTATATTTACGACCTTGGCCGCGAACATGTGCGCCGTTTCTTAGTCTCGAATGCGTTATATTGGTTTGAACAGTTCCATATCGATGGCATTCGAGTAGACGCCGTTGCGTCGATGCTCTATCTCGACTACTCACGCAGCCATGATCAGTGGATCCCAAATGTGGATGGCGGCAGAGAAAATTACGATGCGATTGCCACCTTAAAGTGGATGAACGAAGAAGTGTACAAACACTTCCCGAATGCTATGACCATTGCTGAAGAATCAACAGCTTTTCCCGGCGTTTCAGCGCCAACCTTTATGGGCGGCTTAGGCTTTGGTTTCAAATGGAATATGGGCTGGATGCATGACAGTTTGGCCTATATAAAAGAAGATCCTGTCCATCGTAAATACCATCACAATGTCATCACCTTCCCGTTAGTCTATGCACACAGTGAAAACTATGTGTTGTCGCTATCACACGATGAAGTGGTGTATGGAAAAGGTTCGATCCACAACAAAATGCCCGGCGATGAGTGGCAACAAACGGCAAACTTGCGTGCTTATATGGGTTACATGTATGGCCAGCCGGGTAAAAAACTCAACTTCATGGGCACTGAATTTGGTCAAACGGCAGAATGGAATCATGATGACCAACTTCAGTGGTTCTTATTGCAGTTTGAACGCCATCAAGGAGTGCAGAATTTAACGCGAGATCTCAATAAGATGTATCAAGCCGAGCCTGCACTTTTTGAGTTAGACAGTGAGCCTCGTGGCTTTGAGTGGCGCTTACAAGATGCGGCCGATGCGAGCATTCTTGCGCATGAACGCATGAGTGACTGCGGTGAACGTATTTTAATTATCACCAATTTTACCCCTGTTCCTCACCAAGCTTTTCGTTTAGGTATGCCTGTCAAAGGTGAGTATCAATTACTGCTTAATACAGATGATAGACACTATGGCGGTAGCGGTTTTGAAGTCAAAAACCGTGTACTGACTGAAAACGTTGAGAGTGAGGGTTTAGACCAATCTATTTTGGTCTGTGTACCGCCACTGGCAACTCTCTACTATAAGCTAGAGACAAGGGTATAGTTGTCAACCCCATTGCAATTTAATGAGTTGAATGGTTCCTTGTTAAGTCTCAACATCAAAATCCCGATTTACAGTGTGAATCGGGATTTTTACATCTGGCTGTCTCAGAATGAGGGTAAGTTTTTACCCATCGAAGCAATATCTTGCTCATGCTGGGCAGGTTTTTGCTCAATCAAAAATACATACAATATAAGTGTTTGATTTTAAATGGTAATAGAGTTGGCACTGACTTTGCTCTATGACGAGTGAACTTGTTTCATACCATTCATCATTAAAGTAAGGAATTTGCAATGCCAACTCCATGTTATATCTCTATCGAAGGCGAAACTCAGGGCCTGATCACTGCTGGTGCTCTGTCTACTGATTCAATCGGTGATGCGTTCGTTGAAGGTCATGAAGACCAAATGTTGGTTCAACAATTTGACCACGTTGTAACTGTACCGACTGATCCACAATCAGGTCAGCCTTCTGGTCAACGTGTTCACAAACCATTTAAATTCACCGTAGCGCTAAACAAAGCGGTTCCTCTTCTTTATAACGCACTGGCGTCTGGCGAGAAGATGAAATCGGTTGAACTAAAATGGTACCGCACTTCTATCGAAGGTAAGCAAGAGAACTTCTTCACTACTACACTCGAAAGCGCGTCTATCGTGGACATTCACTGTGAAATGCCACATTGCCAAGATCCAGCGAACGGCGACTTCACACAAAACGTTACGGTTTCTATGTCTTACCGTAAAATCCTGTGGGATCACGTGAATGCGGGTACTTCAGGCTCTGACGACTGGCGCAAGCCTGTTGAAGCGTAATCACGCTTAGTTTTTGGGTCGCTCACTCGTGTTTCATGTCCTTGGGGTGAGTGGCCCACACCAAAACCTTAAGCTCAGTACGTAGCCTAGTTATGTATTGAGCTTAAGGTTTTTCGACATTCAAATGTGGAAGGTAAAAAGATGGCAAGGTTAAGTTTTAGGCTCACCGTGGAGGGTTTGGCAGACGACACGTTGGTGGTGCGTGAATACCAAGGCGTGGAATCGCTGTCTGATAG
>NZ_JAHGUP010000057.1 GCF_001989995.2 Vibrio anguillarum
TTGGATGAAGGACTGCCATACACTGACGGATGGAGAAGTCATCGCTATCGACGGTAAAACATTACGTGGCTCTTATGACCGCTCGAAGGGTAAAGGAACGATTCACATGGTGAATGCTTTTGCTACTGCAAACGGAATGAGTATCGGCCAACAGAAGGTTGATAGTAAAAGTAATGAAATTACCGCGATCCCCAAGCTACTTGACTTGCTCGAGGTAAAAGGCTGCTTGGTTACGATTGATGCAATGGGATGCCAAAAGAAAATAGCGCAAAAAATTCTCGATAAAGAAGCGGATTATTTGTTAGCAGTGAAAGGTAATCAGGGAATGCTTGAGCAAGCCTTTGATGATTATTTTCGAATGGACATGCTTCAAGACTTTGACGGCAGTTCTTACAGTACACAAGAAAAAAGTCACGGAAGAACGGAAACGAGAGTGGCTTTAGTGAACCGTGATTTGTCGGTTTTAGGTGATATTGAGCATGAATGGCCCGAGCTAAAATCAATGGGCATCGTCGCTTCGATTCGCCAAGAATCGGCTGTAGCAACAGAGCAAGATGTGAGTATTCGTTACTATATCTGTTCTAAAGAATTAGAAGCCCAAACGCTGCTTGAAGCGACGCGTTCTCATTGGGGCGTAGAGGCCATGCATTGGTCCCTTGATACCGCATTTAGTGAGGACAACTCTC
>NZ_JAHGUP010000058.1 GCF_001989995.2 Vibrio anguillarum
ATTTAGTGAGGACAACTCTCGTATTAGAGCCGATGATCGTGCAGAGGCTTTAGCAAGGATCAGGCAGATGTGTTTGAACCTATTAAAGAGTGAAACCACCTTTAAAGGTGGCATTAAACGCAAACGGATGAACTGCGCAATGGACGAAAACTACCTAAGTAAGGTTCTCGAAAGCCTTACCGGGCGGTGATGTTCATGCGGTTTCCGTAAGCCGTAAAACAGGCAAGGTTCTTTGTTTGCCTCAATGAGTTTTGGTGCTGGATT
>NZ_JAHGUP010000059.1 GCF_001989995.2 Vibrio anguillarum
ATGTTCGCCCGAAATACGCCTGGCATCTGGGGCCTCCATCTCGTGAAAAAAGCCACATTCACCAACAACCCGCACCGATAAGTATCATCCCCAAAAGCTTCGCTACCGAAAGTCTGCTTGCCAACATTATTTTAGGCAAATATCAGTATGCGCTTCCGCTGTATCGTCAGGAAACCTTGTTCACCCAATCAGGTATCGAGTTATCGAGAACGACCATGGCCAGGTGGGTAATCCAGGTTAGTGAAAAGTTCAAACCGCTTTATCAGGCACTGAAGACTCACTTACTCGAACAAGTGGTGGTTCAGGCCGATGAAACGCCGCTCAATGTGCTCAAGGAAGACAAGCAATGTTATATGTGGTTGTACTGCTCGGGAGCCGACTCCCCTGAAGCTAAACTCCCTGACATGAAAAATATCGTCTTGTTCGACTATCAAAACAGTCGCGCGAGAGTGTGCCCCGTGAACTTCTTGGGTGATTACTCAGGCTATCTGCAAAGTGATGGTTACGCGGCTTATGATGGATTAACCAACGTCACCAATGTCGGTTGCTTCGCTCATGCACGTCGTAAGTTCATGGAAGCGAAGAAGCTTCAGGGCAAAGGTAAAACAGGTAAAGCGGATGTGGCGTTAGCCAAAATCCAAAAGTTGTACGCACTTGAATCTCGATTAAAACTGGCTTCGGTCGAAGAGCGTTGGTCTGAAAGACAATCCAGAGCCAAACCGCTGCTGGATGACCTCTATGACTGGTTAACCACGCAGAAAGTCATCAAGTCGAGTCCTCTTGGTAAAGCCATCAAGTACACCTTGAGTCAGTGGCCTAAGCTGATACGCTATGTTGAAGATGGGCATTTATCTATCGACAACAACCGAGCGGAACGCGCAATCAAATCGCTGGTCATTGGC
>NZ_JAHGUP010000060.1 GCF_001989995.2 Vibrio anguillarum
AAACCGCATGAAAGTCGTTGATATATAAGGGCTGCAAAGATGCTAAGATTCCGCTTTAAACCTATCACTAATCCCAACTATTGAATGTAACCACATGAAAATAAAGATCTGCTTGTAGATCATTTTCGTTGTTTTCTAATTGCTCCTAGACAATATAGGAGCCTAAATATGAGCGAGTTAACCAACCCATTTATGCACTTTCAAATCATTAAAGATTATCGACAGGAAAATAAAATAGCACACAAATTATCAGACATTATTTTGCTGACAATTTGTGGCGTCTTGTCGGGTCATGACGGTTGGGATGGCATTATTGACTTTGGCAATGCTCGCTTAGATTTCCTAAAACGATATGGTCATTTTGAGGCAGGCATTCCATCGGCAGATACTTTGTCTCGTGTGATGGGCATGATGAATCCGGCAGCGTTGCAAAGAAGCTTTATAGCTTGGATGAAGGACTGCCATA
>NZ_JAHGUP010000061.1 GCF_001989995.2 Vibrio anguillarum
ACTACGCGCACTTTCTTACCTTCGGCTGTAAGTTGCTCTGCGGCTTTTACCGCCAGTTCAACTTCAGAGCCAGTGGCAATCAGGATAAGCTCAGGCTGACCAGCGCACTCTTTTAGGATGTAACCACCTTTCGCGATATCCGCAACTTGCGCTTCGCTACGTGGTTGCTGCGCTAGGTTTTGACGAGAGAAAATCAGCGCTGATGGGCCATCTTTACGCTCAATCGCCAACTTCCATGCGACGGCTGATTCCACTTGGTCACACGGACGCCATGTGCTCATGTTCGGTGTCAAACGCAGTGAAGCCACTTGCTCAACCGGTTGATGGGTTGGGCCATCTTCACCCAAACCAATCGAGTCATGGGTGTAGACTTGGATGTTCTGAATCTTCATCAGCGCGGCCATTCGCATTGCATTACGGGCGTATTCCATAAACATCAGGAAGGTTGCGCCGTAAGGAACGAAGCCACCGTGCAGCGCGATACCATTCATGATGGCAGTCATACCGAATTCACGCACACCATAGTGAATGTAGTTACCCGAGAAGTCTTCCGCCGTGAGCGATTGAGAGCCCGACCACATGGTGAGGTTAGACGGTGCCAAGTCCGCCGAGCCGCCCATAAATTCTGGCAGCATTTTACCAAACGCTTCCAGCGCATTTTGTGAGGCTTTACGTGACGCAATATTGGCTGGGTTAGCTTGAAGGTCAGCGATAATTTGACTCGCTTTCGCTTCCCATTCTGCTGGCAACTCGCCATTTACGCGGCGTTTGAACTCAGCGGCTTCGGCTGGGTAAGCGGCGGCGTAGGCATCAAACTTGGCGTTCCAATCGGTTTCTTTCGCTTGGCCAGCTTCTTTGGCATCCCACTGCGCGTAAATGTCGGCAGGGATGTGGAAAGGTGCATGCGGCCAACCCAGGAATTCACGCGCTGCTTTGATTTCTTCAGCGCCTAAAGGGGCACCGTGACAGTCGTGTGAGCCCGCTTTGTTTGGCGAACCAAAACCGATGATGGTTTTGGTGCAAATCAAGGTTGGACGAGGGTCTGCTTTCGCAGCCTCAATCGCGGCATTAATCGCTTCAGCGTTATGGCCATCAACCGCAGCAATAACATGCCAGCCGTACGCTTCAAAACGTTTTGGCGTATCATCAGAGAACCAGCCTTCTACATGACCATCGATAGAGATGCCGTTGTCATCCCAAAACGCAATCAGTTTGCCAAGGCCCAGAGTGCCCGCCAGAGAACACGCCTCGTGCGAGATGCCTTCCATCAAACAACCATCACCCATGAACACATAAGTGAAGTGGTCAACGATGTCGTGACCCGGTTTGTTGAACTGCGCCGCCAGTGCTTTTTCAGCCATCGCCATGCCGACCGCATTGGTAATACCTTGGCCTAGTGGGCCCGTGGTGGTTTCAATGCCCGGCGCGTAACCGTATTCTGGGTGACCCGGTGTTTTTGAGTGCAATTGACGGAAGTTTTTCAAATCATCAATCGACAGCGCGTAACCGCTCAGGTGCAATAAAGAGTAAATCAGCATTGAGCCGTGGCCGTTTGACAGCACAAAACGGTCGCGGTCAGCCCATTGTGGGTTTTGTGGGTTATGGTTTAAGTGGCTACGCCAAAGCACTTCAGCGATATCCGCCATACCCATCGGTGCACCAGGGTGACCAGAGTTAGCTTGTTGAACACCGTCCATACTAAGAGCACGGATGGCATTGGC
>NZ_JAHGUP010000062.1 GCF_001989995.2 Vibrio anguillarum
TTTCATGCGGTTTCCCTGGGTAGCATCTAAAGCGGGACAGCTACTATGCGCATCGCCTGCGAAAAGATTGAAATGCACGGTTCCATTACTGTTTCGGTCATTATCGGCAAATGCAATATCGATCACATCCCACGCATCAGACATATCAGCGAGACGCATTGGGCAGCCAGCAGCATTGACAAAATTATGCCAGTAACCGATCAATTTGTGCTTTTTCTGTGTCTGTTCAACCACCTTCACGGCAGCTGCGTCTGACAATACACTACTGCCTGCATCATAAGCTTGCGCAGCCACTGTGTATTCGCCGATAGCCGTAGGTGTCCAAGTGTAGGCATAAGGCGCACTAGTATCAGTTGCGACCACCGCTCCATTCACTAAGAAATCGACTTTAGAAACAGCACCAGTGAGTGACGTCGCATTGGCAGCAATATTGACTGGTTTACCTAAACCGACGGTTTGCCCTGACGTTGGCGATGTTAACGACACCACTAACGCTTGATCGCTCACTGAAACGTTAATCTGACTTTCAGCGCTATTATTGTCATTATCGGTTGCGATGGCTTTGAGTGTGGTACTTCCGACCTTGCTCGCAACCCACTCAACCGAATAAGGCGCTTGGTTTACTAAGCCAAGGCTCGTGCCATCAACAAGAAATTCCACTTGTACTACACTGCCATCGGCATCATTAGCTTGTGCGCTGAGCAGAATGGTAGAACCAGCCAGAATCACTTCATTGTCAGCAGGGCTCGTCAATGAAACGGTAGGTGGCGTGGCGCACGCGCCCATTCCTGTCCACGCTTCTTGCCAATAACTTCCTTTGCCCGGCTCATAGGCCCACGCTGAGCTGGAAGAGCACCAACCTGCGATATCACAACGGAACTTTTGATTATTGTTTTGCACCAGTTCGCCCGCAGCGTAACTGCTACCCGCCACATAGGTTGCTAAACCTGCACAACCACCACTTGAGCCTCCAGATACAACCAAGGCGACCTCTTGGCTATGAGTCGTTTGGTTATCATTATCCGTCGCTTTGGCTTTAAAGGTGTGAGAACCTGAGACAGCAGTCCAATCGTGGGCATAAGGTTCTGAAGTATCTGAAGCGATGAGTTGTCCATCCACATAAAAATCAACTTGCGTGACGGTTCCATCCGAATCGGTAGCATTAGCACTTAGCGTCAATAAGTCGCCAGCCACTAGCTGCTCAGCACCTGTTGGGCTGGTTAAGGAGATGGAAGGAGGCACTAAACCACCAACAGGAGTAACCGAGATGGTTGACGCGGTTGACGTAGTCGCACCCTGATTATCAGTGGCAATTGCAGTCACTTGGGTTGCGCCTAAAGCGGCAGTCCAATCGGTTTGGAAAGGCGCTTGTGTGATGACGGCTATCGACACGCCATCAATCAAAAATTCAACCTGTGCCACGCTACCATCGCTATCAGACGCGGTGGCTTGTAGCGTGATTAAGCTGCCTTGTGGGATTTGTGCATTATTGGCAGGAGAAACGAGATTTAGCGTGGGTGGAACATTGCCACCACCGCTGTCACACTGCCCGAGTGATAGCCAAAATGCCCAGGGGCCGTTATTGCTTGCAGGATCATTTCCCTGCGTCCAATAGTTAGCTTGATAGGCTGCGTTAGATTGCGTCACTTTATCGCCGGACGTATAAATGGCGGCCGTATCCCAAGAGCCCAAGCCATCACAGTTATAGGCTTGAGCTTGGTAGCTTATCCCTAACGTTGTAATGATGGCAGCTCTGAGTAGATAAGAACTCATTGTTCTCTCCTTTGCTTATGAATAATTAACCCGTTCCCAAGTAACTTGACGTGGTGGCCTGCAATACGCGAGATAAAGACAAGGCAACATCAAGTAGGCAGGGTATATAACTAATAAGCTAGAGGACGAGAATTGCACTCTAAATAACTGATAATTTTAATTATCTCAGCTCAAAATCACGGCATAATTTCAACATCAACACCGCTTGCAAATCTTTTTCGGCGGACTTCACGAACTTACCTAATCACACGTCGTTGAGAAATTGATATGGTCAATATTATTTTGGTGAGATGGATGGATAAAAATGCCGGCTCTGTTAGCCGGCATCGAAGATACAAAATGTATGGTGGGTTTTCGTAACCAATAGAAACGCTACGTTTATAGCGACAAAATAACCCCAGCAAGTGCAGCACTCATCAAGTTAGCCAGCACGCCAGCGCTGATCGCTCGAAAACCATATTGAGAGATGAAGCTGCGACGCTCTGGCACCAAACTGCCCAAACCACCGATCAATACTGCCATGGTCGAAATATTGGCAAAGCCGCACAGAGCAAAAGTTACAATCGCTTGAGAATGTTCACTGAGCGAATCTTTTACGTCCATCAATTGGATAAAAGCGACAAACTCGTTCACGACAATTTTATTACCAATCAGTGAGCCTGCCGTCATCGCTTCGCTCCATGGAATGCCCACCAGCCACGCAACTGGAGCAAATAGGTAGCCTAAAATCAATTCAAAACTAAGGGTTAAACCAAACAGACCACCCACCCAGCCCAATAGGCCGTTGAGTAGCGCAATCACACTGATAAAGGCCAGTAACGTTGCCCCAACCGCAACCGCGATACGAAGCCCAGACATTGCACCATCAGCTACGGCTTCAACCACATTAGTTGCTTTTGGTATCTCAACCTCTTCGTTGGCCACCTGCTGACTTTGCGCTTCGGTTTCCGGCACCAAAATTTTCGCCATCAACAAACCGGCTGGAGCTGACATAAATGCCGCCGCAATAAGATAGTTAAGGTTAACGCCCAGTGAGGCATAACCCACTAACGTACCACCCGCAACCGAGGCTAAGCCACACGTCATCACCGCAAAAAATTGCGAATCACTCATGTGCTTTAAATAGGGCTTAACGACTAACGGCGCTTCAATCATGCCGACAAAAATGTTCGCCGTGGCTGACAGTGACTCTGCACGCCCCGTACCCAATAATTTTTGCAAACCACCGCCAATCAAATTAATTACTTTAGGCATCAAACCAATGTGGTACAAACCGGAGATCAAAGCGGAGAAGAAAATGATGATGCCAAGCACATTAATCGCAAACACAAAACCAACGCTACCATTGGCTAAACCGCCAAAGAGAAAGCCAATTCCCTCTTGCCCATAATTGATCAAATTCGATACCGCACCCGTGACACTGTTGAGCACTTCTTTCCCCATAGGGACATACAGAACCAATAGTGCAAAGCCTACTTGCAATAAAAAAGCGAGCGACACGGTTCTAAATTGGATGTTTTTTCTATTGGTAGAAAGTAGCCAAGCCGTAAATAAGATGGCGACGACGCCAAGTAATGAGTTCATTTGCTGTCAATCCAGATAACGGGGATAGGAAAGGCGCGCATTCTATCGTGCGAAAACGAATGCGCAAGTCGCAAATGTTACAGAGGTGTGCTTAAAAATAGCAGCCTTAAGCCTCTTATTTCAAGCTGTTGATTTGTAACAAGCTAAACGATTGCTTAGGCTTATCTTTTCCATATAGAAAAGATGTTTCTGAGTTGGGAAATAATAATTCGTACTCATTACACTTTTGTCAAACGGATGTAAGGCTCTAACTGAGTATCCCAGTAGCAAGGTGTACCGATTAAAGCCTTGATAAATTCAATCACGGCTGAGGTTTTCTTCGGCATATGTTGTCGGCTCGGGTAAACCGCATAAAAAGGCATACTTTGATTTGCGTGCCAATCTGGCAACAACTGGATCAGTTTACCAGTTCGAAATTCATCTCGAATTAAATAAGTCGCCAAGTAAGCAACACCCCACCCTGCCACGGCGGCGTCACGCACGGCTTCGGCTAAATCCACCGAATAGTTACCCGACACATTGATGTTGACCTTTTGCTCTGGATTAGCAAACGACCAACGGGTGTAATCTCGCTCCCAACTGCGGTAGATAAGGCAGTTGTGACCTAACAGATCACCAGGTGTCTGAGGGGGTGAATGGTTTAATAAGTATTCCGGTGACGCCGCCAGCACAAATTGGCAATCGGCGAGACGTTGCGCCACGTACCCTTCCGGCAAATGTTCGTTGTTGGTCACCCACAAATCAAGCCCTTCTTCGAGCATATCGACTCTATAATCGAACAAATGCACTTCCACTTGTAGTTTTGGATAACGCTGACGAAGCGCCTCCAGTGCTGGCAAAATGTGCAAAGAACCAAACGACTGTGAAAGACCAAGCTTAATCAGCCCAGACACCTCATCACGCTGGCTTTCCATTTCAGACTGCGCAGCATCCATCAACCCAACGACCGCAATACAATGGCGATAAAAAGCCTCTCCAGCCTCGGTTTTGGTGAAGCTGCGAGTGGTTCGCTGAACGAGCTTCACCCCGAGCGAGGCTTCCAGTAAGGCCAACTGCTTACTAACATGCGATACTGATACGCCTAAGCTTTTGGCCGCAGCGGTAAAGCCTCGATGTTTGATTAACGCAGCAAATATCACCATTTGCCCTGCACGTTCAACTAGCACACGCTCTCCAGAAATAGCAAAGGGCTCATGATGAGCCCTTTGCGTTCAATTAAGGTTCAAATCAATAGGTAATTCTATCCGCCAAATGGCTCACCGCGAGGGCGAAATAATATGAACGGTTCCACTTCATCAACACATTATAGTTGTTGTATACCAAGTAAACGCGGCCATTTTCATCATCTGGCATGATAAGCCAAGCTTGAACGTTGTCTAAATTAGGCAGTGGTTTACCTTCGTAACGGGTAATACCGAGCTTGTTCCACTCTCTCAGTGATTTCCCTTTTTCGGGCTGTCGCCCTTCTAAAGTGCGGTCAAACCCATGCGGAACTTTAACTTGACGGCCCCAAGTGTATTTATCATCCCATCCCGATTGGCTGAGATAATTGGCCGTCGACGCGAATACATCTTCCTTTGAGCGCCAAATGTCTTTTTTGCCATCGCCATTACCATCGGAAGCGAACGCCAAAAACGAACTCGGCATAAACTGGCATTGTCCCATCGCGCCAGCCCATGAACCTTTCATCTCATCAGCTTGGATATGACCTTGCTGTAGAATTTGCAACGCGGCCATCGTCTCCTTGCGGAAAAATTCTTCTCGACGACCGTCATAAGCCATAGTCGTCAGCGCATCAATAACACTAAAACCACCGGTCAACGCACCAAAATTACTTTCTACGCCCCACAAAGCCACGATAAAGCGCGGTTGCACGCCATATTGTTCGCCAATGCGGCTAAGCTCTGCATAGTGCTTTTCATACAGCGCCTTTGCTTGGTTCACTTTCCATTCTGGAACCGCGCGTGGGATATATTCATCCAGCGTTAGTTTCTTTTCTGGTTGATTGCGATCGGCCGTCACAGCACGTGGCTTGTACTCCACATTTTTAAACGCATCGATTAAAATTTGCTCTGAAATGCCTTCATTTCGTGCTTGCTGCTTCAAGCCTTCAACATAGTGTTCAAAACTAACCTCATTCGCCATCAATGGCGTGGAGAGGCTTAATCCCAATACGACTGACAATAACTTTCTCAAATCGTCCTCCTTGAGCTGAAAACTTAGCTATCTTTTTGCTGAGCCTTTTGCTGCTTATATTGTTCTAATAAATTTTGTGGCGGTGGCGGTAACTGTAGGAAAAAACCCTCATTTTCTAGAGACTCTTTTACTTTTTCAATGTTCACTTGGGCAAGTGTACGCCCTTCCAGTTTCACTACCATGACTAAAGTAGGTTTACCGAACATCGCCATTAATGTGTCAGGAACCTGTGAAAAGTCATCCTTTTTAGTAACGTAGAGATAGGCACCTTCTTTTTTAGAGCTTTTGTAGATAGAGCAAAGCATGACAAACCTTTTATTGTAATAAACTGGCTTTTCGAGCCAATTAAGTTAGAAACGTTAAACTTTTACCAAATTTGAGATTAAAACAAACATTTGACCGCAAGATAACTTGCTGAGCTAAGTCAGGGAATATAACATGACAACCCTAGTTTCAGGCAACGCCCTTTCTAGTGAAGCCATTAGTTATTGAGGTCAATATAAGATGTCGAATACTCCTGACCTAAAAGGTAGCAGTTTTACTTTGTCAGTGTTACACCTTTGCGACAGTGAAGTTGCCAATACCGTTGAGTTTCTCAAGGAAAAAGTCGCCCAAGCTCCTGCTTTTTTTGCCTCTGCACCTGTAGTGATCAATATTGCTAAAGTGATTGGCGATATTGATTTTGCGATACTCAAACAAGGCATCACTGAAGCGGGAATGATCCCGGTCGGTGTGACAGGTTGCCGTGATAAACGCAGCCAAAACTTAGCCTCAGAAGCTGGCTTTGCCGTGATGGCAGCAAGCAAGTCGCCTTCTCAAGCACCCGCTCAAATAGCGCCAACCAAGGTGATTCGCACGCCCATTCGCTCTGGCCAGCAAGTGTATGCCAAAGATAGCGATTTAGTGATCCTCAATCACGTCAGCGCGGGGGCCGAAGTGATCGCCGATGGTTCAATTCACATTCATGGTTCACTGCGCGGAAGGGCCATTGCCGGTGCCAGCGGCCAAACGGAAGCAAAAATTATTTGTCACGATTTACAAGCAGAGCTGGTCTCCATTGCTGGAAATTATTGGCTTAGCGATCAAATTGAAAGTGAGTTTTGGCAGAAGAAAGTGATGCTCAGCATGGTTGATGATTCACTGCATTTTGAAACGCTCACGATTTAAAATTAACAAGGAAAACATAATGGCACGCATTATTGTTGTAACGTCAGGAAAAGGCGGCGTTGGTAAAACAACCTCAAGCGCAGCAATTGCTTCTGGCTTGGCTTTAAAAGGTAAAAAGACAGCAGTCATCGATTTTGATATCGGTCTGCGTAACCTTGACTTAATCATGGGTTGTGAGCGCCGCGTGGTGTACGACTTTGTCAACGTCATCAACGGTGAGGCGACACTTAACCAAGCGATGATCAAAGATAAACGCACCGAAAACCTGTTTATTCTGCCTGCCTCACAAACCCGTGATAAAGATGCGCTCACCAAAGAGGGCGTAAAGCGCGTTTTGGATGAACTCGATACGATGGGCTTTGATTTCGTCATTTGCGACTCACCAGCAGGTATTGAGCAAGGCGCGTTGATGGCTTTGTACTTTGCTGATGAAGCGATTGTAACGACGAACCCTGAAGTCTCTTCCGTGCGCGACTCGGACCGCATTTTAGGGATTTTGGATTCCAAATCAATGCGCTCAGAGCAAGGGTTAGAGCCTGTTAAACAGCACCTTTTATTGACCCGTTATAACCCTACTCGCGTGACACAAGGTGAAATGTTGAGCGTGGAAGATGTTGAAGAGATTTTACATATCTCTTTACTTGGCGTGATCCCAGAAAGCCAAGCGGTGCTTAATGCCTCCAACAAAGGTGTTCCGGTTATTTTTGACGATCAATCAGACGCAGGCCAAGCTTATGCTGACGCTGTCGAGCGCTTATTAGGGCAAGAAGTCGAGTTTCGTTTTCTAACGGAGCAGAAAAAGGGCATCTTTAAACGACTTTTCGGGGGTTAATATTATGTCTCTACTTGAGTTTTTCCGACCACAAAAGAAAACGACCTCAGCAAGCCTTGCCAAAGAGCGTTTGCAAATTATCGTCGCCGAACGTCGTAGTGAAAATGACCCTGCACCGACCTATTTGCCTCAATTGAAAGAAGACATTCTCAAGGTGATCGCCAAATACGTCGCGGTTGACCCTTCGATGGTTGAAGTCTCTTTTGAGCACAAAGATGATGATATCTCTGTGCTGGAATTGAACGTGAAACTGCCAGACGAAGAAAAGTAATCCTTATGATAAAAGAGCCTGCAAAATTGCAGGCTCTTTCTCTTTACTAACCAATTTTACTCAACCAATTTGTTGAGCCGTTCACCGAGAATAGGTAAGCGCCAGCTCTGCATCACATCCGGCAATTGCGCGGGATCTCTCTCTTTCTTCCACACCCAACTCAATAGCTGGTTGAGCTGTTTTTTAGAGGCTAAAAATTCAGTCGCTAAACCCGTGGTTTGAGACACTGATTTAACTTCATCTTTCAACCGTTTAAACAACTGTTTATAGCCGGGATAGTCCATCAAAGGGTCGATTTTAGGTGGGTATTGATCAGCCGGAGTCTGCTGGCCCGCTTTCACCAATGCAATGATTTTGGTACTGTGACGTTGAATCGATCTCGGATCGGCCCCTTCATCAATCATACGGCTTGCACTCGTCAATCCCAAACGAGCGATAGTCAGCAAATCTGTCTCTTTGACCACAAAATTGAGCGCCAAATCACGGCGTACCGCCTCTTCGTAGCGCCAAGTAGCTAAGGGTTTGAGAATCGCTAATTCTTGCGGTGTTAGTTGCCATGCCCCTTTGATATCCAAATAGGCCAAATCGGGATTAGTCTGTTTAATGCGTTTGACGCTCAATAGTTCAGATTCTTGCTGCGCCGCTTGCCACCAGCCCGCCTGCGTCACTTTATCGAGTAATTTCTCGTAAATCGGCAGCAAATAAAACACATCGGCGGCAGCGTAATCCAACTGCTTTTGCGATAAAGGCCTTGCTAACCAATCAGTACGCGATTCACTTTTATCAATTTCAATCCCTAAGAATTCATTGACCAATGCGGCAAATCCGGTAGACAGTCCATGACCGAGAAAGGCCGCCATTACTTGTGTGTCGACCATTGGAAAAGGTGTGCAGCCAAATGCATTATGAAACACTTCGAGATCTTCACCACACGCATGCAGCACTTTGAGCACGGAGGTGTCTTGCAGTAGCTCGACAAAAGGGGCCATGTCATCAAAGGCAAGTGGGTCGATTAAAGAGAGGTTTTCACCATCATAAAGCTGGATCAATCCGAGCTGTGGGTAAAAGGTACGCACTCGGACAAACTCGGTATCGAGCATCACCACATCGGCATCTCGCGCGGCAAGGCATACACGTTGTAGGTCGTTAGGCTGGGTAATTATTTGGTAGTTCACTAATGGCTCACTTTGGGCAACCCTACTAGAGGGGACATAAAAATGCCGACGGTTTGAGTCGGCATTCTAGCACTATTTTTTCATACTGACTTGATGCTTAGGCACGTTTTGTTTGTTCAATTGCCGCATCATTTTCTTCACGAAGTACGCGGCGTAAAATTTTACCCACATTACTCTTTGGTAAATCTTCCCTAAACTCAATCAACTTAGGCACTTTATAGCCAGTCAAATGTTTACGGCAATGGGCAATGATTTCATCTTTGGTTAAGCTCGGATCACGCTTAACCACATAAATCTTGACGATTTCACCAGACACTTCATGAGGCTGGCCGATAGCGGCCACTTCTAATACTTTGCCATGCAGTGCAACCACATCTTCAATCTCATTAGGATAGACGTTGAATCCAGAGACTAAAATCATGTCTTTTTTGCGATCGACAATATAGACCATTCCTTGCTCATCAAACTTGACGATATCGCCTGTAGAGAGCCAACCATCGGCATCAATCACTTCTTTCGTCGCTTCCGGTCTTTGCCAATAACCTTGCATCACTTGTGGGCCACGCACTTGCAACTCACCGACTTGATCATAAGCCAACACTTTGCCTTCATCATCAACGATACGCACTTCGGTTGAAGGAACGGGTAAACCAATGGCTCCCGAATAATCACTTAAATCATAAGGATTACCTGTCACCAATGGCGCACATTCAGTCAAACCGTAACCTTCAAGCAGGTGGATACCCGTCACTTTTTTCCACTGATCGGCCACCGCGCGCTGTACCGCCATGCCACCACCAACAGAAAGCTTAAGATTTTTGAAATCAAGTTCATGGAAATCTTCGTTGTTGACCAACGCATTAAACAGCGTATTCACCCCCGTAATGGCAGTAAATGGGTACTTTTGCAGCTCTTTGACAAAGCCTGGAATATCGCGTGGATTAGTAATCAATAGGTTACGCCCACCCATTTCGACGAACAGTAAACAGTTTACGGTCAGTGCAAATACGTGATAAAGCGGTAATGCCGTCACAACCAGTTCGCGGCCTTCGGC
The DNA here is from genome assembly GCF_001989995.2 of Vibrio anguillarum. Lineage (GTDB taxonomy): Bacteria > Pseudomonadota > Gammaproteobacteria > Enterobacterales > Vibrionaceae > Vibrio > Vibrio anguillarum. Next base: position 10,053 of record NZ_JAHGUP010000062.1, read on the forward strand.
CAATACTGGGCCATATGCCCCTTTTGCTTGGAGCACATTCGCAATCATGTTGCGGTGGGTCAGAATTGCCCCTTTTGCCACACCGGTTGTACCACCGGTATATTGCAAAAATGCAATGTCGTCGCCAGACATAAAAGGCTTCACATACTGTAAACGGCGACCTTTGTGCAACGCCTTACGCATGGAAATGGCACCTGGTAAGTCATATTTTGGCACCATCCCTTTCACATATTTCACAACGAAATCAACCAACGTCCCTTTTGCTCTAGGTAACATCTGTCCAAGGCTGGTCAATACCACATGTTTTACCGAGGTATTTTCAACAATTTGCTCTAAGGTATTGGCAAAATTCGAGACGATGACGATCGCCTTTGCATCGGCGTCATTCAGTTGATGTTCAAGCTCTCGCGGGGTGTACAACGGGTTAACATTTACCGCAATCAACCCGGCTCGTAATACGCCAAATAACGCGACCGGATACTGCAATAGGTTAGGCATCATTAAGGCGACACGATCACCTTTTTTCAGCTTTAGCTCATTTTGCAAATAGGCGGCAAATGCTCGGCTGCGCTCTTCCAGTTTACGAAAAGTCATGACCGAACCCATATTCATAAAGGCTGGTTGATCGGCATATTTATGAACCGATTGCTCAAACATTTCGACCAAAGAGAGGTACTGATCAGGGTTGATGAATTCAGGTACGTCAGTTGGATAGCGTGAAAGCCAAGGTTTCTCCACGGTAATACTCCTCGTTATTGGCGGCTGCTCTACGGCGATATTTTTATGTGCGCTATTACAGCACAGCCAAAGCGCTTGAGCACGAAACACTCAAACACTTGTTTAAATTTTGTTAACTAAGCCAAAAATTAGTTCGGCGACTTGCGAAGGTTGCTCAAGATGGCAATGATGACCACCAGAAATAGTGAACATCTCTTGCCGATCATCGGCGAAATAGCCTCGAGCGGCTCGTAACTCAGAAAAACCTTGTGTACCGAAAATCACACGTTGTGGGCATTGGATGTGCGCCATTATGTGCTGAGCATGCTCATACGACATGCGATACAAGGAATCGCTGTTTAACTGTGGGTCATGACGCCAATACCACTCGTCATTGCGCCGCTCAACCCCTCGAATAACGATGGGTTGGATCAAGGCTGCTTCTAACTGGTTGACTTCGGCTCGGCGAGCAACAGCGTATTCTAAGTTCGGTAACCTACGACGAGGCTTACGCCGGATCCGCTGGCGGCTGAGTACGCCATTGCGCAGCCTGGCCACACCCTCTAGTGGCGATTCAGCCAATGGAGCCATTCCTTCGATTTGAACTAATCCTGCGACTTGCTCAGGAAAGGCGGCACTATAGCAACTTGCGATTAAAGCACCAAGGGAATGCCCTACGATCACTAACCTGTTTGGTGATAAGTTGAGCAAAAATGAGTAAATATCATCAATATAGTCATGAAATGGGTAAAAATGACCGTCGGCTTTATGGCTTGAAAGGCCATGTCCCGGTAAATCGATTGCGCAAAGGTGTAACTGTGGATTAAGGTGACTTAACGCTTTGATAACGGTAAGAAAACTGGATGAATTATCTAACCAACCATGCAAAAAAACGACCGATAAGTCGGCCGTTTGTGCGTTTCCCAACTCTTGAGTCGCAATCATTCCTTGCGCAAGAGAGTACTGTTTTTGTTGCATCGCTATTTCACTTCTTGTACCACGCGCCCTTCACGAGCACCAATGTACATTTGACGACAATATAAGCTGTGGCAAGGGTACATATAAGTACCGAGATCATTCACGACCACTCTTTCTTCAACTCGCCACAAATGTAGCCCTTTTACGGCCATGGTTGGGAAAGTGTATTCAAACTCACCTACTTTGGCTTTTTCTGGAGCAAGGCTGGTTCCCACTAGCGTCACCAAACGATCTTTAGCATAAGCCACTGGGTCAACAAACCCGTCAACATAGCCAACAAAACGCCCTTGCGGTTCGCGGTCGATATCCGGTCGGCCTGATGAGCTAATCGGCAAATTGACTATTTCAATCCGGGTTTTATCCGCCAAATTAGTCACACTGGCGATGACGCCGCCCAGCCGGACTTCATCTTGTTCATTGGTTGGCGTATTGACCCAAGTGGCGTAATCGGAGATCACGGCATCACTACTGGCACGAAGATCATCCGGTAAGCTTGAGCATGCACCAAGCAGCAATGTGGACGATAACAATAGTAGCGTTTTAGAAGTGGAAAAAGATCGCATCATAATGACCTTGTTGGATTAGATGTAGATATCGACTCCAAGCAGTTGAGCAAGTTCCTCTTTTTTTGCTTGGTTCATCACGTCCATGTACTCTTCCATTGCCTTTCTTGATCGGCCTTCAGGAAGATCGTATTCCAGATTAGCCCGATGAATCTCTGATGGATCGACATGACGAATTGAATGAGAAACAGCATTCGCCACCTTAGTAGGTTGGCCTACTCCGGTTTTGGCATCGCCTTTCTTTACCCCATTGTTCTTATTTGCGCGATTAGCCCTATTGCTACCGGGCACTATCGCAGGAGGTAAACCATTAATTGAAACCATACTGTTCCTATTCAATTAGAGCAAGACGAATGCAACGCCTTGCCTTTCACTGATTATTCTCGGCCCGGTAACTTCTTCCAAGCCACGTTATCACGCAGGTAAACAGGGCTCGACTCTTCCACCGTTAGCGTGTTTCCTTTGGCAAACTCATACTGAGCAAGAAACACTATATCCTGTGCATCTGGGTACAATACTTCCCCCATTTGACACGAGATAGGCAACGTATCTAACTCTTCTTTATAAGCCGCCCAACCCGTTCCAGCGCAGCCCCAAGTGATGCTGTCAGCTTTGATTTGCTCAGCAAGAGTATTAGGAGCAATGACGCACTCTGCATCTATCTCTTGCCAAGAGCCATCTTCTTGACGTGTATAACGACCCCAGTAAATCTCACTCATTCTGGCGTCAATTGCACACGCCACCTGCTGGTAACCCTGTAAACGATAGCTGCCTTGCGCCATCGTTGCCAGGGTCGAAATACCTATCATAGGTAAATCAGCACCGAATGCTAAACCTTGTGCAATTCCAATGCCAATCCGTACTCCGGTAAAACTGCCCGGACCACGGCCAAAGGCTAGCGCGTCTAGTTCCTGTAAGGTGATGCCCGCTTCTTTGAGGACGGAATCCACCATGGGTAGAATTTTCTTGGTGTGATCTCGAGGGGCAACTTCACTGCGAACGTACAGTTTGCCGTTCATCATTAAAGCAACAGAACAGTTCTCTGTTGCTGTGTCTAAGGCAAGGATCTTTGCGCTCATTACTGTCTCTAATTGTTGTTAATAGTTACGGGTGTCGTGACTGAAATTTGACTTAAGAAATCTTTTACTTTGTCCAAATCCCGCGTACGTGGAATGGGCGGTAAACTGGCAAGAAATAGCCCACCGTAGTCACGGGTGACTAAACGGTTATCACAAATGATCAGTACACCTTTGTCATGTTTATCGCGGATCAAACGCCCGACCCCTTGTTTCAAGGTGATGACAGCATCGGGTAGTTGTACTTGCGCAAATGGATCTCCACCGCGCATTCGGCAATCTTCAATTCGCGCTTTCAGCAGCGGATCATCCGGTGCGGTAAATGGAAGTTTGTCGATAATAACACAGCTTAATGCGTCACCTCTAACATCTATCCCTTCCCAAAATGCCCCTGTCGCGACCAATAAGGCATTACCTAATTCCATAAATTCGGCCAACGTTTTTTGTTTACTCGTCTCCCCTTGCATCAGCACTGGCACGGTTAACACTTCTCGAAAACGTTCACCTAACTCGCGCATCATGCTGTGGGAAGTACATAAAAAGAAGCAGCGGCCTTGGTTTTGCTCAATCACTGGCGACAAAATACGCACCAATTTATCGGCAAGGCCAGGGCTATTGGGTTCGGGTAAATAGCGTGGCACACACAGCCGCGCCTGCTGCTGATAGTCAAACGGGCTTGGTAATGAAAACTGAGCTTGGGGCTTTAGCCCTAAACGCTGAGTGAAATGGCTAAAATCGTCGTTTACAGCCAAAGTTGCGGAGGTGAAAATCCATGCGCCCTGCTTTTGTTGCACCTGTTCGTGAAATTTATCGGCCACCGAAAGTGGGGTGATGTGTAAACTAAAATGACGCGGCGTGGTGTCATACCAATAGGAATAACCAGTAATAGAGACATCACACACTCGATCAATTCGTCCTTTGATTAAGTTGGCGCGCTCAAATGCGGTATCCAATAACTGGCTGCGACCTAACGCGAGTTTTAACACATCGATAGCAAAATCTAAGCTGTCTCGCAAACGCGCTAATTCTCGCGAAATCGATGGTGAAGCTAACGCCTCACGCCAGTTGCCTCGAAAACTGGGTTCACCCAACACAATGCGTAAATCCATCGCTGACTGTACCAGTTTATCGCCCACTTTCTGCAATTGGCGCATATCTTTTGCTTCAGTGCGATAGCCGATTTCAATATCTTTCGCCAGCTCTTGGACTTGGCGACTGGAGACTGATTGACCAAAATATTGGCTGGCGATATCCGGTAACTGATGCGCTTCGTCGAAGATAAAGACCTCGGCTTCGGGGATCAACTCACCAAACCCGGTTTCTTTGATCGCCAGATCGGCTAGAAAAAGGTGATGGTTGACCACGACAACGTCGGCATCCATCGCCTTTTTGCGCGCTTTAGAGACAAAACAGTCGACGTAACTTGGGCACTCTTTGCCAAGGCAATTGTCGTTGGTTGAGGTGATGGTTGGAATGACCGCACTGTCTTCAGGCAACTCTTCACATTCACCTAAATCACCGCTTTTGGTTTCCGATGACCAACGACGCACTTTCACTAATTGAGTCAGCAGCTGTGGATCAGGTTGGTTGGTGTGGCTTTCCACCATTTGGCGGCTTAGCCTATCAAGGCACAGATAGTTTGCTCGGCCTTTTAATAGCGCGACATTGCCATAGAAACCGAGCGCATCAATCATCAAGGGTAAATCACGATGAAAAAGCTGCTCTTGTAGGTTTTTAGAACCCGTACTGATAATGACTTTTTTACCACTGAGCAGCGCAGGCACCAGATACGCAAAGGTTTTGCCTGTACCAGTCCCTGCTTCAACCACTAATTGCGATTGTTGGGAAATCGCCTTAGCGACCGCTTCAGCCATGTCAATTTGCGCTTGTCGAGCTTGAAAACCGGCAATGGCTTTGCCTAATGCGCCTTGTGAAGAAAAGGTTTTTGCAATCATCAAAAAGTGGAGGTAAGTGTTCGTTGCGGGGCATTATGTCAGGTTTGATGAGCTGGCGCGAATCCAAGTGCAACCCGCGCCAGTTAGGTGTGTTCTATTTGCGATTGAGGTAACGAGATAACCAAGCTGGTCCTTCGTACCCATTCTCCGTTTGGGTCATTGCTTTTGCCGCCTCGGCGGGTGACGCTCGGTTCTCCCACATGTCTTCCAAAATGATTTCGTCAATTTGATGGTCTCCCATCAATGCACTCACTCTTTCCATATACAGCTTTCGTGCGAGGAGTTCTCTATCCATAAATACCGCCTTAAGACACTCTGTGAGGAAGAAAATTAGTAAAAGCCTAACGGTGAACCCGTTTATATATTGAAACCAACTTAATAATAGATTAATTATAGCCCTTATATTGCGGGGCGCCTCACCGTTCACACGCTCACGAATTAGTTTTTAGAACGAAAAAAATCATGCACGGAAGTAATTAATAATGGAAAGAAAAACACTGCTCACTCATTGTAGTGATGCGCCCGGACTTATCTCTAAAATCACGAACATTTGTTATAAACATCAACTCAATATTATTCATAACAATGAGTATGTTGATAACATCAGTGGTCACTTTTTTATGCGTACTGAATTGGAAGGCTACTTTAACGACACCACCCTTCTAGCCGACCTTGACCAAGCCTTGCCTGCACACGCAAAGCGTAAACTGATTGATTCTTCGCGCAAACGCATCGTTATTTTGGTGACTAAAGAAGCACATTGCTTGGGCGATATTTTGATTAAGAATTATGATGGCAGCTTGGATGTCGATATTGCTGCAGTGATTGGCAATTACGATACGCTGCAAAATCTGACCGAAAAGTTTGATATCCCGTATCACCATGTTTCTCATGAAGGGCTAAACCGCGAGGAACATGAGCAGAAATTGTTAGAAGTGCTGGACCAATATCACGCCGACTATTTGGTCCTCGCCAAATACATGCGGGTACTCACTCCTGGTTTTGTCGATAAGTACCATCACAAAATTATTAATATTCACCACAGCTTTTTACCGGCATTCATTGGTGCAAAACCTTACCAGCAAGCATACGAGCGCGGTGTAAAAATCATTGGTGCGACGGCGCACTTTGTCACTAATGATTTAGATGAAGGCCCGATTATTAAGCAAGATGTAATCCCGGTTGATCACACATTCAGCGCGCAAAACATGGCGCAAGCTGGACGGGATGTTGAGAAAAATGTGCTGAGTAAAGCCTTGAACAAAGTTATCAACGATCACGTTTTTGTTTATGGCAACAAAACGGTCATTTTATAGCAAAGCGAAGACTGTTCTTCACGAACATAGGAAAGACAAAAGGCGCGATTTGCGCCTTTTGTTGTTTTACGATTGCTGGCTGATCACTCCAAGTAATAACACCACCGGCTAGCTTGGACCACAAATTATAACTTAATCGCCAGTTCGACCCCCTGACGAATCGCACGCACAGCATCAAGCTCACCAGCATAATCGGCACCACCAATCACATGCATCTTCTCACCCAATGATGCCCATTTATCTTCAAAAGGACGTACCGATTCTTGCCCGGCACAAATCACAATTTTATCGGCGTCTAACAGCAAAGGATTACCGTCAAGCGTGATATGTAAACCGTCAGCGGCAATTTTTTCATAACCGACACCACCCAGTAGATTCACTCCACGCTTTTCTAAGGTGCGTTTATGGATCCAACCTGTGGTCTTACCGGGGCCTTTACCTACTCGTCCTTTGCGGCGCTGCAATAGCCATACCGTTTTTTCACTCATACAATCGGGAAATGGGTACAAACCTCCGGGATAAGCAATCTCTTTATCGATGCCCCAATCATGCAGCCAATCATCAAGCGTATGCTCTGTCGGCTCAGTCAACATAGTGGCGACGTCGACACCAATTCCACCAGCACCAACAATCGCGACTTTTTCACCAACGGGTGTTTTTTCACGGATCAGCGTTTGGTAATCCACCACCTTTTCTAGGTTATCAATACCATCAATTTTTACTTTTCTCGGCTCGACACCCGACGCCATCACTACTTCATCGTACGGTTCGAGCATCTCAAAATTGACGTCAGTATCTAAATGCAGATGCACACCGGTTTGATCAATACGATTTGCAAAGTAGCGAATGGTTTCTCGAAACTCTTCTTTGCCGGGAATTTGCATCGCCAAACGGAACTGGCCACCAATGCGATCATTTTTTTCAAACAGATCAACATGATGCCCACGCTCAGCCAAGGTAGTCGCGCAAGCAAGTCCCGCAGGACCTGCGCCAATCACCGCCATTTTTTTCGGCTGAGCCGCAGGGCGAATAACCATTTCCGTTTCATAGCAGGCCCGCGGGTTAACGAGGCAACTGGCCCGTTTGCCTTTAAATACGTTATCTAAACAGGCTTGGTTACAGCCGATACACGTATTGATCAGCGCGGCTTTTCCTTGCTCGGCTTTGGCAACAAATTCTGGATCGGCAAGAAATGGACGCGCCATCGACACCATATCCGCTTGACCCGTTGCTAATATTTTTTCTGCTTCTTCTGGAGTGTTGATGCGATTACAGGTCACGACGGGCACAGAGAGATGTGGGCGGATTTTTTCCGTTACCCAAGTAAAAGCAGCACGGGGTACTTGAGTCGCTATCGTTGGAACGCGCGCTTCATGCCAACCGATGCCCGTATTGATAATGGTCACGCCAGCTTGTTCAAGTGCCTTAGCGAGCATTAAAACCTCTTCAAAAGTGCTGCCCTCTTCGACTAAATCCAGCATTGAAAGACGGAAAATGATGATGAACTCTTTACCAACCACTGCACGAATCGCTTTCACTATCTCAATGGGTAAACGGATACGATTTTCGTAACTACCGCCCCAATCGTCGTAACGCATGTTGGTACGTTTACAGATAAATTGGTTGATCAAATACCCTTCCGAGCCCATCACTTCCACACCATCGTATCCTGCAAGGTGAGCTAATTCAGCACTGCTGGCAAAGGTATCAATGGTTTTTTTTATCTGACGGGCACTCATTTCACTCGGTGCAAAACGCGCAATAGGTGCTTTAATCGCCGAAGCACTTTGGGCAAAAGGGTGCATTGCGTATCGGCCTGCGTGCAGCAATTGCAAGGCGATCTTTCCACCTTGGCGATGCACTGCCTCAGTTACAACTTGGTGTGCACGCGCATGTTTTGCCTTGCTAAATTCAGCACTGAAAGGGTGAAGTCGACCGCGCAAATTAGGCGAAAACCCGCCCGTCACAATCAGCCCAACCCCACCTTTTGCACGCTCTTCATAAAAAGCGGCCAGCTTATGGAGCCCTTCCTTGTGCTCTTCTAATCCCGTGTGCATTGATCCCATCAATACACGGTTGCGTAACTGAGTAAATCCTAAATCCAAAGGCTCTAACAGATGTGGGTACATGGCGACTTCACTTTTATAATTATGCGTTATGGTCTGACCAGAATATTATTGCCCACAAAAAAAATCAAACAAGTGTTTACATTTTTGTAACACCGATCAATCTTGCGGTTGTTTGGGTATACTAGATCACGTAGGATGTAAGCCATTAATATCTCAAGGTTAATCCCTTGATTCATTTAAACACGCTTGCGAATAGCCGCAGTGGAGAAACAATGAAATCACTATTTCGATTTATCGGTTTGATATTTAAAGGTTTTTGGAAAATCATTACCTTTATTCGTTTAGCCTTAACCAACCTGTTCTTTTTGCTCAGTATTGCACTGATTTATTTCTTGTATGTGCATGCCGATTCTCCCCTGCCTACCATAGAAAAAGAGTCCGCATTAGTAATGAACTTATCGGGACCGATTGTTGAACAGAGTTCTTACATCAATCCGATGGATTCAATGACTGGTTCATTTTTTGGCAAAGACTTACCCAAAGAAAATGTATTATTTGATGTAGTAGAAACCATTCGCCATGCGAAAGACGATGCGAAAATCACAGGCCTTGTGCTCGCTCTCGGAGAAATGCCTGAAACCAACCTCACTAAGCTACGTTACATTGCTAAAGCGCTGAACGAATTTAAAGCCACGGGCAAACCCATCTACGCGGTGGGAGATTTCTATAATCAAAGCCAATATTATTTGGCAAGCTACGCCGATAAAGTCTATTTGGCACCGGATGGCGCAGTGATGCTGAAAGGCTACAGTGCCTATTCAATGTACTACAAAACTTTGCTGGAAAAGCTGGATGTCAATACGCACGTTTTCCGTGTCGGTACTTATAAATCAGCCATTGAGCCATTTATTCGTGACGATATGTCCGACGCGGCAAAAGAGTCCGCCTCTCGCTGGTTAACGCAGTTGTGGGGAGCGTACGTCGATGACGTAGCGACCAACCGTAAGATTGACGGGAAAACGTTAAACCCATCAATGGATGAATTTCTGACCCAATTAAAAGCGACCGAGGGTGATCTCGCTGCTTTATCATTAAAATTAGGGTTAGTAGATGAATTGGCCACTCGCCAACAAATGCGCCTATCGCTCGCCGAAACATTTGGCAGCAATGGAGAAGATAGCTACAACGCCGTAGGTTACTACGAATATCAAGCCACCATTAGGCCACAGTTTAACGCTGATATGGACGATGTAGCCGTGATCGTGGCTAGTGGTACCATCATGGATGGAGATCACCCACGAGGCACAGTCGGTGGTGATACCACCGCCGCATTACTTCGCCAAGCGCGTAACGATGATAAAGTCAAAGCCGTCGTATTGCGTGTGGACAGCCCAGGAGGAAGTGCCTTTGCCTCCGAAGTTATTCGTAATGAAATTCAAGCGTTAAAAGACGCAGGCAAACCGGTTGTCGTCTCAATGTCGAGCCTTGCAGCGTCTGGCGGTTATTGGATTTCAATGAGTGCGGATAAAATTATCGCGCAGCCAACCACGTTAACCGGTTCGATTGGTATTTTTAGTGTCATCACCACATTCGAAAAAGGACTCAACAAATTGGGGGTTTATACCGATGGCGTAGGAACCTCACCTTTTTCTGGTGTCGGTGTCACCACAGGGCTAACAAAAGGCGTGGCCGACGCACTACAACTGGGCATTAACCATGGTTACCAGCGTTTTATCAGTTTGGTGGGAGAGAACCGCGGCCTTTCATTGGCACAAGTCGATCAGGTCGCGCAAGGCCGCGTATGGACAGGACAAGATGCGATGGATCATGGTTTAGTCGATCAAATGGGTGACTTTGATGATGCCATTAAGCTCGCAGCACAACTGGCAAAATTAGAGACCTACAATATTTATTGGGTAGAAGAACCCCTTTCACCCGCTGAGCAGTTCTTGCAAGACATCATGAATCAAGTGCAAGTTCGCTTCGGTTTTGATGTATCAACACTAGTGCCAGCGTCGCTGCAACCTGTAGCAAAACAATGGGTGCAAGATGCCAGCTTACTCAACCATTTTAATGATCCGAAAGGGCAATATGCGTTCTGCCTAAACTGCCAAGTTCAGTAGCAATATCAATCTGTAATGACTAAAAACCATTGGGGCGCTTTGTGTTGAGCGCCCCTTTTTATATTAAGTGAATACGCTATAATCCCCCGCTCTGTTCCCCTACACGAGTGATTTCTAGCTATGGCAAGAAAACATATCTACATCGCCTACACTGGCGGTACTATCGGCATGCTAAAATCCGACCATGGTTATGTCCCTATTGCGGGCTTCATGGAAAAACAACTCGCAAGTATGCCTGAATTTCAGCGCCCTGAAATGCCTGAGTTCACCATTCATGAATATGACCCTCTGATTGACTCCTCAGACATGACGCCTGAAGATTGGCAACAAATCGCCAACGATATTCGAGATAATTATGATAAATACGATGGCTTTGTGATTTTACATGGTACGGATACCATGGCTTACACGGCATCGGCACTCTCTTTCATGTTGGAAAACTTGGGTAAACCCGTCATTGTGACAGGCTCACAAATTCCGTTGGCCGAATTGCGCTCTGACGGACAAGCGAATTTACTTAATGCATTGCACATCGCCGCTAATTACCCCATTAATGAAGTGACGTTATTCTTCAATAATCAGTTGATGCGGGGTAACCGCAGTGTCAAATCACACGCCGATGGTTTTAATGCGTTTACCTCGCCGAACCTTCCTCCGCTGTTAGAAGCTGGGATCAATATTCAAATCAGCAGTAACGTTAAAGTTGGCGAACAGCCGCAAGGAGCCTTCCGAGTCCATAACATTACACCACAACCGATCGGTGTGATTACCATGTACCCTGGCATCTCTCACGAAGTGATCCGCAACACCTTATTACAGCCAGTCAACGCGATGATTTTGCTGACTTTTGGTGTGGGCAATGCACCTCAAAATGCGCAACTATTAGCGCATTTAAAAGAAGCCTCAGAACGTGGCGTGATCGTCATGAACTTAACTCAGTGCTTAGCAGGTAAAGTCAACATGGGCGGTTACGCAACTGGCTGTGCACTTGCAGAAGCAGGCGTGATCAGCGGCTACGACATGACACCCGAAGCCGCTTTAGCCAAGCTTCACTATTTACTGAGCCAGAATCTTTCTTATGAAGAAGTGAAGCAGAAAATGCAGGAAGTATTACGTGGTGAAATGAGCTTATAGCTTTAAACACCCACAATATATTTTCCCCTCATTAACAAAATCCCCAACTCAATGAATTGGGGATTTTTGTATTCTGTGCAAGTCAAATAGACTCATTCGTGGTTTGGATTGACTCGAACAATATCGTCTTGTCCGTTTTGAAAGCGCTTTTTCAGCTCATTTTTTGATTTAAAACTGATTTCTCCACCAGCGGCAACTGTCATATGGTCCGCTTCTACATTATGCTTAGATTGATACAACATCACAGCTTGCATGCATGAATCTCGCTGTGTTTGTGAAAGTGGTGTACCTTCAGGCCACTTACCCGTTTCAACAGCGTGCATTAATCGCTTGTAAGCTTCGGGGGTGATGGCGTTAATGAGTTGATCGGCATCCATGGTCTATCCTTAATTAACGAATTCGTCACAAACATAACTTGCCATGATATTGAGTCAAGACAAGCCCAATAAATAAGTGTATTTGATCACAAGCTAATATTATGAATTTGATAAAAGTGCCCATGATTCTCAGCCTATCACTTCTTATAAGTGGCTGCTTTGAGAATAACAGAGATACCGACAAGCTATGTGCTGATAATCCTAATTTGCGCTGTGAAAGGCTCAATATAAATGATGGGCAATGTAGAGTTCCACGCACGGACCTCATCTGGCATCGATTTGAAGTACTTAAAAATCCAAGCGATAGCAACAAGATTAAAGAATACGGATTAGTTCAAGCTTATCGAAAATGTCTCGAGCTCGCTTCACAAATTCAAGCGATTGATCAAACGGAACTCAAACAACGTCGATTTTCAGCACTCGTCAATACAGGGAAAGATTTAGAGCAGATTGAAAAAGAGCTTCAGTCATCCAGCTCCGCGGAAACCTTATACTTTCTCTGGAGTCAGATTGGTGATAAAAGTGCACAAAGAAAATTCTTACAACGTGAAGGTAAACCCGAGCTAGATACAGCAGAAATGCAATACGCTCTCGCTACTTTTTATGTTCAACGGGATCGAGAAAAAGCAATCTATTTGCTCCATCGAACCTTAGAACTCAGCCCAAAAGGCAGTATCAACCTTGATGCTATCAAATCTCTTGCCAGTACCAACCAAATTCTCAAACAGAAAGAAAAAGCTTACATTTGGGCGATGGTAGGAAAAACATTCAATGTGCCGGTTGCTTCAGAGACAGAACTCAAATTGCTGTACGGGTTTGATCAAGAAAAATTTGATGCACTCGACGATATCGCCGAAAAAATCGTTGACGCTATCAAAAATGGACAGTTTAAACCAGAGCTCATTCCTCTCGACTTTGCCAACTAACAAAATGTAATCATAAAACAAAGAGCGGTGATAAGTTCACCGCTTTTTCACTTTTTGTTGAAAATTAACGACACTGAATTGACACAAAATCGTTCACCTGTTGTTTGAGGTCCATCGGGAAAAACATGCCCTAGATGGCTATCACACACCGCACAACGGATCTCAGTTCGAATCATTCCATGCGTTAAATCTTCAAGATAGCGGATTGCAGTATCATTGATCGGTGCATCAAAACTTGGCCAACCACACCCCGAATCATACTTATTGTTGGAGACAAATAACGGGCTGCTGCAACAGGTACACGCGTACACACCTGTGTCACGATTATGTAATAACTTGCCACTAAACGGGGCTTCTGTACCGCGTTGACGGCAAACATAAAACTCATCATCCGTTAGTCTTTCACGCCAGTATTCATCAGGCTTAACATTATTCTCAATCTTCGATTTCACTTACAAAACTTCCCTTCTTCTCAATATTGAACTGGTACTTTTTATGCCAAAAACTTGCATACTCCACTCTTTGTAGCACATACTTTCTCACCATGAAATGGTAGGTATGTAATTTCTAACTGCCTTAGAAGGCTAAAGTATTTTACGCCAACTGAAAGTAAACAGAAGCGGTATAAAGTTTAAAATTTAATCACTTACGATTAATTGTGAAAAAAAGCGACGCTTTTTTTTGACTTTAAACAAGTTAAGTCCGATTATCTGTTGCAGACATTTACTGGATTCTGTAATTTTACTACCAGTTATCTTTAATCAGAAATTAAGTTGTGGAGCAACTATAATGACTATCAAAGTAGGTATTAACGGTTTTGGCCGTATCGGTCGTTTCGTATTCCGTGCAGCGCAAGAGCGCAACGACATCGAAGTTGTAGGTATTAACGACCTTATCGACGTAGATTATATGGCATACATGTTAAAGTATGACTCAACTCATGGCCGTTTCAACGGTACTGTTGAAGTTGAAGCTGGCAACCTAGTTGTAAACGGCAAAACTGTACGTGTAACAGCTGAGCGTAACCCAGAAGATCTAAAATGGGATGCAATCGGTGTTGACGTGGTTGCTGAAGCAACAGGTCTATTCCTAGACGATGCAACAGCTCGTAAGCACATCACTGCTGGCGCGAAAAAAGTTGTTCTAACTGGTCCTTCAAAAGACGCGACTCCAATGTTCGTAATGGGTGTTAACCACGCTTCTTACGCTGGTCAAGACATCGTTTCTAACGCTTCTTGTACTACAAACTGTCTAGCACCTATCGCTAAAGTTCTTAACGACAAGTGGGGCATCGAGTCTGGTCTTATGACTACTGTTCACGCAACTACAGCGACTCAAAAAACTGTAGATGGTCCTTCTGCGAAAGACTGGCGTGGTGGTCGTGGTGCTTCTCAAAACATCATCCCATCTTCAACTGGCGCAGCTAAAGCGGTTGGCGTTGTAATCCCAGAACTAAACGGCAAACTGACTGGTATGGCTTTCCGCGTACCTACAGCGAACGTTTCTGTAGTTGACCTAACTGTTAACCTACAAAACCCAGCATCTTACGCAGAAATCTGTGCGGAAATGAAGCGCGCTTCTGAAAACGAATTCGCTGGCGTTCTAGGCTACACTGAAGATGCAGTTGTTTCTCAAGACTTCATCGGCGAAATCAACACATCTGTATTCGATGCTAAAGCTGGTATCGCACTAACTGACAAATTCGTTAAAGTTGTATCTTGGTACGACAACGAAATCGGTTACTCAAACAAAGTTCTAGACCTAATCGCTCACGTTTCTAAATAATCGTAGTGTTTAGCGAAGAAATTCGTTGAGAACAAAAAGGCGGCCATTGTGTCGCCTTTTTAGTATCTGTCCCTTTCATTAATGGGACTGCGTTAGACAATCCGAGCCGTTCCTCACTTATTTATCCGGTAGGAATGGTATGAGGTATCGAATTTATGGATCTGCAATCTCTCCCTACCCTGACTTATCTTTCAGACAACGTCACCATCGTTGAGAAAGAGGGCGTTAAAATTGTTCGCGTTATTCATGACAAAGCGACCGCCGGAATTACAATGCATGGCGGCCATGTCATCTCATTCACTCCTAAAGGACAAGATGAGCTCATTTGGATGAGTGACACGGCCATTTTTGACGGTAAAGCCGCTCTAAGAGGCGGGATCCCTGTTTGTTGGCCATGGTTTGGCCGTATTGCTGCACCAGCCCATGGTTTCGCACGCACCAGTGAATGGGCATTGATTGAACATAGAGAAAACGAGCAGGGCGTCATTATCGTGTTAGGGCTCGACCATTCGCCCCAAACACTGGCTATTTGGCCATTTCAATTCAAAACCCGTCTTTATGTTGAAATCGGTGACAAGTTAAAAGTCACTTTAGAAACGACCAATACGGATGACAAAGCATGGACGTTTTCTGCAGCGCTGCACAGCTACCTCAAGGTTGGTAATATTACCCAGACCACTACTACAGGTATGGGCGTTGAATATATAGACAGCTTACAAGATGCAAAAATGTGTCAAGGTGGTTCAACACTCATCCTCACCGATACGATTGATCGCGTCTATACCGCGCCTGAAGCACAAATTCAGGTCCAAGATCCTGTTTTGAATCGCACGTTAGTGGTTGAAAACTCTGGGCACAACTCTGCCGTCTTGTGGAATCCATGGGCTCAAGGCGCTCAATCAATGGCCGATATGCCTGACGATGGTTATCAAACGATGCTGTGTATTGAATCTACACTGCATGCCCCTTGCTTATCCGCTGGAAAAACCTTGCAACCAGGTGAAAGCCATCAGCTCGTCACGACGGTTTTTTCCAACTAAGCTTTTTTGGCGAATTTTCCGTCATCATACTCATGCTGAGGGCAGTGAAATCACGCTGTCCTTTTTATTTCTAGCCGCAGACGCTAAACTGGCGCCTTTGTTTTTCAAGCGAGATCTTCATGGCGTATCTGTGCCCCCTTTGCCAGCAACCTCTGTTGCAACAGCAGCAAATATTGAAATGTGAAAATAATCATCAATTTGATATAGCCAAAGAGGGCTACGTCAATTTGATGCCTGCACATCATAAACGCTCAAAAGATCCGGGTGATAATAAAGAGATGATGCAAGCTCGTCGCCGTTTTCTTGAAGGTGGACATTACGATCTGATGCGTCAAACGGTTGCTCAGTTGTGCAGTAAATATCTGCAAGATTCTTCTTATCAGTTTTTAGACATTGGCTGCGGCGAAGGTTACTACACCCAATTTGTCGCTCAAACGCTTGCACAACACTCGATACAATCGGTCACCTATGGGTTAGATATCTCTAAAATCGCCGTCCGTTATGCAGCAAAGCGCTACCCTATGGTCAACTTTGTCGTTGCCTCCAGCCACCGCTTGCCCTTTGACGATGCTTCCCTAGCCGGTATATTACGAATTTATGCACCCTGTAAAGCGCAAGAGCTTTACCGCTGCATTCAAAACCAAGGAGTGGTGATTACCGTTACACCCGCGGCAAGGCACCTCTATCAGTTAAAAGAAGGGATCTATCCTAATGTTCAACTGCATGATGAAACCGCAGAAGAGATAGCTGGGTTTACATTAGTAGAGCAACAAAAACTGCACTACACTATGGCATTAAGCGGTAACGATGCTTTTGATTTATTACAGATGACGCCGTTTGCATGGCGGGCCAGTGATAAGCTAAGAGCGCAATTAAAGCAAGCTGAGCAATTTAATTGTGAGGCCGATTTTATGATCAGCGTTTACCGCAAAGTTAGTTGATAATAATTCTCATTATATTGCAAATCCATAGTGTCTCCATTATTATGCCAAATTCAAAATGGAGACCCTCATGCGCTTAGTTACTTCTCTGGCTCTACTATTACCACTTTTTGGCTGTGCTTCGCACCAGCCGAAGCCCATTGCTCACTTTTATGACTACCAATTATCTACCCCTAGCGGCAAACCATTGAATCTCAATTCGCTGCCGAATGAGATAAAAAATGCCGATATCATTTTAGTCGGTGAGTGGCATACACACCCAGCCATTCATCGCTTCCAAACCGAGCTATTGGCACAACTCAACCGCGAAAACACCCATGTAGCCTTGTCTATGGAACAATTTTCACGCGATGAACAAAAGATACTGAACCGCTATCTAGCAGGAGAAATCGGCGAACAATACCTTATTTCTCAGACCAGAGCGTGGCCAAACTATCAAAGTGACTACCGCCCACTGGTTGAATTTGCAAAATCACAGCAGTTGGATGTCATTGCCGCTAATGCGCCTAAACCTTTCGTACGTTGTATCGGCAAAGTAGGGATCAAATACCTTGATAAATTAACGCCAGTAGAGCGGGCTCAGGTTGCACACCAAATTGACACCTCAGCCTCTCCATACAAAGCGAAGTTCATGGAATCAATGCACCACGGTTCAAAAGAGCAAACTGAAAAACAGTACGCAGCTCAGGTCGCTTGGGATGAAACGATGGCAGAAAGCGTGGTGGATTATTTACAAAACCACCCGACAGCTCAGGTGATGCACATCGCAGGAAAGTTCCACACCGAGCAGGGTTTAGGCACGGCGCATTCTATCCTTCGCCGAAATCCTGATTTAAAGGTTGCCATCATCACGCCCGTAGAGGATACCCAGGCATCATATCCGGATTTCCAACTCACTGTACTGCCAATTCCTACCGCCTATGTTCAAGCAGAGCATCGCATGCAAGCCTATCAACAGATAAAGAATCGCAACACAGATCTCACTTGCGACTAATTAGCGGCGAATAACGGGCCTGCTTATTCTTTTCATATAAAGTAGGCGCGTTTTTTGCTTGTACATACTTCATACAAATTGCGAATTTTTTGCACAAGTTTTTCATAAATCTGTCGATACATTAACTGATGGCATTTATAGGAGAGAAGTATGACACCGGTAGGGACAAGCTCAGCGCAACTGCATTCACTCCAGCAAGTTAAGGCTCAAGCAAATTCTACAGCGGCATCCGCCCCCTCTGCCCCGCTCAAAGTGGAGCAGAATACCGTCACTTTGTCTGATGAAGGCAAAGCCTTGCTCGCAGCGCTGCAACAACTCGACAAAGAGAGTAAGTTAGAAAACAAAGAGAAAACCGTGACAGGCAAAGTGGAGTCATTTGCTCATGGTGCTTTGGGGTTAGATCATCCAGATAAAAAACCAGAAGAAGACGATAGCTCCTATTCCGCAGGGAAATATTTTTCCGCCGCAGCAACAGTAGGAGGTTTGTTACTGCTTCTCTAGTCTTTTAGATTTCTATTGGATATTAATTGCGGTTTGGATGGTTGATGATGTGGTCCTCCCAGTCGATAACATCAATCTCATAAACGACTTTGTTGCGAACACTTTCTTGCGCGGCGTGCATCGCCTCTTTGGAGCCGGTAATCAAAGGATGCCATTGCGGCAATGTTTTGCCTTCTGACAGTACACGATAGGCGCACGTATCCGGCAACCAATTAAATTCATCAATTTTATCACGCGTCAGTTTTAAGCACTCCTCACCAGAATTGAAGCGGTTTGGATAATCCTTGCATGAGCAGGTATCGCTGTTTAACCAACTGCAAGCGACATTGGTGTAATAGACCTCATCACTATCTTCATCCATTAACTTGTGTAAGCAACACTTACCGCATCCATCACAAAGCGACTCCCACTCCGATTCCGTCATTTGTTCTAATTTCTTATTTTGCCAGAATGGTGTGTTCATGAGTCTCTATCTTACTTAACGAATGGGGTGCGTGTTATACCTCCACACCAACCAAAGTTCAAGGATAAAAACGGCTTGTTAATTTAGGAAGCTATTGCTGTACACTTCGGTCACATCTGCTAGGATCGTCACCCTTTTCTTTTTACTGGTACTCAATTATGGAATGCAGACTTGGTTGTGGTGCGTGTTGTATCGCCCCTAGTATTTCTTCCTCCATCCCGGGTATGGAGCAAGGAAAGCCAGCAGGTGTACGTTGCATTCAACTTAATGACGCTAATTTGTGCAAGTTATTTGGTAAGCCTGAACGTCCAAAAGTATGCCACGAATTTAAGCCTTGCCCGATGGTCTGTGGCAACACGAACCAAGAAGCTTTGAGCAACATTACCGAACTCGAAAAAATCACTTGATGGCACTGCTTTGTTTGCCATTAATTAATGGCGTCACTCAAAATTGCCCCAGCAGCTAGGGCAATGATTCGAAAGGTGCTACAGCTTTTGTCTGCCAAGCAAAGAATGTGATAGCGTCGTGCCATCAACAAGCTCAAGCTCACCGCCAACAGGCACACCATGAGCAATACGGCTCGCAGAGACTTGATGGGCGCGACATAATTCCGCAATGTAGTGCGCGGTCGCTTCCCCTTCAACGGTTGGGTTAGTGGCAAGAATGACTTCGGCAATGCCACCACGTTGCAAACGGTAATCCAGCGTATCTAAACCAATATCACTCGGGCCGATACCATCTAAAGGTGATAAGTGCCCCATCAGAACAAAATAACGTCCAGAATATTGGCCTGTAGCTTCAATGGCCGCAATATCAGCAGGGCTTTCGACTACACAGAGTTGGCCGTTATCCTGCCGCTTAGGGTTGCTACAAATATGACAAGTTTCTTCTTCAGTGAAAGTTCGACATTCACTGCAATGTCCAATTTCTGTCATGGCTTGGCTTAAAGCATCGGCGAGCTGTAAGCCGCCTTTTCTATCGCGCTGTAACAAATGAAAGGCCATACGCTGTGCTGACTTGGGACCCACCCCAGGCAGACAACGTAAGGCCTCCATCAAATGCTCCAGCATATGACTGGTACGCATTAGTAACCTATTTTGTTTGTTAAAAAGGTTGTTTGTTAAAAAGTCGTTCGTTAAAACGGCATCTTCATACCTGGTGGTAATTGCATACCGCCAGTGACAGAAGCCATTTTTTCTTTTTGAGTCTCTTCCACGCGGCGCGCAGCATCATTGAAAGCGGCGGCAATCAGATCTTCTAGCATCTCTTTGTCGTCTTCCATTAAGCTTTCATCAATCTCTACACGGCGTACGCTGTGGCTACCAGTAATGGTCACTTTTACCAGACCAGCACCAGACTCACCAACCACTTCCATATTCGCAATTTCTTCTTGTAGCTTTTGCATGCGCTCTTGCATTTGTTGGGCTTGCTTCATTAGGTTGCCCATACCGCCTTTACCAAACATGTTTATCTCTCTGGTTGAATTGGGTGTTTCACATAAGGTGGGGTCATAACATATAGATTCAACCCCACACTCGCTTAATTGATTAAATCGGCCGCACACTGTCGCGATCAAGTTCCGCATCAAAACGTCGCTTGAAGAACATTACGTGAGGGTCGGCCTCCAAGCTGTTCAATGCTTGCTCTAATTTGAGTTGGTAAAGACGCTCTCTAAGCTCCAATGGAGTCTCACCTTGCTCACCAATTGTCACGCTAAGGTGGCACTCTTCAGCTAATGTCTCATTGAGCGCTTCTAACAACTCGCTTTGTGCTTTATCGGTATTAAGATGGGCCTGACTTGGCCGCAGCACTAGCTCGATTGATGAGCCCGATTTGTGGTAGACAGAATTAAGTGCTAATTGTTCCACTAACTTGGCAATATCGAGCTGGTGGATCAGAGCTGCCCACTCATCTTGTTCTATCGATTCTGCAAGTAACTTTTCTGCCATCTCTGGCGTTTTAATATGTTCTAGCGCTTGCTTAATTTGTGTCGGTGTCAGCTCTGTTTTTTTTTGTTCAACCACCACAGGTTGCAGCGTTGGACGCCACTGATAAGGCTCGTTGTCCAAGGTTGGGGCGGCTTCAGGAGCGGATGTTGACAAAGGCGACACTCGAGCTGATTTTCCATGCGAGGCAACACGCTCAAGCACAGATTCAGATTTAGTCGATGCCGCATTAGGCTTTTTTGTCCCGTTGCTCTTTGTTTCATTCACTCCTTTTGTTGGCTGAGCAACCCCTTGGCGCTGTGAACGCAACTGGTGTCGCAGCCCTGCAATCGGTGAGAGACGTGGAGCTGAAGAAGGTGCCGGTGGTTGAGGAACTGGTGCAGGCTCATACGATTCTGGGGCATATTCCATTGCACTGGACATGTCATCATTCATATCCGCATAGCGGTTATCGTAATCTTGAACGATGCCATAATCAGGCTGAGTATCCTCATGCCTTTGTGGCTCATTAACCTGACTGTCCGATACGGGAGCCACCGACGTTTGCTTAGGTTCAGTTAGAGGCGTTGCCGCGGATGCGGGTTGTAGTGAAGGAGTGCCGTGGCTTGGCACTGCGACATCTGAACTCACTTCAGTACTGAACGTATTCACCAACGATACAGAAGCCGGACGAAACGCCATCATACGTAGCACAATCATTTCCAGCCCCGTTCGAGCGGTTGGCGAGAGTGCTAAATCTTCACGCCCTTTTAAAGCAATTTGATAATAGAGCTGCACATCTTGTGGGCTCAGTGCTTTGCTAAGCAGTTGCACTTTCTCTGAGTCAGGTTGGGTTTTGTCCAGTGTTGCTGGCAACGCTTGATACATCGCAATACGGTGTAACTGCACCGCGAGTTGTTGTAGTAATCCATCCCAATCCACACCATTTTGTGCTAAATGTGCAACGCTATCCATCGCCGTTTGAGGCTGTTTACTGCTAATGGCTTGCAGTAAATGGAGTGCTTGATCTGTGTCTAGCGTGCCAAGCATTGGGGCGACTACATCGGCCATCACCTGTTTATTACCTAGTGCTATCGCTTGATCAGTTAAGCTAAGTGCATCACGCATACTGCCATCGGCAGCATGAGCGATCATTCTTAATGCTCTCGCTTCACAAGGGATCTGCTCTGCCGCTAAAACATGCTCAAGCTGATCGTGGATATTTTCAACACTGATCGGCTTAAGATGAAACTGTAAGCAGCGCGATAAAATCGTAACCGGCAGCTTTTGCGGATCGGTCGTAGCGAGCAAGAATTTCACATACTCAGGCGGCTCTTCCAACGTTTTAAGCAAAGCGTTAAAACTGTGGCGCGACAGCATGTGCACTTCATCGATTAAGTACACCTTGAAGCGACCGCGAGCAGGCTTGTACTGCACGTTATCAAGTAATTCGCGCGTATCTTCGACTTTGGTTCGTGATGCCGCATCTATTTCTAAAAGATCAACAAAACGGCCTTGGTCAATCTCTCGGCAAGTATCACATTGGCCACAAGGTGTGGCCGTAATACCTGTTTCACAGTTTAACCCCTTGGCAAACAAGCGACCAATCGTCGTCTTGCCTACACCACGTGTACCGCTGAATAAATACGCATGGTGCAATCTATTTTGGGCCAACGCATTTTCTAGTGCAGTTAAGACATGTGCTTGTCCCACCACCTCATTAAATTTTGTTGGTCGCCATTTTCGCGCTAAGGCAAGATAACTCATGAGTACGTCCAGTTGATTAGCTTAGTGACCTTCAAATTCACAAATACTATAAACGTTCAGGCCCAAACCTTGTAAACGTTTGTCTCCGCCAATTTCAGGCAGGTTGATGACAAAAGCCGCGTGCTCAACTTCACCACCAAGCTGGCGGATCAATTTAGTCGTCGCTTCAATCGTACCACCCGTTGCCAGTAGATCATCCACCACCAGCACTTTATCACCTTGTTTGATCGCATCAACGTGAATTTCTAATGTGTCAGTACCGTATTCCAATTCGTAAGATTGAGCTAACGTTTCGCGTGGTAACTTACCCGGCTTACGTACAGGTACAAACCCCAAACCAAGCTCTAAAGCCAATGGCGCGCCAAATAGGAAACCACGCGCTTCTGTACCCACAACTTTGGTAAAGCCCATGTCTTTATATTTTTCGACTAATAAAGCAATGGTTGCTTGATAGGCTTTTGCATCCTCTAGCAGGCTAGTTACATCACGAAACAAAATGCCAGGTTTTGGGTAGTTAGGGATGCTTTGAATGCTCGATTTGATCAAAGAGATAGTTTCGGTTGTCATAACTTACATTTACTTAGATTGGCTCTTCATTTCTCACGATACATTTACGTATCAGAATGATAGAGCGTGAGCTCTCAGCAACATAGATAAGCCACAATATCTTAGCCGCTGAAAAAACAAACGCCCATTCGAAGAATGGGCACACTTCCCCATAATGCTAGTGATTTTCTTGTTGGTTAGCAACCTGCTCATGAGTGGGAAGTCGAATAAACCAAGTGATCAGGACCACAAGCATAGTAAACAACATAATTTTGAGCCAAAAGTGTGGGACAACCCAGATGGAAAAAATAAAGCTTAGAATAATCCACAAACATCCCCGTTGTTTCACTTGCCGCGAAACAGCGCCATGTTGCTGCCAATTATCCAGTATTGGGCCTAGCGTCTGATGTTGATGCAACCAAGCATGAAAACGAGGGCTACTTCGTAAGAAGCAAGCGCTAGCAAGGAGTATGAAAGGGGTTGTGGGGAGTAGCGGTAAGAATATGCCTATCACGCCTAACAGAAGGCAGAGCCCACCAGCCACCGTAAGAAGAAAATGACGAATATTGATGGTGAACTCCCAACGTACTATCCAACTCAGAAAGTTGAATAACCATTAAACACACGGATCCAAGTCAGTATTGCTGGCAATGTAGGGATCGAAAGTACGGCAATAAAGCCTAAAAAATAAAAAATGTTGTAAGGTTCTTTAAAATTCTGCTCTTCCATCATAACTTCTCTAGTGTTGGATGACTCCGTTCGTTTTGGCACCATAAACAAAGTTAATGTAACGTAAACGAATTGGGTGATTGTTGTTCTAGACGCGAACTATACCTCAAACAAATCACCGCAAACACCGACTAAAGATAAGGTTATTAACTGCTGCCACCTTGGTAAATATTGAGTTTGAAACTACTCGAACCTAAGCGATTAGTTGATAGCTGACAAGTTGAGTTGATCGGTAAATCTTTAGTGATAAAGTTTTTTAAACAGTTCTGCCCAAGGCTAACACCCGCAGCAATATGTTGAGTTAAGTAGCCATTTGACCATTGACTGTCGAGCCCAGCTGGCAGGATAGAGAGTGTACCTTCGCTTAAATCCGCAATACCGAATACTGCGTTGATTGGATTAGCACACTCTGAGCATTCAATACCTTTTTCCAGTATGTCGGCAAGGTCTTTCAGATCGGCACTGAAGCTTTTTAAGTTGCGAAGATAATCGTGAAACAGAGCACGAACGAGCAATGTTGAAGCCACACTATTTTCATAATGAGCATCTGAATCGACCAAGTAAAAGGCAAACTGCCCGTTCATCAACCACGCATAGTCAAATACCAGCGGCATCACATCCGCCGATTGTAAAAGACGGTAACTACACTTCCAACTGCCTTGTGAAGTATCCTTTTCTGGTAATAACGCGTGCAGCAAATCTTTCGCGGTACTGGGGTTTTCTCGTAAATACTCCAGATGCCAATGCAACTCTTGTTCTTCTGGAATATCACCACCATCATCGACCCGGAACCATTGCGTCGAAAAATCGCGCTGATCAGATAAACGACTGAACGTATCTTCGAGCGTACTTTCTATTGCACTGCTTAAATACTGGTGGTTACCAATCGGTTTAGGAAGAAAATCCTTAACACCAAATCGCAGCACTTTTGCAACATCAGCCATTTCATCAGTTGCAGAGACCACAATCAGTGGCAGCGAGGGATACTCAAGGCTCACCTCTTCAACAAACTCAATGCCGTTCAGTACTGGCATTGCTAAGTCACACACAACAAGGTCAGGCTCCGCATCTTTTAACTTGCGCAACCCCTCTAAGCCATTTTCAGCTTCAAGCACTTTATAGCCTTGAGCCGACAAATAACCACTGGTTATTCGCCTAAAAATTGGGTCATCATCAACGAGCATGATCAGTTTTTGCTCGACGTGCTGATTGTCT
Organism: Vibrio anguillarum; assembly: GCF_001989995.2. Classification (GTDB taxonomy): domain Bacteria; phylum Pseudomonadota; class Gammaproteobacteria; order Enterobacterales; family Vibrionaceae; genus Vibrio; species Vibrio anguillarum. Next base: position 35,193 of record NZ_JAHGUP010000062.1, read on the forward strand.
GAAGGTTTTTTCGCCAAGAACTCACTAGCCTGAATGTGAGATTTATACATAATCCTGCCTCACAATGCTTTTAAAAAGCAGTCATTTTATTGTTATAGGATAAATTGATAGGTTACTTTATAAAGTAGTCGCAAAATAAGATTTATACAAATGTTCCACTTTGTAACTCGGTTGCATACTATATATATGGGCTATGTATGGATTGTACGGAATGTTACTTTCGTCAAACAAGTTGATATGACTCAAGATTTGACAAATGATATACGTATAAATTACTCAAATTCGAAAAATAATGTGTCAGGAACAATGAAATTAGATGACCTAAACCTCTTTCGACTGGTTGTCGAAAATGGAAGCTATACCGCAGCTTCTCGTAAAACAATGATCCCCGTTGCGACCATTACCCGACGCATTCAAGCATTGGAAGATTCTCTGAATCTTAGATTGTTGAATCGCCATGCTCGAAAACTTTCGCTGACTGAAGCGGGTGAACGTTTTTTTCAAGAGTGCTCACCGTTGCTGCATCGCTTAGCTGCAACAGCAGAAGAGCTCACCGATGAATGTCGTGGCGCTTCAGGCAAACTAAGAATATCGTCACCATCTAATGTCACGAAACGCATGATGATGCCTATCTTCAATGCCTTCATGATGCAGTACCCAGATATCAACATAGAATTGACCACCAGCAATCAGGCCGATCAACTCGACCCAACCGAATGGGATGTCATTTTTAGAGTTGGACCTCAACGAGACTCCAGTTTGATTGCGCGAAAAATTAATGAAGTGAAAGATGTGTTAGTCGCAAGCCCAGGGTATTTAGCGAAACACCCTGCACCAACTCATGCCGAAGAGCTCAGTAATCATTCATTATTGAAGGGATATCCTCTAGTAAAATGGCAGTTGACCAACAATAAAGGGGAATGCGTGGTCAATTGTGATACTGGTCGTTTTCAGGCCAACGCTTTAAACGTAGTGCGCAGCGCTTGCTCTGAGGGGCTGGGTATCACCTTAATGCCAGATGTAATGATTAAAGAATTTATCGAAGAAGGCAGCTTAGTCAGAGTACTGGAAGACTGGGTTTCCAACCCTCGTGATATTTATATGCTGTATAACCACAAGGATCATCTACCTGAAAAAGTCAGGCTATTTATTGATTTTGTGATTGCCTATCACATCCACTAGATTTTAGGCCCAGCATTGCTGGGCCATGAGTTATCGCAGCGGCAGATAGTCAATAAACTCGCTATAGAAACTCAATAAATTTACTCAAATCACGTTCAGGCACTTTCATTGGCGTGCACCCTGCAGTTCCTAGGTATAAGAAACCAACGATTTGATCATCGCCCTTAGCACCTAATGCTTGCCGAACGTGAGAGTGGAACATCCAGCTTCCCGAACGCCAGAAACCTTGAAAACCTTGGGCTACCGCAGCCATTTGCATCGCTTGTACTGCGCATCCCGCAGAGAGATGCTGTTCAATCGCTGGCACCTTTTCATGCTCCGTAACTTTCGCGATCACTGTGATTACCATGGGTGCTCGAAACGGTGCATTTTTCGCTTTTTCTATCTCTGCATCACTGCCGTTATCCGCTCGCACAGCAGACGCCAAAATACCCGACAACTTTTGCAAACCCGCTCCCTGAGCAATCACGAAACGCCAAGGGGTTAAACCGCCATGATCGGGCGCTCGCAAGCCTGCTCTAATAATATTTTCCAAGACCAGACCTTCAGGTGCAGGCGATGTGAGATTGGCGATTGAACGACGGTTAAGCAGCAACTCTAGTGCATCCATTTCGATTCCTTATTGATGATTTTCCATAATCTTATACCAAACTGAGAATAACTCGCATAAAGAGATGACCTCATTGGCTATAAATGAAAAAAAGCGAGGATATTCCCTCGCCTAATTTAAGCAAACATATGGATGAAAACAGCCGAGATGACTACGGATAAAAACGTGCTTCAACCCCAGCTCGAGTCAGTAGCCCATCACAAGGAGCGAATTTATCGCCATACTTCTCAGCATGTTGATTCATCATTTCCACTAATTTCTTGATACCAATTTGGTCTATGTAACGGAATGGGCCGCCCAAAAACGGCGGGAAACCGATACCGAAAATCGCACCAATATCGCCATCTCGCGCACAACGAATTACGCCCTCATCCAAACAACGTACGGCTTCATTCAGCATAAGTAGCACGCAACGCAGCGCGATCTCCTTATCACTCTGTTTAGCATCTGGCGTGATTTTCAGCAATTTATAAATAGATTTGTCGATTTCTTTTTTCTTACCTTTATAGGTATAGAATCCCTTACCACTTTTACGCCCTTTGCGGTTGTCATTGAGCAGCAAATCAAATACGTCTGGTCCTTGAAAACGTGGGCCGAGTTCTTGCACTAGAATTGGCATGATTTTCGAGCCAACATCAATGCCCACTTCGTCCAATAACGTGATAGGGCCGACTGGGAAACCGAAATCGAGTAAAGCCGTATCTATCTTTTCAATCGACTCACCCGCCATCAGGATCTGCGCTGCTTCATTCATGTAAGGTGCAAGGATACGGTTAACATAAAAACCAGCGCAATCTTTGACCACAATCGGCGTTTTGCCCTGTTTTTTCGCCAAGGCCACTACTGTGGCTATCGTCTCTTGCGATGTGGTTTGATGAGGGATCACTTCCACCAGAGGCATTTTTTCAACAGGACTGAAATAGTGCAACCCAATCACATTCTCTGGACGCGCCGCCTTCGCTGCAATTTTCTGGATTGGAAGCGAAGAAGTATTCGTCGCAAAAATGGTGCTGGTTTTGGCATTCGCTTCAACATCAGCCACCATTTGCTGCTTAAGCGTGAGATCTTCAAATACCGCTTCAATGACAACATCGATATGCTGATAGCTGGTAAAATCAATCCCGCCAGACAATTGCGCCATTTTTGTCTGCATCTGCGCTTTGGATAAAATGCGACGCTTGCGCTGTTTATCGAATAATTTGTAGTTGTAATTGAGCGCGTTTAATACTCCATCATTCGAAACATCTTTGATTCGTACGGGAACCTTGGCTTTTGCAACGCTAACATGGCTGATCCCTGCCCCCATTAAACCACCGCCCAATACGCCGATACGTTTCACGGTTTGAGGTTTTGCGTCGCTGCCCGTCTCTTTTTTCATTTCGGTGGTGGCAAAGAAAATCGAGCGCAGTGCTTTGGATTCCGAGCTCATCACCAAATCACCAAATCGCTTCGCTTCAAGCTCTAACCCGGCTTTCAAACCACGATCTAAACCGTGACGGATCACCTCTAAAATCGCGTCTGCGGCTGGGTAATTACCTCGTGTTTTTTGCTTAGTCTTTTTAGCGGCCTGATCAAAAATTAATTTGCGACCAAGCTGCGTATGAGAAATTAATTTCTCTTTGGCCGACGTATTGGCCTGATGACGTTTTTTCCCAGAATTATCGAGCACATACTTCTTGGCCACATCCAGCAAGATAGTCTCTGCTACGCAAGCATCAATAACACCCAGCTGTTTTGCTTTTTTTGCGCGCAGCTGTTTACCCGTCAAAATCAAGTCGAGAGAAGGTAACAAACCAATCAAACGCGGTAACCGCTGCGTTCCACCGGAGCCTGGTAGCAAGCCTAATTGCACTTCGGGCAAACCCAAACGCGTGATGTCCGCGTCGCTGCACACCCGGTAGTGACAAGCCAGCGCCAGCTCTAAACCACCACCTAAGCATGGGCCATGAATCGCGGCAACCACTGGGAATGGCAAATCCGATAAGGTTTGAAACATCTCCTGACCTTGCTTGGCCAATGCTTGTGCTTCGCTGGCCGATTGGCAAGCGTTCAGCATACGGACATCCGCTCCAGCAATGAAATTATCTGGCTTAAGCGAGTGAATCACCATCCCCTTTAGGCTGGTTTTTTGAGCCTCCAAGGTCGCAAAAACCTCTTGCATCTCTTGGGCAAACGCCGCTTGTAGCGTATTCATTTTTTCGCCGGGAACATCAATCGCCAGCCACGCAATATTTTGTTCATCAATTGTTAAATGAAAAGCTCTCTCTGTGCTCATTATTCAACCTCCAAAATCATTGCCGCGCCCAAACCACCCGCTGCACAAGCGGTATTCAGCCCTAAACCACCACCACGTCGTTTTAGTTCACGCAGTGTTTGTGTGATCATGCGCGCACCCGTCGCCGCAAAGGGGTGACCATACGCAATAGAACCACCTAGCACATTAAATTTATCCATATCAATTTCGCCAATCGCTTTTGCTCGACCAAGATGTTCCTGTGCAAACTTATCACTGGCGAACATTTTCATATTAGAGAGGGTTTGCGCGGCAAACGCTTCATGCATGTCAATCAATGTGAGATCGGAAAGCTCAATACCTGCACGTTGTAAGGCTAACGGTGTCGCATAAGACGGTCCCATTAACATATCGTGTTCAACACCAATCGCTGAAAAAGCGTAAGAACGGATATAACCCATAATCTCCAAACCAAGCTCTTTAGCACGGCCTTCACGCATTAATAGAATAGCGGCAGCGCCATCGGTGAGTGGTGTGCTGTTGGCGGCCGTCACGCTACCATATTGCCTATCAAACGCTGGACGTAACTTGGCATAACCTTCCAGAGTCGAGTCATGACGAATATTGTTATCTTCAGCGATCCACTTTTTATAGGGCTCTGGGAATGCCGTCATGACTTCGCCTTGGATTTTGCCCTCTTTCCAAGCTTGTGAAGCTAAAGAGTGAGAACGATGTGCCAAAGCATCTTGATCCAGTCGGCTTATGTGATGAGATTTTGCCATCTGCTCAGCCGTTTGCCCCATCGAAAGGCCCGTTGAATATTCAGCGACCGCGGGGGGGACTGGCATTAAATCTTTAAAAGATAATGATTTTAAGATGCTGAGTTTCTGAGCAACGGTTTTGGTTTTACTTAAAGCGAGTAAGCTAGCGGCTAATTTTTTAGACACTCCAATCGGCAAAACGGAAGACGAATCGGCACCACCAGCCATACCAATATCAATCGTGCCAGCCATTATGCTTTCAGCCACATTCACCGCCGCCTGAAAACTGGTAGCGCACGCTCGTGTGACGCTGTAGGCATCGGTATGGATGCTCATTCCTGTCCCTAAAACGATCTCACGCGCGATGTTTGGTGCCTCAGGCATTTGCACGACTTGTCCAAAGACGAGTTGTTCGATCAATTTAGGATCGAGTTCCGTTCGCGCAAGCAGTTCACTCACCACCATCTTGCCTAAATCGACTGCAGGAACTTGACTAAATTCGGTACTTTGACGCGCAAAAGGGGTACGCAACCCCGCGACGATAGCCACACGCTCACCAGAGCGCGTTTTGACTTCCTGTTTGCCCATTGTTTCTCCTTAGAATAGAGGTCTGACCTGGCACATTGTAACGAGGTTGTTAAAACAATCAAACAAGTGTTTAAATAAACGTGATATTCGCATCGAATCGAAGAAAGTAATGTAGGGAAAGGAGATGGATAATCACTTAATCTTTAAATGAATAATGGAGTTATACCCAAACAACTTGGAGTTGCAGGTAGGCGGCAAGTGAGTGAGTCCCCATGAGCATAGGCAAACTATGTGATTGGGGTGAACGAACGTAGCCAACACCGCTGCGGCTTCAAGTAGGAAGGG
>NZ_JAHGUP010000063.1 GCF_001989995.2 Vibrio anguillarum
TAAAGAGCGTTCTTCGCTGGGTTGCCGAGGCTTCCTTTGAAGAGGCGGCCATTCTAGCGAGATAATGGAAAGTGTCAAACACTTTATTAAATTATTTCGTCTTACTGATTTGACCTACTGATTGGCTGCTGGTTGGGCTTGAACCCTTACTGGCTGTGCCGTGTCAGTGAGGCGGCATTATAGGGAGAACGAAGATGAGTGCAAGCGGTTTTTAGAAAAAAGTACCTTCTGATAGCTCAAGTGAACAAAAAGACGCCAAAGCGTTAAATATCGATTAATTAGCGACCTATTTCCCTCTCTAAATCTCCTTGTTATCACCAGAGCATTAAGGTGACACACTTCATATTGCGTGCTTTTCTTCGTCAATGAAAGCTCGCACTGAGGCAATACAAAGAAGCATATTACTCATCACTATCGAAGAAATAAGAGATTCTAGAGCGTGGGTTAAGATAGTCTCGGATTTTATCCGGAAGTTTATGCGGAAGAATGGCGTTAACAATTTTCAAATCTCGATCAGCTAAATCAATAATGGGCGCTTGGGTTCGCGGAACCGAAGGGTCGTAAATCAATACATTAGGATATAGTAAGTGGCTAGCGTTTACGGAGATGACTAACCCAACCATATTGTTAGAAAGCTGAACAACGGTTCCTGGAGGGAAAACACCCATAAATTTAACCAATACGTTTAAGTTTTCGTTACTATATAAGTGATTACAATGCTTATACATATAGGAAAGTGCAATATAAGGAATCTTCTGCTCTGCAACGATATTGGGATGACACAAATTATCAAATACATTCGCGACCGTAATGACCTGTGAAAGCTCATCAATAGCCGCTTCCTTTAAACCAAGCGGATACCCACTGCCATCATTAAGTTCATGATGCTGTTCTATTACTCTCTTTGCACTTTCTGGAAAGCTATCGATATGACTTGCAATATCCAAACCATACTTAGTATGTAATTTGAGATAATTTTGTTCGGGCTCTGTCAGTGTTGTTTTCTTTCTAACAATCGCGGTGGGAACCTTAATTTTGCCTATATCATGAAACAGCGCAGCAAAAGCAAGTTCTTTGATTTTTTGAGCATCATACCCTTTCGCTTTTCCTATCATCATTGCAATGACCGAAACGTTGAGTGAATGAAAGTAGATGTCTTCAAACTCACTTTTGCCATTCATTAAATGCAGCGTAACGCTATCTTCACTCAGTAGCTTATCGACAATATCTTCAACCAAAATTGAAGCTTCATCTATCGCATCCTCTGGCCGATTGCGTATCTTGTTCATTACCGCACGCATACGGGATAGAGAACGCTCAAACTCTTTTTCACAGTTTAGAACTCGCCTACGATATGCGTTCAACTTTTCAATCCGTTTCTGCTTCTCTTCCCACAATTTTTCAGCCTCACTCTCCATCTCTGAAGATTCTTCTATGGCTTCCGGCTGCGTATTGACAGGTAAGGGTTGAGTATCGCTTTGCGCAGGATTGATATAAACATGTTGAATCCCCAAGTGTTTTATCAATTGAATCTGTTCTTGGGATTTAATCTTAAAGCTATTAAAAAGAAAGGGGTGTTCGTTCCACTTTACGGGCAACTTAATGTGCAGGCCAGGCTGCAATCTATCTACTGTGATTTTTATGCTTGCCACAATTTATATAACACCTTAAGTACTAAGTAGTTAATGAGTTTAAAAGAAGCCACTCAAAAGTTCATCAACTACATATTAGTAGTGTTGATATAAATGTGTATGGCTAGAAGCGAGAAATGTGCGCTGTTCAATATAGAAGTATGTGAAGGCTATCAAAAGAGTCCCATTTATCTAAGATAGTGGACTATTATTTCGAGGACAAAAACAACAAAGCCCCGACTTTCGTCGAGGCTTTGTTGTTTAAATTATGGTACCGGTGGGCGGACTTGAACCGCCACTCCCGAAGGAAACGGATTTTGAATCCGTCTCGAAGCCTTTTAACTAGCTGCATTTACTAGGATTTTGTTGGATATAAAATACCATGAAATGGGGGTTTGTTGGATCTAATTAGCTCAATCGTAGTACAGAATTATCAATGAAGAATACGCATACTGTAGATATAGAAAAGCCTTGAGCGAACTCAAGGCTTTTGAAAAAATGGTCGGTGAAGAGGGATTCGAACCCCCGACCCTCTGGTCCCAAACCAGATGCGCTACCAAGCTGCGCTATTCACCGACAATATTTCGTTTCAACTTTTGATCAAAACAGGAAGTAAAAACTACCGAAATCAATGGGGTGGCTAACGAGATTCGAACTCGCGACCACCGGAATCACAATCCAGGGCTCTACCAACTGAGCTATAGCCACCAAAGAACGAAGCGGATTCTAAGCAGTTTTATAAGCAATGTCCATAGCATTTTGATTGATAGAGTTATTTTTATACAATACAACTTTAAGTTGCCGAAAGTGTCGACTTTAAATAACATCTAGGGCAACTTTAATTCACGATATTATTTAATAATGAATGCTAAAACCGAGACTCTTGTTCTAGCGAATGAATACTTAAAAACTAATGATATACACTGTGGCGATTCAGCAGACTTGATGAATCAAATCGAACCAAACTCTGTAGCACTCAGTTTTTGGTCTCCGCCGTATTTCGTTGGTAAAGAATACGAAAAAGATGCCACATTCGACTCTTGGCAACAGTTACTAAGAAATGTCATTGAACACCACTATAAGGTACTAAAACCGGGAGGTTTTTTAGTAATTAACATAGATGACATTTTAGCTTTTGCAGATGAAAACATCCCAAAAATCCAAGCTCCAAACAAATCAAAACTTCGTTGTAAAGTAACAAAAGAAGATGTTATTCATGCCATGGCGGAACACCCCACCTTTAATCGAAAGAAAATAGCAGAAGTACTCAAGTGTAGCGAACAAACTGTAGATCGTCGTTTAAATGGCAATAACATTAGAGGTGGCAAATACAAAACTCAAACCAGAGTAAAACTGATCGGCCACTACCTTGAAAAATACGCTTATGATATCGGGCTTTACTTATACGACAGAAGAATTTGGTTGAAAGATCCAACCTGGCAAAATTCACAATGGCACTCTAGTTCTTATAGAGCAGTTAGTGAATTTGAACATTTATATTTTTTCTGGAAACCAGGTGAAACTGTAATTGATCGCAACAGACTTAACGCTGGCGAGTGGGCTCTCTGGGGAAGCCGCGGTGTTTGGCAGATAGCATCAGTTCGAAGTAATCGTGAACACGAAGCCCAGTTTCCTCTAGAGCTTGCAGAAAAAGTGGTCCGTCTACTGACCGAAGAAGGGGATGTTGTTCTTGATCCTTTTATGGGTAGTGGTACGACTGCCATTGCAGCTCTGCAAAACAACCGAACATACATAGGTCTCGAAAGAGAAGAAAAATATGTAGCTCTAGCCAAGCAAAGAATATTCGAAGCTCAAAAACAAATAAGCCTATTTTAAGTCATTAAAAATAAAAAGGCGCCGAACTCCTTCAGCGCCTATATACTGCATTAACGATATTGAGCGTAGGGTTGACCTTGCGTATCAAAAAAAATCTTTGTACATCTCCACTGCGCTAGTTGAGACAAAGGATCCAATTTAATTCTCGTTCTCTTTCTTGCTACGTGTTGTTCATCTTTTCCTGGAGTCAGCATACCTTGAACTCTACCAACCAGATTAAGACCATCTTCAGCAAAAAGCATTAATCCATTAGGCACACATATTAGTTCTAGATACCACAAAGGTTGATTCCCCGGCGCTGAAACAGTGTAGGCAATTTTAAGATAATATGTCAGAACTGGTTTCACTACTCCATTATCAACAACAAAAGGGGCTAGTTCAGGCTGAAAGTCTCTACTAACACGAGCTCCTCTCATCTGTGTTATGTTATTTCTAACTTGACCACCATCAAAGATAGCCCCATCCCCCGTAACTTGGTTAGGGCTGCTTACAACTTCATTAAGATTATCTGTTGGTCCTGTTGACTTTGCATCGATGTGAATAAAAGCATCTAAAGTAGAGAATCTTACATCATGACCATACGGAATTCCGGGAAATGCCACTTCATTAAAAACTTGAGGTAGTAGTGAGTACAAGTAACCTTCAACAACCTTTTCACCAACCTCCCCCCAAGGAAAAGCTTCGCCTCTAGGCATATGCCCCCTTTGCACAGGAGCATAAGCTGACCAGAAAGGCATTAAATTAAAGGCCTTGTCAAAGTCTCTTTTAATATTAGCCGCTTGTGAAGATATAGCTCTAACTAAAGTTTCAGTTGTTCTTTGCTCTAGGGATAATATTCCATGGCAATCATTTGCCAATAAGCCTGCTCTTAAATCGTGGTAATCATATAATGTCAATATACTAGTCCTCAACCAACAACGAAATTTTAATATTTAGTGCACCAGCTAACCTAACTAGATTGATGTAAGATATATTACGCTCACCTTTCTCAACTGAAACTATATAACTTCTATGTAACCCCGAGACTCTAGCAAGCTCACTTTGAGAAAGATTCAACACTTCTCGATATTTTCGAACTCTCAATCCTAGGGAAACTAAAAGCTCTTTATCAGTAGTTAACTGGAACATCAATCACCATGTAATATGGGTTACTTAGTAAATAGATCATCTACTTACTAAAATAAAAGTCAATAAATATCATAGTATTATGGTAGTGTCTCGTATTTATCAAAACTTAGTTCGACTAAATTCACAAACGCTAATCTCAATCACTTTATCTCACAAAACGAGCTACAGAATACCTCTTAGTAGACACCACTTATCAACGAACCACACCTTAGTCACACTATAATTAGCTGAGATATGTCATCCAATAATTCTCAAATGTTCACACATATCTTTGATCGACCAACATTGTTGTTCAGCAAAACAACTACCTACCTTCCCCTCCAGCAACCAGCGCGAGAGCGAAACTCAACACCTTCAACGGTCAATGTTTTAGTATTGTTCATCGGTATTATTCCTGTAATTCAGATAGCAAAAAGCCCCACAGGAGCAGAGAGGACAAGCCCCTCTGTCCCTGTAGGGCTACTTAATTACTAGTTTCAATCGTGAACTCAATTACTTGTTCTTACGCTTCGCACGCATGGCTGCAAACTTCACACTACGTTTAGCATTGATTTCAGCTTGAACAGCTTTGTAGTTCGCATGGAAGTAATCCAACGCTTCTTGTTTAGTCACAAAACCTTTCTGGTGTATTTCACCGTAACCGTGAGTGTACTTCTTCACTTCATCCCAAGATGAAAATACGCCAGTGCGACGACCATAAAGTACCGCGTAGAAATTATTTTTAGCCATGATTAGCTCCCTGTTTAATTTGAAAATATCACCACGACGTTGTGGTATAGGGACTATTAAAAGCGATTTGGGTAATGAGAGATTGCAGCGGTTACAGCAAGGAATAAGGCGCAGAATCACTAGTTTTTCACCAGAGGCACTGTTCATGGTGTCTGGTGATAACAACTATCAGAGCAATTGGTACACATTTGTTTGATTTTATCTGTTAGTGAATATTGGAGGGAGATTTGATTGTGTTATTGGTGGTAGATGTATATCCCCAACGAACTAGATACACACAGGCCATGAGCCCTTGCTATACAAGGACTCACGGCATTTTATCATTTACGAAATATTTTCTAATTGACGCATAACTTCTTCACGGGAGGCACTAAACAAAGGCACTGGGTCAAATTGAGGAAATTTACCCACCAGCAAATTGGCTAGCTTCAATGTCGAATTCGTTACAGGGACTACACCCTCAACCAACTTAGCTCGATTAGGACCAGCACCACGAATCAGGCTTGGCTTAATGTTGTAACCAAGACTTACCAACCAATCAGACAGAGCCTTGGCTGTGATGTCTTTCTTCGTGATACCTGATACTTCATGACCGTAAAAGCGCACAAACAAGCGCGCCATTAATTCATCCGACTTTTCTGCTTTCTTCAAACGGATTTCTCGCTTGTCGTTCGCCTTATACATACTCAAACGCTCCTGCCAGTCATACCAATCATCCATAGACTTCAAGCAGTGGGTTTTACGCCAATGGTCAAACCGGATGCGAGTAAACGACATACTATCTAATGACTGATGAGGTACTGTTTCTAAAGCAATATGTTGTTTACCTTTCACATCAATCATTTTTGGGTTAACAAGCTCGCGCTTCTGGTCATACTCCATGTTCAAGAAGATCGAGCGTTTTTCTAACATCAAATCTTTATGCTCAAGAAAACGAATCCGGTTAGGAGTTAAATAACTTCCATCAACCTTATCGTCAGGCTGACGTTCAAGATACTTGTTCACCATGTAAGCACTTTGATCAGTAAGCATTGGGTCAACTTTCACTCCCCCTTTAGCCAATATAGGTTCATATCCCTCACTTTCGATAACCGTATATTGAGCACGAGTTTTCGCTCCAATTAACTGTTTGGCTTGATGTTTCAGCTCCAATACTTCACCTTTAGACGGATCAATACGATGATAAAGGTCACGAAACCGCTGACAGATAACTCCACCCAGTTTAATCTCATCCAATGTTGCATTGGTTAAGAATCCATCCGTGGTAACTGACACCACAACCTTATCATCAGGGATGCTATGTAACATTTCACCCAACAAGGCACGAGCAAGACCAGTGGTATAAGCAGCAAAGAAAGGGTTAGTTAGAGTCGATGGCGGTAACTGCTTAGAATAACCTGCTTGGATATCAAACGCGGTCTTCGGACGCAGTGATTGGGCCAATTTCCCATAACAACTATTTAACATCTCCTTGGTCAATTTCTCATCAAAACTACCCTTATCAAATGATTTACGACGCTCACGCCCCCATTTCATAAATGGCTCAAAGATACGTTTATCATTCGCCCAAGGAATCACAAAGGCTTGCTTTACAGTGATTTCAGCCCCTTGGTTATAGGCAACTTCAAGCTCATGACCTGTGCTCTGAGTAACACCTGTTAGTGGAAACACCAACCCATAGTCCGAACGAACAGCCAAGCTTGGAAAGCGAGTTCCCTCTGGAAACTTAAACTCAACCCAAGCCATTGCGCACTTATCACCAAACAAATCATTCAGATCGTTGGTCATATACATTTGCTCATACGCCAGCTCACGCAAACCTAAAGTGATCGCTGAATAGCAACTAGGAACATCGTAATCACGCCATGTATCAATTGCAGTTGGGCCTGCGATAAAACTTTCATTGCGACCACCGTGATAGCACTGGGTAGCAAAGTTTTCCAACGTCATACGAGCAGTTACAGGAACATCACGAGTTATCGTTAATGGCTTAGCCCGATCAGTAGGCCACACCTCTTTCGTTACTTTCTCAAATCCGAACAACCCACGATAACCACGCTTATCCGCTAGACTGTTCACAAAGGCTTTAACGGCAATACCACCAATGGTAAAGGGAACCGAATTTAGGCCGAGTGTATTTTGACAGAAGGCAGAAACCCGCTCGAAATGGCGAGCACTTATGATAGAGTCGGTAATTGAGTATTTTTTATACAACTCACGATTGCCGTCCAGAAACTCATCCATTCGAGAGATAGAGTAAGGCTCTGGGATTTCTACCTTTGGAATCTTCAATAGTTCTCCGACAGAGGCTAGCGACGATCCATTGGGCGAAAGCAGCATGGTGTCGTAGAACGTGATATACAAGGTGTGTCGGTTGCGGGATTTGTCGTGAACATTGAGAGGCTCTTTATCGATGCGACGTGACATGACTTTTTCAAGATCAAGACCATACACATCATCAAGACTCGCCACTGTTTTACGTAAACCCTTAACGTGGGTCTTTAACTGCTCAAAGGCTTGACTGAAGTTGAATAAATCAGCCGATAGCCAATGAGCACATAAAATGATGTCAGTAGGCCACTTATCAAGTACTTCATCTTCCATCGCTTTTTCAATAGCCTGAACTAAACACTTATCCAGAGCTAAGCGCCCTAATTTTTTGGTAGAGTCAGGAAACAAGATTGTCGTTGATAGCTTGCCCTTGTATAGAACCGCGAATTGGTAGCTCAAGATACGGTTGTAGGTTCCACATTCAGACTCCACATACTCGGTATCCATTGCTATAACAGGGCGCTCAAAAAACGGCGTTGCTTTGCGCTTCTCCTTTTTCTTTTTCTTCGATTCCACATACTCACTAACATTTTCAACAAGTGGTATCGTTTCAAGCGCAATGCTACCTACTAATTCATCCAGCAGCTCATCGTTACTCGCATTGCCCCACGCTTCAACCAAGTTTTCATCGACCTCAATACCATCAAATGGTTCGTCTATCTCAATACCAGTATCTTCGCCCCAGTAATTCATTGATTCTTCCATTTTATCCTCCTCGTAGATCAAAAAATGGCTCCGAAGAGCCATAGAGTTAAAGCGAAATCAGATTACTGACGCTTGTATGCTGCCCAATCAATAACAGGAATGCTGTTACCCTCACCAATGCCAACTAGCGCATCTAAGATCACCTCTGTCAGCCCATCTAAATCAGAAAATTCTTTCGCATCCAAGACACATAAAGGGCGCTCATTCACACCAACTACAACAAGGTTTTCCGTCTTCGGTGAAACAAATACCGTTGAGATCACACGAGCATCAATGAAGCCGCCGTTCTCAAGCTTTAAGGCATATTTCTCATGTGGTTTAATCACTTTCTTCACACGATCAAACAGCGCAACTGATGACTCACCTTGTTCAAAAGCGACTTTTTTACATTTGGCATCAAGCAAAAGAGTGAAATCACCATTATGGGTTAATGTCGTTGCTGCACTTGCGTTAATCACAGCGTTGCCATTACGGATGAATAGAGGTTGAGTTGAAGTAGTCATAATTAAAATCTCCGTTGATTTACGTTTTAAAGTTTTAGAGCCAACCAAGCCCATCTCAGTTGGCAAAATACATAGCTGGAAAGAACTGGAAAATTTCTTGGCTTATGCCGCTTCCAGTAAGTTTTTTTCCCATTTTTCAATTTCAGTGCGCAGGAACCTCACACTACGACCAATGCGTAATACCTTTGGTAAGCTGTCAGGCTTACGAGTGACATTGGTTCGCACAGTGGCTGCGTTTAAGCTGTATTCCGTTGCAAATTCTTCAATGGTTAATGCGTGTTTCATCATTACTCCTTAGCTAAATTGGAAGTTCGGTAGCATCGCCTCGACAGTCTGCTGTGAGGCTTGCGCTAAATGGGTGTTTTGGTAATAGGCGTAACGCTCGGTGACATTCACATTAGAATGACCAAGGCTTTGCTGTGCTAGACGAATGTCGTTGGTCGCAATCAACATTTGAGTTGCGTAGGTACGACGAAGATCGTGGATAGAGAAAGGTGCAGCTAGTACCCCCTCCGCTTTCATAGCGTGCTGAATGCGCTCCATACAGGCGCGTGGATAAGCAATATGCTCACCGTCATTTTTCAAGGATGGGAACACCCAATCATTGAAAGAAAACTTGAGGCATTTGCGGATCAAACGCTTTGCTGGCTCAGAGAAATAGACACGTTGAGACTTGCCTGATTTAGTCATTGGCAATAAAGCAGACGACAGATCATCAGCAAGCATTGAACGAGACATACTAATCACGTTACCAATACGCATACCTGTAAGCAGGCTAAGCATCAGAGCATAGGCGTGAATGAAGTTAGAATCAGAGCAAGCATGGCGACAAAAACTTTCTGCTTCTTTAGCCGATAACACGCGATCTTTAGCGTTGTTCTCAGCCAGTTTTTTCACGCCTTTCACTGGGCTCTTATCAATGATGTCGTGCTCTACCGCCATAGAGAACAACTTGGACAAAAATGCGTGGTAGCGGTTTACTGTCGCTGGCGATAGATCAACCAACGAGTTGAGGAACTTCTCCACATCACGACGAGTCACGTCAGCAATACGCTTATTACCCATCGTTGTCATGACACGCTTAGCACGAGATACAAACGTCTTATGATCACGGTGGTGACGCTTACTGAATGGCACTGCCACTTCATCAAAGAACTGCCGCACCGTCAGACGAGAACCTTTACGGTAAGCACCAGACTGAACATCAGCAATGAACTGGTAAGCCAACTTCTCAAAGTCAGCAAACTTCATTTCAGGGTAAGTGCCAAACGATTCATAGTAGCGTTGACCTTTCCACCCAAGACGAACTACCCAGCGCTTGCTCTTCTTTGTTACCAATACACGTAAGCGAGAGTTCTTAGCCCAACGGTACTCAATCCCTTGCTCACCCTTTTCAGGGCGAGGCAAGGCGTTAAGTACCTTTTGGGTCATATCTACAGATGTACTGCTCATAATATCTAGCTCGGTCTAAGTAAATCGTGGAACTAGATTAATCAGTAATACCAGGAAGAAGTTTGAGGCGTTATAGCAAGGGCAAGCCTTAGAAAAGTCGATTTTTTAGCGAAGCCAGTATCAGAAAGAGAATTGATCCTATAAAATGAGGCAATTAGGTACCATTTTGTTTGATTTTTAGTTCTATGCCGAGAAAAAAGAAAGTCTTCTATAAGAAAACCATCCACTTGTTTGTCCCAAAAGACCAAAAACTGTCTACGCATTCAAAGCATGCTCTTATCGACACACTGAACCACCTATTCCAATTGCGAGCAGATAACACTGCAAATCAGCTAACAGAATCATTTGCTAAGGCAGGAGTTGGTACGTCGTTTCCAAAGCGCTCTGCTCATTCAAGTTACAAAGCAAACAATAGGCTCAACTCAGTAACCAAATTAAAAAACCAAGACAAGGTAGCATTGACCGTATGTGCTAATAACATCACCGAGTATGACAGTAGCGACGACGAAAATTTCATAGAGCTTCGTATCTCTGTTCAAGTCGATACACTAGTCATCTCACCTTGGCACAAGCGAAATCAATCATTTATCAAATCATTGGGAATGTTTATCTCGACAGACAGGAGGTTTGAGAATGAGAGCTATGGATTACTCATGGCAGCGATCCAACAAGCGACACCACAATCAGAAAAAATACTTATCGAGCCTACGGTTGAATTTTTTAAAAAACAGTTCGGTAAGCCTGATTTAGAGAAAACGAAGAAAGGAAATCCGTTAAGGGCAAAGCTGATTATCATTGAGAATGACGACATTGATCAGAATAAAGATTCAGTTCTAAGTTCGGTGTACTTACTCATTCAACCAAGCCATTGCATCAGCTATATTCCGTTCAAACTGGATACTCCTGCTCGTTCTGAAAATATTCACGATTACTTATACGAAGATCTGAAAAACCAAAATAATCAGAGATACAAGCCTAGCACCTACAGCGTTTATGCCACGAAGCAGGATTACCAAATACTCATTGAGCTAGTGATTAGCGGTGAACATAGCATTACCTATCAAGCAATAATTGAAGAAGCAAAAGGCACAATAAATCCATTTACGGGTGAGAGGACATTTAATCACTCTGTGCTTTGGGACAGCTATCGTCCAAACGGTAAATATACGATTGTCAGTAGCGGAAAGCTGATGGATTGCATTATCCCATTTTCAGCACCAAATGGAGGGCGCGATAAAGCTAGCATCGAGAAGGCACTTACAAAAATTCACTCCACACTATCACTCTGTGATTTCGAGCCAAAGGTGTTCATTCAACGCCATGGAGCGCATAAGTTGAAGCCATTGATACTGAGTTAAGTGTGTGATTGGTGGTTGATGTATATCCCCTACGCGCTAATAACACACAACCTCGCCACCCCATGACAACACAAGGCTTTCAAGGAAGACTACAATTACGAAAAAAAGTAGAGGCACATGTTCTCTACTTTTTTCATTACTCAATCCACCTTACCGAACACAGCACCTAAAACGCCGCCAACGACTGCGCCAATAGGTGTACCTAGTGGGTGGGGGACTTTAGATCCAATCATTGCGCCAATCACACAGCCCCGTTTAGCGCCATCTACGCTAAATTCTATTTCATACTTATTCGGTCTTCTTTCCAATGGGTCATAGACCGAAAATACATTACTTTTCATTTACTTCTCCAATCATCAGATATGAAAAAGGCGATACCATCACTGATATCGCCCTAGAACATATTCAAATTATCGAGATGACTTAGTCGTCATCATCGTCAGCCATGAAGTCGCCACCTAGCCAACCATCATCACCCGGCTCCATATCGAAGTCCCTGCTAAAACCAGAATCTTCTGTGCCATCATCATAATCGCCTTGGTCTTCTGTCCAACCGCCCATAGTAGCCTCCAATTACTCTAAAACTATCAACACTTCTTACAGTAGTTCTGGGTGACTTGCTTACATGAATTACACACCCATTTCCCACAACGGCTGCACGAAGTTCCGCCCATTACGTCTGTCTTTTTAGAACATTTACTACAAGTCCAACGTTTCATCATTTTCATGTTTCCTTATTAAATTCAGTTGCATTGCAACACTGGTGAGATTATTTACCGACATACGGACAGCTTGTGTCCTCTCATTCGGTAATTTTGTTTAAGTAGAGAAAGCCTAGAAGCAATAAGGCTTATAAAACCTATGCCAGTTCTAGGTGCTTAACGTTTTCATTCATTTAAAAATCAAACGGACGCAACCTGTCCACGCCGACCGTTACGATGTAGAAATGAGTGATAAGAGTGAAAAGTTAGCCTTTCGATTGAGTGATATCCTGACCCGTTTATTCATGGGTGAGGTGCTTTCTATCGAGCAGCTAATGAGGGATTATCAGGTCAGCGAAAAGACCCTACGTCGTGACTTCAATGAAAGACTCATCAAAGCTCCTATTACGAAGTGTGAAGATGGCTATCGCCTTGCACCAGTCAGCCGAGTGACCGTCCCGAATATTCAAAAGATAATGAGCGAATCTGGGCTATCGGCAATGGTTCCTAGCGGGATCTCATTCAGTAGCGCATATCAAAACCTCCTATTTAAGAACCCACGAACGGAGAATACTGAATCGCTTAATGTGATATTTAGAACCCTGTCTGATGCTATCACCTCACTGTCCATCATTGACCTTGCCTACCAAGGACAAGTCATCGAATCCGTTCACCCATACAGACTCGTCAATGACAGAGGTCTCTGGTACTTAGCCGCTACCCACTCAGGCATCCTATATTCGTACAGATTGAGCAAGATTTCGCAGATTTACCGTCGTGAGGATAAATATAAACCGAGTCCAAAAGTGCGTGAGTCCATCAACAGTCAGGGAATGGAATGGTTAACAGCTGAAAAGGCAGATGTGTTATTGCAGGTTGATGCTGATATAGCAGAGTGCTTCATAAATGATACGCTCCTACCAAACCAGCAGATATTAAAACAACTTGAAGACGGCAGCTTGCTAATTAGCTCTCGCGTTACCAAGCTAGGCGATGTGATACCGACTCTCAAGGCTTGGATGCCTAAATTAGAAGTGCTCTCCCCTGTGAGTTTAAAGCTAGAGCTAATACGTGAACTCAATGCCTCACTAGAAAGGCTATAGCTAAGAAGCGATTTGTAAAAGGAGATAGATGACCGTCGGTATAAGAGCCTTACGCGAGATCGTTACATCATAAATATTTACCTTTTGGCTGCATTTTTAAAACAACCCATTGGGTGCACTCTTGGTGCTGATATTAGAACGGATGGATATGGACAAACTCAGGGTAAATCACATTAACGACCCACTCTCCATATTCGCCCTAAAGGAAACACAGTACTCACTCCCATTGCTTGTTGAAGCAATGGGAGTAGCTAATGTCAAAAGCTCGGTACAAACCAACCAGACTGGTTAGAATTAAAATCCCCCCTTGGTTTAAAACACCATTTCTCTAGTTCCATTGAACCATTCCCCTCTGAATTCCGACTGCAACGTTTAAGTAAAACGTTGTAGAACATTACCCAAATGAAAAAGGCTTCCCATCACACCATGACAAACATGGAACAATGGGAAGCCTTGATTTCACTAGGAAGTGACTGGCGAATTTTATGGTGCATACATGGTGCTTTCAAGTTGATTGGTTAGTGATGAACTAATCCACCGTGACTTCTATTTCATCAAAGCAGTCCATTCCGATGTAACTGAGAAAGTTAGATTCCCACATCGAGTAGAACTCCATTATCTCGCTACTGGTTATCGGCAACTCAGGAACATAAGAAAAGCCCACCGTTCCCGATGAGAAGTTAAAGTCCACCTCTTTAACCAGTTCAGGATATGGACCACCGCAGTAGGCAAAGTCAGTGATGTAATCAAAGATCCACTGGTCGTAAAGTCGAACCAGTCTTACTTCAACTGGATGCCAACCACCATTTTCAACACTATATGTAGTATCTCGAAAGTTAATCACTACCGATTGGATCATGGGTGTCCATTTGCCTGATTCGCTGATCACTCGGTTTAGAGCATCTTGAAGATCGATACTGACAGGCAGCAGCAATCGCTCAACGTCAAAAGTTAAGGTCATAATAAATTCTCTTTTAGATTGTTAAGGAAGCACTCTTGGTTAGTGCTGAGTATGAAAAGCCAGAGTTGGCTTGATTGGTAAGAATTAATGGGATTTTCGCGGTTATTCAGACTTGGTTTCATCGCCCACTAGAGACATAATTTCGTCTCGACGTTGCTCAAAATCTGGTGCGAGTTGGTGAAGAAACACAGATTTCTCCGTCGGGATAATAAGATCTAACCCACGACAACAAGCCGCCAAGAAGCCAGCATTGTTGGAACTACCACCTTTGAACACTGACTTGAAGACAGTGCTCTTAAATGGCTTGTCTGTTTGCTCATTTAGTACAGCAAATATATCTTCAAGGGCAATCCATTCCTTAGAGTGAAGACCGCCTCCCTCATTACCAGAAAGACGGATATACAGAGCTTTTAGATCATCATGTTCCGAAACCTCATAGAACACATGGTTTGTTGTTTTCGGTGATAACTTTTTCGCTTTGCCATCGAGTACGATATTAGTGAAATGATCGACTGGCTTATCGTCAATAACCGAGACTTGTTCATTAACCTCTACGATCTCAGGTTGAATCGTTTCTTGTTGTTGGTTTGTTTTACGTGCCATAGGACACCTCCTTTAAGATGGAATTATTCAGGTTTAATTCGGTATTAAGATTCAGCTTGGTCAGCGAGCTTGACGACAGGAAATGTTGGACTATTCATTGGAGCGCAACAGTACACACCACCACCCTCCATAGTGACTATGGCGACCGCCAGCAACCAAGGACAGCTTTCATCGTTTAACAACAGAACCCACTCAGGGTAGTTAGAGACAAAGCGCAGGAAATGCTGATCTTCTTCGGCTTGTTCATCCAACGTTTCGTCAGTATCAGACTCCTCAATCAAGTACAAGGTTGTACTGACTTCATCCCAGAACGCTTTAGTGCTTTCTTCATCACCGAATGGCTCTATCAAGTGTTCGAGGAGTGTTGCTTTAACACTATCAGGCATTGGTAATGATGCTACCTCTTCAAAATTGTTTACTGTTTTCATAATTATTTTTCTCGTAATAATGAAAAAGCCCCCGTCCAGCTAGTCGCTGCACGAGGGCTTTTTCTAATGATTTGTTTTAAGTATTACTCAGTCTATTCAAGTGGAATATCACCACTAACCATATCCGATAGATGAGAGCCAATTTTACGCCTACGACCAACGGTATGCTTGGCATAATACTTACTCGTTATACCTATCTCGGAGTGATTCAATTGTTTAGCAATATCATGTAAAGGTACTCCTTTTGCCGCAAGCAAAGTTCCAAGTGTATGGCGAGCTGAGTGCAGGGTTATGTTAGCTTTATCTCCTGGTATATCGGGCAGCCCCATCTTAGCCTTGATCACTTTCAATGCATGCCTAGCTGGACTGATAGGTTTACCCTTTCGACGTCCAGCAAAGATATAGGGATTATTCATCACCTTGGGTATCGACATCAAGATAGACAGCATGTAATCACTCGCATAAACAATGTGGTCACGACCATTTTTTGTTCGACTTATATACAGAGCTTTCTGCTCCCAATTTATCGATTCGTGCTTTAAATACCTTAATTCACGATCCCTTAATCCAGTCAAAAACAGCAACGCTAAAAATGACCCTGTATGTTTATCTGGATACTCCAAAGCATAGCGAACAAAGTCCTTCAGTTGATTCTCGGAAAGATAACCAGTGCGGATATTATCAAGCTTAGGCAGGCTGACCTTATCAGCCACCAAGGGACAGTCCATAAGACGGTATGCATGCTTATTTACCGACTTGAGAAGTGCCAATACCCTGCAAATACTAGCAGTCGCATAAGGCTTACCTGTAGTTGCACTGATCTTACCCTGCATCTCCATTTGTACTTTAACGATATGCGCCGCCGTTAGTTCATTAATTGGTACGTGATAGATCGACTTAGCATGACGAAATCGTGCGACATCATCTTTCCACGTTCTGCGCTGCTTCTGTAAAGGGAGATAGACCTCATTGAAGAATCGCTCTAGGGTCATAGAAGAATCAACCCTTTCAGTATCACGCTCGATCTTCGGATCAATACCCTCAAGGATTTGCTGGCGATACTCTTTAGCTATTTTCCGCAAGGTCAGAATGTCGGTTTCGGGATGCTTACCTAAACCAATGGATGCCTTCTTACCCGTTACGGGACTGGTATAGCGGAGTAAGAATCGCTTGTTACCAGACTTACCCACTAGGCAGCGAGCACCAGTAGGCAATCCACTATCTTTCATAGCAGACAAGTTAACTTCGTAATCAGTGGATTTAGCGTTGGCAGGATTGGGCTTGAGATTGTTTAGAAATGCTGTGGTGAGTCGTTGGGTACTCATTCAAACCTCCATTATTGATATGCAATCACATTAATAATATGAGTTTTAAATGTCTTTATTTACGGTTACCCTTATGATTAGTATAGTTTTTCACCGAACCAAGCCACTCTAGTTAATAAAACTGAACAGCCGAAGAACGATATTGATGCTCTGATAAACACAATCAAATATGATAGCGACACGTCATTCAAGGCTATAATAAATATGAAAATAACATCGAATATCACTGGCTCCCATCACCACGATCTACAAGAGTTAATTGCTCAAGGTGGCGATAGACTTCTCATTACATCACCGTTCTTATCCTCTGATATGACCCACTTTTTAGAGGGTTTTCATTTCAATGCAATCAAATGTATTGAACTAGTTACTACATTTAAAGCTAATGACCCTGAACAGTTAACTAAACCAAAACAGCTATTAGATTTCCTCGAATACTTCAAAGCAAAGCACCCAAAAGTAAAGGCAAAAGTTCATATCGACAATAGCTTGCATGGAAAGATCTATGCCCTAACCGCTGGCCATGAACATCAAGCTATCATCACATCGGCAAATTTCACTAATAACGGATTGCACCACAATCACGAATGGGGAGTACTAACCCCACACAGCGAGCATTTGGACAATCTTATTGATGAAATTTACGAAGCCATTGAGTTTAGAGAGTTGACATTAACTCAACTTAAAAAAGCCGTGATGTTCGCCGAGCAGTACAGCTCACAAAAAGCATGGGAAACAAAACAACCAAGTGCTGACATCGATATCCTACCACGAGTTTACTCATCAGAAAGCGACTCTGATAAAGAGCCTCTTTACTTCCTTAAACCAATTGGTACTCGTGACGACCCTGTATTACTTGAAGAACGTCAAGATTTTTCCGACCTTCACCAAAACCTACACTTTTCCAAAAAGAAACCTAAAGGAGTTAGTAAGGGTGATGTCATCATCACAGCTGGTGTAGGCTCAGGCTCTCTACTCAGCTACTTCAAAGTTACAGGTAGCTTGTTCCATGTTACAGATGAAGAAATAAAACAAGAGGCATGGAAAGAACGCTGGCCTTGGTACATGGAAGGACAAAACCGTAGCTGTGATTTCGGTGGTTCATGGTGGGAGCATGACATTAAACGTAATACAGCATTAGAAGAGTTCCGCCAGCTATACCCTGAAACTCCAGTAACGAAATCAGGCAACTTTTCCCTTGGCACCCTCAATTTCGGCAACGATAAAGTACAGATAACTAAAGAGTTTGGGGACTTTCTAATTAGCAAAATTGAGAGCAGCATGAAGTGAGTCAGCATATGGGAATTGATACCAGAAAAGCACTTTTCAAGGACATTCACAGCCAAATTTCATCACCTGAACCACTAACATACTATTAATAATAACGAGTACAACAGCGGCCTACGGCAAGCGGTTGTACTCGTTATTATATATTTAATATCCAGAACCAATCACCACAGTACAACCAATTCATCTCACCACATTCACGCCATCAATCAGGCACCGATACCATCACCTCAATTGCATCCCATATCGCACATAGCAACTCCACCAGCATCATAGGTTTAAATTCACAGCGACACCTCACTAATGACAGCCAGTTACCACAGAGAAGTAGCGAGACAGCCACCCAGAGGTCATTTAACAGCAATATTTACGATCTGATTGTTCTAGCCAAGGCTAACATCTCACCCACATTTTCTTCGACTGAGGAGACCGCTTGATTTGATTGTTTTTCGATAGCTCATTAATCGCTTTAGTAAAATCAGATTTAGATAACCCTAACCGTTGCTGAAATTGGGGATCTAATGAGTGCGGTGATTTCAGAGCTTTTAATAACTTAGCTTCTGCTGAGTTCGGTTTTGGTGATGTTGATGCTGATTCAGTGATTGGTACGACGGTCTGCTCTCTAGTTCTAATACTCTGGCAAGTAGCACCCAGTTGATCACACTGAAATTCAAACGCCGTGATTAGGTTTTCATCATTGCTATATAGCTCGAAATGAATCGAACCTAATTGCTTCTTATCCAAAGCCAGTAAGACTCTCGATAGGTACGCAATAATGTAGAAATCAGCTTGGTTCTGTCCTGTGGGGTAATCATTCAAGCAAAGGTACAGAGACTTTTCGCATACCAACTTAACCGCATCTGATTTCGAGAACACAAATACCTTATCGACAATCGAGGCATTAATCTTTTCAAGCTCTTTCAGCCCAACATTCTCGGCATCGACGAATATCACTTTCATAGTGCAATCAACTCCATTTGGACAACATTACGCCAAAGATTACACAGTTGCATATTGAGCGCAACTTGCCGATGAATTTGTTCGTGTGATTGGTTGTTAATGTATATCCCCTACAGCCTTAATACACACTAACCAACAAACCCCATGATAAAAGCCTTTAACAGCAGTTCATCAAAACGAACTTTTACCCAAACCAAACTTCATACCTAAATCCATTCACCGTAAATTCACCATGGTCGTACCATGGTTCTGACAGCTCAGAGCTTTTGCCAATACTGGCTTGCGAGTTTGCAGTAACCGGAGTTTGTTGGATTTACTAGGATTCCCTTGCGCACAGATTCGTCATGCGATGAACCATAGATGGACCATGGAGAAGATTTGAAGCGCGATAAAGGGAGTCTATTTGGAGAGATTTTTACTGATAATAGAAAAGGAAAACTGAGGTAAGCTTTTGATTGTGCTAGATACAACAAAGCCCCGACTTTCGTCGAGGCTTTATCATTTAAATATGGTACCGGTAGGCGGACTTGAACCGCCACGCCCGAAGGCAACGGATTTTGAATCCGTCGTGTCTACCAATTTCACCACACCGGCATCTTGGGCATTGCCCTTTGATGGTTGGCATTATACGTAAGAAAGTTATTGGCGCAATAACAAAATATTGAAATACAAATCGTTTGCCGATATTTTCGCCACAAACCTTCAAGCTGTGCGTCTCTTCTCTTTTCAGATCCTCTTCGAGGCTATATGCTGCTGCAATTTCGCGAATACAAAAGATGTTTAGATATGATGAGTAACTCTATTTCTCTACCGCCTGCCGGATTACTACGCCGATTTGGTGCGCTCATTTACGATGCATTAATCATCATTGCTCTTGAGATGATGGCTGCTGGTGTTGTCGTTGCTATATTAGAAGCTCTCGTTGCGTTGAATGTGATGAGCTATGGCTCGTATGCAGATGTCAGCGACCTTCTCACTCGTCATCCCATTTGGAGCTATGTTTACACATTTTACCTTGCCGCTGTCTGGGTCTACTTCTTCGTCTTTTTCTGGACAAGAGCAGGCCAGACATTAGGGATGCGTGCTTGGCGACTTTTGATAATTAACGAACAAGATGGAAATTCAATCAGCGCCACGCAAGCTTTAATACGTTTGTTCACCTCAGGCTTTGGCTTGGCAAACCTCACCGTACCCTTTGATCAACAAAAAAGAGGGTTCCAAGATATTTGGGCCAAAACGAAAGTAGTGGTACTTCCTAAAGTTAATTGAGCCGGAATAACAAAAAGGAAGGTTTGCCCCTGTCTCTTGATCACAAG
>NZ_JAHGUP010000064.1 GCF_001989995.2 Vibrio anguillarum
CATCGCCAGGCTTTGAATATCGCTTACATATCATTAAAAATATGAAAGCAAAACTAAAAATATAGCATTATCAAAGTAAGACTAATTTTTAGTGACAATTTGTGGAGAGATGGCTGAGTGGTTTAAAGCACCGGTCTTGAAAACCGGCGATGGTTAATAGCTATCCTAGGGTTCAAATCCCTATCTCTCCGCCACTTTTAAAGAAAAAACCGCTGTTTTTACAGCGGTTTTTTTCGTTTTATATCAACATGCCAATCTGGAAAATTAATAGCTTAATTCAATCCCTCGAACATATCTTGATCACCCTATCTGTACTTTCCAAAAATCGATTTTACACATTGAACACCTCAGACATAATGTCGTTGTGATCCGCAAAACTTTGTTGGTTAGCGTGAGCCAACTGCACACTTGCTCTATTGGATTTAGCACGGTGAGTAGGAAGAAACGTGATGACACTGACATGACTAAACTGCACTTATATACCTACCAGCACCATCCATTATAACGACGGCCTCACCTATTCATTTTTAGGGGCATGACCCAAGCCGACCCAAATAAATACGCATATTCAAATCGCTGTGGCTTCACAGTTCGAGGTTTTGTGCCGTGCTCGGCCTTAAGTCAAATGGCATTTTGATCAAGAAATTATCCAGGAAATCCCAGGTGTTCAAGCGGGTAATAGTAGAATTAGGATGGTTTTTGTTGGCTCGCCAGCGTTTTGAAATCGGTGCTATTAAGGCTATCCATCGTGATATTTAACAATAGTTAGATAGCCTTAATGAGATCGTACTTTTCTTTAATTGGTATAAGGTTATTTTTAGGTGCTTAGTTAGATTGCCATTTAAACATGCTCTATCATGGTCAGTGCCTTACGTGAGACTTCTGCGGCGGCTTTAGGATAGTTTTGTTTTTCAAGGCTATCGGCAAGATAAGCGTAATCAGATACATTGGCACGGAGCGATAACGCTTTTTCCAAATGGCTTTGCGCCTCTGCCCATTTCTGCTCTCTCATATACAATTGAGCCAGTGCGCTGTGTGCTTCGGCGTTACCACTATCCTTACTAATGGCTTCTTGTAACAACAAAATTGCTGGGTATCTATCTGGTAAATTGAGCTCTGCCAATAATGAATACAGAGCTGGCATTGGATGTTTTTTTAATGTTTCTTTAATGACGGTAAATGCTTCCGAATCTGCTTTTCGTTGAATCAACTGCTCGATGAAGCATTGAGTTAAAATGACGTCGTTTTTGGTTTTCCTTGGAAGCTTGTCCCAATGATTGATTAAGCCTTCACTACCTTGCTGCTGGGCCACGTTTTTTAGTAAACCGCATTGTGCTTTTTGGTTCAGTTGTTGGCTCTCGTCCGTATCGATCTGTTTTGCTTTTTGGAGCTTAGGTAAAAGCTCAAGCAGCGGTTGCCACTGTTCTAGGTGCACGTATGTTATCTTGAGTAAGTTGAGCACGATGGTGTTATTCGGATGAGTGGCTTGTAATGCTGATAGAGTGCTTAGCGCCAGCTCAAACTC
The DNA here is from genome assembly GCF_001989995.2 of Vibrio anguillarum. GTDB lineage: Bacteria > Pseudomonadota > Gammaproteobacteria > Enterobacterales > Vibrionaceae > Vibrio > Vibrio anguillarum. The sequence goes on from NZ_JAHGUP010000064.1 coordinate 1,526, forward strand.
TTCTTCTCGTACTTGCTGCTTGGCGCGAGTTAATTCAACGGCTAGGCCTGCATTACTTTGCTGACTGGCGAGATCTAAATAGTGATCTCGTTTTGCTCTGTCGTCCATTCCCTGCGCAGCTTCCGATGCAACAAGGTAGCAGAGCAGCGGCATATCATGGTGGTTCGCCCAGCGAGTGACTTTCTTTTCTGCCTGCTTCCAGTCTCCCTCTAGAAGTTTAATGATACCTTCATTGGTATAACGGCGAGAGCGCTTTAACTTACGTACGCTGAACCAGTTTAATGTGTTTGAACTGGCATAGAATGCTTTTTTGAGGAGATATTCTAAGCTAAATAATCCAGAGAGGAGTGCAATCACAAAGATCACTAAGGTGGTTACGCTCATCTCTATTGTTCTATTAGCTATAGAGATAAGAACATAACCTTGCTGGCCAGCATATTGGGTTCCGACAAATAAACCGGCCCCTAATACAACAAAAAGAAAGATGACTCTAAACATTACTTGTCCTCCGTAACGCTCATTGGAGAAACTTCACGGCGTAGGCGTTCAGTGATGACATCAGCGAGTTCGTGCTGAGTTTCAAGTTTAACTGGATATTGCACTTGTATATTTTGTTTACTGAGCTGCAATAGCGCGTGATTAAACTGCTGCACACTCTGATCATCGGAATTAAAGAAGCTGGCTGACCATTTATCTGCTGTGCTCAGTGCCGTTGTATAAATCTCTTGTTGTTCTGCGTATACGGCTTTGATGGCGGTTTCTAATTTTGCTTTGAGATTTTCTTTTAGATAGAAGTGCTGCTCAGGTGACAGTAGCGGAATGGCATTACCGTCTCGAGTGCGGAAGGTAATGAAGTTCTCCGAGAAGTCTTTCAATGAGCTAACGAGATTATTTTGCCAGTCGTTAATATTTTCGGAAACTTGTGGTGCTGATTGCTGCTGAGTTTCAGGCAACATAGCATTGGCCAGCGGTAGAGTGTCAACTTGTTGCTGTAAGGTTGTTAAGCGTAACACTAGCCCTTCACGATCAATCAATGGGATGATTTTGAGCTGAGTAATGTCACGCGCCATGGCTTTGCGTAGCGGCACTAAGCTTGGGTCATTCAATTCAGCAATACGCTGATCAGCGCTTTCCATTAGCTTGGTCGCGCTGACGATGTCATGTTCTAGAAAAAGTTTACGGCCTGCTAGTTTCACTAAGTAGTCAGCTTCTGCTAGTAGCCAGTCGTTGGGACGGCGGCCTTTGATATCAGCTATCGCCAGTTGCAAGCTGTCGATACTTTTTTGCTGTTGATTCAAGGCTACGTCAGTTTTGTGAGTGAGTTGGTCCGCTTTGGCTTGTGTTTCTTGCTTTATTTGATTGATTTCAGCCGCGAGCTGACTTTGGGTTTGTGTTAATTGAGTCTGCAATGCGTTGATTTTGGCTTGGTAAAAGGCGTCTTTTTGCTGCATTTGATAGGCTATACCACCACTGAAAATGATGGATAGGCTAATTGCAATAACAGAAAGTTTGATACTGCGCTTTGCTCGTTTATCACTCTTTTCTTCAGGCTGAGACGTGGGATCCTGCACGTAACTTTTTGGTGAATCAAGGTTATCCGTTGCGTCTTTTTCTGTAACCAGAGGAGGTGTGGCTGCTTTTTCAGGTTCAATATGCGGGTTATTATTTTTGCTTGTCATGCTTAGAGTCCTGTCTAGATTGGCTAATACTAGCCGCGAGTTCTGTATTGGAGGCGCTTCCCACGTTCGTGACGCACCCAAATCCCATGTGCAGCGCCTCTTGTCGAATTCGCTCGCTTGGGACAAAAAGAGCTAAATTTAGCAGCCAGAGTCGTTGTGAATCAGAGAATTGATCCATCATAAAATTGAGTTGACCTGAGCTGGTGACAACTAACTGAGTGACTTGCTGTTGCTGCCACAGAGATATCGATTCGGCGGCAAAGAGGGTGATCGTATCGCGTCGATACACTTCCTTATACACCACATCAGCACCACGCTCGATTAAGCTGTCGTGGATGAGCTCACGTCCGCCATTACCACGTAAAATCATCACCTTAAGGCCCGATATTGATTGCAACTGCGGTAGGGCAAGCAGGTGTTCACTGTCACTTATCTGCGGATAGTGTACTTTTTGTTGGCTTAATTTGCTGAAAACATGTGCGGTTTTTTGACCAACGGCAAGGTATCTGGCGTCATTTGGCCAAAAATATCGGTGATCTTGCAAAAATTGATGACTGAACGTCACCGCGTTTTGGCTAACCGCAATAATAATGTCGCATTGCTGAAGTTCTGGGAGTAAATACGGGAGATCGACTCCTGCATTAATCTGAATCAGTGGATGGTGAACGGAGCGGATACCGAGATCCGCTAATTGTTGGCAAAGTTCAATCCCTTGATTTTCGGGGCGAGTGACCAACACCGTCATGCTTTATTCGTGCTCGCAGTAGAGTTTGGACAGAATATCTCGCGCTCCATCATTGAGCAATTGATGGGCAAGCGTGATTCCTAATTGCTCGGCATCGGAGCGGTGGCCGCGAATCTCACCTTGCACAATTTTAGAACCATCAGGCTCACCGACTAATGCTCTTAACCAAATATGATCACCATCGAGCAATGCGTAGCTACCGATAGGTACTTGGCAACCGCCTTCTAATGTTAGGTTCATGGCTCGTTCACATTTCACGCGATCAGCCGTGTCAGAATGGTTGAGTGGCGCAAGCAATGCTCTTAAACGTTCGTCATCTAAACGGCATTCAATCCCGACTGCACCTTGCCCTACTGCAGGAAGCGATTGTTCTGGTTCAATAATGCTGCGAATGCGATCTTCAAGCTTCAAACGTTTTAAACCTGCTGCGGCGAGAATAATCGCATCGTATTCACCTGCATCGAGTTTTCCAAGACGAGTACCGACATTGCCACGCAATTCTTTAATCACAAGGTCTGGTCGATATGCTTTGAGTTGGCATTGGCGACGTAGGCTGCAGGTGCCGACGATGGCACCTTGAGGCAGTTGTTCAATGCTTTTATAGGTGTTTGAAACGAAAGCATCGCGTGGATCTTCGCGTTCACAAATCGTCACTAGTCCAAGCCCTTGAGGGAAATCGACGGGAACATCTTTCATTGAATGCACTGCTAAATCGGCTCGGTCTTCAAGCATAGCGACTTCCAACTCTTTGACAAAAAGCCCCTTACCACCCACTTTAGCTAAAGGCGTATCTAAAATGACGTCGCCTTTGGTTACCATGGTCACTAATTCCACTTCTAGGCCAGGATGAGCCGCTTGCAGCGCATCTTTAACATAATAAGCTTGCCAAAGGGCGAGCGGGCTTTTACGTGTGGCGATTCGAATGGGTGTTGCGTGAGTCATGATAATCCCGAGTGTAGGTAATGGATGGTTTAATCCTATCATTCCCGCTATGAAAGGTTTACTACTAGATCGTCGCTGTGAAGGATTGATGAAGAGATAGCATAAATTGGTCAAAATTGTGTGATTTATATCTCGTTTATATAATGAGCTATTACGACAAAGTGTAAATAGCTACGACACTATAGCCAAGGTCATTGGGGTGCATTGTAGGCATGCTCTGCCTGAGTGTGATATGCATCGAGAGGGCTTTACCAAATGGAAAGAAAATGTTAGATTGATCACGTTTTTTTGGTGCTTTAGAATAAAATATAATCAAAGCGCGTGTTAATGTTTCAACCAAGGAATCAACCTTGCAGGCTTACACCAAGACGTTAATTCAACGATTAGACAATCTCAACCAGCAACGTACCGAGCGTGCGCTGGCGCTCATGGATTTGCAAAGTCAACGTGTATTTCATTTCATTCCTGCATTACTGCACTTCAATCACCCGATTATTCCCGGCTACTACGATGCAAAAGTCCCTTATGGTGTCTATGGTTTTGAGCCTAACGACATCCAACGTCAGCTGGTTGAAGATACAGAACTCACCTTAGGTCAACCCTTACCGACCGCAGACACCCCCGCTATTCTTGCTCTGTATACCATGGGCAGTACCTCGTCGATCGGTCAAAGCACCTCGAGTGACTTAGATATTTGGGTATGTGTAGCATCGAGTATGAGCTGTGATGAGCGGGAAAGCTTAAGCAACAAATGTTTGTTGATCACCGATTGGGCAAAGAGCCAAGGGGTGGAAGCCAACTTTTTCTTGATGGATGAGCTACGTTTTCGCAGTAATCATTCTGAGCAGATGACAGGCGAAAACTGCGGTTCATCGCAACATCTCCTGCTATTAGACGAGTTCTATCGCTCTGCTGTTCGCTTGGCAGGCAAGCGTTTACTGTGGCAAATCGTGCCTCCTGAAATGGAAGAGTGCTACGACGAATACGTGCACGAATTGTGCAGCAATGATTACATTAATTGCAGTGAATGGATCGATTTTGGTAAGTTGAACCGCATTCCTGCTGAAGAGTATTTCGGCGCAAACCTTTGGCAGCTTTATAAAAGCATCGACTCGCCTTACAAGTCAGTGTTAAAAGCGATTCTGCTTGAGGCGTATTCGTGGGAGTACCCACACACGCAATTATTAAGCATTGATACCAAACGACGGTTTTTTACTCATGAACCTGATTTGTACAGTATGGATGCTTACTATTTGATGCTTGAAAAAGTGACGCGTTACCTTGAACGTATTGGTGATTCTGCCCGTCTTGATCTGGTGCGTCGTTGTTTTTATCTCAAAACGCATGAAAAGTTATCCCGTGAGCCGAGCTTAGGCTCAGTGGCATGGCGTCGAGAAGCATTAAGCCACATGATTCAGCAATGGAATTGGTCGGAATCTGTTGTTCAAGAATTAGACAATCGCCGTAATTGGAAAGTCGAACAAGTTAAAGTTGTCCACCATGCGTTGTTAGATGCGTTGATGCTGAGCTATCGAAACTTGATCCAGTTTGCACGCCGTAATGACATCACCTCGGCCATTAGCCCACAAGATATATCAATCCTCGCACGTAAGTTGTATGCGGTGTTTGAGGTGTTGCCGGGTAAAGTTACGCTACTGAATCCACAAATTTCGCCAGATCTGCACGAGCCGGATCTCTCGTTCATTCAAGTTCGAGAAGGGCGAACCAATAAAGCGGGCTGGTATCTGTATAAACAGCCTCTGGTTGCCCATCGTATGATTGGCCAACCTTTCCTTGAGCATAATGAATACCTCAGTAAGCTGGTTTCTTGGGCCTTCTTTAATGGTTTGATCACGGAATCAACTCATTTGCATTCAGTAGTACGTGACGCACAGTTGGATATTGATAAGTTCTATCAAATGGTTAGCGATTTGCGTAATACCTTCTCGTTGCGTAAGCGGCGGCCGACCATGCAGGCCTTAGCGAGCCCTTGTGAAATCAGTCAACTGGCGATGTTCATCAACTTTGAAAATGATCCTACTGCGGAATTAAGCGGTAAGTCGCTCAAAATTGATTTGAAAAATATAGATATTTTCAGTTTCGGATCTGAACAAAAAAGCTTAGTCGGTAGTGTCGATTTGGTGTATCGCAACTCGTGGCATGAAGTACGGACTCTCCATTTTACTGGCGAAACGGCGATGCTCGACGCGTTGAAAACCGTGCTTGGCAAAATGCACCAAGATGCGCTACCGCCAGAGTCTGTCGATGTATTTTGTTACAGCAAAAGTCTGCGTGGCGTGATGCGCAACATGGTGTACCAGTTGCTGGCGGAATGTATCGATTTGCGTTTGAAACCGGTAGAGCAAGAGAAACGTCGCCGTTTTAAAGCGTTACGCATTGGCGATCAAATGTATGGTCTGTTTTTTGAACGGCGAGGGGTTTCGGTACAGAAGTTGGAAAATTCGGTAGATTTTTACCGCAGTATTTCAACCAACAAATTGAAAGGTTCACCGCTGTTAATGCTCGATCGCGATCAAGATTATCAACTGCCGGAAATCGTCGATGGTTTTGCTAGTGAAGGCTTAGTGCAGTTTTTCTTTGAAGATACTGATAAAGGCTTCAACATTTATGTGTTGGATGAGTCGAACCAAATTGAAGTCTATCACCAGTTCAGCGGCGAAAAAGATGAGATGATCACTAACGTCAACAGCTTTTATACCTCAGTGCGCGACGGTAACCCACTCTCCGCTAAACTTATTAACTTCAATCTGCCGCAGTATTATCAAATCGTCCACCCAGAAGAAGGGGAAAGCTATATTGTCCCTTATCGTAACGATTCCGCGCTCTATTCTCGTCCTTCAAAAGCGGTCAACGCTTAGTTCGGTAGCGCCAAGTCACACATCTGTCACTTGGCGTTGTTGCTTTACACCCAGTCGATCGTTTCGCCAGCGTGTTTTTCACATTCTTGTTTCACCATCGCAATCAATTCCAGCCCTGTTTTTGAACAAATCCAGTTTTGGTCGATCAGTTTGAAATGGAAACCGCCTGACTTTGATGCCAGCCAAATTTCATGCATTGGCTCTTGGCGGTTAATAATAATTTGGCTGCGGTCATCAAATTCTAACGTCATCACATTGCCTGAGGTTTCGTAATCAATGTCGGCACCTGCGTTGTCTATTGCTTGTTCAATGATTTCTAGCTGCTCATCGACAAGTTGGTGAAATTCAGTATCGTTCATCCTGTCTATCCTATTGCTTTTCCTGATTGTGGTGCGATTATAGGGGGCATTGACTCAATAATCACGACATGCAAAATGAAAAAATCAATCGCTGCACTTTTTATGTTGTCACTCCTTGCTCTCGCAGGGTGTGGTCAAACCGGGCCGTTATACATGCCAGCAGAGCCTGAGCAGAGTGAACAACCTCAGCCATAGTCATTGATTTAGCTTAAAGGAAACGAATTTTGGATTACTTCAATTATCAGGACGATGGTCAGCTTTGGGCTGAAAATGTCGCATTAACAGAGTTGGCTGAGCAATACGGCACGCCTTTGTATGTCTATTCTCGCGCTACTTTAGAGCGTCACTGGCATGCTTTTGATAAGTCGGTAGGCGAACACCCTCATCTGGTGTGTTATGCGGTGAAGGCTAACTCAAACTTAGGCGTATTAAACACGTTGGCGCGTTTAGGGTCAGGTTTTGATATTGTTTCGGCAGGAGAGCTAGAGCGTGTTGTGGTGGCGGGTGGTGACCCGGCGAAAGTGGTATTTTCTGGCGTCGGTAAAACGGAAGCTGAAATGAAACGCGCGTTGGAGCTCAAGATTAAATGCTTTAACGTTGAATCCGAGCCTGAATTAGCACGTTTAAATAAAGTGGCTGGCGAGCTGGGTGTCAAAGCACCGATTTCACTGCGCATCAACCCTGATGTGGATGCACAAACCCACCCTTATATTTCAACCGGTTTGCGTGACAATAAGTTTGGTATTGCTTTTGACCGTGCACTGGATGTTTATCGCTTGGCACAAAGCCTAGAGAATCTCAGCATTCATGGTATTGATTGCCACATTGGCTCTCAACTGACTGCTATTGCCCCTTTTATTGATGCAACCGATCGCTTACTTGCGTTAATTGATCAGCTTAAAGAGGAAGGGATCACCATTAAACATTTGGATGTTGGTGGTGGTTTAGGTGTGGTGTATCGCGATGAGTTACCCCCGCAGCCTTCCGATTATGCCAAAGCCTTGTTGGCGCGTTTGAGTAACCATCAAGGTCTCGAACTGATTTTTGAACCGGGACGTGCTATTGCGGCTAACGCGGGCGTGTTGTTGACGAAAGTAGAGTTTCTCAAACATACCGAACACAAAAACTTTGCCATTATTGATGCGGCGATGAACGATTTGATGCGTCCAGCGCTTTATCAGGCTTGGCAAGATATTGTTCCTGTTGTGCCGCGCCAAGGTGAAGCGCTAACCTATGATTTGGTTGGGCCTATTTGTGAAACCGGTGACTTCTTGGGTAAAGATCGTTCATTGGTCTTGGATGAGGGAGATCTACTGGCGGTTCGCTCAGCAGGAGCTTACGGTTTTGTGATGTCTTCGAACTATAATACACGTACTCGCGTGGCGGAAGTGATGGTGGATGGTGCACAAACCCACCTTGTTCGTCAGCGTGAAGCACTATCGAGCCTATGGGCATTAGAGCGTATTCTGCCGGAGTAAATTGAAGCATTATGCATTTCCATTTTTCTAAAATGCACGGTTTGGGTAATGACTTCATGGTCGTTGATTGCATTACACAAAACGTCTTCTTCTCCCCTGATTTGATCCGCCGCTTGGCGGATCGTCATACTGGCGTGGGGTTTGATCAGCTATTAGTGGTTGAAGCGCCGTATGATCCGGAAAGTGATTTTCACTACCGTATTTTTAATGCCGATGGCAGCGAAGTTGAACAATGTGGCAACGGCGCACGTTGCTTTGCTCGCTTTGTGCGGATGAAAGGGCTGACCAATAAGTACAGCATTGGAGTCACGACTAAAAAAGGCAAAATGGTTTTAAATGTTGAAGAGGATGATCAAATCACCGTCAACATGGGCATACCAGAATTTGAGCCTAATAAGATTCCATTTCGAGCCAAACAGGCAGAGAAAACCTACATCATGCGCGTTGAAGAGAAAACCTTGTTCTGCGGGGCGGTGAGCATGGGCAATCCGCATGTGGTGACAGTGGTGGAGGATGTGACAACCGCTGAGGTTGAAATTTTGGGTCCACTGCTTGAATCCCATGAGCGTTTTCCAGAGCGTGTTAACGCAGGCTTCATGCAAGTGCTGAATCGCAATGAAGTGAAGCTACGTGTTTATGAACGTGGCGCGGGTGAAACTCAAGCGTGTGGCAGTGGTGCGTGTGGCGCGGTTGCCGTTGGTATTCTTCAAGGGTTATTGGCGGAAGAGGTGACAGTACATTTACCTGGTGGCTCGTTAGAGATCCACTGGCAAGGGCCGGGTAAGCCACTCTATATGACAGGCCCTGCGACTCATGTGTTTGATGGTCAAGTCTCTTGTTAGGGTTAAGTAAGATAAGGAATCGTTTTGTCACACGTTGAAGCGGATGCACTCACAGCCGAAGTTGTGGCTGAATATTTACGAGATCACCCAGATTTTTTCCTCCAGCGTTCAGAGCTGGTTGACAGGCTCTCCTTGCCGCACCATCAACAAGGTGCGGTCTCTTTGGTGCATGTACAACTGAATCGTCAGCGCCAGAGAATTGAGGAGTTAGAGGAAGAGATCACCGCCTTTATGTCATTAGCGGCCAATAATGACCGCACTTTCCACGAATTTATGGATCTGCAAGAGCAGATCTTAAAATGTCATTCAATGCCGCAAGTATGCAAGGCAATAGAAAACAAAGCGCAAACCTTAGGTTTGGTAGCGTATATACGTTTACTGGCCTCGCCTGAAACCGATTATCAATTGACCCAAGAGCAATGGCAGCGTTTTGCAACTAACCATTTTAATGGCAAAAATGCTTATTTAGGGCGTATGAAAAAGTTGGATCGCCAAGCGTTATTTGGTGAACAAACCGCTGTGCCAGAAATGGGTTCGTATGTGGTGCTACCATTAGGTAAGCGCTCATCACAAGGCGTATTAGCGTTTGCAAGTGAAGATGGCGGCCATTTTCAACCGAGTATGGATACCCTCTTTTTACGTCATTTGGCGTTAGTTCTCTCTCATTTAATTGAGACTCTACCTTGGCAACCGATTGAGCATGACCGAATCAGCCACACCTCTGCCTAACGGCTTACAGCAGCCCTTAACTCGCTTCTATGAATATCTGCGGAGCGAGAAAGGGTTGAGCTTGCACACCCAACGCAATTACAAACAACAGCTGGAAACCATGGCGCAGCATTTGGTGCAGATGGGGCTGAATCAATGGCAACAAGTCGATGCCGCTTGGGTGCGGCAGCTGGCGAGCAAAGGGATGCGTGAAGGGATGAAAGCCAGCAGTTTAGCGACGCGTCTCTCTTCATTGCGCAGTTTTTTTGATTTCTTGATCTTGCGTGGTGAACTGACAGCTAACCCGGCCAAAGGCGTTGCAGCACCGCGTAAAAAACGCCCGTTACCGAAAAACTTAGATGTGGATGAAGTCGCGCAACTACTCGAAGTCAAGGATGATGATCCGCTATCAGTGCGCGATCGAGCCATGATGGAATTGATGTATGGTGCTGGGTTGCGTTTAGCGGAGCTCGTCAGCATTAATGTAAAAGACCTGAGCTTTAGCCGCGGCGAGATTCGAGTGGTGGGTAAAGGGGATAAAGAACGTAAGGTGCCTTTTGCTGGCCAAGCCAAAGAATGGGTGGCGCATTGGTTGAAAATACGGACGCAGTTTGCGAACGCTGATGAGCAAAGCTTGTTTGTTTCAAAGCTGGGTGTTCGTATTTCTCATCGCAACGTACAAAAACGCATGGCCGAGTGGGGGCAAAAGCAGGCGGTGGCTAGCCATATTAGCCCACATAAACTGCGCCACTCTTTTGCGACTCACATGCTTGAATCGAGCAATAATTTACGTGCTGTGCAAGAGTTGCTGGGTCATGAGAATATTTCGACGACGCAAATTTATACTCATTTGGACTTTCAACATCTTGCGCAGGCCTATGACCAAGCGCACCCAAGAGCACGTAAAAAGAAACAGAGCGAGTAACGCATGCACTTTTATCGCAATATCGGCCCCATTAAAGCGATGAGCTTTGATTTGGACGACACGCTGTATGACAACCATCCAGTGATCCGTCATGTTGAGCAGCAAATGGTCGTGTGGCTGCACACTCATCATCCGCTTTCCGCGACGCGTCCGATAAGTTGGTGGCAGCAACTTAAACAGCAACTGGCGCTGCAAGAGCCACTGCTCGGCCATGATGTCACTCAGTGGCGATTTAAGCAGATAGAACAAGGCTTAATTCAATTAGGCTATTCGCCGCAACTTGCTTTACAGGCTGCGCAGAATGCCATTGAAGAAGTGTTGCGGTTACGTCACTTAATCACTGTGCCAGAGAAGACGCACCGCGTGATGACCGAACTGGCAAAGCGCATGCCGTTAGTGGCGATTACCAACGGCAATGTTGACCCGCACAAAATTGGCTTGGGGCATTATTTTCAACAAATTTTTAAAGCGGGTCCCGATGGCTTGGCTAAGCCGTATCCGGATCTTTTTGACAAAGCGCAGGCTGCATTACAGCTACCTGCAGCCTCGATTTTACACGTTGGTGATCATCTGATAACCGATGTGCAAGGCGCAAAATGCAATGGTTTCCAAGCCTGTTGGTATAACGATCAAGGCCAAACCTTGCTCGCCAGTCGTAAGGCTAAAGTGTTGCCTGATATTGAAATCCATCAACTGGATTCATTACTGCAGCTTTAGGGCGTGACCGCTTTTATCCGCTTGAAAAGCCTTGAGATAGTAAGTAAAAAAACGCGCGTAACTCTCTCGCATTATTTGCTTCTCCGAGAGAGTTGAGCAGCTCAACGCCCACTTCTAACGTGCATAAATGACCAGCATCTTGATTTCGCCTTAATCCATACTGAGAGATTTGATTTGGGGTGAGGTGTAGCTGCGGTAAATCGGATAACCAAGGGCTCTTATTGAGCATCTTCTTGGCTTCTTGCCATGTCCCATCCAGGATAATAAACACGATTTCTTGAGTGTCAGACGTTGAGAGAGATTGGTATTCGGTGAGCGATTGACTGCGCGTCGAAGGAAAAATAACCACCGCGTTTAACTTCTCATCCAGAATTCTCTTTTGTAATGATTTCGCCGTAGAGACTCGGTCCCAGATATACACCGAGGAATTGGGCAAGCTACGCAGCAGCAGCTTGCCAGTATTGGTCGCTCGATGCGGTTCATTTTCATGCATCAGTAGTGCAATGCGCAGTTGGCTATCCAGTGTTGGTTGCAGTGAACAGAGGCATTGATAGCTAAAATGGCAAACTGGGCAAGGGCAAGGGCACGGGCACGGTCTGGTCACTTATGGTGTCTCGATATTTTCAGAAAATAACGTTAAACCGCCATTGGCGATAGGGTAGAGAACATCGCCCACCTTCTCTTTTTCTGCTTTCAGTTGGTAACCAGTGCGAGTAAAGATACGTTCAGAAAGCAGATATTGTTGCTGGTGGCGCGTCATGACAACCTGGATCTGATTTAGGTTTAATGGCTGCCAAAACCCCTTTTCTACGGTCGATGGCTGACCATCGTTGTAGTCATAATGAGTGCTAGCGGTATGATCAGCATTCAGTTGCAAACGAATCGTGAAATCCCTATTTTGGCTCGAAGTAGCATGATAAGCCCCAACCCATGGAAGCGTCGCATCACTATTACCTAAGGTGGCACACCCCTGATAGCTTTTCTCACCGACCTTCAAGGTGGAACTCCAGCCGTACAGCGAGTCACTCATCCCGTCACTGCACATTTTTTGTGTGAGGAGCAGCGAACCTTGATTTATTTGGTACTCACGCTTGGTTTCAGATAGCTGACTTTTTGTGATAGCGAATGTTTGAGTTTCACCGCTGATGGTTTGAAAGTTAAGGTTTTTCCCTTCAAAGTGAATGGACCATGACGGTTCGTTGCCAAAAGCGCGTGTCGATTTGAGTGGTTGATTGCAGCGTTTAGGATTTTCAGCACTGAGCATATTGATGCTGGTCACGTTGAAACGTGCGCTGGAATCGGCATCGAAGCCTGTGCGGCTTGGCGCTGATAAAGTACCGATGAGCTCTCCATACAAAGGCTGATAAGGCGAGCGAGCCAAACTCAAGGCTTGCTGAGTCTGCTGTGGCGTCAGTGCTAGCCAATATTGTTGATTGCTACCACAAGGTGTAAAGGTTTGCGCCTCATGACCTACCACGACTTCTCCACGCATAATAAAGGACTGTGCTTTGATTGAACTGGGTTTATCCAAACTCGCCATCGGTACGGCTGGTGGCTGTGATGCGTTTTTTGTCGCGCAGGCTTGCAGCATTAACGTGGTCAATAACAGCGCGGAACAGTGAAGCACTTTCATAGCAGACTCTTTTTGGGCAATGCAACGAAGCTGGATTATGGCACAAAGGCGCTGGCAAATTGAACTGATGGGTGTGAATTTAACAACCCGCGGACAAGTATCAGAGATAAATCGCAAAGCCGTTATGAACAAAAACACAGCGCTCAAATGGCGCTGTGTTTTGTGACCGCTCGTTACTGCAGGCTGCTGTTACAATAAATTTTCACGCAAATAGTGAGCCACGGCGTCTTCTGCATTGCTACCAATCACTGTGTTATTCGGCAGTGCATTGAACACTTTTTGATGCGATGTGCCCATCACCAAGCCTTTACCAGCCATCGACAGCATTTCCACATCGTTCATACCATCGCCAAACGCAATACAGTTATCTAGGGTCAGGTTTAATGATTCTGCAACGGCTTTGAGCGCATCCCCTTTCGACACTTCTGCTGCCATCACTTCCAAACACCAAGGTGTTGAGAAGGCGACGTTCAGTTTGTCGCCAAAAATATCGTTTAAGCGTTCTTCAAACTGAGCTAATAACTCATGATCTTGCGCTGGGTGGGTGAAGAATATTTTGGCGACGCCCTCGGTAGGTGCGTTATTGACATCAAATACTTGGTAGCTAAAGCCGGATTCTTCGTGGAAATCACGCAGCGTTTCATCTTCTTTATTCAATAACCACGATTCATCTTGATAGATGTGAACAAAAATATCAGGGTTTTGCTTAAACACATCAATGACGGGCTGTACCAATTCTTGCGGTACATTTTTACTGTACATCAGGTTGTCATGTTGATCGTGAACGCGCGCGCCATTGGAAGTAATCATGTAGGCTGGAATGCCCGCTAACTGGCGAATACCCGCCACATCAACGTGATGGCGACCGGTAGCGAAGATGAAAGTAAAGCCTTTTTGGTGAAGTGCTTGTAGCGTTTGCTTGGTGAATTCGCTCAATTGGTGGTTTGGCGCAAGTAGTGTACCGTCGAGATCGGACGCCACGATATGAATCGCGTGCTCTTTACATTCGGTGGTCATAAAACCCTCATTATCATGGTCGATTTGGTTTGCAGATCGCAGATGGTGGAGAAACTTTGGTGTGGCTTAGTTTACGCCATCTTAAAGAGGAAAAAGAGGGTAAAACGCTCAATTGAAATTTCCTCTATTTGCTCAGTTCTAACATCTTGATTTAACTGTGTTCTCAAGAGATTGGAATTGCTTAAATAGCTCATCAAGTGCTTGGTTTCGATAGCAATCCTTTTCAAAAAAGAGCTCATGCTTTGCTCCTTCAATGATGACCAGCTTGCTAGATGGATTGGTTTTCGCCAGCTTAGTGACAAAGCGAATTTGATCCGCATTACTGACAATGTCATCCTGTCCTGCTTGCAAGATGAGTGTTGGTAACTTCACTTGACGAGTCATCAGTTGGCACAGCTTCGCTGCCATGAGCCCTTGCCATACCCAGCGCGTGCTAGGGCCGCCGACTTGCAATTCGGGTTTGCGTTGGTACAGGTCTCGAAACCATTGGTAACGCACCTGACTTTGACTTAATGAGTTGATCTCAAAAGGCTTTGCAGAATAGGCTTGATAGCCTGGCGCATAGGTTGGTTTGCTATACATCGCCGTCAGCACTTGGCTCAGTGTCATGGCGATAGGACGTAATTGCCATGGCATGTTGACACCAAACATTGGCGCGCTGAGCACCATAGCCGCAAATGGGTGTTGAGGGTATGTTTGTACATACCGGGTCGCAATGGCACCGCCCATCGAGTGGGCGACGAGAAAACGTTGTGCATAATGGCTTAAGTCAAAGTGCTCAATGACACGCTGCATGTCTAAAAGGTAGTCATCAAATTCACCGACATGGCCGATTTGTGGATCGTCGATTAATCGATCAGAAAGCCCTTGGCCACGGTGATCAAAAGAATAAATATCATAACCTTGTTGGAAAAAATCATAAAATAGCTCCTGATATTTCCAGCAAGATTCAATTCGTCCGTTGACGACGAAGATCGCCTTTGAGTGTTGAGGCGAGGTAAGTTTGCACCAATAAATTTTTGTTTTATCTGCAGATTTGATAAAACCTTCTTCTCTGGAGTGCCAGAAATCGGCAATCGTGGTATTGATCACTTGCTCAAAGAAAGACTCTTGAGTATAAGGTGGGGAGTTTGGACTCGTCTGATTCATAGATTATTCTTATTGGACAGATTCGAGGAATAGTTCATTTTTAGGCTAGATTAGTCTAGTTGAGAGGAATTGCAATGGATACTCATGTTTGGCTTGCCTATGTGGTGACCGCGATACTGTTTAGTTTGGCGCCGGGTTCAGGTACGGTCAATTCCATCAGCAATGGCCTTAGCTACGGTACACGTAAATCACTAGCCGCGATTGTGGGTTTACAATTGGGTTTGGCTTTTCACATCATGTTGGTGGGAGCCGGGATTGGTGCTTTAGTGGCACAATCAGCCATGGCATTTAGTGTGATTAAGTGGGTTGGTGCTGCGTATCTGGTGTGGTTAGGTATTCAAAAATGGCGTGATCGTTCAAGTATGATGATCAATCCAACGGCTCAAATGCAAACGAGTTGGTCTTTATTGCGTCGAGCGGTGTTGATCAACCTGACAAATCCTAAATCCATAGTCTTTCTGGTGGCGCTTTTTCCACAATTTATTGACCCAACCCAAGATCAGTTCATTCAATTGTTGGTGTTAGGCGTGACCACGGTAACCATTGATTCGATTGTGATGCTTGGTTACACCTCCTTAGCCGCACGAATGGGGCGCTTTATTCGTTCAGAGAGTGTCATGAGTAAGATTAACCGAGTATTTGGCTCGATGTTTATTGGTTGTGGAGCGCTACTAGCAGTGGCGAAGTCCTAAGATGGCTATGTCTCAATTATTAGTTGTTAATCACTAATGCATTATTCTTATGTCGCACGACAACCGATCTTAAATGCCAAGCAGCATACGCTTGGCTATGAATTGCTCTTTCGTGATGGGGAAAAAAACGCGTTTCCAGCGCACATTGAGTCGAATCGAGCCACGTATCGCTTGATCGTCGAAAACTTTCTTGCGGTGGGGATCAATCCTAATATTCCCAAATCACGTTGTTTTATTAATTTTCCCTACAAGAGTTTAATTCGCCGCCTGCCTTTAACGTTGCCGCGGGAACAAATTGTGGTGGAAGTGCTCGAAACCTGTGAGCCGACGGATGAACTGCTTGAGGCGATTAAAGAGTTGTATCGGCGTGGCTATCTGGTGGCGCTGGATGACTTTGTGTATGCGCCAGAATGGGAACGCTTTCTGAGTTATGTGCACATCGTCAAGCTCGATATTATGGCGCTGGGCTTAGATCACGCTTGCGAGTTTGTACGTCAGCGTTTAGCGGAAGGCAGTAAGCGTCGTTATTTAGCGGAACGAGTTGAAACGGATCACCAGTTCACCGTGACACGTAATGCCGGTTTTAGCTTTTTCCAAGGTTATTTCTTTAGTAAACCAGAAATGATCAAGCAGCGTTATGTTGGACCAGAGCAGATTATCGCCTTAGAGCTTTTTCGAGAAGTTTGTAAGCCAAATGCTGATTTTGAACGGATTGAATACATTGTCGCGCAAGATGTAGCGCTCTCATACAAGTTGCTCAGATTCGTCAACACTATGTCTGATCGCTTATCCGTGCCGATTTCCTCTTTTCGTCAAGCTTTGGTCTATCTTGGTCAAGACAAGCTCAAAACCTTTGTATCATTAGCCGTTGCTTCATTTGTCTCAGCTAAAAAGCCGAAAGAGTTGTATAACCTCTCTTTGCAACGTGCTCAATTTTGCCAATTAATGTCTGGGCATCCTTCATTTCGTCAACATCGCGAGCAAGCTTTTTTAATTGGTCTTTTTTCTGTGTTAGATGCCTTACTGGATATTTCAATTGAAGAGCTGGTTGCGCAGTTACCCTTGTGTGACGTGGTCAAACTAGCACTGCAAAAGCGTGAAGGACCCATTGGCGAGCTGTTGGCACTTGAGGAGTGTTTTGAGCAAGCGGACTGGCAAGGAGTGGAAAGCCATTGCGATCTGCTAGGGCTTGAATTAAATCAAGTCAGTGATGAGCTTTCGGCGGCGCAGCGCTGGAGTCAAGATATTCATCGTTTGCTGTAATAAATTTCGTGCGAATGTAAAAACCGCCGTCATGAGCGACGGCGGTTTGCCCAAACTTGGGGTTTATTGCAGCCAAGCATTCAGCATCCATACCAGTTTCTCTTGTTCGCGGATGTAGTCACTCATCAGTGCTGAAGTGCCTTCATCTCCCGCCTGCGTTGCAATTTCAAGAATTTCTCGTTGCTGGTGGATCAATACACTGAATCCCTTAACCAATCCTTGCATGGTTTCTTGACCATTAGTTGCGTTAGTGTGTTCTGACACTTGTGCTGTTGCTAAATAGGCGCTGAAGCTATGCAACGGTTGATAACCTAAAGTCAAAACTCGTTCCGCTAACTCATCAATTTTGACCTGTATGTCAGTGTAAATCTCTTCAAATTTTGCGTGCAGTTCAAAGAACTCTTTTCCTTTGATATTCCAATGGTAACCACGAGTATTCATATAAAACACTTGGTAGTTAGCCAATAATTGGTTTAACGCTTGTGCAAGTTGTTGGCTTTGGTTGGTATCTAAACCGATCAAATTTGTTGTCATGTGTTCACCTCGTTGTCATGGATAAGTGATTTCTCTTGTTAAGCATTAGATTGCACCTTGAAGTGAACAAAATAAATTCGTTTTGATTGATTTATTCGATAGGTATTAGCTATTAATTATAATGGCGTTAGTGATCCTTTACCGATAACTGACTTGCGGATTACATAGCCAACTATTTCAACTTTATAGTAGAAACCTTAAAACACTGTGGATAGGCACTATGACCAAACGAGTTATTTTTTTTGATTTATTGCGCTGTTTGGCGGCTGTAGCGGTGATCGGTATTCATGTGTTGGCCCCCTATCGGCAGCAACTCGGCGATATTTCTTTTGAGCAGTGGGTGGTTGCGGTTGGCATCAATAGTGTAAGCCGTTGGGCTGTGCCAGTCTTTATATTGATCACTGGAGCCTTAATGCTTAGTGATCGTCGCCCTTTTGATGCGCGTTATTATGTTCAGCGACGTCTTGGCAAAGTTTTGCTGCCATTTATCGTTTGGTCGCTCTTCTATGCTTATTTGTCCGGCTGGAGTGCGAGTGGATTTGATGGGCAAGTTGCAAAGGCGGTGCTGAGTAACAGTACGCACCACGCAACGTATTACCATTTAGGTTTTTTTTATTACTTTATCCCACTTTATTTTGTGATCCCTTTTCTACAACTGCTGGTCCGAAGAGTTGATGATAAAGCGCTGTACGCATTAGTTGCCGTGTGGCTGCTGACGACCACCTTATTTTTATGCGGTATTGATGGCCCTTGGAGCAATGAGCTATGGCTGTTTGCTGGTTATTTACCGTTGGGTTACTTGCTCTATCAGAAGGTGCCACTCAACCGGGTAACGCTATGTATGGCGATTCTGTTTGGCTGTCTGGCACTATTGACGACGGTATGGATGGTGGTTAGCCACAGTGTCGCAGCGGGTGAGTATACGATTGGTCGCTGGCTCTCTTATAAAACACTGAACGTCGTTTTAGCCGCCAGCATGATATTTATCGTGTGTCGATATTTTGCTGAGAGATTGCCCGCTCGTGCTAAGCAAGTCGTAAGTGTGATAAGCCAGCACAGCTTAGGCATCTATTTATTACATCCCATCTTTCTATGGCCTGTAAAAGAGTATGGGTGGGATCAAGGGAATCCCGCATGGGTGATCCCGTTATGGATTCTCGTAAGCGGCGCAGGATCACTGGCGGTGAGTATATGGGTTGCTCGCTCTGCAAAAACACGTTGGTTATTACCTTAACGCTTGAGTGCAAAGTGTAGAAACTTGTGTCCGCAATAAGTCAGCATTCCTTGGTCGCCTGGGTTAAGTGCATGGTAATAATGCACGCCGACTTGAAATTCCCGCTTTGGGCCAAGTTTGCCTTTTTGGACGTAAATCCAGAACTCCTGATCCTCTTCCCCAGGGCGAGCATGAGGGATGGCGATGGCTTGCTTGTCGATAATCGTGACATTAGCAGTGCGTTCGGGGGCGTTTTCGCCTTGCACATGGCGACGATAGAAATAGCTAAATACCCAAATAGCAGAGATAACTAACAAAGCGACAACGATAAGTAATGAAAGCGGCATGGTGAACTCCTTAGCGATGAAGGCGACATTTTAGCGTGCAACATATGGCAAAGGAGTGTTGCTTGCTACTAAAGCGTGAGTTTGATTGGTTTGACGGTTTTTTTTCCAGCGGATATCACATTTCCTCGGTAGGTTAGCGAGCAAAAATGCTCAACTATTCCGTGGGGAAGTATGATAAAAATAGATGGAGCGCCACCAGAGTTGGCACAGGAGGGCGATAATGTCAGATATTGAGAAAGTGGTTTTGCGAACGCGTCGATTGGAAAGCTTGTTGAGAGAGCAATATCACGCTGAGGGGAAGGGGTTACATCAATTGGTGACCAGCTGTGAAGAGCGTTTACCACATGATGTGGTGGGCAAGCTGAGGTTCATTGCCACTATTCGTAACAAAGTTGTGCATGAAGATAACTATCAGTTAGAAGATCGCAAAGCATTTCTTCGTGTGTGTGAGGAATGTGAGAAGGAGCTGACTCCGCGCAGCGGTCGTTTTATTTGGCGCGTAGCCATTTCATTGATGACCTTAATCACGTTAGCGGCGCTTCTTTTTTACTATCTTCATTGGGAAGCCCTATCGAAACACGTCACAATGCCATAAATGGTATTAGGTCGTTTTACTCAATCGTTAGATAAAAAAAGAGGACACGAAAGTGTCCTCTTTTTTTATTGGGAATTAGATACTTAGTACATCATTGGCAGTGTCATTAGGCCTACGATAACCGCGATCATTACAAGTCCCTGTTTTTGAGATGAAGAAATCATAACACTGCTCCTTTATTCTGTGGTTTCATTCTATGAATATGAGAATAGCACTACTTTGTTTAGTTGATCAACCTCAATTTGATGAAGCATCCAAAATAACACCTTAACATCATCATATTCAGGGAATATTGGCAATGTTTAGTGCTTGTTTTGGTGTGTTTATATAATGTTCTTCTTGGTGCTGTTTTAATCTGTATTTATTTAATTCGTTGAATTTGTTTAATTTTATTAGGTTAATGTGATGTTGCTTGTATGGTTTTTTTTGGTTTTACTATCTTAGGTGGCTTATCATTGTCAGGGTTTGGTGAATTCTCATTTTTCGAGAAAAATTAATTTAATAATGAGATGTTCTCGCAAATAAAATTGGTTAAACCAGTTTTTTTGCTAGTTAGTAAGTCAGTTGTTGCTGTTTTTTTATTAGAGGCTTTAAGTTCTGGTTTTTCTTTTGGTTTTTTGTCTAATTCATTGTTTTTATTTTTATTTTTATTTTTATAATTTCTGTTTTAGTGTCTTTTTTTTGTTGGTTTTTCTTTGTTTTTGTATTGTAAATGAGTGGAATGTCTCTGGGAGTCATTGTTGTGATTGAAAGTGAGGGTTAGTGAGCAAAGAGTGAGCTTTGATTGTTTTCGCCACTCTTTGTTGTTGAATAAAGCCAACGTTCCGATTCGCTAGCAAGATCCAATTTTTGCGTTCATCTGCTGGACTTCAAGGACGACATGCCTACACTGACCGCAGATTTTTAAAGGGGAAATGAGATGTGGAGTTGGCTCTCCGTTGCTTTGTCTGGATTCATTAGTATTTCAGCTGTTGAAAGTAACAAAATCAAGCAAGCGGTAATGTTTAAAACACTCAGTATGCTGTTATTGGTGGTAATAGTTTTAAACCATACCACGCAGCTCACTTCTCCTATCTTATGGGTAACACTCGGTCTGCTGATTTCGGCCATTGCAGACACATTGCATCTGTTGCAACGTTACTCAAAACTCTGCTTTGCTAGCTTTCTTGTCGCACAGTTGATGTACAGTAAAGCCTTTTGGGCGCAACTTTCTGACACTATGGTGTGGTGGCTACCTGCCCTTTTGATTGCGACCAGTATTGTGGCTTTTTTCCTATTGTTACCACAAATTGACACCTTGATCTTTCCCGTAACCATTATGGGTATGATGTTAGTTCAGTTGGCGTGGGCGGCGGGAGAGTTGTGGCTACAAACGCAAACAGTGCCTGCTTTTGCTGGGTTTGTTGGCTGTTTGGTGCTGATGCTCTCGGCCAGTTTGTTAGCTATTCACGATTACCGCAGGCCATTGCCTTATGGGCGCTATCTTATTTCTGGCAGCTATTTATTAGCGCAAGCGTTAATCTCTGCCTCGGTGGCCTTGTAAATATTATTGCTTCATAAATATCGTTATTTTGAGGAGCATCGAAATCTCATGATGGGGCTGATATACTGCGGCCACTTTAAATTGATGTGAGTAGTGATAGATGGATATTTTATCGGCGGCGACCATGCTTTTTTTGATCATGGACCCGCTTGGCAATCTACCGGTCATGCTCTCCATCTTAAAACACCTTGATCCCAAACGTCGCCGTGTTGTGCTCGTGCGCGAACTCTGTTTTGCGTTGATCATTTTGATGCTGTTCCTGTTTGCTGGCAAAAACATCATGAGTTTTTTGCACGTGCAACCGGAAACTCTCAGCATTTCTGGCGGTATCATTCTCTTCATCACCAAAGTTACCCCTAAAAGAATAATATTTAAATTAATTAGCACTATCAAATCCAGTTTTGATAGTGAGTTTGGGCTTAGTATGAAAGTATTATATACAATATTTTCATATAATATTTTCATGATCGGGGTTTGCGCACCAATGGAACGAAAACGTACTCTTACAGAGATCTAATGTGCCATTTAAGTGATGACAAAATTGTATGTGACATATAGATGGTGACTTATTGTGTTTTTGAGTCCAATAAAGGCAGTGATCTACTAGAGGTACAGTCAAATGGGCTTTGTTGTACTGTTTCCAGTTAGTTTTTTTGTAACGAGGTTTCGGCATATGACTACGATGATTGACTGATGTAGCTGATCAGGTCGTAAGTTCCTGAGCTGCTACATCGAATTACACAACAAAGCTATTTGAGGTGTTAATCTCACGTTTCTAGCTCTGGATGAATCAGAGTTTACGATAGCTCCAAAAATACTGTTATCACCTGTAAGCTTATTCAGCGATTTGATCATGGCATAACTCTCGCCAACTTGAGTGTTGTAGTTCCTCAGGCTTAATTTCCCCACCTAACAACTGTTTCACTCGATACATTGCTGTGGTCTATCAGGGAAAGATAGAGCCGCACCATGGCCAAGAGGAGAAGAAACAGATACACCGCCACTAAACAAATCATCTTTAATTCGTTGCAATAGAGAGCTAGAAGACGATTCGAGGTTATCTACTTTGTTGTAGTCGTGGATCACCCCAGCAAAACCTTGATGGGAAAAAGTATCCGCATAGACATGCATGGCAATTCCCATCACGTAGGGCTTGTGCCAATGTGTTGCCACCATTCTCAGCATATCTCTTGCAACAGCGCTGTCTGGTTTGCAAACTAGTCTATGTATGAGTCGTCCATCTGGTTTAACGTTTGAAGGAAAGCCCTGGTTGCCAGGAAGAAAGTGAAATGGAATCCACACCTGATGATTTGCGAGCTCTTGTGTGTTTCGATAGTCGAGCATTTTGTGAGCAGACACAATACGGCCATACATCGCACCATTATCAAAATATATTGGCTTATCATTGGTCGTCTCATCTACATATTGAGCCGCGTACGCTACTTTTTCAGCGTCGGCATGCTCAACCCCCGCATAACGAGCGATAACGTGTAAGCGCCCCATGATCCC
>NZ_JAHGUP010000065.1 GCF_001989995.2 Vibrio anguillarum
ATTCACTATGCCACTACATAACGTAGAAATTCCCATTGAGCTGTACGAAGAGCTAGAGATATATAAAGAAAGTCACGCACGACTAAAAAACCTAAACAAACGCAATGAGCTTGTTCAGTCAGGTGTGATTTTAGATGCCATAGATTACCTGTTTACTTCAAATAAAGGGACGCCTTACTCGGTCAATACGTTAGAAACTCACTTTTCAAACCTTCGAAAACAGATACGCGAAGTGGATTCTTCTTGGTATTACCGTATTCATGATTTACGTTCTACCTTTGCCACTCATTGGCTTTGGAAGGAGTCAAAAGAGCGTGATGTTGGCTATGACTATCTTATGGATGAATTGGCTCTACTAATGGGGCATGAATGCACGTCAACCACTGAAAAATACATTAAGTACATGAATAAGCTGGACGACCAGATCAGCATGGCCAAGGCCAAAAACCGCAAAATAAACGGAGGTTGGTCGTAATGGCGAAAAGTAAAATCGCAAGACGGTCCGAAGCCATTAAGCATGTGCGCAACGCTCAAAATATCATTCCTTTGAATCTGACGATCCCTTATAAACGTAACGACTCAAGTCGACCAAAGCAGTTCGATGTTTCTCATTTATTGCACTTAGGGTGTAGCAAAGAAAATGAAAAAGTAGACAGTCGAACCGTATTTATTCGGCGCTTTTGCGAGAAAGCTAACCAATATGTCAGTAATGGTAACTCAGCAAACACTACCGCAAAGCTCTACGAAATATTACGCTCCTATCTTGCTTTTTGTGATGCGGTAGATGTTGGCCCATTTGCGGAAAGTGGCTATTTAAAGTTTGCTGGCAACGATGGCGAATTACGACATCGTATCAAGGTGTTTAACCCTTCCAAACGCCTATGGGAATACAATCATGGTGATGAGTTAGGCGTTAAAGAATCGGCGGCTCCAACAATGCTTTCAACTCTGCGTAATGCGCTCGATTGGTGTGGCGTGCCTGCTTCCTCTTGGGCTGTGCTTCATAGAGGGTTTGCAGGAGAAAAGACGCCATATAAGGGGTACTCAGATGAGGAAGAAAAGCTTCTTGTGACACGGTTAGAGGCGTTATTCTTCACTGTTGCGCCACAGCTTATTGCTGCCAAAGAAAACAATATCCCCTTACCAGAAACGCTTCCTCTTATTTTTGCCCTTGGTGAACATGAGGAAGTGATTCAAATCCCAACATCATTGGAAACGCGAAATACACATGTAAGTAAAAGTGGCACCGTTGTTAATAGTGGCGCAGCCTTTAATCTCACAATGGGTGCTGCCTATCATCTGTTGTGCTTTTTCACTTCACTCAATGACAGCAACATTCGAGATCTTGCCCACCCAATTAAGGTTCATACAGAAGAGTGAGATAAGAGCCTACAAGTGGTAAAGGTCTCAAGCTATAAGCCTAGAGCGAACAAAGCAGTCGATGCCCTATTGGTGGGTGAGCAATTTGACATTGATAAGCGTGGTGGGGTGAAATTTATTAAGTTACTAGAGCGACTGTCCAAGCTGTACGGCAACAGTGAAGATGGCTCTGAGTTACTGTTTACCTTGAATAATCACGCCGCCGTGAATGATACCTTTAATTTGCAAGTCCTAAATAAAAAGCTCGTTAACCAACTGCACCTATTATCTCCGTATCGAGCTGGCAACCTGCCCTGGTTTAAAGAGCTGTTTTACGCCTACCGCAACCAACAAAAAATCACGCTAAAGAAAGTGATTAATCCTCTGGGTCGCCGCGTTGCTTATAAAGAAGTACGGGCAACCAGCAAGAGTAAGGCAGTACAAGGGGCGACCAATAGTGCTTATTGTATTTTGTCTTGCTACACAGACTTACCACTCAAAGGTATTTTACTTCCACTCACCTACTCTGAAAAAAATAGTGATGGCAATATTACCGTTTCTTTTAACTATAGATGTGGCATGGGTGGTTTCTTTAAAGTACCTGCCTCTGATTTGGCTTTAATCAAAGATATTGAGCAATATGCAACTGAGAACGCAGACAAGCAGCCAAAGAAATATGAACGACTGCTTTTAACTAGAATTAGCAAGTTCGTCCCTAGAGATTGGGAAGGCATCAGCCCTATTTCAGCAGACCTAATGCGGACTTGGTCTGTTGAATCAAACCATTACTACCTCTCTCTTCAATCGAGTCGCTGGCGAGAAATGACCAGTAACCAAGCCTATGCTGAAGGAGGGATTCAAGCGGCTCAAAGCTTACTCCAAAACGTGAAGGAAACGTTAGACAGAAGTTATCTGAACGGGCTTTCATCACTGAATAAGGTCATCATCTCTCAGGGTGTGGAGGTCATAGAAAACCTCGATGATGATACGAGCTTAGAGCAAGCAAAAGACATAGTAGCGAAAAGGCGTGGTATCCCGATATTGTCAAACGATGAGGCGAAGAAAAAGCGCGAAGAAGGCAATATTAAAACTAACCCCAACGGGCTAACTTGTAATGGGCAGCAAGTCATTAGCGATGGTAAGAACACACAACGTGAAACGAACTATGCGCTAGGCATCAACTTACCTTGTGCCGAATTTGATATGTGTCACAAGTGCCAATCGGCCAAAGCGGCAGATGACGTTGAGGCTATTTATAAGCTCATATCATACATCGATGTTCTTAAGGAAATCCTTGATATGTACCCTGATTCGAAAGGGGATATTCATGAAAAAATTGAACAGTATGAGTATACGCTCGATGGGGCGAGTGACGATATATTCGATGAGGCTATGAAGCGGTTTAATACCCAAGGTCGTCACCCAAGAGTTTCCATCGACCACGCGCTTTTATCCCTATAGTTACGGAGGCTCACATGATAAAACTCACTGACCTAGAACATCAAAACAAGCTTCTTAAAGCACAAGAACATGTTGGCGCTCATATAAATTACCTAATGGACGTATTAAAGCCAGCAACTGAGTGTGGCGATTGGGATGAACTCGAAAACCTTGATATAGGCTTTACTGTTACGGGTGAATCATTAGGCAAAATTGGCGATGATGACGCTTGGAGAAAGCTACGACCTTATTTTGAGCAAAAACCAAAGGAAATCAAAACTATAGATTTTACGCTCGATGGGAAAGTCATTGAGCGCAACCTAAAAAATCAACTTAAAACCCTCTTACTTAAAATGATGTGGCTATCACCTCATGCCCATTCGTTTAACACTATTAGTAATGCATTAAATGAAATAAAAAAAGTCATCGCCCCACTGTTAAATGAAGGGTTTAATTCGCTGTCTGCTTTAGACTTTGACCGACTCGAAACTTGGGTGCTAACGGGTTTTACCAGTATCGACTTTGAAAGAGAGTCAATTTACAACGGATTAAATCACCTTTACAAAGAAGCCAGAGGTTTGCCGTTTGAAGTTAACCTAAATAAAAAGCTTAACGCCTCTGACTTTGGTTTAGCAATAAAAGAATCTAAGCAGCATAAGGTTATTCCACAGAGGCTCTACTATCTTGGTCTTCAAAGGTCAGAAGCCCTGATTAATGAAGCTTATGCCCTGCGTGATGAGCTAGAGCAATTGGCAGAATACATCACCACATACTTTGATAAGATGTATGAAGGTTATGCTAAGTATCTTGCCAGTGATGAAGCCATACTTAAAAACGGTGACATTCAATGGTATTTAGGGAGCACTAACAAAGGAAATAAGCAGCGCAAACTTGCTTTTCAAGACGCCTTTGCAACGCTTCATTCTCCAAATGAAGAAGAAACACTTACTCTTATACGTCTTCATAAACCAGAGATCCGTAGCGACTACAGGGATAACTTCCATACCGAACGTAAGCTAACGATTGGGCAATGGACCATCACCAATCTCAAAGAGGCTCAATCGCTTTTTAAAAAGCTCAATGGTGGCTGCCTATGGGGTTTAATGGCTCGAACAGGAATGAGAGCCGATGAGATGTATGACCTAAACACCGCTCAGGGCTGCACGACTGAGATAATAAAAAGACAGAAGATACACGTTATACATGCCAACCTATCAAAGACAGCTAAAGGCTCTCAATCAAAGCAAGATGAATTTGTCACTACCGAAATCGGCATGAAAGCGTATGAGGTTCTTCAAGCTCTACATTCACCACTAAGAAAGCGGCATCCTGACTCACAATCTTTTTTCCACAAAATAAGAGAGGACTGTAGTGAAATAACTAAGTGTCAACTAGGGAAACATTCTCAAGCTTGGTTTGAAAATGCTATGGGCGAAGAACTTGCGCTAACCAATGAAGACATTCTTGACCTAAAAACATCTGACCCAAACTTATCGTTTGAAGTGGGTAAGAATTATGAATTTACAGGCCATCAACTTCGCCGCTCTTTTGCTTACTACCTGATTGGATACGAGCTTTGCAGTTTTCCGCAACTCAAACAGCAGTTCAGCCATGTGTCTATGGCGATGACAAGGCATTACACCAAAAACGCCAGCAAATTCCAGAAAATCAGAAAGCTAAAACACAACTTAGCCCATACCATTGATGACGAAAGAATCGATCAAAAAGCCCAAGTCTATCTAAAAATTTACAAAAAACTCGCAAATAAAGAGCGTGTTGCCGGAGGCAAAGGCAAAGAGTTTGCTAAAAGCATGATGAACACAGACCGTAACTTATTCAAAGATAAGGTGGACAATGACATGCTTTCTCTAAGCTATTGGAAAAAGCAAATTAGAGCTCAAAACCGCCACATTCATGCTGTTGCCCCAGGGGTATATTGTACTTCCACTACCTGCGGTTTAAGAACGCTAGTTAACCTGATGGAATGTGTAGACTGCAAGAACGATTACATCGTTGATGCTGTATTTGCCGAAGCAAAGCGTAAAGAAGCCGAAATTCACATGCTTTATGATATTGAAAACAACGAACTCACTCCTCAAACCGCCTCTGAATCTTACATAAAAGTTCAAGCTGCTGAACGCATTATGGATGATTTAGGTATCGACTTTGAGCCTGTCATTTTCCCTGATGAAGTTAAGAACTTACTCATCCCATACGGAGTGATTTCATAATGTCACAGATAACCAAAAATAAGCTAATCAAAGCATTGGAAAGACTGTTGGATGGTGATGTAGCGAAGTTGACATCGAAAGAGCTGCGTAATAAAGCACGAAAGGGCAAGCTCAAAATCAACAATAGCAATGTTGAAAAAGAAGCGGGCCTTTCCGCTGGCGCACTCAGAAGGCATAACGACGTCGTTTTAATGATAAAAAATAAATCATTAGAAGTACAAGTTGCTCAGGATGAAACCGCTGACTCCCCTATTGAAGTGCTTCAAAAAGAAATAAAGGCACTCAAAGGTGAGCGAGCACAGGCAAATAAGAAGAAAAAAGAGTATTACGACGAAGCTCAAAGCCATAAAGATACGTTAGCTGTTCAAGCAGCCACTCATATTAAGGTCGTTCAAGAACTAATGGAAATGCTGCATGAAAGTCAGCGAGAAAAGGCAATGGATAAAATCGTATCGGCTCGTTCAGATAATATTATTACTCCCCTATTTAGAAAACCAAAGTAGCTTTTAGCACTATAACCCCAAAGGTCGTCCTGTTTAGTGCAATCACTAGACAGGATACTAAATTAACGATAAAAACGTACACTCTAATATAATAAAAATGCACTAAAAAGGACGTAGCGAATAACGCTACGCCACATACCATTAATTGAGAAAATAAGGACAAAACCAATGGCAATCGAAGCTGGACAAATCGCACCAGATTTTACCCTAAATGACCAAGACAATAACCCAGTGACGCTATCTGATTTTCAGGGAAAAAAGGTACTGCTCTATTTCTACCCACGCGCTTCAACACCCGGCTGCACAGTTCAGGCTAAAGGGTTACGAGATACTAAAGCTGAGTTAGATGCCCACAATGTTGTTGTTCTTGGTGTCAGCCCAGACACACCGCAAAAATTAACAAACTTTATCAACAAGCAAGAGCTTAACTTCACTTTGCTAGCCGATGAAGAGCACACTGTTTGTGAAAAGTACAATGTTTGGCAACTCAAGAAATTTATGGGCCGCGAAAATATGGGGGTAGTACGAACAAGCTTCCTGATTGATGAGTCTGGTAACCTTGAGCATGTCTTTAACAAGTTCAAGACCAAAGAGCACCATGAAGTCGTATTAGACTACCTAAACAGCAAATAAGCTTCCATAAGCAATTAACTCTTAACTTGGGGACAGGCATGATTGGCTACATTCGAGTATCTGATTCACAAAGAGCCGATGGCGAATCACAAAGAGAAGCTATCAAGGCGTACGCTGCTAAACGTGGCATACAAATAACGGATTGGATAGAAGAGCACGTGTCTGCCACCAAGACAGAGTTGAGTGAGCGGAAGTTATTTTCTCTCATCACCTCTCAACAAAGTATCATTGTATCGGATATCACTCGGTTGGGTCGCCATAAAGTTATGGAGCTAGTAGGTGCCATTGGTCAAATAGCCTCATACGGTGAGCTACATTTAGCATACAACGACACCATCATAAGCTCAGAGAACGTTGATAATGCTGAAATCATTTTTACAGTTATTGGGCAGTCTTTTGCCAGCGCTGTAGAAGCCCAGAAGCGCTCTGAGCGAGCTAAAGCTGGTCACGCTAAACGTAAGGCCAAAGGGCTATCATCTGGCCGTCAGAGGGGACAGAAGGTAAAATCAAGGCTTGATGAGCATACAGCGTTTATATTGAACCTTCTCGACACCAAGACCACCAAAGCTGAAATTCTTAGGCAACTAAACGAACGTGGTGTATCGATTTCTAGAAGTAGATTTTACTCTTGGTTGGAAGCTCGTGGGCTTCATAACAAAAAAGCTGAATTTCAGGTGGACATGTTCTCATAACAAGCCTAGTTTGTCTGACGTCCCTTAATTTTCACTAAACACGTTTTTGCCCATCTTTGATTCAGGCCGGTTCGGCCCAACCGATGATGGTATACATAAGCTGCTAGACAGCGCATGAATTAACTCGAACCCTAAGATAACGTTATATCCCCACGGCGAACTAGCATGCAAAAACGCGAGTAGTCATGACTATAAACGAATACTCTATGAGGAACGCTAGAGCCGCTCATAAATGAATCGAATGCTGAAAGAGTGGCTTTCGGTAACGATGATGGGTCAACAACTTTCCAGGGAACGTCTGGCAGTTCGAATTCTTCTAATGTCGGCAATAAGTTTAAGTATGGGTCAGTCATGCATTTTATCCCTGCTTATAGTGTTAGATTAATCAGTAGTGCTTAAATTTATTTGGTTTAGGTTCTAGATGATTTCAATTCAATGGATTCTCGCCACTGCCGTGATTCCTTAACACTACGCTCAAGGTGATCGTCACTTTTAAGATGCAAACCGTTTCGTCGGTTACGAGCGGCACGGTACAAGATAGCTCTGCGTTGTTTCTCGGTCATAAAACCTCCCATTCACCAATTTGCCAGTATGATTCTATTTTTGCTAGTCCTATGTTTATGAAAGTCAGTTTTGAACTTCCTAACATAGCAAAGTTCACAAAGGTAATGTGTTGAACTCTCCGTATTTATCATTGATAAGATAAGCCACTTCTCTATTGCGCGCATCCTTAGATAGTAGCAACTCAGCCATAGTTAGTAATGCCAACGCAGGTTGACCAATTTTTAAAGACTCGCCCCAAAATGGCTTTATTACTTTAAGAGGTGGTAACTCTTTATGTCCGATAGAGTACTTGACCGGTTGATGTCGGCTAAACAATAGTATCTCGTGAGGGTGGTTATATTTTGTAAGCTGAGTCGCGGCCACTTCTCCACCCCAAACATCTCCTGGCTGCAATAAGATATCTTCCCAATTGTCAACCGGAGGATAAGTCGTCACCTGATGATAGCGAGCTAAAATGTGACCATAGCTTTTCAACCATTCATAACGCAGCTCAGGCTCATTTAAAAATCTTCTTTGGCGTTTATTCTTTACTATATGGTTGTTTTCAATAAGGTACTTCATTGCCTTTGTAACCATACCAACCGAAATGTCCGCTTTAGATGCAATATTCGCATAGGTCCCATTGATAAGGCCTTTTTCAGCGAAAAGAGCAAATAAGCACTTCATGATACCGATAGTCATAAACTGGTGAGATTTATTTTGTTTTATCGGAGGTCTATTGCCAATGAATATGCATATGTCACCAGTCATTACTCTTACGTTTCCGGAGTCATCGGCATAGTTGATGTTTGAGTCATGGCATAACTGCCTAAGATAATCGCTAAGGTGATTACAGAAAAGTATGTCGTTAGCTTTTGGTCGTCGTTTCAAATAGCTTTTAATACTTTCTTTACGATGTATATGAGCATAAAAAATATTAAAAGTTATCGGCTGACCATTAACTGTCATTTTAAGCTGTGGCCTACCACCCATTTTTCCATCCGTATAGACAGCGTTGAATTCTGACGGTAAGCCAATAAGATTGGGTTCGTTATGGAGTTGTTTCATCGTAAATACACGCCTCACGCATTTTTCATGATTCATGAAAAAAGTTAAACTATAGAGTTTTATAGCTTAAAAACTTAAAACTTTCGAGAAAAATGAAAAAAAGCAGTAAGTTTTATTGAGGAAATTTCATTAAAATCAATAAGTAGGATTAAAAATATACATTCACTACGCATTTCTTGAAAGTATGAATACAACAATAGGATGAATGATATTTTTATTATAATAATCAATATATTAGTTCTATTTTTGGGTCATTTTTTGTCATGCTAAACCCACTTTATGTGAGAACCATCAATATTTGTATTTATTATTTAAAATCAATTATTTATAAAAATAATGAGTGCTTGGGAAAAGGATTAATTCATACTTTCAGTACGTACTTTCAAACTTTCAGTACGCCTATTTTTATGATGTTGAGCAATAAACTACCGCAGAAAAAGAAGGCTAAAATGCTTCATAATCCAAAGAGCTCAGACAGAGACTTTAACGGTTGCCCATGTACTCAATACTATCTATCATTACACCAGACCAAGCATACGCCCCTTGGTCTTTAAATATGAGGCATACTTTGTATGTGGGTCCGCGCAGCACTTGGTCACAGTCAGTTCGTAAGGAACAAAGGTGACATTGAGATGGCAGCGGCATTTCTAACTTACCATCGAAAAATTCTCAATAGAACCGTTCAGGGTCCCATCTTCTAATTTATCCATTTCTCTGTATCTAAACGATCTTACCGGTTGTTGATAATCTCTCTAATTCATTTCGTCCCCAAAATTTAATGCTCTTTTTCGCAAACGCACTTTTGCCCCATTGTAATCTAGACCTTTTACTCATTCACAATCTGTTCATGAGCTTTTCCCCTACGAAAGGTTATCTGAAGCAATGTGTTGTCAAAGTTATATGCAAAGGCTATTTACCCCGTCATATCTGTTGGTATTGTTGAAGGTTAAAAAGAAAGAAGGCATTATTGGCCCATAAAATACGGACAGTCGACATATAGAAAGCGTTATGAGCTTCCAAGAATAGAAGGAAAATATGGCAGTTTTAGAAATTCTGACTGCACCAGATCCAAGGCTTAAGGTCAAAGCGGAAAAGGTGCAAGATCTCTCCACGGTAAACATGGCTCTTCTCCGCTTAGATG
>NZ_JAHGUP010000066.1 GCF_001989995.2 Vibrio anguillarum
AACATACCTTGAAGGTTTTCTATTTCATCGTGCATATGATCTCGTAAGTTAAAGGCAATCTCATCAGGACAATCGCCTGTACCTAAGAAAATTGAGATGTTGGAAATTGCATTTAGCTTAGATACTACGTCTGATAGCGTGTATTCTTTCATGGTCATAGTCAACTCCGTTTCAGTTGGTTGTGATAAAAAGCCCGTAGTTGTTCAAGCAGTTACGGGCTTTAACTTATTTTGTAATCAATGGTTCAGACTCTGTGATTTTTCTAAGTGCATTGCCACAATGTGGGCATTCAATATGAGCTAAGAAGTTACCAACTATGACCTCATCATCAAAGAACGGTTTGTAGCAAGAACGACATTGATATAGTGGCTCATCTAGACGGTTTACCATCATTATCCCTGTCTTATAAACGATTTTTCGAGATGGCAAATTAAAGTTCATCACTCAACCTCCAAAGGCTCGATAATCTGGCCAAACCGTTTTAATTCAAGGGAGCCAAAATTATTAATCGCATAGCTTGAGCTGTGTGGTGTATAGAGTCCGGCCGCGTAAGGTTGTTGTCCTTTTTCTAACTGCAATTTCATCTGAACGGGAAACTTGCCACCAATATAGGCATAAGCATCTTGTTCATAAATATCACGACCTGGCTTATCATCTTTGGGTTTGGTGGTTCGAGTCGCAACCCTTACATCTTCGGGGAATATTTCAATTTTCAGCATGTGGTCTCTCTCTATGCAATAGCTTTAAATGGCATAACGTTTGATTTGGCAACAACGGGCAGTTGATACCAACTAGGAATGGATAGCGGCTTAACTTCGATAACTTCAGAACGCCTTAAGGTCGGACACATACGAGTCACATCAAATGGTTGTCCAATATCAATACCAACTTTTTTAAGTCGTGATTTATGTTCGTAAAACTGGCTTTGATTCAAGACTTGACGCAAGTCAGTACCATTCTGCCAAAGAGTGAAATAACTCATTGTTGTATTGGCCTTTCGAAGCGTATTGACAGCACCCACCTCAAGAAGTTGGTGGGCAATTGATACGTGCTCATCATGGTTTATCTGTATCGTCTTCATAGCGTTCTCAATATCATTCAGATGCGGGTAAAAGTCTTCTTCGGTCACTAATCCGTAAAACTGTAGTCTGTGTTTTTTCAAAAATAATTGCTTAAGGCTGTTTTCGTCTCGTACGACACCATTTTGTTCGCAATAACTGATTAATTTCTCTACATATTCAAGTTGATTTTCAGTAATACCGTCTTTTTTGCGCTTGTCTTTTTTCAAATGCTCTTTTAATTCAAATGCCTTACAGTAAAGTTTATTCAATAACCAAGATGAGCCATAACCCCAGCCACATGTCATGCCGTTGGGAAACAAGTTAGGCTTACGACCTCGACCGATTTGCATAGAGGACATGCCGCGAATAAATGAGGCTTCCTTACCCTGCCCCACAGCTAAATTACGAGTCCAGTCAATAGAAGTAATTTCCGCGCCATTACCGACTAACGATGTTGATTTACCATCCGGTGATTGCCTTGGGTACAAACGGGTATTTTTCGTCAGTGGTGGTAAGCCATAACGTGAAAGAAGATGGTTATAAATCTCGACACAATCATCTAGTGAAGTGAGGCCAAATAGATTATCCATTCTCTGCCAGCGTGACGGGTTCCCCTCTACACGAACGCGATAACCATCACAACGAATCGTTAATTTTGTACTGAATGACCCCTCCAGACGCTTCTGATTCACAGAAGGTGGTAAAGCCTCCCCTGTTTCCATATCCAGCCTTTCAATAACATGCGTCCCAACGAGCGGAAGCCCGCCGTCAGGATGATCTTGATGCATAAAAAGTTGGTCTATGAAGTACAAGCAAAAAACCTGTCAAGAAATAATTATGGACATATTTATGTACCATACAGGAAACTTTTATAAACACCAACATTATGAATAATAAAAATGGGTGTAAGATAAAAGAAATGTATACCGAGAGGCGATAAATATGATTGGGGATGTTCTCAAAGAAGCTAGAATAAAAATAAATCTGTCCCAAAGCGACATGGCAAGTAAAATGGGAGTAACAAAGCAAACCTACATGAAATGGGAAAATAACATAACAGAGCCTAAGGCTAGCCAAGTAACCACACTTGCAAAATTATTGAATATCACAGAGAAAGAAATTTGCCGAGGCAAGCTAAATAAGAGAATGAGTTTGAGCGCTTTTATCCACCGTTTAAACGCAGAAAGACCGTCATCAGAAATGGAAACCCTTAAGTTATGGGAATGCGCAGACGATCATGAAGAACTATTTGAAAGCATGAAACCCAAAACAGAAGAAGAATACTTTGAGATGAGGGCCGAAGAAGAATTCGTGAATGAAAATAGGTATTAGAATTCCGGAATTCCGGAGTTAATTGGGGTGTAACA
>NZ_JAHGUP010000067.1 GCF_001989995.2 Vibrio anguillarum
TTTCATGCGGTTTCCCTGCAACACTGCCCCTTCAAATTATCTATGATTGGGCATTCACTACCACCGTCGCCTGGACATTCGGTAATCCACTCTTCTAGTTGCAACTTAATCAATGAAAGCTCTGCCAGCTTCTGTGATACTTGTTTCAACTTCTCTTGCGCTTTCTCTTTGACTGCAAAACTGGTCCGGGACGGATCGTTGGCAAGGGCGAGTAAGGATTTACATTCCTCTAAACTAAAACCAACGCGCTTGCATCGTGCAATAAGTAAAAGATCATCAATATGCGCTTGTTGATAATGACGGTAACCATTCTCTGAACGAAGGGGCGGCGATATCAGCCCCTTCTCTTCATAAAGACGAATGGACTTAGCAGTAAGTGCTGTTAACTGAGAAACTTGGCTAATATTCATAGTAAGCGTAATACTTAAAAGGCATGATTTAACCATGCCTTTTATAACGATAAATCGCAAGCTTGATTATTGATTTAGTAACCAGCTCAGAATCTGAGACTTCTCAGCTTTATTCGCTTTCTCATACCAGTACCCTAGCATATCTAATGGCTTATTTTCTGCCGTCAGAGGTTGGCTAATGTTATCTCGATTACTAAATGCCCAGTTTTCAAATATTTTCCGATCGTTAACATCAGCTTCAGTAAACCAATATTGAACCATTTCAATAGGTTTAGTCGCTTGCTCTTGCACTGAGTGAGTGATACTGGAAGGTATCGTTGAACTGCCTAAGGTGAAATTCGCCTCGTCAATCACGGCTAAGAAGTAGGCTTTAGGCACCGAAAATTCTACTTGGCTTTTGCCTGTTGATGAAGTCAGCGTAAACACAACCGAATCCGAGCTCAGCTGATGAATATATTCTTGAGATAATGGAAACTTAAACCATTGCGTCGTCGTACAATGCTCGGTACAAGTCTCAGCCAATGGACGATATGTTTCTACTTGAAACTTCTGTGATGAGTAAGTAACTGTGTCAAATTGGTCATAATTTTTAAAATAAGTAACATTCATATCAACATATGAATATTCAATATTTACCCCTTCAGATTTAGGGAAATTACCGACATAGCTTAGCTCAGATTTTACAATATCAGGTCCTAAAATTGCCTTAGCTCCTGGTGTAATGTCTTTTGCTACAACTTGAACATAGTTGTGCCTTTCTTTGACATTCTTCGCCACATCATTGAACACACTAGAACTGTCTAAATTACTGCATCCAACGGCCATTGTGATGGTTGAAAATAATATGGTCGTTTTAAATAAATTCATCATTTATGTCCTTGTTTATGGAGTAAAAACACCGGCACAAGGCCGGCGTTTTATTAAAGAAAGGCGAGGTTTGTCAAATTAGAAGCCGTATTCCAAGCCTACACGTACAAATCCTTTCTTATCATCAGAGTTGTATGCATCGTGCTGACCAACACGAATGTATGGCACGAAACCATTTTTCACGTACATCAGCTGTGCAGACAATACTTCATCATCATCATTTTGCTCTACACCGTTCACTTCAGAATCAAGGTTAGCTGCATAGCCTACTTTGAAGCCCCATGGACCATTCCAGTATTGGCCGATCAGAGAGTATTGACCTTGCTCACCTTCTTTACCAGCATTGCTATAGTGTTTAGAAACACCTTCCGTATACTTATAAGCCCCTGCTAAGCCAAAGCCTGCTGGCAGTGGAAGTTCAAAACCTACGATATACGCTGTTGCGTCAGCAGCAGCTTTAATATCATCTTTTTTGTCTTCTGTTAAAGTTAATTGGTATTTTGAGTTATTTTCGTAACCGACATGGAAAGTTACGATATCAGCTGCATTATAGTGAACAGCTGCACCAAAGTGATTTGAACCTTTAGTGCCTACATCACCACGACCAGCAGAAATGTTAAATGTTAGACCACCGAAGGCTGGTGAGTCGTAGCGAGCAATATCACCTTTACGATCATAATGGCCTGCAACATCGCCACCCCAATCGAATACACGACCTAAACCTGGGTTAGAGTATGGCCAGTCAACGATTTCATATAGAGGGGTTAGCATACGACCAAAACGAATTTTACCCCAATCTCCTTGCAAACCAAGAAAAGTATCACGGGCACCTAAAGTGTTACCTTTACCATCTTCGCCAACATAACCTGATTCAATTTGCATAAATACGTTCACATTATCAAACATATCTTTGCTAGCACGGAAACCTATGCGTGATTCATTTTCATAATCGTAGCCATTACTATCTTCTTGATAAAAAGCAGAAATAGCAGCAACACCGTACGCTTGCACGTTAAAATCAGACAGCACACCAATTGCACCTGTTTCAGACGCTGCGAATGCACCAGTTGACGCTATAGCAACTGCAGCGCCTAAAAGAGTACGTTTAAACATTTTGTCCATGGAAAAACTCCTAAAAAATAGATATAGCTGTTTTTTACTTCCCCCTTAAGTTGGCCGCCGAAGGGAGAAATCATTTCCTATGTTGAAAACCTAAATTAGTCATTAATTTTCTGATTTTCTCTTTTCCTGCATACACATCGTGTATCCATGTTCACTAGACTAACTTCGCAACAGAAAACATCAATGAGAACTTAATTTTTATCTAAAAAAATATGAGCTACGGCAAACTTTGACCAAGTAAGTGATCAAGATCTAATAAGTCATAAAACAAAATATAAAAACAAAAAACTCATTAATTTTCAAAACGATAAAAAAACAATTACACTAATAGCTTGAAGTGCATCGCAATAATAAATTGAAAGAGAGTAAAGTTCTTCTTGATTAGCATCGAAGAAAATGAGGGCTTTTTTTCTAATTACTGGACATTTTAATGTGGCGGTTTGAGATAAAAATAAAGCCTCAAAATTAATTTTGAGGCTTTATGAAGGAAGGGATGCTTAAAAAATTAGCTTTTCATTAACTCAAGCAAATCTTGTTCGCTGCGAATTTCGATCCCTAGTTCTTGCGCTTTTACTAATTTTGAACCGGCCGCTTCTCCGGCAAATAGTATATCGGTGTTTTTAGAGACGCTTCCCGTTACTTTTGCGCCAAGCTCTTGTAGCGCCGCTTTCGCATCACTTCTAGAGAGTTTCGACAAGCTCCCCGTCAAAACCACCACTTTACCAAGTAAAGGGAGAATCGCATCTTGGCTCGGCTTTTCGATATTAGGCCACTGGATACCGAGTTCGATCAATTCATTAATCACCCGTTTGTTTTTATCTTGCTCAAAAAAAGATGTGACATGACTCGCAACGATAACTCCAACATCTTGAACTTCAAGTAGTTCTTCATGGGTCGCTTGGCGAATTTTGTCTAATGACCCGAAATGGAGCGCAAGATTCGCCGCCGTCGCTTCCCCGACTTCACGTATGCCCAATGAATACAAAAAACGGGGTAATGTGGTCATTTTGGCGGCATTCAGTGCATTAACGATATTTTGTGCTGATTTTGGTCCCATACGCTCTAACACCGTTAGCTGCCCTGCTTTTAGACGGAAGAGATCCGCGGGCGTGCTCACCATCTCTTTATCAACAAGCTGCTCAATCACTTTTTCGCCTAAACCATCCACGTCTAACGCTTTGCGAGAGACAAAGTGCTTTAATGCTTCTTTGCGCTGAGCTTGACACACTAACCCCCCTGTACAACGGGCGACAGCTTCACCTTCAACACGCTCAATGTCAGAGTTGCACACCGGGCAGTACTGCGGGAAAACAATATCGACCACTGTATCAGAGCGTCTGTCTAACAACACAGAAACAATCTGTGGGATAACATCGCCTGCTCGACGAATAATAACGCTATCACCAATTTTCACGCCTAGGCGCTCAATTTCATCAGCGTTGTGTAATGTCGCATTGCTGACGGTGACTCCCCCCACAAATACAGGTTCTAACTTCGCAACAGGTGTAATAGCCCCGGTACGGCCCACTTGAAATTCAACATCGTTCAGGAGCGTTATTTCTTCTTGGGCGGGAAATTTATAAGCAATCGCCCAGCGAGGCGCCCGCGCGACAAAACCGAGCTTTTGTTGCAGTTCAATATCATCAACTTTAATCACCACGCCATCAATCTCATACGCGAGTTGGGCGCGACGAGTTAAGATACTTTGGTAGTACTCTTTCACTTCATCCATTGAAGAGACTAGACGTGTTTCAGGGCACATCGGCAGCCCCCACCCTTTTAACTGCAAAAAGCGCTGATAATGACTGCTTGCTAACTCAGCGCCTTCAATCACACCAACACTGTAAGCATAAAAATTCAACGGCCTTTGAGCTGTGATTTTTGAGTCGAGCTGTCTCAAGCTCCCTGCGGCCGCATTTCTTGGGTTAACAAAGGTTTTTTCACCTTTTTTGAGTGCTTGTTGGTTCAATCGCTCAAAACCGGCTTTAGGCATGAACACTTCACCACGAACTTCTAAACGAACGGGCCACTCTTTTCCCTGTAACTTCAGTGGAATAGCACTGATCGTTCGCACGTTTTCCGTAATATTTTCACCGACCGCGCCATCCCCACGCGTGGCGGCTTGTACTAACACACCATTATCGTAAAGCAAACTCACGGCTAAACCATCAAGCTTAGGTTCGCAGCAAAAAGCGTTAAAGTGGGCACTCGGTATCCGGTCTTGCATCCTCTTGTGAAAGGCATCAAGCTCTTTCTCATCAAACACATTATCTAAAGAGAGCATTGGAATTTCATGAGTCACCTGAGCAAAACCCTCTAAAGGCTTACCTCCAACACGCAAGCTGGGTGAATCCGCTGTGACTAACTCCGGATACTGCGATTCCAACTCAAGCAGCTCACGCATCAAACGATCATACTCAGCGTCAGGAATTTCAGGGTTATCTTCTACATAATAACGTACAGCATGATAATGCAGCGTCTCACGAAGTTGGCTTAATTTGTGTTCTATTGTTTGCATCATAATTCTCTCGGATCATGAAAAAAGGCTCCGACTAGGAGCCCTTAATGGTCGATGTTTATTCTACGCGTTGCGTGCGCTTTTAAACTCTTGGATTTGGCGTCGGTAGGCAGCCAATCGATCTGGCGTCATTAAATTACGCGCATCATCCAATACATTACCACCTAAATCATCGGCGATTTGCTGAGCGGTTTTAAGCATTAATTTGAAATTTTGATCAGGCTCGCCGTAGCAAGGCAGTGTCATGAAGAATGAGATACCGCGAGTAGTAAACTCCGCAGGATCATGATGTGCCAATGTACCGGGTTGCATCATGTTAGCAACACTAAACAGCACTTTCCCAGTACCTGACAGATCGGCATGCCGGTGGAAAATATCCATCTCACCATAAAGAAGGCCGTTTTGCTGCATACTGTCAAAAAGCTTAGTGCCGACAAAGGGATCATTTCCCGCACAATGCACATTCAGCACAATTACTTCCATTTCGGCTTCTTGAACGTCGGATTTTTGATTATCGTCAGCAATGACATCATCTTGTTCACTGAGAGTTGGGGATTCGGTTTTCATCGATATTGAGGGAACATCATCGAGTTCATCAAGCACATTTTCAGGTTCAAAGCTTGGTGAATAACCGTCAATGAGAGGGTCAACCGCTTCACTAAAATCTGGCTCTTTGCGTACTTTGCGAATAATTTCGAAATCATCTTCCGGAGCAAATGAACGCTGGGTCGCAGATTGTGTATCATCGTGAACAACATCAATTTTACCAAGAGGCTTATCCTCAAACTTGGACTTCCCTTCTTTCTTACTGGTCCAAAGACCATGAAATAGCAACGCGGCTATCGCTAGCGCGCCAACAATTATGAGTACGAATCGCAATTCCTGCATGTTTCACTCTCAGTTTCTCGATGCATGGTTATTCTCAGCTTTACCAGCTTGAATTGAACGTGTCACCAACGTGGGTTATATCGGTCTATCGGGGTACTTTACCAAAAGTTTGTACCGATTTAGAACAACTTAATGTGAGAAGTTCAATACATGATGTGATTTTCACCACGCTTTTCTTCTTCGGCAGGTTGAGTAGAATAGCTTTTTAGCATTGATTAACAGATATTCACATGGATAACGGTATGACACTTAAGCAACGTTCAGGTTTTGGATACTTCTTTTTTGGTCTAGAGCTAGCACTCACCCCCGGCATTCGACGCTTTGTGATTCTGCCATTACTCATCAACATCATTCTCGTCGGCAGCGCTCTTTTTTACTTATTCAATCATCTCAATACGTGGATAGAACAGCTTATTGGTCAAATCCCTGATTTTTTATCTTGGCTAAGTTACGTTTTATGGCCATTGCTCGCGATCACTATCTTAGCCACGTTCTCCTATTTCTTCAGTACACTGGCTAACTTCATCGCTGCACCATTTAATGGGCTACTCGCAGAAAAAGTGGAAGAAAGATTAATTGGCGATCCAATCAACAGCGATGGCATCTGGTCTATGGTCAAAGACATCCCACGTATCCTCGCAAGAGAGTGGCGAAAATTAATCTATACCTTACCCAAAGCAATCGGTTTGTTCTTATTGCTCCTAATTCCTGCCTTAGGACAAACCTTAGGCCCTTTGCTGTGGTTTATTTTCACTGCATGGATGTTAGCCATCCAATACTGTGACTACCCATTTGACAACCACAAAGTGAGCTTTAACCAGATGAGACACAATTTGAAACAAAAACAGACCAAGGCGTATAGCTTTGGTGTTTTAGTGTCGATTTTTACCACCATACCCATTGTTAACTTAATCGTCATGCCGGTTGCTGTATGTGGTGCAACAGCCATGTGGGTTGGTGAATTTAAAAACAAACTGCAGTGATGGTGCGAGGGAGATTCAACCTGCATATCCCTCTATAAGTTATAACTTTTTAATCCTTTTACGTTTTAAGGTTAACACCTATTCTGCACCTGTATCCACTCACGT
The DNA here is from genome assembly GCF_001989995.2 of Vibrio anguillarum. Lineage (GTDB taxonomy): Bacteria > Pseudomonadota > Gammaproteobacteria > Enterobacterales > Vibrionaceae > Vibrio > Vibrio anguillarum. The sequence continues at coordinate 6,894 of NZ_JAHGUP010000067.1, forward strand.
GTCTTATCACACAACCAGACACGCATAACGTGTGTAATAAAGGAATATCGCAATGAGCAAAATTTACGAAGACAACTCTCTGACTATTGGTAACACTCCTCTTGTTCGCTTAAACAAAGTCAGCAAAGGTAAGGTACTGGCGAAAATTGAAGCGCGCAACCCAAGCTTTAGCGTGAAGTGCCGTATCGGTGCCAACATGATTTGGGAAGCAGAAAAAGCTGGCACACTGAAACCTGGCGTTGAACTTGTAGAGCCAACCAGCGGTAACACAGGTGTTGCTCTTGCGTTTGTTGCAGCAGCTCGTGGTTATAAGTTGACGCTTACTATGCCTGAATCAATGAGTTTAGAGCGCCGTAAACTGCTTAAAGCTTTAGGAGCCAACCTTGAACTCACCGAAGCGGCGAAAGGCATGAAAGGCGCAATTGCTAAAGCAGAAGAAATTGTTGCCAGCAACCCTGAAAAATACTTGTTGTTGCAGCAATTCAATAACCCAGCCAACCCACAGATCCACGAAAAAACAACAGGGCCGGAAATCTGGGATGCAACTGATGGTGAGATTGACGTGTTCGTTGCAGGTGTCGGAACCGGTGGTACTTTAACGGGCACAAGCCGCTACATTAAGGGCCAAAAAGGCAAGGCTATCATCTCAGTTGCGGTTGAACCTGCGGAGTCGCCAGTCATTGCTCAAGCACTTGCTGGGGATGAAATTAAACCTGCACCACACAAAATCCAAGGTATAGGAGCGGGATTTATTCCTGGCAACCTCGATTTATCCCTCATTGATCGTGTTGAAGCCGTCACTTCAGAAGAAGCGATTGAAATGGCAAGACGCCTCATGGAAGAGGAAGGAATCTTGGCTGGAATTTCATCAGGCGCAGCGATTGTAGCCGCGAATAGATTAGCAGAACTACCTGAATTTGAAGGAAAAACAATTGTAGCGGTATTACCAAGCTCAGGTGAGCGTTATCTGAGCACCGCACTATTTTCTGGCCTATTTACCGAGAAAGAGAACCAACAGTAATAGGTGGTTAAATCAAATTTTCGTTTAAAAAAGCCCCATGCAGGGGCTTTTTTGTTGATCCTTGCCTCACCTTTGGTAATATCACCTCGTTTTATTTTAAGCTTCAAAATAAAGAAGTCAGAAACGTATTAACTATAATGACGAATGACAACATAGATTGAAATCGTGATTATGAAATTTAAATCAGTATCAGCTATGACACTAAAACAGCGTTACTCTGCTAGCAGAACCGTTGATTAGCAGTTAAGCTGTTCTGGTGAAGAAACTAACAAAAAATAAATCAATTGGGGTATATAACATGTACGAGAAGCAAGTAGAAATCACTGCAGAAAATGGCCTTCACACTCGTCCTGCTGCGCAGTTCGTTAAAGAAGCAAAAGTATTCGATGCAGACATCACAGTGACTTCTAACGGCAAAAGCGCAAGTGCTAAGAGCCTATTCAAACTTCAAACTCTTGGCCTAGTAAAAGGTACCGTTGTGACTATTTCTGCTGAAGGCCCTCAAGCTAAGCAAGCGGTAGATCACCTAGTTGCTCTCATGGACCAACTACATTAATCCGGTCCACTATTTTCAAAGCCATTTTGTGAAAACAAAATGGCTTTGTTGGAAATAGTCTACATTTTGAGCTACTAATTACCGTTAGCGCAATAGTCCACATTCTCCCGTTTACAGTTGACCAATTTAAGGTAACGCTATGATTTCAGGCATCCTAGCATCTCCAGGCATTGCTTTTGGTAAAGCACTGCTACTTCAAGAAGATGAAATTGTCCTAAATACTCACTCTATTTCAGATGACCAAGTAGAAGCAGAAGTTCAGTGTTTTTATAACGCTCGTAACAAATCTTCTGCTCAGCTAGAAGTGATCAAACAAAAAGCACTTGAAACATTTGGTGAAGAAAAAGAAGCCATCTTTGAAGGCCACATCATGTTGCTTGAAGATGAAGAGCTAGAAGAAGAAATTTTAGCACTCATCAAAAATGACAAAATGCATGCAGACAACGCGATCTATACCGTGATCGAAGAGCAGGCTGCTGCCCTAGAATCTCTTGATGATGAATATCTAAAAGAACGCGCGACAGACATCCGCGATATCGGTACGCGCTTTGTTAAAAATGCTCTCGGCATCAATATCGTTTCACTGAGTGATATTAACGAACAAGTAATTCTTGTTGCTTATGATTTAACGCCTTCTGAAACTGCACAAATCAATCTTGATTACGTGCTGGGTTTTGCTTGTGATATCGGTGGTCGTACATCTCATACTTCAATCATGGCACGTTCACTTGAGCTTCCAGCGATTGTTGGTACTAACGACATCACGAAGAAAGTAAAGAATGGCGACATGCTTGTTCTTGACGCCATGAACAACAAAATCATCATTAATCCTTCAGAAGCACAGCTTGAAGAAGCGAAAAAAATTCGTGATGATTTTGCTGCGGAAAAAGAAGAGCTCGCAAAACTAAAAGACCTACCTGCTATCACACTCGATGGCCACCAAGTTGAAGTATGCGGTAACATCGGCACAGTAAAAGACTGCGATGGTATTTTACGCAACGGTGGTGAAGGCGTTGGCTTATATCGTACTGAATTTTTATTCATGGACCGCAGCGCGCTACCAACTGAAGATGAGCAATACCAAGCGTATAAAGATGTTGCAGAAGCGATGAGTGGTGAAGCGGTGATTATCCGTACCATGGATATCGGTGGTGATAAAGATCTTCCGTACATGGATCTACCAAAAGAGATGAACCCATTCTTGGGCTGGCGCGCGATTCGCATCAGCTTAGACCGTCGTGACATCTTACGAGATCAGCTTCGTGGCATTCTGCGTGCATCTGCGCATGGTAAACTGCGTATTATGTTCCCGATGATCATCTCTGTAGAAGAAATTCGTGAGCTTAAAAACGCCATTGAAGAATACAAAGAAGAACTTCGCACTGAAGGCTTAGCGTTCGATGAAAATATCGAAATCGGCGTTATGGTTGAAACACCTGCGGCAGCGGCAATTGCGCACCACTTGGCAAAAGAAGTGTCATTTTTCTCTATCGGTACCAATGATTTAACCCAATACACTCTTGCGGTTGACCGTGGTAACGAAATGATTTCACACCTGTATAACCCACTTTCTCCAGCGGTTTTAACCGTGATTAAACAAGTGATTGATGCCTCACACGCTGAAGGTAAATGGACGGGTATGTGTGGCGAGTTAGCGGGTGATGAACGTGCAACGCTACTTCTACTTGGTATGGGACTCGATGAATTCTCTATGAGTGGTATCTCTATCCCTAAAGTGAAGAAAGTGATCCGCAACTCAAACTTCGCCGAAGTTAAAGCTATGGCAGAAGAAGCACTCTCTTTCCCAACCGCAGCTGAAATCGAAGCTTGTGTGGAAAAATTCATCGCAGAGAAAACGCAATAATTCGCTAATACCAATGAGATAGACGACTAAAAATAGGTCGTCTATTGTTGGCGATTGGTATACTATAATTCGACAGAATAAAATTAAACGTTAGGAGCATGACACAATGGGTCTGTTTGATAAACTTAAGAAGCTAGTATCTGACGACAGCTCAGATGCAGGTGCGATTGAAATTATTGCCCCTCTTTCTGGTGAAATCGTCAATATCGAAGATGTGCCAGATGTTGTTTTCGCTGAGAAAATTGTTGGTGATGGTATTGCGATTAAACCATCAGGCAACAAAATGGTAGCTCCAGTTAACGGCACTATCGGTAAGATTTTCGAAACTAACCATGCGTTTTCAATCGAGTCTGATGACGGTGTTGAGTTATTCGTTCACTTTGGTATCGACACAGTTGAGCTAAAAGGTGAAGGTTTTACTCGTATCGCTCAAGAAGGCCAAGCGGTTAAAGCAGGCGATACTGTTATCGAATTCGACCTAGCGCTTCTTGAAGAGAAAGCAAAATCAACACTAACACCTGTTGTTATCTCTAACATGGACGAAATCAAAGAGCTGAACAAGCTTTCTGGCACCGTCGTTGTTGGTGAAACACCGGTTCTACGTGTAACTAAGTAATTCGTTAAAATTTTTATTACGTAAAAAACGCTGCTGATCTGCAGCGTTTTTTGTTTCTACAAAAACAGCTCAAATCGCACTACAAACCTAACGCGTATTTCAACAGTTTTTCCTTCACTGGGCCTGAATGTTCGGCCAACTTCAATACCGCGTTGCGCACCAACTTTGCTGGCAAAACCTCGTTGCTGAACGTTTTATAAAACAGATCCATTCCTGATTGCATCACTAAGTTATCCGGCCTTCTGCATGTTTCATAATTCCGTAATTGCGCTTGTGTTAAAGCTTCTTGATTTTGTGTCACAGCTAATAACGCTTTTACATCTTTAAACCCTAAATTCACCCCTTGCCCAGCCAGAGGGTTAATCGTGTGTGCTGAATCGCCAACCAAAACACATTGCCGTTTCGCATATGTCTGAGCATGACGACGAGTGAGGGGAAATGCCCCACACTGCAACACGTTAATATCGCCTAGTTCCTCAGGAAAAGAGGCCAACACTTGCTCCCTTAACTGCTGCTTGTTCATCGCACACAATTGGCGAATTCGTTTTGGTGAGTCATACCATACCAAAGAAGCTTGATTACCCGGCAAAGGAAGAAACGAGCGCGGGCCGGATGGAAAAAATTGCTGCCAAGTAATATCTTGCTGAGGTTGATGAGTTTCGACATTGATCAACATGCAATGGTGTCGATAATCCCACGCGGTAATACCAATTCCCGCCAGCTGCCGCACAAGAGAATTTGCACCATCCGCACCAATCACCCAAGTTGCAGTAAGAGTTGCGCCTGACTCTAAAAGCACGCTATTTTGTTGACCAAACACAATGTGCTTGAGCTTATCAGGACAAAAAACCTGCAAATTCGGATAGTGCACAAATTGCCCCCACAATCCGATCTGAATAAGACGATTTTCGACCATATAACCCAGCTGAGGGAGGCCCAGTGCATCGCTATGAAAACGAGTACGGCACTCTGGGTGCTCCCAGGTTTCTAGGCGGCGATAAGGGCAAACACGCATTTGCATAATTTCATCCCATGCGCCTAAGTCAGTAAGTAACTGAACCGAAGTTTGCGAAATGGCAGAAACGCGCAGATCCATTGCTTGGTCTATTGTAAATGCTTCAGGCTCTATACCTTCGACCATAGCAACCGTGCGACCTTGCTTAGCAAAGCCTATAGCCACTGCCGCCCCAACCATGCCACCGCCAATCACCACCACGTCAAAATTGTTCATTGTTTACACTTAATCGTCTGAGTTTTGAGTCGATTTTCATTGTACGTTTTCAGCTCTTTTTTGCGAATTTTTTTACACAAAAACCCTGCACTTTCTATGGTGAAAATCTAGAGATGACGGAACATGCGAGAGATTTTATTGGATGACTAGTCAGTGACTTTTTAAAGCAGTACAATACGCGGCTTACCGCCGAGATGGCGGCTACAATTTGAGCATTAGTTCAACCAATTTAGACCAATAAGACGAGCGAAAGTGAGATGAGTAAGAAACTGCTAATTAAAACCTGGGGCTGCCAGATGAACGAATACGATTCATCAAAAATGGCCGACCTGCTTAACGCTGCAAACGGCTACGAGCTAACGGAAGAGCCAGAGGAAGCAGATGTATTATTACTTAACACCTGTTCGATCCGAGAAAAAGCACAAGAGAAAGTCTTTCACCAACTGGGTCGTTGGAAAACATTGAAAGATAAAAAACCAGGCGTCGTGATTGGCGTTGGCGGCTGTGTTGCAACCCAAGAAGGTGATCACATCCGTGAACGCGCTCCCTTTGTTGATGTTATTTTTGGCCCGCAAACCCTACACCGCTTGCCAGAAATGATAAAACAATCGCAAACCAACGATGCGCCAGTCATGGACATTTCGTTCCCAGAGATTGAAAAATTCGACCGTTTACCAGAACCAAAAGCAGACGGCGCAACCGCATTCGTCTCTATTATGGAAGGGTGTTCAAAATACTGCACTTACTGCGTAGTACCTTACACTCGCGGTGAAGAAGTCAGTCGCCCGATGGATGATGTGTTGTATGAAATCGCGCAACTCGCGGCGCAAGGTGTACGCGAAGTCAATCTTTTAGGACAAAACGTTAACGCATACCGTGGCCCTATGCACGATGGTGAAATCTGTTCATTTGCCAATCTGCTACGCTTAGTCGCCTCTATTGATGGTATTGATCGCATTCGATTCACCACCAGCCACCCACTCGAATTTACCGACGATATCATTGCCGTTTATGAAGACACACCTGAGCTAGTAAGTTTCCTGCATCTTCCGGTACAAAGTGGTTCAGACCGAATCCTAACCATGATGAAGCGTCCACACACCGCGATTGAGTACAAATCCATTATTCGCAAACTGCGTAAGGCGCGCCCAGAGATCCAAATTAGTTCTGACTTTATTGTCGGTTTCCCCGGTGAAACAGATAAAGACTTTCAAGATACAATGAAGCTGATTAAAGACGTTGATTTTGATATGAGCTTCAGCTTTATCTTCTCCCCTCGCCCGGGTACGCCAGCCGCTGATTACCCATGTGATTTATCAGAAGACGCCAAAAAAGAGCGTTTATATGAACTGCAGCAAACAATCAACGCACAAGCGATGCGTTACTCACGTTTGATGTTAGGTACAGAACAACGCGTATTAGTCGAAGGCCCATCTAAGAAAAATCTAATGGAGCTTCGCGCCCGTACCGAAAATAACCGTGTCGTTAACTTTGAAGGCTCCGCCGATCTGATTGGCCAATTTGTCGATGTGAAAATTGTCGATGTGTTTGCCAACTCACTGCGTGGTGAACTGGTTCGCACTGAACAAGAGATGGATCTTCGCACCGTGATTTCACCAACGCAAATGATGGCGAAAACACGTCGAGAAAATGAGCTAGGGGTAGCCACTTTTACACCTTAGGTTTAAGCATAATGTCATACAGTGCTCGATCATAATCGGGCACTGTACCATGGCAAACTGAGAGGCAACATTGAGCAATAAAATTGTTACGCTAGAGATAGATCTAGAACCTTCAGACAACCGCCGTCTTGCTAGCCTGTGCGGTCCATTCGATGACAACATCAAACAATTAGAACGCCGTCTTGGTGTTGAAATTAATCACCGCAGCCAGTTTTTCACCATAGTCGGTAAACCACACACTGCCGCTGCTGCGTTGGATATTATCAAATCTTTGTACGTTAATACCTCACCCATACGTGGTCAAATTCCCGATATCGAACCAGAGCAAATTCATCTAGCCATCAAAGATTCAGGGATCCTTGAGCAGCCGTCTGAATCAAGTATTCAACATGGCAAAGAAGTCTTCATTAAGACCAAAAAAGGGCTGATCAAACCGCGTACGCCTAACCAAGCTCAGTATCTCGTTAACATGGTGACGCACGACATCAGCTTTGGTATCGGCCCAGCAGGGACAGGTAAAACCTACTTAGCCGTTGCCGCTGCAGTTGATGCGCTAGAGCGCCAAGAAGTTCGTCGAATTTTGTTAACACGCCCGGCGGTTGAAGCAGGTGAAAAATTGGGCTTTCTACCCGGTGATTTAAGCCAAAAAGTCGACCCGTACCTACGACCGCTTTATGACGCGTTGTTTGAAATGCTTGGCTTTGAGCGAGTAGAAAAGCTCATTGAACGCAATGTGATTGAAGTTGCGCCACTCGCTTACATGCGCGGACGTACACTCAACGATGCTTTTATTATTTTAGATGAAAGTCAAAACACTACCGTTGAACAAATGAAAATGTTCCTAACACGGATTGGGTTTAATTCAAGAGCCGTTATTACGGGTGATGTGACACAAATCGATTTGCCGCGTGGCGCTCGTTCAGGTCTTCGCCATGCCATTGAAGTGCTCAATGAAGTTGACGAAATCAGCTTCAACTTCTTTTTGTCTGATGATGTCGTACGTCATCCAGTGGTTGCTCGTATCGTCAACGCTTACGAAAAATGGGAAGCTCAGGACCAAAAAGAGCGTAAAGCTCAAGAGCAACGTCGTCGTGAAGAGCGAGAAGTAAAGTCTGTGGATGTTTCTACTGAAGTGAATGCAGTAACCGCAACAAAAAACGTTGGTGAATAATGAGTATCGAACTAGATTTACAATTAGCGGTCAAAAATGAGCAAGGGTTACCTACTTTTGATGATATCAGCCATTGGTTAACTCACGCGGTGACCCCATTTCAGGAACAAGCGGAAGTCACTGTGCGAATTGTTGATTCCGAAGAGAGTCAACAGCTCAATCGCGATTATCGAGGAAAAGATAAGCCGACCAACGTGCTATCCTTCCCTTTTGAGATGCCTCCGGGCATAGAGTTGGATCTGCTCGGTGACCTTGTCATTTGCCGTCAAGTGGTGGAACAAGAAGCCGATGAGCAACAAAAACCGTTGATGGCACACTGGGCTCATATGGTTGTACACGGCAGTCTACATCTGCTAGGTTATGATCATATCGATGATGATGAAGCCGAAGAGATGGAATCTCTTGAAACTGAAATTCTGCAAAAAATGGGCTTTGAAGACCCGTATATTGCTGAGAAGGAATAGCTCCAGACAATGAAGCTAGTACCGCTAAAGTCGGTACGATACGTGTGCTATCACACATCTGATAGCGAGGAAAATTAGAGAAACAATGAACGAAGATAACCCCCAGAATTCTGAAGGTCCGAGTAGAAAGTCCTTCTTTGAACGCCTAGGCCAATTATTTCAAGGTGATCCGAGAGATCGCCAAGAGCTTGTAGATGTGATCCGCGACTCTGAAATCAATGACCTTATCGACCATGACACAAGAGATATGCTTGAAGGTGTAATGGAGATTTCTGAGATGCGCGTGCGTGATATTATGATCCCACGCTCACAAATGGTCACTATCGATAAAAACGATGACTTGGATACCTTAATTGCGCTGATCACCGATGCTCAGCACTCACGTTATCCAGTGATCAGTGAAGATAAAGACCATGTTGAAGGCATTCTACTAGCGAAGGACTTACTCAAATATTTAGGTTCAGACAGTGCACCTTTTAACATTTTAGAAGTGATCCGCCCGGCAGTCGTGGTACCAGAAAGTAAACGGGTTGATCGCTTATTGAAGGAGTTCCGAGAGGAGCGTTACCACATGGCGATCGTCGTGGATGAATTCGGTGGCGTGTCTGGCTTAGTGACCATTGAAGATATTTTGGAAGAGATCGTTGGCGACATTGAAGACGAGTTCGATGATGAAGAACAATTGGATATCCGTAAGCTCAGCAAACATACTTTTGCAGTTAAAGCGCTGACCACCATCGAAGAGTTTAACGAAACCTTTGGTACTAAGTTCAGCGATGAAGAAGTGGATACTGTAGGGGGATTGGTGATGACAGCCTTTGGCCACCTGCCAAGCCGTGGCGAAGTTGTAGAGATCGACAAATACAGCTTTAAAGTCACCGCAGCAGATAACCGCCGAGTGGTTCAACTGCAAGTCACTATTCCTGATCTTGAATCACTTCCAGTGATAGCAGAAGAGTGACATAACCCCATTCACATCAGCAGAATGAGATAGATGATTAAAACACTTTTTCATCGCCTAATGCGGCCGCTTGCGGCCGCTTTTGTTGGCGCATTAACCCCACTCGCTTTTGCTCCTTATCAGTTTTGGCCGCTGGCCATACTCACCCCCATGTTGCTATTGTTGCTCATTAATCAGCAACCAGCTAAAAAAGCAGCGTGGATCGGTTACTGCTGGGGCTTAGGTTTTTTTGCTTTTGGCATCAGTTGGGTGCACGTCAGTATTGATACCTTTGGTGGTATGCCCAAAATTGCCAGCCTGTTCCTGATGTCATTACTGGTCGGTTATTTAGCCCTTTATTCTGGGCTTTTCGCTGGCTTACTCAACCGTTTTTTCCGCCGTAACACTATTAGCCATTTTTTATTAGCCGCCCCTGCGCTTTGGCTAATTACCGATTGGCTTCGAGGCTGGGTAATGACCGGCTTTCCTTGGTTATGGCTTGGTTATAGTCAAATTGATAGCCCGCTTGCCAGTTTCGCACCACTGGGAGGCGTTGAGCTGGTCACCTTCTTCACGCTCCTCTGTTCTAGCGCTCTAGCAATGACGTGGCTTAAGCGCTCTTGGATACTCGTGCTCATTCCTCTGACCATATTGGCGACGGGGTTTGGACTACGCAATTTCGATTGGGTCACTCTCGATCCCAGCACACAAACTCGCGTCGCACTGATTCAAGGTAATATTAAGCAAGCGGAAAAATGGCTTCCCAATCAGCGCTGGCCAACCATTATGGCCTACACCGATCTCAGTCGAGAAAACTGGGACGCAGATATTATCGTATGGCCAGAAGCGGCGATTCCCGCATTTGAATTCGAGATCCCTTCCTATTTGAGTAACTTAGATTCTGCGGCAAAAATGAACGACAGTGCAATTGTCACAGGCGTGCTCAACCAAAGCCCAGAGCGATCCTTTTACAACAGCATTCTGGTACTTGGCACCAACCCTTATGGCGACTACCGTTATAACTCTGACGCTCGCTACCATAAGCATCATTTATTGCCATTTGGTGAGTTTGTGCCATTTGAAGATTGGCTCAGGCCCATCGCACCCTTTTTCAACTTGCCGATGTCTTCATTTAGCCGTGGTGACTATATTCAACCGAATCTGATTGCCAAGGGGAGACACCTAGCCGCGGCACTGTGCTATGAAATCATCTTCAATGAACAAGTCAGAGCGAATGTCACTGATGAAACAGATTTTATCTTAACCCTCTCTAACGATGCGTGGTTTGGGCATTCAAATGGCCCATTGCAACATATGGAGATTGCTCGGATGAGAGCTTTAGAGCTGGGTAAACCGCTCATTCGTTCAACCAACAATGGTGTCACCGCCGTGACGGATCACAAAGGTAAAATAACGCAGCAGATCCCACAATTTGAAACAGCCGTATTGAAAGCAACCATCACGTCGACCAAAGGAGAGACGCCGTATCACGCTGTCGGCACTTGGCCGCTCTACGTCTGGGTGTTACTCAGTTTGATCGTCGGATGGACAAGACGTCACTCACCTCATTCTTAACCTCAAAAAGGCGCATTTCAGCGCCTTTTTGAGGTTTTCTATCAGCAACACTTAAGGTTTTAATGGCTGACGAGTAAAAGCCGTTTGCCCACATTGAATACAAGGCATAATTTCAGTTGGATGATTATACTGGGTTTTATGCCCACAATGGTCACACACTAACATTCCAAGGCCTATCATCTCCCCCGCCTGGTACAAACCTTGTCGTTCTAAATCTTGAAACAATTCCACCCATTCCACTTTTGTTTTATCGGTGATTTCAAAAAGCCCCTGCCAAATTGAATTGGTAATCATCAATGAAAATGGGCTGCTTCTGCTCTCTTCAAAACTATCCGCGAATTCTTTGAGATCCGCTTTTACATAGGCAGAAATAAGCGCTAATTCATCTTTGGTGAGATTATTGGCAGCATCAACAACCTTACCTGATGTTTGCAAAACTTGGGACATTTCATCAGGACTATGTTTGAGCGTTTCAATCACGTCATCCACAATCTCTTCGTAACTTGTTTTACGTTTTGGCATCACCCACCTCCATCAAACCAGATTGGCTATTGTTGTGTAACCCTGCTTTAGGTATTCTATGTCGATCTATTAGACTCTGTTCTAACCGAACTCACAAATTCCAAGATAACCGGATATCATCGATGCAAGAGCAATATAACCCGCAAGATATTGAACAAAAAGTTCAACAGCACTGGGATGACAACAAGACCTTTGTTGTAAGTGAAGACCCAAATAAAGAAAAATTCTACTGTCTTTCTATGTTCCCATACCCAAGTGGCCGACTGCACATGGGTCACGTGCGTAACTATACTATCGGTGATGTAGTCTCTCGTTTTCAACGTCTGCAAGGCAAGAACGTCATGCAACCCATTGGTTGGGACGCATTTGGCCTACCCGCTGAAAATGCGGCTGTAAAAAACAAAACGGCACCAGCGCCTTGGACCTACGAAAACATTCAGTACATGAAAAACCAGTTAAAACTGCTGGGTTTTGGCTACGATTGGAGCCGTGAATTCGCCACTTGCACGCCAGAATATTACCGCTGGGAACAAGAGTTCTTCACTAAGCTGTATCAAAAAGGCTTAGTCTACAAGAAAACCTCTTCCGTTAACTGGTGTCCAAACGACCAAACCGTTCTCGCTAACGAGCAAGTTGAAGATGGCTGCTGCTGGCGTTGTGATACACCAGTAGAACAAAAAGAGATCCCACAATGGTTTATTAAGATCACCGCGTACGCACAAGAACTGTTGGACGATTTAGAGAACTTAGAAGGTTGGCCTGAAATGGTCAAAACCATGCAGCGTAACTGGATTGGTCGCTCAGAAGGCGTAGAGCTCAAGTTTGGTGTCAACGGTCATTCAGATCTCGACGTCTATACCACTCGCCCTGATACCTTGATGGGTGTCACTTATGTGGGCATTGCGGCTGGTCATCCATTAGCGACCATTGCAGCGCAAAATAACCCTGCTTTAGCTTCTTTTATTGACGAATGTAAGAACACCAAAGTTGCAGAAGCTGAACTGGCGACCATGGAAAAGAAAGGCATGGATACGGGCCTAACGGCCATTCATCCTTTAAATGGTCGTGAAGTGCCTATTTATATCGCCAACTTTGTGCTGATGGATTACGGTACAGGCGCGGTGATGGCCGTACCTGCTCATGACCAACGTGATTTTGAGTTCGCCACCAAATATGGCCTAGACATCATTCCAGTCATCAAACCAGAAGATGGCTCTGAAGTCGATGTGTCTAGCGCTGCGTACACTGAAAAAGGAGTCCTGTTTGGTTCTGGCGAATTTGATGGTTTAGCCTTCCAAGCAGCATTTGATGCTATTGCAGCCAAGCTGGAGGCTGAAGGTAAAGGCAAGAAAACCGTTAATTTCCGTCTACGTGACTGGGGGGTTTCTCGCCAACGTTACTGGGGCGCGCCGATTCCTATGGTGACCACTGAAGATGGCCAAGTTCACCCAGTGCCAATTGATCAACTGCCCGTCATTCTACCAGAAGATGTTGTGATGGATGGTGTAACTAGCCCAATCAAAGCCGACAAAGAGTGGGCCAAAACCACCTTTAATGGCGAGCCTGCACTACGTGAAACCGATACCTTCGATACGTTTATGGAGTCGTCTTGGTATTACGCTCGTTACTGTTCACCACAAGCGGACGATATTTTAGACCCAGCGAAGGCAAACTACTGGTTACCAGTAGACCAATACATCGGTGGTATTGAGCATGCTTGTATGCACCTGCTCTACTCACGCTTCTTCCATAAGCTATTGCGTGATGCAGGCTATGTCACTTCAGATGAACCTTTCAAGCAACTACTTTGCCAAGGCATGGTATTGGCTGATGCGTTCTACCACACGAACGAGAAAGGCACCAAAGAGTGGGTAGCGCCAACTGACGTAAAAGTGGAACGCGACGGTAAAGGCCGCATCACTCAAGCCGTAGACAACCAAGGCCGCAACGTTGAGCACTCAGGCATGATCAAAATGTCTAAGTCGAAAAACAACGGTATCGACCCGCAAGAGATGGTTGATAAGTATGGCGCCGATACGGTTCGTCTATTCATGATGTTTGCCTCTCCGGCTGACATGACGCTTGAATGGCAAGAGTCTGGTGTAGAAGGTGCTAACCGCTTCCTAAAACGCGTCTGGAAACTGGTTGCAGAACATAGCGCTAAAGGTGTGGCTGAAGCGGTAGATAGCGCCTCTCTTACTGGTGAACAAAAAGCGCTGCGTCGTGATGTGCATAAAACCATCGCCAAAGTGACTGACGATATTGCACGCCGCCAGACGTTCAATACCGCCATTGCTGCGATTATGGAGTTGATGAATAAACTCACTAAAGCGTCACAAGAATCCGTGCAAGATCGGGCCATTCTCGACGAGGCTTTAAAAGCGGTTGTCAGCATGCTTTACCCAATCACTCCTCATATCAGCTTTGAACTGTGGAATGCACTGGGTGAGAGTGATGTAGATAATACCGTGTGGCCGACCTACGACGAATCCGCCCTAGTGGAAGATGAAAAACTGATCGTCCTACAAGTTAACGGAAAACTTCGTGGTAAGCTGACCGTAGCCGCTGATGCAAGTAAAGATCAGGTTGAAGCACTCGGTTTAGCGGACGAGAACGTCATGAAATTTACGGATGGCTTAACCGTGCGTAAAGTTATCTATGTACCAGGTAAGTTACTGAACATCGTTGCGAACTAATATCGCAGCCTAATGTCGTAATAACTGGTTTATCAACAGGGTAGCTCGCTACCCTGTTGATTTATCTTAGCGTTCTTACCCACAGAGCTATAGAGCGCTAAGATAAGTCACCTAAATATATGAGAACTTAACCCCAATGCGCCAAATTTCGTCTTACTCTCTGAAATTATCGTTAATTGTTATTATGAGCAGCCTACTCTCCGCTTGCGGCTTTCATCTGCGTGGTGATTACTCCGTTCCTGAAGAGCTCAATCGTGTCTCTGTCACCAGCTACGATCAATACAGTACCTTCACTCGCATGGTAAAAAATCAATTACGAATGAGTGACATTGAAATTGTTCCCCCTGCCGAAACGGTGCCAAACATCTATCTCATAGGCGAGAGTGTTGGTGAACGGACGCTTTCGCTTTATCAAAATACTCGTGCTGCTGAATTGGAATTGACGTTCAACGCCTCCTATAGCGTCACCCTACCTGAAGTGGGGATAAAAACGTTTTCAACCAGTGTGACTCGTAGCTATCTTGATAACCCATTGACTGCTCTCGCTAAATCGGTAGAGCGAGACATGATTGAAGATGAGATGCGCAAACTAGCCGCAACTCAAATTTTACGCCAAATGGCACGTCTAAAAGCCGATATTGCAGCGAATGAACATCAACTTGAACAACAAGAAAATGAACAGCAGCGAACAGACCAGCAGGCCTATGAGATAAACACCGTGGAAAGTGAACCGTCACAATTCACGGCTCCTGCGACAAACTAAAGGCGAGTAATGAGAATATTTGCTGACAAGCTGGCCGATCACTTAAACAAGCCCTTGATGGGGCTTTACTTACTGTTTGGCAACGAACCGCTATTGCTGCAAGAATCACGCGTGGCGATAGAGAAAAAAGCATTAGAACAAGGATTTGAAGAACGCCATCGTTTCAGTGCTGATGCCCATTTAAACTGGGATCAAGTCTATGACTGCTGCCAAGCTTTAAGTTTATTTTCCAGCAAAAAAATCATTGAAATTGAATTACCTGAAACTGGTGCAAATGCGGCAACAGCAAAAGAGCTCGTCGCCCTAGGTCAATCGCTTCATCCTGACGTACTACTTGTGATCATCGGTGAGAAATTGACCAAAGCACAAGAAAGCACTAAATGGTTTAAGACACTCTCAAGCCTAGGATGTTGGGTGAGTTGCTTAACCCCGGACATCAGCAAACTGCCACAATTTGTCATGATGCGCTGCCGCACATTGGGGCTAAAACCTGATCAAGAAGCAGTGCAGATGCTGGCGCAATGGCATGAAGGCAATCTGTTCGCACTATCTCAAAGCTTAGAAAAACTCGCGCTACTCTATCCAGATGGCTTACTGACGCTGATCCGCTTAGAAGAGTCATTAAGCCGACATAACCACTTCACTGTCTTTCACTGGGTCGATGCGCTGCTCGAAGGGCAAGCGAATCGGTCACAACGTATTTTACGCCAGCTCATTACCGAAGGCACTGAGCCTGTGATTCTGATACGTAGCCTACAAAAAGAGCTGCTACTGCTGCTGCAAATGCATCAAGATTTAACCCAGATGCCGATTGGCTCAATCTTTGATAAGTACCGAATTTGGCAATCCAAGCGACCTTGGTACGCGGCAAGCTTAAAAAGACTATCGAGAGATAAACTCAAACAGCTGATTGCATTACTCACCCAAGCCGAAAGAGTAACTAAAACTCAGTATGAAACCTCAACTTGGCCAATATTGCAGCAAACCAGTGTTGAATTTTGCTTGCCACAGTCCGTTGTATCAAAGTTGGCTTGAAGGCGTGTTATACTCCGCGCCATTTTGTCAGTAACCAGACCAATTTTTAAAGGAGATGACGCTTGCAACACCACGAATTGAAAGACTTTCTTGCCGATAAAGCCGACGATATGAAAGCCATTGATATCAAAACCTTAGATGTTAAGGGAAAATCTAGCATCACCGATTACATGATCATTTGCACAGGCACATCAAAACGACATGTAACCTCGATTGCCGAACATGTCGCAACTGAAGTCAAAAAAGTGGGCATGGAACCACTGGGTATGGATGGCGAAAGTGAAGGTGAATGGGTCGTGCTAGACATGGGCAGCAGCATGTTGCATGTTATGCAAGAAGAGCACCGTGATCTGTACCAGCTTGAAAAACTTTGGAGTTAAGTTTTGAAAATTCAGTTGATTGCCGTTGGTACCAAAATGCCGAAATGGGTAGAAGAAGGCTTTCAAGAGTACCGCCGACGTTTTCCACACGATATGCCGCTTGAATTAGTGGAGATACAAGCGGGCAAACGTGGCAAAAATGCGGATATTGCAAGAATTTTGCAAAAAGAAGGCGAAGCTATGCTCGCGGCCGTGCCAAAAAGCAATCGAATTGTTACTCTCGATATTCCAGGTAAGCGTTGGGATACCGAACAACTAGCGGAACAACTTGAAAGTTGGAAGCTCGATGCCCGTGATGTATCAATTTTAATTGGTGGCCCTGAAGGGCTTTCTCCTGCATGCAAAGCCGCCGCAGAGCAGAGCTGGTCGCTTTCGCCGTTGACACTTCCTCACCCTTTGGTTCGAGTGGTCATGGCAGAGAGTTTGTACCGCGCTTGGAGTATTACGGCTAATCACCCTTATCACCGAGAATAACTATTCATGTTACGTAAGCGTAGCCAAATTCGTGACTACCAATCAGAAGCTCGGCTGTTTCGCAACCGAGCAATTGTCTCTTTTATTGCGATCATCATGCTGGTGGGCGTTCTGCTTACCAATTTGTACCATATTCAAATTAACCAATATCAAGATTACAAAACGCGATCCAACGATAACCGAATCAAAATCGTCCCGATTGCGCCTAATCGAGGGTTAATTTATGACCGCAATGGTGTGCTACTAGCGGAAAACCGCCCAGTATTCAACTTAGAGATCACACCTGAGCAAGTGCGCGATATGGATGATACGATCACGCGCTTACAGCAATACCTGACCATATCACCAGAAAAAATTGCCACCTTTGAAAAAGAGCGTCGTCAGACACGCCGGTTTAATTCAGTGCCGCTTTTGACACAGTTAACACCGGAAGAAGTGGCTATTTTTTCGGTCAATCAGCACAAGTTTCCCGGTGTATCAGTAAGCGCAAGCTTAAAGCGCTACTACCCCTATGGTGAAGTTCTCACTCATGTTATCGGTTATGTATCCAGAATCAATGACCGAGATATGGAACGTCTAGAACGCGAAGAGCGCTCAGCCAATTACCAAGCCACTCGTGATATTGGCAAACTGGGGATTGAACGCTTTTATGAGGATGTGCTGCACGGCACGGCTGGCTACCAAGAAGTTGAGGTCAATAGCCGAGGACGCATCATTCGCACCTTAAAATACGTCCCTCCCGTGGCAGGGAAAGACATTGTATTAAGCTTGGACATTGATCTGCAGCTTTATGTGCACAAGTTGTTGGATGGCCGTCGAGGTTCAATTGTGGTGCTCGATCCAAAAGATAACGGTGTCCTTACCATGGCATCAAGTCCAAGCTACGATCCAAACCCATTCGTACATGGTATTTCTAGCGCCGCCTACAACGAACTTCTCAATGACCCAGACCGCCCGTTAGTCAATCGAGCGACACTTGGTATTTACCCTCCCGGCTCAACGATTAAACCTTTTATTGCCGTCGCTGCACTTCAAGAAGGGGTTATAACCCCAACAACAACACGTAATGATCCTGGTTATTGGGTGATACCAAACTCCAAAACGCGGCCCTTCCGAGACTGGTTGCGCTGGGGGCATGGTCGAGTGGACATTAATAAGGCGCTCGAAGAGTCTGTCGATACCTTCTTTTACCAAATCGCCTACGACTTGGGTATTGATCGTCTCTCTAGTTGGATGATGAAATTTGGCTTTGGTGACTATACAGGTTTAGACATTTATGAAGAAGGCAAAGCGAACATGCCAACGCGTGAATGGAAAATGGCACGTCACCGAACCCCTTGGTATCAAGGTGATACGATTCCGGTCGGCATTGGCCAAGGGTATTGGACATCAACACCGATGCAAATTGCCAAAGCGACTTCCGTGCTGGTTAATCACGGCAAAGTGATTGCGCCGCATTTATTGCGTTCGACGCTCAAAAATGGTGAAGAGTTTAGCAGGCAAGAGCTTTCAGAATTAGAAACTTCGCCACCGATCGAAGGGGTGCAGAAACGCTATTGGGACATCGCAATCAATGGCATGCGTCTTGTAAACCACGGCAAAAAAGGAACCGCACGGCGTTCATTTACCAATATGAAATATGTCAGCGCTGGAAAATCTGGAACTGCGCAAGTGTTTGGCTTGGCAGAAAACCAAGTGTATAAGGCCGATGAATTAGCCGAACACCTCCGTGACCATGCCCTATTCACAGGCTTTGCACCTGTAGATGACCCGCAGCTTATTGTCACTCTGGTACTCGAAAACGCAGGGGGAGGTTCTGGCAATGGTGGACCCGTTGTTAGGAAAATATTTGACCGCGCCATTCTAGGTAAAGAGGCTGAAAAATAATGGAACTGGATCCTTCAACAGGACAAAATCGAGCGCTTTTTGAGCGCTTGCACATCGACTTGCCATTACTGCTGGGTATTTTGTTATTGATGGGGTTTGGGCTGGTCGTGATGTACAGCGCCAGCGGTCAGAGCTTAACTATGATGGATCGCCAAGCCATGCGCATGGTACTGGCTCTTGGTGTGATGATCTTTCTTGCTCAAATTTCCCCAAGAACTTATGAGTCTCTTGCACCCTTTATGTTTTTCTGTGGCGTACTGCTGTTGCTCGGCGTGCTGTTTTTTGGCGAATCGTCCAAGGGAGCTCAGCGCTGGTTAAATTTAGGCTTTGTTCGTTTTCAGCCCTCAGAATTGCTTAAACTCGCAGTGCCTCTCATGGTCGCTCGCTACATAGGGAAACGTTCTCTTCCACCCACCTTTAAAACCCTAGTCGTTTCGCTGTTAATGGTGTTTATCCCTACCGTGCTAATCGCGAAGCAGCCCGATCTTGGCACTTCAATATTGATTGCAGCCTCCGGCATTTTTGTCATTTTCTTATCTGGAATAAGCTGGCGAATCATTTTTTCTGCCGCCGTGGCTTTGGGTGGCTTCATACCTGTGCTTTGGTTCTTTCTGATGCGTGAATATCAAAAAACCCGAGTCAGAACACTTTTCAATCCGGAATCCGATCCACTCGGTGCAGGTTATCATATCATTCAGAGTAAAATAGCCATTGGGTCTGGTGGGTTGTCAGGAAAAGGATGGCTACACGGCACACAGTCGCAACTTGAATTCTTACCTGAGCGGCACACCGACTTCATTTTTGCCGTCATTGCTGAAGAGTGGGGCATGATTGGCATCTTGTGTTTACTCGCTATTTATCTCTTTATCATCGGACGTGGTCTATACCTCGCGAGCAACGCACAAACGGCTTTGGGGCGAATGATGGCTGGAAGTATTGTACTCAGCTTCTTTGTTTACGTTTTTGTAAATATAGGTATGGTCAGTGGTATTTTACCCGTGGTTGGTGTTCCCTTGGCTCTCATCAGCTATGGTGGCACATCCATGGTCACTCTCATGGCTGGCTTTGGCATACTGATGTCTATCCACACTCACCGAAAAGCATTTTCTAAGGCAACCTAAGCATGAGAAAATCCCTATTTATCTTTATATTAACGAGTCTATTTCTCATCGGTTGTAGCTCTTCAAGCCGCTATTCAATAACAGACGACGTGGCCCCTAACACGCCACTCTCGGTTGAGCATATTGAAGATGCACATCCGCAATACGAACCCTATAGTTTGGGCGGCAACAAGAATTACACTTTGAGAGGCATAAACTACACCATTGTCAAAGAGGCCAAAGGATTTACAGAGAAAGGCCAAGCCTCGTGGTATGGAAAAAAGTTTCATGGACATCTGACATCCAACGGTGAAATCTACGACATGTATTCGATGACGGCCGCCCATAAAACGTTGCCGTTACCCAGCTACGTTAAAGTAACGAATTTAGATAACAAAAAAACCGCGATCGTTCGGGTAAACGATCGCGGTCCCTTTCATGAGGGACGAATTATTGATTTAAGTTACGCTGCCGCTTACAAATTGGGTGTAGTTCAAACCGGGACTGCGAATGTGGCTATCGAAGTCATCACCATCGATAAACCCATCACGACGTCACCACAGAAAAAGAAGGTTCAATATCTCATCCAAGTTGCCTCTGCAAAATCAGAGCAAAGAATACGAACTTTATCCGAACAATTGAGTCAAACATTGACGGTTGAAAGCTTTGTAGACAGTGTGAATGGCAGTCATCGCGTATTTTTAGGGCCATTTAATGACGATGCCCTGACTCAACAAACGCTAGAAAAAGTTAAATTACTCGGTTACGAGACCGCCTTCATCAAAGCGCAACCCGTCACTCAGTGACTTATCAAATCCAGTGATCTTGATTCAAGCTCTGGTTTGATAGGTCGTTTCTGTTAAGATATGGACAGTTAATAAGATAATTTGCATTCCTCATGAAAAAACACACATTCTTAAAACCGATTCTAGCGTCTTCTATTGCGCTTTCTGCAACCTTTACTAGCTCAGTATTTTCTGCGCCTATCGTGATACCTGATGCTCCTCAGATTGCCGCTAAAGGCTATGTGTTGATGGACTACCATTCAGGTAAAGTGCTGGCAGAAAAAGAGATGAACACCAAACTTTCACCTGCAAGTTTGACGAAAATGATGACCAGCTACGTGATTGGCCAAGAACTTAAACGTGGCAATATCTCTCCACAAGATAAAGTGGTGGTCAGTAAAAATGCGTGGGCTAAAAACTTCCCTGACTCTTCTAAAATGTTTATTGAAGTCGGCACTACAGTTACCGTAGAAGAACTGAACAAAGGTATCATCATTCAGTCTGGTAATGACGCTTGCGTGGCGATGGCTGAACACATTGCTGGCTCAGAAGACGCTTTTGTTGACCTAATGAATGCGTGGGCAAGTTCACTAAAAATGAGCAATACGCACTTTGCTAACGTACACGGTCTAGATAACCCAAATCTCTATTCAACTCCATATGACATGGCGCTACTAGGTCAAGCGTTGATTCGTGATGTACCAAACGAGTACCGTATTTATTCAGAGCAGAAATATACCTATAACGGGATTACCCAGTACAACCGAAATGGTTTGCTGTGGGATAAAAGTATGAACGTAGATGGTATTAAAACCGGTCATACGAGTAATGCTGGGTACAGTTTAGTTAGCTCTGCAACGGAAGGGAAAATGCGCCTCGTTGCTGTGGTTATGGGGACCAAAGATGAAAATGCTCGTAAATCAGAAAGTAAAAAACTTCTGAGCTATGGCTTTAGATTCTTCGAAACCGTTGCGCCACACAAAGCAGGTGAAACATTCGTCGAAGAAAAAATCTGGATGGGTGACAAGGATAAAGTGGCGCTTGGTGTCAATGAAGATACTTACGTTACACTCCCTCGCGGTCAAGCGAAGGATCTCAGCGCAAGCTTTGTTCTTGAAAAAGAGCTCAGAGCGCCAATAAGCCAAGGCGATGTGGTCGGTAAGCTTTACTACCAGCTTGATGGCAAAGACGTGGCTGAATACCCTCTTTTGGCATTAGAAAATGTTGATGAAGGCAGCATATTTAGCCGTCTTTGGGACTACATTGTATTACTTTTCAAAGGATTATTCTGATATCCCTTGTAGAAGATAAAACAAAGCCGCCTTACCGCGGCTTTGTGATTATTGAGTTCCATCAACATTCGCTGTAGTATTCGCCACCGCTAATCGAATTATCAACGGGAGTTTCCATTATGCTGACTATCAACTCTGATGCAAAACTCAAAGACTTACTCGAGTTTCCTTGTTCATTTACCTACAAGGTGATGGGCCACGCAAAGCCCGAACTTCCAGAGAAGGTTCTTGAAGTTATCCAACGTCACGCTCCAGGTGATTACAGCCCACGAGTTAAACCCAGTGCAAAAGGGACTTATCACTCCTTATCGATTAACATTACCGCCACCTCTATCGAGCAAGTTGAAATACTGTACAAAGAGCTAGGCGAGATCGATATCGTACGTATGGTTCTGTAGCCCAAAAACCGTGATTGAGATGCCTAGCCTCTCATTTTTTGATTTATTCAATTTTTTTTGAAAGCAGCTTAGGCTGCTTTTTTAATATAAATCATATAGCTAGCATATACCCCATCACACTAAGGACAAATTTATCGTCCTCATTAGTAGTCCATTCGCTGGAAGAAGTTTATAATCCAAAAACTTTATTTATACGGTAGATGAGTCACGCTGATGTTAAATTCGCTTGTTGTAAAACGTCTGGGTCGCCAAGAATACCTTCCTGTATGGGAAGCTATGCATGAATTTACCGATACAAGAACCGAAAGCACACCGGATCAGGTTTGGCTTGTCGAACATCAACCAGTTTTTACCCAAGGCCAAGCAGGTAAAGCTGAGCATCTTCTCAATACTGGCGATATTCCAGTGGTACAAAGTGACCGAGGCGGCCAAGTTACCTACCATGGTCCAGGCCAACTGGTGGCTTATTTCTTGATCGATTTGCGCCGCAAAAAATTAGGTGTAAGAGAATTAGTGACCAAAATTGAACAGATCGTGATCAATACCTTGCAAGCATACCGTATTGACTCAGCCGCAAGACCGGATGCCCCTGGTGTCTATGTCAAAGGGAAAAAAATCTGCTCTCTTGGGTTACGGATCCGTAAAGGTTGTTCGTTTCATGGTTTAGCGCTAAACGTCAACATGGATCTCTCCCCTTTCCTACGCATTAACCCTTGTGGCTATCAGGGTTTAGAAATGGCCCAAGTCAGTGAACTGGGCGGCCCGACAGAACTACAAACCGTAGAAAAACAACTTATAATAGAACTCGTTAACATATTGGCTTACGAGCAAGTAGAATTCAGCACAGAAGCACCTCTTCAAAGGTAAAAAGCATGAGCAAACCGATCCAAATGGAAAAAGGCGTTAAATACCGCGACGCTGATAAGATGGCATTAATTCCTGTAAAAAATATGCCAGCCGCCGAACAAAAAGAAGTTTTGCGTAAGCCCGAGTGGATGAAAATTAAGCTGCCGAGTGATAGCCAACGCATCCAAGAGATCAAATCGGCAATGCGTAAAAATAATCTCCATTCGGTGTGTGAAGAAGCGTCTTGCCCTAACCTAGCAGAATGCTTTAACCACGGAACCGCCACCTTTATGATTTTAGGCGCCATCTGTACAAGGCGGTGCCCATTTTGTGACGTTGCTCATGGACGGCCAAATGCCCCAGAGACAAACGAACCACAAAAACTGGCGCAAACCATTAAGGATATGAAGTTGAAATACGTGGTTATCACCTCAGTTGACCGTGATGACCTACGTGATGGTGGTGCCCAACATTTTGCCGACTGTAACCGTGAAATTCGAGCATTAAACCCAGAGATCCGTATCGAAACGTTAGTACCGGATTTTCGTGGCCGAATGGATATCGCCCTTGAACTACTCAAAGATAACCCACCGGATGTGTTTAACCACAACTTAGAAACCGCACCACGTCTATATCGTAAGGCGCGTCCCGGGGCAAACTATAAATGGTCACTGGAACTGTTGAAGAAATTCAAGCAACAACATCCAAATATCCCTACCAAATCAGGCATCATGATGGGGCTTGGTGAAACAAAAGAAGAGATCGTGGAAGTATTGAAAGATCTTCGCGCTCACGACGTCACAATGCTTACTCTTGGCCAATATTTAGCACCGAGTCGCCATCACCTGCCAGTTGAACGCTACGTTCCACCGTCTGAATTTGACGAACTTAAAGAGATCGCACTAGAGCTTGGATTTACTCACGCCGCCTGTGGCCCGTTCGTACGTTCCTCCTATCATGCGGATATGCAAGCCAAAGGGCTAGAAGTGAAATAACCACACAGCACAAGTTCAATCAAGCCGATGTTCACTCATCGGTTTTTGGGACTCTGCTCAGTTAATGATTGAAGCTTGAATATTGATTCTATGTTCTATAGTCTAACGGCATAGAAAATAGATAACAAAGCTAGGGATTTATTAATATGAAAACGATCAGTACATTAGCACTTGTTACAGCCACTTTAATGGCCGGTTGTGCGTCTAATACTCAGCAAGATAACTATCGTGAAGCCTCCTTTGAGCTTTGTAATACTGAAGTCAACATTTACTCTGTGAGTGATGATGGCCGCGTTCGTATTGTCTGCGCTGACGGCTCTAAGTTTGCCTTAAATAGCGAAAAGACACTTGATACTATGCGCAATATTAATATTGAGTATTGTGATGGTGAAGGTTTAGGCAAATTTAACGAGAGCACTAAATATTACTCTTTTCAATGTAAGTCAGGCACATTGCTCAGCATTGCAAAATAGTTCTGCAGAGCACATTCAACAGCGAGAGGCCACTCTTCTTATTGGTGCTCAATAAAATAAATAATGACCAAATAAAAAAGCTCCTAAATATTAGGAGCTTTTTTATTGTGCGTAAAACTACGCGTATACAGGCAAACGCTTACAAATTTCTAACACTTTTGCCTTCGTTGCTTGAATAACAGATTCATCACCCATGTTGTCCAAAATATCGCACATCCATCCAGCTAGTGCTTTCGCATCAGCTTCAGTAAAACCACGGCGAGTAATTGATGGAGAACCCACGCGGATGCCAGAGGTCACAAATGGGCTACGCGGATCATTCGGTACAGAGTTTTTGTTCACTGTAATGTTAGCCGCACCCAATGCCGCATCAGCATCTTTACCTGTAATATTTTTATCGATCAAATCGACAAGGAACAGGTGATTTTCTGTGGAACCTGAAACAATGTTGTAACCACGAGCCAAAAACTCGGCCACCATCGCTTTCGCATTGGCGACTACGCGTTTTTGATACTCTTTGAACTCTGGTTCTAGAGCTTCTTTAAACGCGACCGCTTTACCTGCGATAACGTGCATTAAAGGACCACCTTGACCACCAGGGAATACGGCTGAGTTAAGCTTCTTATATAAGTCTTCACCTGCATTCGAAAGAATAAGGCCACCACGAGGACCTGCCAATGTTTTGTGGGTAGTGGTCGTCACTACGTGGGCATGAGGAACAGGGTTAGGGTAAACACCCGCCGCAATCAAACCAGCTACATGCGCCATATCAACGAACAAGTAAGCGCCCACTTTATCAGCAATTTCACGCATTCTTTTCCAGTCGCAAACTTGTGAATAAGCAGAGAAGCCACCGATGATCATTTTTGGCTGATGCTCAACCGCTAATGTTTCCATCTCTTCGTAGTTAATTTGACCTTTTGCATCAATGCCATAAGGAATGATGTTGTACAGCTTACCGGAAAAGTTGACAGGAGAACCGTGAGTCAAATGACCACCGTGTGCCAAGCTCATTCCTAATACGGTATCACCTGCGTTAAGCAACGCCATATAAACCGCGTTGTTTGCTTGTGAGCCAGAATGCGGCTGCACGTTCGCATAGTCTGCGCCAAACAGTTCACACGCACGTTCAATCGCCAGTGTTTCTACTTTATCGACAAACTCACAACCACCGTAATAGCGTTTACCTGGGTAACCTTCAGCGTATTTATTGGTGAGCTGTGAACCTTGCGCTTCCATTACACGTGGACTTGTGTAGTTTTCCGAAGCGATAAGTTCAATGTGTTCTTCCTGACGAAGAGTCTCTTCTTGAATAGCTGCGAACAGGTCCGCATCGTAATCTGCGATGTTCATATCACGCTTAAGCATCTGTATCTCCTGACTCAGATTTTACTGAAAGTTTCAAAAAAACCACACAACGACCAAAAGCAAACGTTTTCGTCACCGTAATATGGCGCACATTCTACATAATTTGATCTGGGTCATAAAGAACAAATTACAGAAATTATCATGCAGTTTTTTCATAATGGATAGTGAGGTAACTCATGCTAAACAGTAAGTTGGATAATGATGAGTTAGTATGTCAACCATTCTGCTTTACACCTTGTAAAGCTGCAATTACATAGGTTTACCTCAATTTTCACTCTCTATCTACCGAAAATATTACTTTTTCTTTACTATGCTCGCCATTCTTAGCTATTAAAATTATTTATCGATGCGAACACACACACGTAAAGAAGATTGGGTTGCCATTTTAACGGGAACCTTTTTGGTCGCACAAGGCGTCTTCTTTCTCCAGTCCGCTCATTTACTGACAGGTGGAACCGCTGGTTTAGCACTGCTGATCAGCCAGTTAGTCCCAGCCTCATTTGGTAGCATTTATTTTTTGGCTAACACCCCTTTTTACATTTTGGCTTGGAAACGATTTGGTCATCGCTTTGCCATCAACAGCGCGCTATCCGGCGCATTAGTCTCTCTTTTTGCGGACCATCTTTATTTGGTAATTTCTTTGGAAATGGTCAATGAAATTTACTGCGCCATTGCCGGGGGATTATTAATGGGTCTTGGCATGTTAATTCTCTTTCGTCACCGTTCCAGCTTGGGTGGCTTTAATGTCTTGTGTTTGTTTATTCAAGATAAATTTGGGATCCCTGTTGGCAAAAGCCAGTTGGTTATAGATTGCTCAATTTTAGCTGCTTCTGCCTTTTTTGTTTCGTTTTCCATTGCCACACTGTCTGTGCTCGGGGCTGTCTCACTTAACCTTGTGTTAGCAATGAATCATAAACCCACACGATATAGCGTGACTTACCCTTAAGCTGTCGCAATATCCATAAGATTAAGAAGAGACAAAAACACAACCAAATTTAGCCTTAATTCTTACACCGTAAATACCCTCCATTATTTTTATTTAAACATTAGCTAGCTCTTATATAAAGGTCCTCTAACAAGGTGACCACATTAAGTTAATGCAGTAATAGCAAGTGATTACACCACCTTATCCGACTCTCCGTACTCTATCTCAAATTGAAAAACCCAAAATACAGTCACCCATTCCATATATCACACATCGCGTCTTATTTTTGATGCACCTGATCAGTTGAAGTCGTCGGAGCTTAATATGAGAATGCACTGCTAAAAAATAATTATTATTCGTTACCTTAATAATTGAGCGGTTAGGAGCTTCTACAATGGGTGAAAGAGGAAGGATCCGTATTTCTAACTATCAAGGTAAATTTTTCTACCGCCTGATAGATTGCTTAGTAATACTGATCACAATGTATATTACACTAAAGTTTCACTCACATATCGTTACGATGTCTTATATATCTGTGGGACTTTTAGGGGTTGTTTTTTATTCATTTATTGCTGAAAGCCTTGATATATACAGCGGTTGGCGAACCACAAAACTTAGAGTTTTAACTCTACACACTGCTTTTTGTTGGGCTTCAACTGTTGGCTGCTTAACTTTAGTTGGTTATTTCACAAAAACTGGAAGCGATTTCTCACGTTTAATTTTAGGTTTTTGGTTTGTCGGATCATTTATTTTATTACTGCTTTGGCGCTTCGTCGCATTTACAGTCATTTACTATCTACATAAAAAAGGTTATCACACAACTAAAGCTGTCATTATCGGCATGACACCGCAGGGCCTAGAACTATCGAAAAATCTCATCAATAACCCTGAGTTAGGTATTAAACTGACGGGTTTTTACGATGATAGGGGTGATGAACGTATCGCAAGCGATATTCCAGTGCTCGGTAAAGTTAATGATGCATTAACACTTGCCCAAAACGGTCAAGTAAAAAGTGTGTACATAGCACTACCAATGCAAGCCCAGCATCGAATCAGCAAGATTCTAGAGGCCTTTTCGGATAGCACAGTGAATACCTATATTGTGCCAGACTTTTTCACCTTCAATTTACTGCATTCGCGTTGGTATACCATCGGCGATGTTAATGCTTTTAGTATTTTTGACACACCGTTCAATGGGTTAGGTACGTGGCTAAAACGTTTTGAAGATTTAGTCTTAAGTAGTCTTATCTTGATTTTAATCAGTCCTGTCCTTATTGCAGTTGCAGTAGGCGTGAAACTCAGCTCACCAGGTCCCATTATTTTCAAACAGATGCGTTATGGGCTGGATGGAAAGTCTATCAAAGTATGGAAATTCAGAAGCATGCGTGCCATGGACAATGGGAACAAAGTGACACAAGCAACAAAAAATGATCCCCGAGTGACTCCTTTTGGTGCGTTTATTCGGAAGACATCATTAGATGAACTACCACAGTTTATTAATGTGCTACAAGGTCGAATGTCAATTGTCGGCCCTCGCCCTCACGCCGTCGCACACAATGAGGAATATCGAACGATCGTTAACCGCTACATGCTGAGACATAAAGTAAAACCAGGAATTACTGGCTGGGCACAAATTAATGGCTGGCGTGGTGAAACCGATACCCTAGATAAAATGGAAAAACGTGTCCAATTTGATTTGGACTATATACACAGATGGTCGTTGTGGTTCGACATCAAAATCGTATTTCTCACCGTATTTAAAGGATTTGTAGGCAAGAATGCTTACTAGAATGGATAAAGCATACTCATATGAAAACAACTAATTTAAATAGAATCGCGTCCTTTGGCTTGGCTTTTTTTGCGTTATCAGCCGTACAAGCAAAACCGCAACCCAACCCAATTATGACTGAGTCAGGGATTGCTATTGTACCATTTTTAAACTTATCAACGGGTTATAACGACAACTTAGCAAAAGCGTCACAAGATCTCGAACATTCCCAATATTCAGTATTCGAGCCAGGTATCGGTTTAGCAATAGAGCCGACAAATGGCCAGAAACATCGCGTAGGTTATCGACTACAAAGAGGCGATTTTTTCAGCTCTAGTAAAGATGACTACACTGACCATTTCTTTGATTTAGCCAGTGACTGGGAACTCAATTCAAAGCATCGGGTTGACTTAAGTTATGCTCTTGCACTAACTCATGAACAACGTGGCGATAACGATACGACACTCAATTTGTCGTACAACAAATACAACACCAATAACTTCAACCTCGGTTATGGTTTTGGTGGCGAAGACGCAAAAGGACGAATAGAAACCAACCTTGGCTGGGGCAATTTTGACTACAAGAATAACCAAAATATTACTCAATACCAAAATTGGGATGAATTACGATTCAACAGCTCTCTATACTATAAAGCACTACCAAAAACATCGCTGGTTTTCCAAATTATAGTTAATGATAGGTATTATAGTGATATAGCCCCAGGCTCAACTCTCAAAGACAGCACCCATTATATGGGATATGTTGGTACCTCTTGGGACGCAACAGGAAAACTACAGGGAAATGCCAAGGTCGGTATGCAACATAAAGATTTTGAATCCTCTTCTAGGGAAGATTTCGACTCTTTTTCATGGGATATTGATGTCACCTATCTCATCCGCACATACTCTGCAGTGCAGTTGAAAACAAATCGTAAATCAACCGATACCGACGGTACAGGTGATTCAATCGATACCAAAGTGTATAACGCAAATTGGACACATAATTGGAGTGACATCATCTCCTCTAACGTCGATTATTCTCTATTGAGCGAGAATTATACCAGCACTGCTCGCGACGATGACACCAGTAAAGTAACACTTTCATTGAGCTATGATTTTCGTCGTTGGCTAACATTCAAAGTCGGCTACCAACTTGAATCGAGAGATTCCAGCATCAGTTCGTTAAGCTACGATCAAAATGTTTATTACTTTGCTATTGAAGGTGTGATGTAACTTACGATGAAGTACTTCTTAGTCATTCTATTAAGTTGTCTTTCCTGGTCAACATTGGCCAATGAGAGTTTTTATAAGCTAGGCGTTGGGGATCAAATTAGAATTCAAGTTTATGATGAACCAGAGTTATCTATTGAAACCCGTGTGGGTGACAGTGGTAACATTGATTACCCTTTTTTGGGACGAATTAAACTGAAGGGAAAAACAATTGAGGAAGTGAAAACCGTTATCCACAATGGTTTAATCGATGGATATCTGGTTAACCCCAATGTTTTTGTCAGCATACTCGAATATCGTCCCTATTTTATCAACGGACAAGTAAAAATATCCGGGAGTTACCCGTATCATCCGGGGTTAACCGTAAACAAAGCCATTACGATTGCGGGTGGATTCACTGAGCGAGCGTCTAAAACTAAGATCTATATATCATCAAGTGATGCTCCTGAGGCCAAGCCAGTAAAAGTAACATTGCTTCATAAAATTCAGCCTGGTGACATTCTCACCGTAGAAGAAAGCTTTTTTTAGGTAACTTAGTTGTATGGAAAACTCTTTAATTAAAAATCACTTGAACTCAGATGAAGTTATTGATATTCGTCAGTACTTTCATGTTCTTCTCAACTATAAATGGCGTATTCTACTTTTTTCTACGATGGTCACCGCTATCGCTGTATTGATTGCATTATCAATTCCTTCACAATACACCGCTCGCGCCTCACTGATCATCGAATCAAAGCAAGCAAAAGCTGTTTCGATTGAAGACATCTATGGTTTAGATACCAAAAGCCAAGAATACTATTTGACTCAAATAGAGATCTTGAAATCAGACCGAGTCGCAGAGGAAGTCATTAAACGCCTTAACCTTGCCAGCCACCCAGAATTTGACCCTACTGTAGAAAATAATCAAAAAACTGGGTTTAAATTCGATGTATTGAAATGGTTTCCTGTTCTAAAATCGTTTAAGAAAGAGCCAGCGGAAATATCACAGGAAGACCAAAACTATCGGACTAGCCGATTGGTTCTGGCTAAGTTTAAGCGTGGGCTAGAAGTTAGCCCAATAAGAAAAACTCAACTAGTGAATATTTTCTACACCAGTAAAGACCCTAAATTATCGGCTCAAATTGCCAATGAGATTGGTAACGTCTTTATGGATAGTCATATCGAAGACAAACTTCAAGTTGAACTGAAGGCGAATAGCTGGCTCAACAACCGCATGGGTGATTTGCGCGAACAACTAAAAAAGTCAGAAGCTCAACTACAAACATTTTTAAAATCTGAAGGACTAGTTGATATCCAAGGCGTTGAAAGCCTAGCATCTCAAGAACTTGAAGAACTGACCTCTCAATTGAATAAAACGAGAGACAGACGCGTTGCAGCTGAGACTCTTTATTTGGTCGCTCAAACGTACAGCCGTCAAGATGGTGACCTCTCTGCCCTTGCATCTATCCCAGAGATCTCTAACCACCCGACGATACGAGATGTCAAATTGGCTGAAGTGCAAGCTGAAAAGAAAGTCTCGGAACTATCAAAACGTTATGGTGACAAACACCCAAAGCTAAAATCAGCTCAAGCCGAACTAGCCTCTGTTAAACGCAATTTAAATTCCGAACTAAAACAGCTACTAAACGGGATCAACAATGAGTTACAGGCTGCTAAGCAAGCAGAGAGTTCTTTACACCGGGAACTTGAGAAACGCAAATCAGAGTTTCAAAGCCTCTCCGTAAAAAATGCACGATATTCAGAGCTAAAGCGCGAAGTCCAAACAAACCGAGAGTTGTTTGATCTCTTTTTAAGTCGTCAAAAAGAGACCAGTGCATCGAGCGACTTTAATGCTACGATTGCTCGTTTTACCGATTTTGCCAATCCGCCCCTCGCCCCAAGTAAACCGAATCGTAAACTGATTGTATTGTTAGCGTTTGTCGCTTCGTTTGGTTTGGCGTGTGTTGTTGCTTTCATTGCTGATGCGGTAAACGATACATTCCTTGATATAAAACAGGTTGAAAAACTGTTATCACTAAGCTTGCTCGGTATTATACCGGCAATTAAAACTCGAGGCCCCCTAACGCTAAAAACCTATTTTGATTCGAAACACCGAGAGCTCACAGAAGCGATTAGAACCGTTCGGACTGGTTATTTACTTGCCAACACCAACAAAGAGCATCATGTGGTAATGGTTACTTCTTCACTGCCTGAGGAAGGAAAAACAACCTCGAGTATCAATTTGGCTTTTTCACTGGCACAAATGGAAAAAACACTGCTGATTGACTGCGATTTGAGAAAACCATCGGTTGCACACCGTTTTGGCATCTCTGGTTCACAGCCAGGAATGAGCAACTTGCTCATAGGTACGCATACCATAGAAGAGTGTCTCTATACCGATGAAGAATCAGGGCTTGATGTTTTGACTTCAGGAGTCGTGACAGACAATCCTCTTGAACTTATCTCCTCGCCTAAGTTTGCCTCACTACTCGAAGAGCTTAAGACACGCTATAGCAGAATTGTGATTGATACACCTCCGTGTTTAGCCGTTAGTGATGCATTTATGCTGTCGCAGTACGTGGACTCGACCATACTAGTGATCAATGCTCCACAAACACGTACTAAAGTGGCTAGAGATGTGGTCGGACGCTTAACGCAGCAAGGAGCGAGAATTGATGGCGTCATATTGAACAAACTGAACACCAAAAAAGCCTCTAATTATAGCGGTTATCATCAATATCAATCCTATTACGGCCCAGAAAAATAACCATGAAGGTCGTGAATCACCCTTTTTTAGCCCATGCTTTGCGTTTGAGCATTGGGCTAACTGCACTCGTGACTCTCTATTTTGCATTTCATTTTTTGACGGCGTCCATTTACGCGCTAGCAACAGAAAGAAATATCGACTACTGGACAAAGCACAGTGATGGTGTAACTTTAGAGCAAGTGAATGAGACAAAACTCATGATACTAAAGGCCCTACAACACCACAGCGACCATCCTCATTACCACAATTTACTGGGTAAGGTCTATGAGTGGGAAGCCTATTTGGACGATGATGTAGATAAAGAGAGCCGCTTGCTCAATGCAAAAAAGGCCTACTTGGAAAGTGCATTATTGAGACCCACTTGGTCAGACACATGGGCTGATTTATTGGTGATTGAAACTCAGTTGAAAGGGGAAAATATTGATCTCTATTTTGCACAAGCCAATAGATATGGGCCTTTTACACCCAAAGTGAACAACACACTTTCCCAGATTGGCCTTAACCATTGGTCTATTTTTTCAGCGCCGCAGCGAACTATCATTATTGATCACGCCGCAAGAGCATTAGCTCATCCTCAAAGCCGAGGAGAAGCCTACCAGTATCTAAAATCAAACGGTCTCTTAAAATTTACCTGTGCAGCTATTATTTATAACCCTCAACGTTATACTGAGAAAAATAGTCTCTGCAAGAGAGCGCTAGAGTGATCTCGATGATAAAACATTATTCAATAAACCGGCCTATCGCCTTGTTCATGTTAGCCTTGCTTTCTCTTGGTACAGCTTCGCTATCACTGGCAAAAACACTGAATATTCATGCTGAGATACCGATATTTTTGGAAAAGTCACTCGGCGGTGATATTTATCTCCACTTTACACTTGCGCTATTCATTACCTTGGTTTTTATCCGAGTAATTTCCGCCACTCTTTCCCCTATACAAAGCATCTTTCTCGCCATAGTTATCGTCTCGACCTGTTGCGTAATTGATGAAAGTTTACAAATGTTATCGCGTTCACGATCATTCTCTTTGCTCGATTTAGGGGCAAGCTTACTTGGTATAACAATGGCCTCAATAATCTATTACGTTACTAGCAGACTTCAATCTTCAAACTTATGCTCCAAACTAAGGCAACCTCGCGCATAAAAACGCCTTAAGAATGAGAATCGACCCCTTATTAACAGAAGTACGATATCACTGGATGTACTACTTCACTTATAATCATCGCAACAGTAAATCGTAGGCTTTTAGGACTTACCAATGAAAAAATCACTATGGATATTTTGGATTGCTATTTCAGCTTTGCTGGCTAGTTCAAGGTTATATGCCGAAACAGAAATTACTTGTTCACTTTATAAAAACCATAAAGTGGCCACAGACACAATAAGAGCCAGCCTAGAACAAGCAGACGATGCCATTATTTCTCTGCAAGCTTTGATGAAACTATGCCCAAGCATGGCACTAGAAATGGCGGACCTAGCGTCTACTCTACACCCACAACTAGCACTCGATATCTTCAATACAGTATTTGACCATATATCGAGTGACCAAGTCGCAGCTTTGACTGCAATACTCGTTAAAAATGCACCTCAAGAGATGCGTTCTGAAGTCATTCAGCTTGCTGTCACTAAATCACCAGAGTCAGCTCAAGCTATCGTTGATGCTGTTATTGCAATGGATTTAATGGACTCAACTGATGTGATTGTTGCTGCAATCTCCGGTGGCGCTGACCCAGCGACCATTACTGAACCGACAGCGGCAGGTACTCCATCGGCTTTACCTGGTGGCTTACCTCCAGTCGCAACGGTGCCAGGTAACACCACAACACTTGGAACCGGCAATGGCAGTGGTGGTGGTACCGCTTCACCAAACTGATCGTTTAATTCGATACTTTCATCCAGTTTAGGGCAGGTATATTCCTGCCCTTCTTAATTGATATTAATAGTATGCGTCTAATAGAAAAATCCATTTTCCCAATATTTCTCATTTTTGTATTTTGGCTGCCCATACCTTTAGGTAGTAATCGCCCATTAGCATGGTCATTCAATGAAATCTGGATTGCATTGCTGCTTATTGCCTGTTTATTCAACTACTCTTTTGAGCATTGGAAAAACTGTCTGATAAGGGGAAAATTAGTCATCATTCCCATCGCACTTATCACTTGCTGGTCATTCATCCAAAGTATTCCACAACTTGGTATAACTCAGGATCCTAGTTTAGTCTTTGTCTCTGCAATCAAATCGCTCCACTATTTCCAGTTTTGTCTTATTGCTCTTGTCCTCATCGATACACCTAAAAAATTAAAACTTCTCGCAGTAGTCATGGTTAGCAGTGGAATTTGCCAAGGCTTTTACGCTGGCGTGATTTTACTACTCAACCTAGATCATTCGATAATATTCAAGCTGCCACTAGGAAATAGAGCCTCCGGAAGCTTTGTCTATCATAATCATCTGGCAAACTTCTTGATGCTGAATCTCTGCATTGGATTTGGCTTATTAATTGCAAAACTCGATAGCTCACACAAAACCGGATTTAGAAATATCACTAAACAGTTTTTAGCCGTGTTGCTGTCTGATAAAGCCTTTGTTCGTTTAGGGCTCGTGATCATGGTGATTGCATTAGTCTTAACACGCTCAAGAATGGGAAATATGGCTTTCTTTATCGCCCTAACCGTAGGTTGTGTGCTGTTGCTATTGTTTTACAAACCGAAACCCAAAAGTGTTTATGTGCTTATAATCAGTTTATTCATCATTGATACGTTCATCGTGAGCCAATGGTTTGGATTGGAGAAAGTCAAACAACGTCTTATTGAAACTAGCTTG
Organism: Vibrio anguillarum; assembly: GCF_001989995.2. GTDB lineage: Bacteria > Pseudomonadota > Gammaproteobacteria > Enterobacterales > Vibrionaceae > Vibrio > Vibrio anguillarum. Next base: position 42,513 of record NZ_JAHGUP010000067.1, read on the forward strand.
GAAAGTGAATCAAGAGATGATGTTGTCAGATATTCCCTAGTCGCAATACAAGAAAGGCCTCTGACTGGCTTTGGGGCTGGCACTTTCTACTCCACTTTTCCTTCCTACAATCAAGGAAAAGTAAAACTGTTTTACGATCATGCTCATAATGACTACATCCAATTCACCTTAGAATCAGGCCTTGTCATGGTTTCGATATTGGGTGTAATGATCTTAGTCGCCGCCCAACGCGCATTTTATGCGTTTAAAAACCGCAGAAATAAATTGATGAAAGGGATCGGATTATCATCCATGATGGCTATTATTGGTATGTTGATACACATGAGTGTTGATTTCCCACTTCAAGCTCCCGCAACAACACTTTATTTCTTGCTGTGTTTATTGATGGGACACTGGTCAAATTCAATGCCGAGTCTGGTCACTCGTTCAAAATATTCCTGATATATAAAAACGACTTTAAGTTGCAGGTAAACGAATGTATCCAACACCGCGCAGCTTCAAGTAGGAATGGTATACGTCCAAAACAATTCCTACTCTATATCTGGTTAATAAAAAAATCCCTCGATTGTCTCGAGGGATTTTCAATTATTGAATTAAAACGATATCAATTAATCGAATACAAACTGCAAGCCTTCAACTAACCAGCCACCAGTCCAAACATTGATCTGCTTGATGCGTTTACCTTGCGGCACAGTGTACGTTTCAACTTTTTTGTTGCTCGCATAGTTGGTTGAGCCCAATAACACGCTAGAGCCATCCTTCATCGTGAACTTAATCGCCACTATGTGGTAACCACCCCAGTTATAAAGACCAGAGGTAACTTCCACGGATTGCAATTGATCAAGAGCAATCGGTGCTCTTAGCACACCACCGTTAGTACCTTGTACCGGGCCGCCCACCAAGTTATTGGCCGTCGTGCCGATCGCATCGATCGCAAAACCAGAACGCAGATACATCTGGTTATCCGCCGTCACTACACGTTGTGATTGCTGAGTATTTGAGTAACCAAAAATTGGAGACTCACCACCCACCGTTGCACGTAATGTACTCGAACGGTATGTATTATGGCTCAACCAACTTGGTGTCGCATTTGTAGGCACTACACCATCTTGAGTAACATTCGTCAGATGGAAAGCATGCTGGTTCCAGATGCGAGTTGCATTCTTCCAAGGTTTTGCACTGTCCGCCGATTCATAAACAAACACACCATGGTTACCCACATAATTTTTATCAAAATCATTAGCAACAACAAGCAGCTCTGCGTTGTTATCCCCCGCAAGATCAACAACAATCGGGTACTCCCACAAGGTTGAGGTCGAATGCGCGAAAGAGGCTCTTTCCTGGCCCGTTCGTCCATCAAGAATTCGCACTCTGGCATGATCCTGAACAATAACTTCATCAATACCATCGCCATCAAAATCGTAAGCAGAAACACCAATTTTACCACTGCCAGTATCATCGTTAGCAGCAGACCAGACGCGATCACCTTTACTGTTGTACATATCCACAGCAGTATATCCAGCGTAAACAATGCCTTTCACATCAATATCATTAGAGCCACTACGAGAAGCCAATTCAAATTGCAAACCATCAACTAGCCACCCCTCAGTCCACACTTTGATACTCTTAATTTGGCTATCGGCTGGCACATTAAAACTCTCGGTCTGCTTAGAATACGCGTACTTTTTCGACCCCATCCTAATAATACTGCTATTACTCATTCTGAAATCGAGCGCAACGACATGATAACCACCCCAATAATACTTACCCCAAGTAACATCAACAGATTTGACGTCTTTGATATTGACTGGTTGGCTAAGGTTACCACCACGGCCACCAATAAGTGATTGAGCTGAGCTCCCCACCGCATCAATCGCTAAACCAGAGCGTACTGATAATTTAGCATCCGATGTGATAGTAATCGTCGATGGATTAGTATGAGAACGATATCCATAGACTTTTGACCATTCATTGTTTTCGATAACTTTGGCTTTACCTAAGAAATTAGAAACAGCTTGTACGCCACCACCTGGATTTGTACTGTTATTCACTTCCCACTTTACGGTACCGTCGTGTTCTAAAACAGCAAATCGTGCATTTTCGCCTGTTGCGAAAGTTGCAGGGACCGAAGCCACAATTTCTGGACGCTCATCGTTATCCAAATTAACAAGCGATGAAAACCACACCATATCATTGGCTAGATACTGCCAATTGACGGCACCACTGTTTTGGTACATTACACCACCAGAAAAGACCTCTTGCGAATTATCGCCATCGATATCCACATTAATAGAAGATGGGGCCCAAGGATGACTAAATACAAGACCTGACTCGTAATTATAAACGCCATCTGAAGATAGAATCTCGACACTACCGTCCCCATCAAGATCTGCGAGGGTTATAGAGCCAACTGAACGGCCTCCAGTTTGTGCTTTGAGAATCTGTTTCTTTACATGACCGTTGTTATCCAAAATATTTAAATAGGGGCTAGATGTATTGGTTGTAACGATTTCAACTACACCATCGCCATCTAAATCAGCGACAGCTGGTGAATATCTTGCGTCAGCAATGGCTTCACCTCGCTCATAAGACCACAACTCCGAGCCGTCAACACCGCTTAAAGCTCGAACTAGGCCTCCGTTAACATACTTGTTCCCTTCAAACGTCACAACGATAAGGTCAGCAACGTCTTTCTCATCAATCTTACCATCGCCATTATCATCATTCAGTTGAGCAACAACTGGAGTCGCCATCACTTGATTCGATAATGGCTTAAAGCCACCGCCTTGCCATGACCATTTCAACTGTGTGCTAATAGTGTTAGAAGGTTTTTCAAATGGCACAACTCGCATAGAACGAGGGTGTGAAAAATCAAGGAGCTCACCATTGTAAGCTTTCACTGATTTCAGTTGTGCATTAGATGTATTACCACCGAAAACAGCTAAACGGTTATAGGACAAATTATCCCAATCACTAAGCATCACTCCAAGACCTTCTGGAGCGACTATATCGACAGCATGCCCATAGATATAAGAAGGGAGCGAATAACCAGAACGCTCACCTTCTTTAAGACAAAAACGCTCACCATTTTCACGGCTCACGATACAGGCTTCAGGATAAAGTTCCGATGCAAGAACACGCATGGAACGAGGATGAGAAAAATCTAGAGCCTGCCCGTTCAATGCTTTAACATTTTTTAACTCACTGTTATCAGTATAATGGTCAAAAACTGCCAAGCGATTGTAAGATAAATTATCCCAGTCACTGAGCATCACTGAAACACCACTAGGTGCTAAAACATCAACTTGATGATTATAAATCCAAGATGGTAGCGAATATTCTGAACGCTGCCCTATATTTAGGCAGTACTTATCTCCGGTTTTCCGGCTAATAATGCAACCTTCCTGATCTGCAGCTTGAACCATTGAGCCACCCAATGAGATCATTCCTACAGCGAAAACCAAATATTTTATTGTCATGAAAAAGTTTCCCTCTACTAAATATGCATACCTTCCCAACCAAACTGCGTTCGATAGGCTAAAAGTACGGTTAGCAAGGCCAGCATAATGCAGATACCTTGCGAATATGGATAAGGTGACATAATTATCAGTAGACGTACATCTTATTACAACGACACTTCGATGAGATACAGACTCAAATATGAGACGAATCAAATATGAGACAAATTTCTCTTATAAAATTTCATTTTAAGAAATGCCACTCTAGCCACTCTATTAGTCACAACTAGAAAAGCGCTAGTAAAAAACTTTACAAAAATCAACCATAGTTAAAATAGAAACAAATACAAATTCATCCTATAAAAATTTTTCTTTCAATAATAAAAATAAAAATTTGCTATTAGTAACAAGATATCTCTTCCACATTCTTCTAGGCTCTTGAATGATACGGTATAACCATTCCAAACCAGAATTTTGCATCCAAACTGGGGCTCGATTTACTTTGCCAGCAACAACATCAAATGTCCCACCGACTCCCATAACGAAGTTAACACCTAGTTCATCTTTCCATTTATTAATAAAATTTTCCTTTTTTGGTGAAGTAATTGCTACGAATAAAAGCTTAGCTCCCGATTCCTTAACTTTATTTACAACAAACTCTTCATTATCCCAAAAATATCCGTCATGGTAACCAGCAATAATCAATTCTGGATAAAGTCTTTTAACCTTATCCGCAGTCTGAGTGACCACGTCAGATGTTGCTCCAAGTAAAAACACTGGGAAGTCTCGTCCAGCACTCATTTCTAATAAATTGTAAAATAGATCAACACCAGCTACTCGCTCAGGAACATTATGCCCCATAAATCGAGCACCAAAAACGACTCCCATTCCATCAATATTAATTAAGTCGCATCCCTTGACTGAATCAGATAACGTAGGATCGGTCTGCATATTTACTAGCTTAGCCACATTAACTACAACATGTTGTAAAAAACTACCTTCGCTTATCTTATTCTCAATGAATGATATTGTCTCGGACATTGTAGCAATATCCATAGGAGATCCCAAAAATTCTATACGTTTCATCTAATTAATGACCGCCATGTGTAATAAAATTATCAATTCAATTTTTATTCAAAAAAATATAACGTTGATAATATGAGAACGAATAATAAACCCATGCTTTTGTCCAGCGAATATAATCAATTTTATTTGTATAATATTGATTCTTCTGATAAACAAATCTCCGCTTATTCTTTAAGTATAATATTTCAATAGCATTACTTATTATTCTATCAGCCATAATTAAGTCATCAGCCGTACCACCAACTTTAAGCAGAGTAAGCACAGCCTGAGATACGCTATGCATATCAAGAGGATAGCGGTTATTATGGTAATACTTAGCAGTACCATCTGCTTCAAAAAATTGGGTTTTATAAAATTTAAAGCCAAGTTCAATACTTGATTTAAACTCATCCGTACTTAAAGAATCAGCCAATAGAGTTAGGGCTTCTAAGTTGTACCCCGTATGGAAAGAGTCGATAAACTGATGGTGGTGTCTTGTACCATAGACCCAAGAACCGTCATAACTTTGAGCTAAAACTGATTGTCTTGCAACAGCTAAGGACAATTTCTTATACTGGCTATTACCTGTAATACTAGCAATTTTTGCGACCCAAGCGGCACCCCATAAACTGGCGTTGTATACTAGTGCGGTCTCTCCTGGGATGTAAGAGAAAAAACATTCACCATCTAGTTCTGTGTAGAGATGTTTAACTATAAAATTCGCAGAATCAATTGCTGGCTCACGATATTTATCACTATTAATAATCTCCCCCAACGCCCAAAGTGCTTGTGCAACATAGACAGTCGTGATTACATTAGGTTTACCTTTTGGCACAAAGAATGCGCGTGCATTCCAATCAAAATGATAACCCCAGCAGCTGTGCCCCCACAAAGTTCTATCACTCTGCTGTGTTAACAACCAATTAGCCAACTCTACCGCTTCATCTAGGTAACTCTGCTCATTTGTTGACTGATAGTTTTCTAATAAGCCTAAAATAAATAACCCAATCCCTTTAGGATTTCGCTTGTCAGGAACAAAGAATACTGTTCTAAAATTAATGGCAGAGCGCTTATGAAGTTGAGTCCAAAATAAACCAAGTAAGCCCGTTTTGGCTCTAGGAAAAAAATAAAAAAATTTACTATTTAACCCATCAAAAGGATCCTTTCCAGCATAATCATTAATTTTTGCATCTCTTAATAAAGAAGAGACGATATCTTCCACACTAATCAAAGTAGGTCACCTAATTCTTGCCAAATAGAATGTTCAATCATCTTCACAACCTTAGCCGGAGAACCCGCAACTATTGAGTTATCTGGAATGCTATTAATAACAACAGCGTTTGCTCCAATTATTATATTATTTCCAACTTTTATGTCACCCAAAATCCTTGCGCCAGCACCAATATATACATCATTTCCTATCTCTGGACATGACTCTTTTAGCTTTCTTCCTATTGTAATACCCTGGCCTAAGCAAACATTATTACCAATAATCGATTTTTTATGAATGACACATCCTATCCCTCCATACATAAAACGGGAATTTTTCCCTATTTTCACAGAAGCTGGGACAACGGAATTAAATAGTAAAAAAGAAATAATTTTTATAACATTTGGGATCAATGGAATTCGATTCACGTATGCCCAGTGAGATATACGATAAAAATATATCAAATTCATCACGCCACCTTATTCCCAATAATATTTTTCGTTATATACCTATATCGTTCAATAATATTAAATAACAATCCTGATTTTATATAATCAACAATTTTCCCTTTAAAGTTTCTAGGAGGATTTATTGGTATACAACTAATTTCTGGTGCTAGATAGTGAATGATTTCTTTAAATAAAATATTGTTATAGTATTTTGTATATTTGTATGGCAAGCAAATCATACGTTCAATAATGTAGTGTGTAGCAAATGGATTGACTTCCTCAAATGCTATATCTGACTCAGAATTACCAACTGCCCCCCAGTTACCTAGTTTTTGTTCAATGTAATATAATGAGTTTTTGGGATAAGAGCTAGCATATAAATGTTCTTTACAACCAGCTAACCATAAATTTGTCTGAAAATTGGAGAAGCGTGAATTTACACACTGATATTTAAAACACAAATAATTACTCTCGATATTTTCTTTAGGTGTACCATATACAGATCGACCAAATTCCCCGACGCCGCAAACGTTGATATGTTCAGGCAAGATTATAGAATAGTTATAGACTTCTGGGAGCCGTTTTTCAGTAGCGTAAAAAACAGAATTGGAATATTCATTTTTAAATGAATCAGGTATTTTATCCACATCTAAAAAATCAGTATGGATCGTATATTTCACTCCAAGTGTATCACAAATCCTCTTACCGATGACAATATCCGGATGATCGTCATTTAAATTTTTCAACTTATCAATAAAGTAATAGCATCTATGTTTAATTTCTTTTGTAGCAGCGGCCATCACCCTAGAATCATTACCTGCTGTAACAGCGATTGATAATGGTGATACTTCAGAAAAAGATTTTAAAATGGCTTTAAGTTCTTCTGCAACTTCTGTCACAACCTGATTAATATCATGGTACTTAAATTCAACTTGAGGCCAATAACGAACAACTTTCATATCTCTAATACTTAAAGCATGGTTAGGAAGTACTTTTTCTATCTCATTAAAAATAGTTTCATGCCCGATCCAAGCATTACCATTTCCTTTTTTTGGAAAGACTTCCTTATAAAATTTATAGGCTTCTTCATTATGTGTAAGCTTAATACTTTGATATTGCAAGAGACTAATGTCTGTCGCTATCAAACCGTAACTACTAGAAAAATTAATTTGCGCAAGTGATGTTGCATCAGCTCTTAACATATCAACTTTACTATCACTATAAAATAAATAGTATCTTCCACAGCATCTCGATAGAGATTTATTGATGATTGGAAAACTTATATCTGAATTGTCAAGTTCATTAACAATAATCCTTAAGTCAAATGAATCAAACTGTGGATGTACTATCTCACCTACAATTAATAGGGAGAAAAATCTACCTATGTACTGGTATACTTTATTATGACTATCAAAATAAATTGAATACTTAGTAAAATCAATACATCTGAATGTACTGGGGACAGAAACTTCAACATTCGATGCGTCACTTATAAGAATTTGTCTTTTAAACATTTTAAGGTTCCAACTCTAAAATCGCTTGCCTAAATTTTCCATTTTTTGTTCTTGGAATGGATGAAACTTGCTTAACAAGAACACGCATATCTTCTCCAAAATATGTTTTAATATTTTTTTCTAGAATTTTTTCTGATTGTTGATCATATCGACGTTCAACAACAACTAAAGCTATTATTTCATCTATTCTTTTTTGCTTAAGCTGAAGCTCAACCAAACCACACACATTTTTTGGGATATGGTTAAAAATAAGCACCTTACGCCCTGAAGTTGACAGTAGAAACTCACCTTCTCTACCTTGAATACTTTTAATTGTTAAAAATGGAAGACCACATTCACATTGATTGAATTCGGAACTAACACCAGAGAATATGTCTTCTGTGTTATACCTAATTAATGGCATTTTAGAGTTATGGAATCCCGTCGCAATTAATTTATCATCAGAAAACTCATAATAGCCATAGTCTTCAATTAAATGCATCTTACCGTATTTACACGTACCTGCCGTTGCCACCCTTTCACTCAATCCATACCAACTAAAAACCTTACAATTAAAAACGCGTTCGATTACTAGTTTCTGATTATCAGAACAAGATTCCGATGAAAGGATAATCCCTTTAATTTTTAGGTTTACTGCTAACCCTAATGACTCAATTAAATTAGCAAACAGAAATATTGCAGATGGATAAGCTTGAATTATTTTTGGTTTATAATTATGTAATTGCTCTAAATATTGTCGAACTGTTTCCTCGCTCAGATGATATACAGACATCATTAACATTTTATCAATACTGTTGTGACGCCAATAAGGTGAGGTATTTTGCTCTAGAGGAACAATAAGATCAGCTCGTAACCAGACTCGCTTATCACCTGGAAGATAACCAGCCCATGTCAATTGTCTATGACTTTGAGCATGATCTTCTATAATCGCGGATAATCCAGAATAGAGGTTTAGTGGCTTACCTGTCGTACCTCCAGTCTGAGACTTAAAAGTATAAGAAAATTTTTTAGAATCATTTAGAAATGCACAGGGAGCGATACGAATATCTTCCTTACCAATGAGCGGAAAATCATCAATATTAGATGATTTTACATTTTTATAAAAGGAAACGTGTTCCTTAGCCTGATCTAATGTTATCTTTAATAGGCTTCTTTGTTGCTCAAGCAATTTCTCTCTAGATATATATTGGTTATTATGTAATTCTTTTATTCTTTTTTTAAACAACCAATTTTCTCTCAATAATTTAAATATAATCGATTTAATGTTAATCATCAGTTCTTGCAGAAAAATAGGTGACTTTTTATAAAGTGAGCTTTTATACATTTTTATCTAAACCTAAGGCTAAAGACATTGCAAGAATCTGATTATTTATACTAGCTTCATTATGAACTGTATTTAACGCCTCTTTGGACATTCTATTTTTAAGCTGAAAATCATTCCCTTTCTCTTCAATAAACGCAGTCCAAGCACTTAAATCTTTCTCTTTGAATAATACTCCATTAACATTTTGCTTCAAAAAATTTATTTCAGGACTGTGGAACGAAATGTCCTCACTTAGCAGTGGTAAACCAGCGCTAAATGCATGTACAATGGCTAATCCTACATAACCAGGCATTACAAACCAATCAGCACTTTTAAATATTATTGCAAGCCGATCTTCATCAAAAACCTCACCTAAAAACAATGCATGTATACCAAAACATTTACATAATTCTTGCCAGCTTTCTCTCATCTCTCCATCACCGACAACAACCAGTGCTACTGAATCTTTATTCTTTGCTTTTCCCAAAGCATTAATAAAGTTTTCTAACCGTTTGCCAGATCTAAAACGACCTGAAAAAAGATATACAGTTTTATTTTCTATGTTATTGTCCGATTTGAATTTATTAATGTCTTCTTCTTTTATAGGAAGATAGCTATTGATTAACTTTTCTGTATTAAGCGTATTTGGAGCAACAAATATCTTTTCCTTATCAATTCCTTTATCGACAAGGTATTCTTTCCCTGGTTCAGAAAACACGATAATGGCATTTGCTTGCTTTAAACATTTATTTATCACAGAGACTCTAATCTTATTTAAAAAACCATTTAATCCACTATCTGGTCTGCGGCAATGGTCGTATCCATGCGTCCAATAAACAAGCTTTGTTTTTGTTATTTTACAAAATATAGATAAGCTTAGCTCGGTTAGGTTTGAACTATTAGGAAGAGCTAGAATCACATCCGGTTTATATTGGATTATATATTTATAAGCATAAGGCAATAGATTAATACGTTTAGACCATTTTAATATATCTGTGCTGCATATATAGTTTAAGTTTGCACATGGCTTTATATAATCTTTAATTTCACCGTCAGTTATTACATCAATTTTACAGTAATAGTTAAGCGTTAATTTAGTGAGAACTTCATTTCTATATCTTTGCCAACTTGCATCTTTTGATAAAAACAAAACATTTCTATTCATTAATTATTTTCCTATGGCATATTGAAGAAAGATAGATAAGAACATAAAGCACCCATAATAAATTATTACTTCTAAAGAAATCTGTTTCCATAAAAGAATGAATGATCAAAAAAAACAATATTGCTATGAATAAATAATTAGAACGAGTTATTTCAAATATGGAATGAATGACAAATGCAATAAATATTGGCACACCAATATAACCTAACATTATCCAAATATCTAAGTAAGTGTTATGTGATTGATTTAACTTTGTAATAAAGAAATCAAAATCCCCACCATATAACACGCTAAGTCCAGCATCACCAACTCCCCAAAAAGAACGATAACCAAAACCTAGCCATTTATAATCATTCATCTCGAATATCACAAAGTCCCATATTATAGCTCTACCAGTAAAATCAAGCCCATAATCAGACAATATACTCGTATCAACTAAAAGGAGGGCTAAAAAAACAAAACCAGAAGTAAAAAATATAGATAAAATGACATTTTTCGCTTTTAACCACTGGTAATTAATCAGCATATATATGAAGATTGAAGATGATATCACTAGCGCTAACGATGTCTTGGATTTTGATATTACAAGCAAAACAAAAACAGTAAATAACAAATATAAATTTAATTTATTCTTATTTTTATTAATGAAAATATCATACATAACTATCAATAAAGATAGAGCATAAATATACCCTGCAGTATTTTTGTGTCCATGTATCGCTCTAAATCCAATATCTTGCCAAGCAAAAGAGAATGGAATACTTAACACTCCAATAATAACAATAGCGATAGCAAAAAACTTTAGCACATTGAAGATATCATTAAAATCTAAATATCTTATCACCATCAAAATGAATGTGATTAAAAATATTTGTTGTAATAATCTAGTAAATGAAGTCAAAGGTATTTCAGACCAAAGGCATGATATAATTGAATACAGAACCAATATCCACAGAGGCCAAGCTTTTATAATGATAATTTTAAAAAAATCCTTATTATTTTTAAACAAAAAAACAATAGAAATCATGAATGAAGACAACATAATAAGTCTATTAACCATATTAGATGATATTTCAATTTCAGACACAAAATCACTGTCACGAACAGCCAATGATGGAGAAAACACTCCTGCAGAATTTAATAAGAATACGAATAGCAGACCAGATATGAAATTCTTATAGCTAATTTGCATAGAATAGCCTTTTACTTATAATTTTATATTGTGAACAACAGAAATGAAGAAGCTCACCTATTAAGTATCCAACAATAATTCCAATGGCTCCATAATATGTTCCTAATATTGTTGAAGCGGCTACGCCTAAAGTAGAAACAATAACACCCATAACCGCTAAATATTTAAATTCCTCAGCTACATTTAATATATTACTGTTTGAAAATTTAAAGACTTGGACCATGCAGACAGAAAGCCAACAGCATAATAGATCAAATCTAACTTTAGTTTCAAATATCATTTCTATATAGTTAAAATTACTTAATACCAATATCGAATAAACAGTTATAAATAGAAACATTGATAATATAATCTTTACACTGACATTTTTAAGTGTATTTTTGTCATTTTTATATAATTTAGCCCATCTAGGCTTTTCAGACATATAGATACCAGAAGCTACTAGATTTATTGGCATAACAATTAATCGAGCTATAGCTAAAACCGCTGTTGCTTCAACGCCAATAATGAGTGTAGCTAAATAGGTATAACTATTATTTTGTGCCCAAGTCGCTAACGAACCAACAGAAGACCAACGGCCTACACTCCATAAGTCATAATAAGATACTTTCATTTCACTTATTGTTGGTAGCCTAAATTTAAGTTTATAAGTAATAATTACTATTGATATAACACCCGATATTATAGACACTAAATATATATAATTAAGAGTCACATCACTTTCATTAAAGAACAAATACAATAAACCTAACATAGTAGTAAAAAGTGAAACAATAGCAGACAACACTATCGTGCCACGAAGCTCGAATACATAGTTATATACTCGATACAAATCTCTACTTAAATATAGAAAAAAAGAGCAGTACACCAAAAAAAACAATGAATTTTCAAATTCAAAATATTTGACCAAAAAGAATGCAGGTACAATAAGAGCCATATGAATAATATTAGCAAATACACACAGTGCATTACTCTTCCTGATTTTTATTTCATATTCAGAGATTTTTGCATATTTTACGGATAAGGTTGTATGGAAAAATGCATTTTGAAGCGTAGAGATCAGCATTAATCCTGAAAAAAAATTCATGTATACTGCATAGTCTTTAGGTCCTAACTCTCTAATAATAAAAAAAGATATTAAAAAATTAGCCGCACTTATTGTTGCTACATCAATCACGCCACACAATTGATAAAATAATTTTATTAATTTACTCACCATACATTTTAGTCTCTCTGCCAAACAATCCCTCAATTTGACCGAGCCTAGCAATGGAATTTACCAATAAAATAGTTCCCTTTCTTTTCCCAGTGAAAGCAATAAGTGGAAGTGAAGCTAACACCCCAAATAGTCCAACTATTGATCTAGTGGTAATTATAATTGCTTTTTTATCTAGAGAATAATGATTTTTTCTTATTTTAGAAAAGGTTTGCCCTCCCCTCCTGCCTCTTTTTATAGCATACTGTAAATTAGCTCTATCAAGAGACAAATATTCGAAGACTTCAGTTTCATCGCACCAAGTCAGTTTTGCCCCATGTTGTTTACACCGATAGAAAAACTCAGAATCCTCTCCTCCAGACTGTCCAAATGCTCTATTGAATAGTCCGACTTTTTCTATTAATGCCATAGATACAAGAGCATTTCCTGTATTACCAGTAGAAAGTATAGTACCTGTTTTTTTTCTAACTCTTTCAAAGAGTTTAGAAACAATTACCCATTGAGATGTCTGTGGATAATAGCAAGTTATCACAGGACCAATCACAACATCTGTATCATACTGATTAAGCATCTTGGCTAAACTAATGAAGTAATTAGGTGAGATAGTTTCATCATCATCTAAAAAAAGAATGTAGTCTGATTCATTATCATTTGCGATTCCAATGCATTTATTACGCACATCAGATATATTCCTTGAAAACTCACAATGATAAATTACATTTATATTTTCATTATAAAATAGACTTGCAACTTCATTTGCACTTCGGTTTTCATCATTATCAACTATGGCTATAGTTAAGATAAATTCACTGGTATCATTTGCTTCAAATATTGAAACCAATAATTCCTTTAATTGTTCAGGGCGACGATAGGTACAGATCCCTATCGTTACCTTTTTTTTATTATTTGTCATTCCTATGACCTAAAATCTCTGTTCGAGAAGGTTTTTAAGTTGTATTTATGACAACTTATTCCTACCGATACTATAGTAAACAAAACCTTTTTTGGTCATCCGTATCGGATCAAATAGATTTCGGCCATCGAACAATACGGCTTGTTTTAATTGCTCTTTAATTTTGACAAAATCTGGAGCTTTAAAGCTTTGCCATTCAGTACAAATAATCAATGCATCGGCGTTTGTTAGTGCAGCTTCTTTTGTGCCCATAAGCATTAAATCCTCTCGGCTCCCATAAATGCGCTGAGTTTCCTCCATCGATTTTGGGTCATAGGCTTGTACTCTTGCTCCTGCCTCCCATAACTGCTGCATCAATACTCGACTCGGTGCTTCACGCATATCATCCGTATTTGGTTTAAAACTTAATCCCCAAATGGCGAATGTTTTTCCCGACAGATCAGGGCCAAACTCTTTTGTAATATATTCAAATAGTTTATGTTTCTGCGCATAATTCACCGCTTCTACGGCTTTGAGAATTTGAGACTCATATCCTATTTCATCGGCAGTGCGAACTAGCGCTTGTACATCTTTAGGAAAACACGATCCGCCATAGCCACAGCCAGGATAAATAAATTGAAAACCAATTCTGGAATCAGAACCGATCCCTTGACGAACTTGCTCTATGTTTGCACCCACCCGCTCAGCAATATTTGCCATTTCATTCATGAAACTAATTTTTGTGGCAAGCATACAATTCGCAGCATATTTAGTAAGTTCAGCACTTTTAATATCCATCACAATAACTTTTTCATGATTTCTATTAAAAGGAGCATAAAGCTCTCGCATTAACTCTTCGGCTTCTCTTGAGTCTGTACCAATCACTATTCGGTCAGGACGCTTACAATCATCAACCGCCGCACCTTCTTTTAAAAACTCTGGATTAGAGACGACGGAGAACGTTAATTTAGACCCTTTATTATCCAGTATAGCTTGGATAGTATTCCTAACTTTATCTGCAGTACCTACTGGCACGGTTGACTTATCAATAATAATTTTTGGTGATTGCATATATGTCGCAATCGTTTCAGCGACTTTAAGGACATACTTTAAATCCGCAGAGCCATCTTCATCTGGAGGAGTGCCAACCGCAATAAACTGCAAATCGCCAAAATCCACGCCAACTTTGGGATCGGTCGTAAAGCTAAGGCGTCCCTCTTGGTAGTTTTTCTCAACCAATGCGGTTAAACCTGGCTCGTAAATAGGAATAATGCCCTTTTTAAGATTTTCAACGCGGCTTTCGTCTATATCAACGCAGCAAATGTCATGGCCAGCATCGGCAAGGACAGCCGCTTGCACCAAGCCTACATATCCAATACCGTAAAATGTTACTTTCATCTTAATTCCTTTTATACAACACCACGAGTATCAATCACTACTTTCTTGGCAAACGCCGTTTTATCTGCTTCTTTAAAATCTCGGTGATCAACCAGCACCACAACGATATTGGCTAACTCTAAAGCACGCTCTAGCGAGACTAGCTCAACATCATGTTCTGCTAACTTACCCGGTAATTGGTGGATATTTGGCTCTACCGCTAGAATTTGTCCAATATTGTCTTGTGCTAAATGTAAAGTGATGTCTAAAGCTGGGCTCTCACGTAAATCATCAATATCAGCTTTAAAGGCCAAACCTAAGCAAGCAATGACTGGTTTTTTGAACTGATCTGCGGCTTGTTTTACCTGATCAACGACCCAGTGTGGTTTACCATCATTAACATGACGAGCAGCAGCAATCAGTTTTGCTTCTTCTGGGCAGCTGTTAACAATAAACCAAGGGTCAACTGCAATACAGTGCCCGCCAACACCTGGTCCTGGGTTTAATATGTTGACACGAGGGTGGCGGTTGGCCAATTTAATTAATTCCCAAACATTGATTTTTAATTTCTCACAAATAAGGGAAAGTTCGTTCGCGAATGCAATATTGACGTCGCGAAAGGAATTTTCTGTTAATTTCGCCATCTCCGCCGTACGAGAGTTGCTGATGATGCATTCGCCTTTAACAAAGGTTTTATACAGAGCCATCGCTTTCTCGCTACACGATTTACTCATGCCACCAATCACTCGGTCATTACTGACCAACTCTTGTAGTACATAACCCGGTAAAACTCGCTCTGGGCAATGCGCTACCTTAATGTCAGCCGTGTCACCTTTGTGCTGTGGGAAAGTTAAATCAGGACGAGCCTCTGCTAGCCATGCGGAAAGCTTTTCTGTCGCACCGACAGGGGAAGTACTTTCCAATACCACCAAGTTGCCTTTTTCCAGAACTGGTGCAATCGCTTTGGCCGCGGCTTCTATATAGCTAAGATCAGGCTCGTGATTATCACCTTTAAATGGTGTGGGTACCGCCACTAAGAAAGCATCAGCTGGTTCAGCTGTCACAGTTGCTTTTAGTTTGCCAGTCATCACTGCACTTCGAACTACGATATCTAAATCCGGTTCGACAATGTGAATTTCACCTTTGTTGATTGTATCGACAGCGTGTTGATTGACATCTACGCCAATCACTTCAATACCACGCGAGGCTATAACGGCAGCCGTTGGCAGGCCGATATACCCTAAACCAATCACAGAAACTTTATTAAACATCTTATTTTCCTTAAATCTTATCTTGCTAGAATGTCGGCGATACGTTGACAGGCTTTGCCATCACCGTATGGATTGTGTGCTTGACTCATGAGTTGGTAAGCGCGCTCATCACTAAGCAACCGGTCTAACTCTTCACAAATCAGTTGTGTGTTAGTCCCAACCAGCTTGACCGTACCCGCGCTTACCGCTTCAGGTCGTTCGGTGGTGTCTCTCATCACTAATACAGGCTTCCCTAGCGACGGTGCCTCTTCTTGAATACCACCGGAATCAGTTAAAATGATGTGTGCTCTGTCCATCAAATAGACAAAGGGCAAATACTGTTGTGGATCCACTAAGAAAATGTTTTCAATGCCTTTTAAAAGACGATTGACGGGCTCTTGAACATTCGGATTAAGATGTACCGGATAAAGAATTTGACAGTCAGGGTGGCGCTTTGCTGTGATGGATAAGGCTTCACAAATACGCTCAAATCCATCACCAAAACTTTCACGACGGTGGCCTGTAACAAGAATGAGTTTTTTATTGTTATCAAGCATCGGAAACTGGTGTGCCAGCGTAGCATTGAGATCTTGCTCGTTGTGAATCTTGTTACGGATCATAAACAAGGCGTCAATGACGGTATTCCCAGTAATATGGATGTTCTCGAGGCAATAATTTTCATCCAATAAATTTTGTTGAGATGTTGCCGTTGGTGCGAAATGATAGTGAGTCAATGCACCCGTAAGCTTGCGGTTCGCTTCTTCAGGCCAAGGAGAATAGATATTGCCGGTGCGTAACCCAGCCTCAACGTGGCCGACTGCAATTTGCTGATAATAACAAGCAAGTGAAGTCGCAAACGTTGTAGCGGTATCGCCATGAACTAAGACAATGTTTGGTTGAAAGTCTTTTAGAACCGTTTCCATACCGTTCAAGATTTTAGTCGTTACTGTCGTCAGTGTTTGCCCTGGTTCCATGATATTAAGATCAAAATCAGGCACCACTTCAAACAACTCTAAAACCTGGTCAAGCATTTCCCTGTGCTGGCCAGTGACGCATACTTTTGTGTCGAAGCGGTTATCTTGTTTAAGCTGATGAACTAGAGGCGCCATTTTAATTGCTTCAGGTCGTGTACCAAACGCAATGAGTATTTTTTTCACTTTATTTATTTCCTTGGGCTAAACTAAACGACTGTTAAGAACAAACTGTTCAACGCTATTTCTTCAAAAAGTAGATAAAAATGGTGAATAGCAACGGTTAAATACGCTACCGCCACTAGATGTCGCCTCTAGAATGCGCATTTTCTTCACATTTTTTGCTTTATGTATATAAGAGAAAACTTATTAACCACCCACATTTAATCACCTACCTACAAACTATGAGTAGAAATTAATTGCCAAACTGTTGCTTTGTTTTTTGGGGTGGGTAATCAAAAAGTCATATAAAACTTTCTATGTGTTACACACAAAGTTTCATTGCACTTTCCTTTAATTGATATTGTTTAGATATATGTTCGATGATCCCTTGGGCCCCGCTCTCTATCAGTTCCAAAACCCGTTCAAACATATGAATATTTCCTTTGTAAGGATCAGGGACTTCCGTGACACCGATGTGACTATGCGATAGAAACAGTGAAAGTTTCTCTTTATGTTTAGCAGGACAAATGTCAATCAGATCCGCTAAGTTGGCTTTATCTAAGGCAAAAATAAGATCAAATTTTTCGAAATCCTCAGAACAAACCTGCCTTGCTCTTAAATTTGACATTGAATAACCACGCTGCTCAGCGACAGATATTGCTTTGGGATCTGGTTTTCGGCCCACTTGATAATTCACAGTACCAGCGCTTTCAACAAATAAATTAATTCCATGTTGTTGCGCTTTTTGGCTCAAAACAGCTTCAGAAAGCGGTGAACGGCATATATTTCCCATGCATACGATGAGGATAGAGAGTTTTTTATTTTCCATGGCCATTACTGATGCATTCACTTCATTTTGTCTCTGTATTAAAGAGGTGGATAGAGTATCGCAAGGTGCATTGCAATGGGTGTCTCAAAATTGAGTCTATCTATAATTAATACCTAAGATTTAAATAGGAAAAATGAACTGGCTATTTTGATGGATTATCGAAAATGGCATTAACCATTTGATATCTCGCTTGTATGTTCAAATAACTTGATGTGATAAGCCGGCCGCATGTGATTTCATCGAATGGGCATAGATAACGGTGAATGGAATAGGTGTGAACGGTGAGTAAAAATCCGCCTTCTTA
>NZ_JAHGUP010000068.1 GCF_001989995.2 Vibrio anguillarum
CATTAAAGCGGAGAAGAGCCACAAATGTAACTATTTTGTTGTGCTACAGGGGGGCTGGCGTTAATGATGAAGCTTATTTTCTCGCCGCGTAGGCTGTTTGCCGATCGCTAACCTTAATTTAAGATAGCACAAAGGTTACTGAGCTATTGGCCTTTGGGCGTTGGAATGAAATGCATATGAGAAAACTCATCGTCCATTTGGTAGTGCGTAAACCCAAATCGCTGATACAAAGCACCGACGGGGCTACCTTGCAAACAACAGAGCTTACAAGGGTATTGAGTCAGATTGGCTTGGTTGACGACCAGTTGTAACACTTGGCTACCCACCCCTCTATTTTGAAAATCTGGCAGAATAAAAAAGCGTGAGAAGTAGAGCGTTTCATGCTTGCTCTGCAGTAAATAAGTGCCAATCGGTTGGCCATCAGCGCAGATGATCGTTGGTAGACCAGAATGCCATTCTTGGCGATGCAGCACTTGCTGCAACTCTTCATCCCAGCCAAATGTCGCCGTAATACCATCCATTTCTGCGACTTTTTTTAGATCAAAAGCAAATTGATAATCGCTGTCACTTGCGGGGCGAAAGGTTACCTTCATACGTTTATCTTTTTGTTTAATAATAGGTTGCTTACCAAGATATCAATCGTCGGCGTATTCATGGGCAATCGAAATAAAGCGCTCTTCTATTGCCAAGAAGGCATCAATGACTTCTGGGTCAAAATGGCTTCCTCTTCCGTCCAAAATAATCCCTTTCGCATCGGCGTGAGGCATCGGCTCCTTATAGATGCGTCGGCAAATCAGAGCGTCATAAACATCAGCGACAGCCATTAACCGTGCGCTGAGCGGTATAGCATCACCTTGTAAACCGTTAGGATAGCCAGAGCCATCCCATTTTTCATGGTGCCCATGGGCGATCTCTTTCGCCATATCGATAAGGTCATTTTTCGCGCCTGACATCTTTTCCGCTTTTTCTAGCGCACGTAGCCCTAAGCTGGCATGGCCTTTCATGATCTCAAACTCATCACTGTCCAGTTTTCCTGGTTTTAATAGTATGTTGTCGGCGATGCCCACTTTACCAATATCGTGTAAAGGGGCGGCTTTAAAGTAGGTATTAATAACATTCGGCGTTAGCTTTTGTTGATATTTTGGCAACTTAGCCAGTTGTTTGGCTAACGCTTTGACGTAATGTTGTGTTCGCAGGATATGGTTACCCGTATCCGGGTCTCTGGTTTCAGCGAGGCTGGCGAGAGCATACACGACCGCGTCTTGCATTTTATCCAATTCATTTGAACGTTTGATCACCTCTTTTTCCAAGTAGCCATTTTGGTTTTTCAGTATGTCTTTTGAAATTTTGTTTTGCAGGTGAGTATCTACTCTGGCTCTTAGCAACGGTACGCTTACGGGTTTGTATACATAGTCAACCGCACCTAACTCAAACCCCAGTTTTTGATCTTCAGGGTTATCTTTTGCGGTCAGAAAAATCACAGGGATGTCTTGGGTGTTAGGGTTTGCCATGATCTTTTGTATGACTTCAAAACCTGACATTTCCGGCATCACAATATCGAGTAACACTAGGTCAATAGAAAACTTGTCTAAGATACTGAGCGCCATCGGGCCTGATTTAGCGGCCTTGACATGATATCGGTTAGCCAACCCCTGTGACATAAATGCAAGGTTATCTGGCGAATCATCGACGATTAACACGGTACAATTGTCCAAGTTTTCGATGGGCATGAGTCTTTCCTAATAAAAAATAGCAATTGAGCGGCGAAGGTTGGGTTTAAGTCTAAACTTATCAATAACTATAGCTAATCTCAGCGTTAGTAGAGTGAGAAAATTATTAAGAAGGCGCTTCACATGCGATCCATCCGAACTTTATTCACCGTCTTATTTATTGCTATGGGATTATGTTCCATTGCGATGTTTAGTATCACAGACAAAGTAGCCGCTCTGAGAACGGAGAGCCGACAACTGAACGACGAACTTTACCGTTTCTATCGTCTGTCACAAGAGTTGAAGCAGAGCTCAGATCACTTAACCAAATTTGCCCGAGCCTACGCTTCGACTGGCGATGAAAAGTGGCTCAACCTTTTTAATTATGTGCTGAGCGTCAGAAATGGTTCTGTGCCGTTACCGAAAGGGAATGAGTACGAATTTTGGGATGTCGTTGCACAAAACAAACTACTTGCCCGCTCACTGGGTGGCGCACCAGACAACCCTTCGTTACTCGATAGAATGCGTCTTTCGGGCATTGAATCGGTGGAGTTTTTGGAGCTCAAAAATGCGCTTACTTTGTCTGATTCACTGGTGTCACTCGAAAGAGAAGCCTTCATGGCCATCAAAGGATGGAAAAAGAATAGCCAAGGCGAATTTGTCGACACAGGTGAGCCGGATCTGGAATTGGCTCGGGCTATTCTCTATGGTGACCAATACTTCGCGGAAAAGGCGAAAATTATGCAGGCGATTGGTTCTGCGCATCAATCGATCATGCAACGCATGGAGCAAAACATCCAACGTGCCGATAGCGAAGCGCTGCGTTATGAATGGATAAACTTGGCGTTAGTATTAACCTTACTCAGCGTGATCATCGCCTCCTTTGTTCTGCTGTGGCGTCTTTACATCAATCCGTTAAGTCAGCTACTCAAAACGGTTGTGACTCAAGTCAAACGGGAAGATTACGCGTTTACCATCACTCAAACCGCCTATGCAGAGCTGCAACATTTTATCGACAGTTTGAATGTGGTGTTTCATCATATCGCTGAGCAGCTTAGCCAAAATACTTTACTTAAAGATTTCAATATCATCCTGCGCAAAAACGATTCTACGGACCGTTTGTGTAATGAAGTTACGCAATTCTTACTGCATCAATTTCCTTTGGAAATGGTTGGCATGTACATCTATCAAGAGGGCGTATTAAAACGAGTGGCTGGAGTGGGTTATGGTGAGCATTCGGCCAGAGAATACACCGATCCATCATCGACGCAGCTTAGCGTGTTGCTCAGCGGTCAGCCCTATGCGATGAAAGCACTCGATGGCAACTGTCACATTGAATTTAACGGTGGCAAGTTAGTCATTAACGAAGTGTATTATTTGCCGCTGCACGTCAATCAGCATCCTGTCGCTTTACTAGAGCTGGGTACTATCGGGTCGTTGTCGAGTTTGCAATTTCAGTGGTTATCGCAAATGTTGGATGACTTATCGGTCAGTATTCAATTGAGCCAAAACATTGAAATTCAGCGACGAGCCGAGCAGAAAGTACTCGAACAATCTCAACTGAATCAAGAGATCCTCGATGCGACGCCGAACCCCATGTATTGCTTGTCGGCCTCGGGTACGTATCTCACCATTAACGCTAAGTTTATGGATTTAGTTGGCCTGTCGGCCGAGCAAATTATCGGTAAATCGCCGCAAGATATCTTTCAAAATGAAACGGCGACCATTTTTGCCCAAGTACATAAAAGGCTTGGAGAGGAGCAGTCTTCGCAAGATTACGAATTGTCTCTCTATGACGCTTCGCACCACAAAAGAGAGATGTTGGTATACGAAGCTTCTTTCCAAAATAATCGTGGTGAAGTTTCTGGAATTGTCGGAATTTTGCTTGATTTAACCGATCGCAAGCAGATGGAAGAGCAATTAAGAGAAGCTAAAGAGACCGCGGATGCCATGAGCCAAGCCAAAGGCGATTTCCTCGCGAACATGAGCCACGAGATCCGTACACCAATGAATGCCATTTTGGGCATGGCCCATCTAGCGCTCAATACCGAGCTCAATCCTACGCAACAAAAATACATTTCACGGATTAATGAATCGGCGAAAAACTTACTTGGCATCATTAACGACATTTTGGATTTTTCCAAAATAGAGGCGGGCAAGCTGAATGTTGAGCACATTGATTTTAGCCTTGATGAGGTATTGGATAACCTCACCACCTTGATTTCGCTAAAAGCCCAAGAGAAAAACATCGAGTTTTTATTAGACATCGACCCACATATTCCTGTGGGCTTGGTGGGCGACCCGCTGCGTTTGGGGCAAGTTCTCGTTAACTTATGTGGCAATGCGGTGAAATTTACTGAACAAGGGGAGATCATCGTTTCGGCGCGAGTCGTGGGGCAAAACGACGCCAACGTGACCTTGAAGTTTACCGTTTCTGATACAGGTATTGGCATTGCTGAATCTAACGTAACCACTCTATTCTCTGCATTTTCTCAAGCTGATAATAGCATTACTCGCCAATATGGAGGCACGGGCTTGGGGCTTAGCATCAGTAAACAGCTAGTCGGATTGATGGGTGGCGACATTCAAGTTCGCAGTGAAGAAGGGTCAGGATCCACCTTTGAATTCACGGTTGAGTGTGGCCTGCAAGAAGCCAAAATGCGCGATATCGCTAAGCCACTCAGCGCTCTAGCAGGCAAACGTGCGTTGGTAGTCGATGATAATGACTCGGCACGCAATATTTTAATGACCTTGCTCAATGCGATGCATTTTGAAGCGAAGTCAGTCAGTAACGGTTTTGAGGCGCTCGATGAAATCCGCAATACGCATTTTGATATGCTGTTTATTGATTGGAATATGCCGGGTATGAATGGCATAGAGTTGCTGCAGAGAATGAAACCATTGGGTGTTTTTGATAATACTAAACGATTCCTCGTTACGGCTTACGGCCGAGAAATTTCCTTGGTGGGAGAAAACAGTAAATTAGTCGATGCCTTGATTGTGAAACCTGTGAACCCATCAAATCTCCTTGATGCCATTATGGACAGCTACGGCATCGAGCAATTAAGGCAGAGCCATGAGTATCTTGATCATGATACAAGGCCAACATTTATTGGGCAAAAAGTGCTTTTGGTAGAAGATAACGAAGTGAACCAAGAGGTGGCTTTCGGCCTGTTAGAAAGTACTCAATTGAGCATTGTTCTTGCTAATAATGGACAAGAAGCTTTGACGAAATTGCAGCAAGAAGCTTTTGATTTAGTGCTGATGGATATGCAGATGCCCATTATGGATGGTATCAGTGCGACGAAAGAGATCCGCCAGCATGAGGAGTGGAAAACGCTACCGATTGTTGCAATGACCGCCAATGCGATGTCTTCAGATGTCGAGCACTGCTTAAATGCAGGTATGAATGATCATGTGGCGAAACCAATTGATGTACAGCGCTTGTACCACGTACTACGCAAATATTTAAAGGCGGATGAAACCACTCCAGTACCCTCTACGGTATTACCGAATCAAGTGAAACCGAGCACTGGCTATCCAGAATTGACCGGTATTGATGTGGAGCAAGCGATTTTCCGAATTGGTGGCAATGCGCAGCG
Source organism: Vibrio anguillarum (assembly GCF_001989995.2). Taxonomy (GTDB): domain Bacteria; phylum Pseudomonadota; class Gammaproteobacteria; order Enterobacterales; family Vibrionaceae; genus Vibrio; species Vibrio anguillarum. Next base: position 5,312 of record NZ_JAHGUP010000068.1, read on the forward strand.
ATACTTTGAAATATTGGATCACTTCCTTGCCAGCCAGCAGCAAGAAATAGCCACATTCCCTAAATTGATTGATAAGGGGCAGTGGGAAGAGGCAGAGCGAGTGATGCATACCCTAAAAGGCTCCGCGGCTAATCTAGGGATTGAGCCTATTGCGCAGCTAGCCAACGAGATGGAAGGGGTTGTGCAGCGACATACGAAACCCGCCATTCAAGATCTCAACACGGTCTCAAAGTTCATGTCTACTTTGTTGGATGAGTTAAGGGATTGGGAGCAGACACAATTATATCCGCAGCAAGAGCACCGTGATATTACGTTGCTCTACCAACAATTAGTGCAATGTGTTGAAAACTACGATGCTGATGCGATTCATATGATCCACCAAATTAAACAATGCAATTTATGGTCTGACGAGCAAAAGAAAAGTTTGATGCATGCGATTGAAGATTTTGATTTTGAAGCGGCTAAAGAGGTATTGGCTCAGTTGCCAGTACCGACTGAAAAAATAAGTTGAAGTATGATGGTGCTTAAAATTGATGCAATAATTGTGGCGTAAAATTCGACATTTTGGCCATTCTCATCCTATGCTAAGAGCAATAATAACAATGAATAAACAGAAATAATTTCGTTGATAAATGAAGAAGGATACTTTTATGAATATCAACAACACCATGAAGCTCGTGTTTGCTGTCATCGGTATCGGTATCGGTATCGGTATTGTCATTAGTGTTGTGACGGTATTACAGCTCAATGGGCTAATGCAACAAGTTGATAATATGGCTCAAGTTCGTTATCAATCTTACCAAGCGGCCGATGAGCTTCGTCAAAGCTCTGATGATTTAACTCGGTTGGGCCGAACTTATGTGGTCAGTGGCGATGAAAAGTATGAAAAAATGTACATGGATATTCTTGATATTCGTAATGGTAAGAAACCTCGCCCGCAGAACTATCACACGATATATTGGGACCTTGTGTTGCAATATGGACAAAAACCTAAAGCAGACGGTAAAAATATCTCCCTCAACCAAATGATGACGGATCTTGGTTTTACTCCGCAAGAGTTTAGTTTGCTCAAAGAAGCTCAAGCTAATTCAGATGGCTTAGTGAACATGGAAGTCAAAGCGATGAATGCTGTTAAGGGGCTTTACCCTGATAGCAATGGCAACTACACCGTTAGAAAAGAGCCAGACCGTAATATGGCGATTTCTCTCTTACACAGTAATGAATACCATCAAGAGAAAGCCAAAATCATGGCTCCGATCGATAAGTTCTTTATTGAATTAGAAAATCGAACCAATAAACAATTCATGGATGCGGCGCAGAAAGTAAAAAGTACGGTATTGATTGGTAATATCTCCTTAATTAGCGTTTTTGTTATTGCCATTATTGGGTATGCCATTGTTAACCGAAAAGTAGTGAAGCCGATTGATACCATGGCTAAATTGCTACAACAAGTAGACAAAAATTCTGATTTGACTTTGCGAGTTGACGATAACAGTCACAACGAACTGGGTATAATCGGCGGCACCATTAATAAGGTGCTTGGTAGTTATGCCACCACCATTAGCAAAATAAACCAAGTAAACCATACCATTTCGGCCATCTCTGAAACGATAAGCGATGTCACCAAACAAAACGTCAAAGTGGCGAATCAGCAAAATCAAGAACTTGAAATGGCGGCGACGGCGATGGAAGAGATGACATCGGCGCTCTCTAGTGTGGCAGAAAGCACCACCATGGCAGAAGAGTATGCGGGCAGCGCGGAAAAAGAAGCCAGTACCAGTAAACAGGTCTTTGATAAAACGACCCATGAATTTGGTGATTTAGAGGGTGAATTTACCAAAACATCCGAGATCATCCAGCAACTTGCTAATGAGTCTAATAACGTTGGTAATGTACTTGATGTGATTAAAGCGATTGCTGAACAAACCAACCTACTGGCATTGAACGCGGCAATAGAGGCTGCTCGTGCGGGTGAGCAAGGTCGAGGTTTTGCGGTGGTAGCGGATGAAGTACGCTCACTTGCCCAACGAACTCAACAATCGACGGGTGAGATCGAAAGCATGATTTCGATGCTGCAAGAGAAAGCAGAACAATCGACCAAAACGATCCGGGTGAGTGCTGATAAAATGCAGTCAACGCGCTCTAATATGTCGGTGGCGAACGAAGCGCTTGGTACCATCCAAGGATCGGCAATTGAGATCCATAAATTGAATACGTCGATATCGGCTGCGACAGAAGAGCAATTGGCTGTGAGCGACGAAATTTCCAGCAATCTCAGTAACATTAAAGCCCTTTCGGGTGATATGAACGTTGCCATCAATCAACTCGGGCCTGTCGTTGTTGATTTGCAACGTAATGTCGATGAGTTAAATAGCGCGATTAAGCACATCCGCACTTAAATTTAATATCCTCTCCTTGCTATTTTTTAGGCTCTCTGTATTGAGAGCCTTTTGTTTGGCAAAATTTTTTATTTGCAGAATGATGCCCACTTAAGTGGTCACGGCAATACCGCAAAGTAAGCGATACGTTAAAGCTCTTGCTTCGGCTGACTTTTTCTTGCCAAACGTTGCCAAGGTAAAGAGAGCAAAATGAGGATAGTCAGAGCATACAGCATTGACCAGCCTAAGCAGATAAATACCGCAGTGCAGAGGATCAACGAAATTGCCGCCAACAGTTTGTTGATGCCACTGAGCAATTTATAAGCGGCGAACATCGCTAACAGATAAACTAAGACAAAGATTCCATTCGCAAGTTTTAGGAAAAATTCCAGATTGAGACCAGACCATTCACCAAGCAGGCAAGAAGCCATTAATACAACTCCAACAGCAATGGTTGCATTGGCTGGAACGCCGCGGATTGAAATTCGGGCGATTGCGCTTTCTGGTCGATATTGCCTTGCTTGTGCCCACACCATGCGAGATAAGCTTTGTGTGTATAAATTGATGCTCGCAAAGCACGCAAAAAACCCGATGAGGCTTATTACCGTTGCCAAACTGCTACCAAAAATTTGTTCGCTCAGCCAAGGAATAGAGGTGCTATCAAATTCTGCGCTGCCATACGCACCAAATTTAAGGATGACCACCGAGCATGCCCAATAGGTGATTCCAGCCACAAAGCAGCCGACAATGATCGCGATCGGAAAATCGCGCTGTGGGTTTTTAAACTCTTCTCCCATATGAGCGAACGCTTCAATCCCGACGAAACACCAGAACATCACTCCGAGTGCGGCGCCAATCGGCCAAATACTGTCCGTGCTGAGTGCGGGCATGGTTAAATCTGCAGCACCAACATCGCCTATCCAGAAAAAAGCACCAACTAATACGAAAATGCTCAGCGCAATAACGGTTTGTAACTGCCCGGAAGATTTGGTGCCCGCCAAATTGACCGCAATCAGCAACAGTACGGTTAATACTTGCGCCATCATCGCCGAGTTCAGTGGCGCAGGGAGGAGTTGTTGAGCAAAGCCTGCCGCCAATGCGACAGCGGCCGGAACGCCGACAGGGATCACGCTGACAAAAAGCCAAGCAACCGAGCGTTCCAACTTAGCGTTAAAAGCTTGGCGGACAAAGTAGGCGGTTCCGCCGGCGTTAGGGTAACGCTTACCCAGAGCGGCAAACGTCAGTGCAATCGGGCAAATCGCCACAAACAGCAGTAGCCATGCCCACAGTGAGAGCTCACCTGCAATACCAGCGGCAATCGCTGGGATCATAAATAACCCTGTTCCCATTAAAGTGGTGGAAAGTTGTCCAATACCAGACAGCAAGGTGATCTCTTGTTTTAACTTATTCACGGCTTCCGTTCCCAAATATCGTTCTGGCGGTTAGCATACGCTGAAGCGAAATAATATGCATCTATCTCAGTTTGCCTATGCCCATTGGGTGCAACGGCTAAGCTGCAACATCAGGCCGTTTGGGCAGCGCCACATTCAGGTAGCGTTATGCGAGTCATTTCGTTATCGTCGCTACTTTAAATCACGACTTTAAATCACCGAAACAACAGCGAGAAATCCATGACATTCACCGTTTGGTTATCACTATTTACCATTTGTATTTTAGGCGCGATGTCGCCAGGGCCAAGCCTAGCGATGGTGGCCAAACACAGCCTCGCTGGTGGGCGTAAAAATGGGTTTGCAACGGCGTGGGCGCACGCATTTGGTATTGGCGTTTATGCCTTCATTACCTTGATTGGCCTAGCGGTTGTATTGCATAAATCGCCCTTGCTGTTTAAAACAGTGGGCTATGCAGGTGCGCTGTATTTGGCCTATTTGGGTATCAATGCATTACGTTCAAAAGGGGGCGTGGCGGCTAAATTAGAATCGGGTGAGACGGTCAGTGTGTGGCAGTCGGCTAAAGAGGGATTATTGATTTCTCTGCTTAGTCCTAAAATCGCGCTATTTTTCATCGCGTTATTCAGTCAATTTGTCGCCATCGGCAACGAACTGAGCAGTAAAGCTATTATTGTGTTAACACCATTTTTAGTGGACGGGCTTTGGTATACATTCATCACCTTAATTCTTTCTAGCCCGATATTACTCGATAAACTGCGCGCGCGTGCCGTATTGATTGACCGTTTGTCGGGCGTAGTACTGATTGCGCTTGCCATCCGTGTCGTCATGACTCTTTAGCTAATACCCAAAAAACGGGAGGAAATGCCTCCCGTTTCTAATGAGTTTCGCCGTGCCAATGAAAGAGTGCGAATAGGGTTGTTCATCGATAGTGTGCTTGAGTTTTTTCTTCATATTCACCTTCAATAACGTAGCCGCTTTTTGACGTAAAGGTGTGGCGCTTGAGCTGCTTTTCTATACGTTTGCCAGTGATGATCGCCGCAATAGCGAGAGGAATGGCGAGCAGCAAACTCAGCATCAACGCGAAAAACCCTACAACCAGCGCAAATGTAGTCACAATAAATCTATTCATAACCTGTACCTCTTTCTGAATTGAAGCTAGGTTAACGCAGCCAAGATGAATCCAACATGAATGTTGTGTCTCTAATTTTTTGGAGTGGTATGGACGACGTTCATTCCCCCAATAATATTGGGACTCTGACAGATAGTTCAAATTTTGAGTCATTTTGGTGTCTTTGTTTGTGGTGTGAATGAACTCCCACTGACATTAGTTCTTTCTTGGTTTGAACAAAAGGCGATCGTTATCGATCTGACGCTACTCGCATTGGGTGTGAAAGAAATTTATATCGGACCAACTGCACCAGCATCACTCATCGAAACTTGATAAATATTTTGCAACCTTAGGCTTTGAATGACCAGAAGGCGCTGCGTGAACAAGGCTATGCCTTAGCGTGTTCGAGCAGATTAGTTTCGGACGTTGAAATCTCATTGAACTGATCACTTCATAAAAAAGCCGCCTTATATCAAAAGGCGGCAAGCAGGGGGGGGTGAGATAAACACTCACTATTATTATGTTGTGGAGATAAAAACAATATTAATCCGTTTACTGGGCGGTAGTTGGGAAAGTTCGGTAACGAACGCCCATCATCTGCTCCATACAATGTACAACTTGGCCGCTGTAGCCAAATTCATTGTCATACCAAATGTAGAGCACGCAGCGGTTGTCTTGAGCGATCGTCGCTGCACCATCAACCACGCCAGCATGGCGAGAGCCAACCAAATCACTGGAGACAATTTCTGTTGAGTCGGTGTAATCAATTTGTGCTGAAAGCGGCGAGCTAAGCGCCATTTCACGTAGATATGCGTTGAGATCTTGCTTATCCACTGCCTTGGCTAAGTTGAGGTTAGCTACGGCCATCGACACGTTTGGCGTAGGGACACGAATTGCATTACCGGTTAACTTACCCGCGAGTTCAGGTAACGCTTTTGCAACCGCTTTGGCGGCACCCGTTGAGGTTAACACCATGTTGAGCGATGCGCTTCGGCCACGTCGTTCACCTGAATGGAAATTGTCGATAAGGTTTTGATCATTAGTAAAAGAGTGCACCGTTTCGATATGGCCAGAAAGTACACCATATTGATCATGAATTGCTTTCAATACCGGTGTGATAGCGTTGGTGGTGCAACTGGCGGCTGAGATAATGGTGTCTTCGGGCTGAATATCAGCGTGGTTTACGCCGAACACGATATTTTTAATCTCACCTTTGCCGGGTGCTGTCAGCAGCACCTTGCTTGCCCCTTGACAGTTCAAGTGTTGACTAAGCCCTTCGCTATCACGCCAGACACCGGTATTGTCGACCACTAACGCGTTATGAATACCATAGTGTGAATAATCAACCTCTTGTGGCTTATTGGCGTAGATGATTTGGATATAATTGCCGTTGGCAATAATGGCCTTGCGAGCCTCATCGATGATGATGCTGCCGTTAAACTGGCCATGAACTGAGTCACGGCGTAGCAAGCTTGCCCGTTTTTCTAAATCTCCTGCTTTACCCCCACGAACGACAATCGCTCGCAAGCGCAGTGGATAGCCCGGGCCACTTTTTTCTATCAAAAGACGAGTCAGCAAGCGACCAATACGACCAAAACCGTACAGCACCACATCCTTAGGTTCACTGAGTGTTTCACCATTCAACGCACCATTAAGCGCCGTTAGCAGGTAATCCTCAAGGCCATGTTCATCATCATGTTGTTGCCAAAATTGATGAGCAAGTTGGCCAATGTCGACACGACATGGCGACAGAGCAAGCGTGGTCAACTTTTGTAAAATCGACATCGTTTGCTGGGTTGAAAGCGCCTCGCCCGTGTAGCGACGGACAACGCGATGTGCTTTGATGATATCAATGGTGGTGGCGTTGATGAGTGTTTTTCCAAATAAAACCACTTCAACACCTTGTTGGCGATAAAGCTGACCGATGAGGGGAGACATAGATTCAGCAATCGTTTGGCTGGCTTGCCAGTCTGAGAGATGTTTCTCTGGGCTCATATTGACTTGGGACCTTTCACGTTATGTTAAGCAGTAATGTTCACAGTGTAGGGCTGGTGAACGCGTATCTGGCACGGTCATCTGTGCTGAGATACAAGTCGATGTTTATTGTTGTTTTTATGTGGCCGGATTGTAAATGTGGAATGGTTATTCTGCTAGCAAAAATAATGACGACATTTTTTACTGAAAACTAGGTAAAAATCAGCGTATTGAGTGGTTTTTGGCGGTGGTTAGAGATATTGACAAATTCTAAAGTCGCGACTTATTTTGTGATGATAATGGTCTGCTTCAAATATTTGATGCCTGAGGTTTTTCCTTTTTCATAAAAATGAGATTAGATTCAAATTGTTATCTTAAAATATGGTGAGTTTTCGGCTAATTCACCATCACGCTTATTGGATGAATAGTGACGGGCAACGCTTTCGTTACTGCGCTGGTTTTATCTTAATAAGAGCGCAGACGCATAAAATAACGTCTACTATTTAACCATTGGCTAGGATGTATTACTTCCAAGGATGATAACAATGGTAATACTTACCCACTTCTCAATTAAGGCACGCTTGTTCTTACTCTGCCTCATACCAACACTGGTTATTCTGGCTGTGGCATGGCGTCTATTCCTCCCATTTGAAAGCCGTTTAGACACATACCATGTGTTGAACCAAAAGATTGGGGCAATCAATCAGGTCACCACCAGTTCTGTCCTTTTTTATACCTTGCTCAATGCGCAGCTGCGTAGCGAAAATAGCGAGGACTCTCGGCCGCAGCTCAAGCAGGATCTAGCTGAATCGCTGGATAAAATTATGCTGGATACAGGTTCTACAAATAGTCATTTTGGGAGTAAAAGCAACCGTACATTGATAGAAAACCGTGTGCTTGACCTTCACCATTTGTTGGATGAGTTGCCGTCGGCCTCACAAAGCGAGACCCTAGAATTAGGCCGCCAAGTATTTAATCTTTTGTATGAAGTGATGGCCGATCTGCAAAAAACCAACAGTTTTCTTGCGCCTGTTGATATCCATACCTTGGATCTGGTGTATAGCGACCTGCATTGGTTTGTATTTTGGGTGCAAAAAGAGGCGTGGTTAATCAAAGAATTAACCATGGTTCAAGAGGTGTTTCAATCTCGACAAACAGAATACTTTCAAGCTGTTGAGCGCCAGCAACAATACTTCGAACGTATCATTGATAACGGCGCTCAACTCGAACAACTGGTGCAGTTGTTTACGCAACCTGAATTTCGCCAAGCCGCTTTGATTCGCGAAAAAATCGTTAGTAATGAAGCGGATCCTCAAGCATTAGCTTCTTATGTCAAAAATGTGGAAGAGCGTTACTTGGCGATAGATAAACTGGTGCAAAGTGTCAACCAACACTTATCGGCTCAACTGAATGTGCGTCTCCAACAAGAAAAAATGAGTATGTTAAGTATATCGGCATTGCTGTTGGCCGTGTTGGCGCTGCTGTTTGTACTAGGAGCAAGTACCTCATCTCGCATCTCGTCAAAGCTCAAGCGGATCATCAATACCATGAGTCGATTGCGTGAAAAGCAGAACGGCATTGAACAGATCCCGATTGATGGCAAAGATGAGTTTTCCCGTTTTACGATCAATCTCAACCATATTATTGAGAAACAGCAACAGTACGAGAGTGCTTTGGTGGAAACAAAGGAAGCGGCAATTGCCGCTAATCGAGCCAAAAGCGCGTTCTTAGCCAATATGTCGCATGAGATCCGAACGCCTCTTAATGGAATCATCGGTATGACTGAAATATTGTCACGCAGCGAGTTTACGGGGAATGAGCGTGAAATCCTGGCCGATATTGATACCTCTTCGCAAGCGTTGCTGATCTTGATTAACGATATTCTCGATTTATCTAAAATTGAATCAGGCAACTTGGAGCTTGCTCCACATCGCTTTGAACTCGCTGAATTGGTATACGACACGGTGAACTTGGTGAACGCGAAAGCGTTGAGCCAGCATATTGAGCTTAATATTTATCTCGACCCTGCATTACCTCGTTTTATCATCGCGGATGAATATCGTCTGAAGCAGGTCTTGATGAACTTGTTGTCCAATGCGGTGAAATTTACCAAAGATGGTTATGTCAACACGGGTTTAACCTTAGAAACGGGCGATATAACCTCGATACGTTTTGCTGTATCCGATACGGGAAGTGGCATCGATAAAGAGATGTTGAACACGATTTTTGATCCCTTTATTCAAGAAGATAGCAGTATTACCCGTCGTTTTGGTGGGACTGGGCTAGGGTTGGCTATCTGCCGTCAATTAGTCGATCTGATGCAGGGTGACATTCATGTACAGTCCACTAAAGGCTTAGGTAGCTGCTTTGAATTTGTCGTCCCGATTGAGGTTGCCGAAGATCAGCCGCAAGTTGAGCCTCTTGCCACGCAGGCGTTGTTAATTACCAATATGTCTAACTACTCATCCGCTATTCGACGTGAATGCGTTCAATGGGGGATTCAACTCAATGAAGCGCGTGATGTTGAACAAGCAGTCAAGAGTGGGCTTAGCGCCGTATGTATTTTATATTGCCAAAGCTTAAGCCACAGCGTGCAATCGGATCTCATTGCGCTGCGTGAGCATTTTTCCAGTGCAAAAATAGTGGTTCTGCAGCATCACTTGTTCGTCAACAAAGACGCAATTCATATTGCGCAGGCAAGTATCACGTTGCCTTTTTTAGGGACGCGTTTTGAACGTGCCCTCAAAGCATTAGTGGCCGATACAGAGACGGCTTTAACGCCAGTCGAGGAGAGTCAGTTAGACTACTTAAAGTGCAATCATAAGCGTATTTTGATTGTTGAAGACAATTTGATGAACCAAAAAATCGCCAGCTTTTTCCTTGAAAAGGCAGGGATTGGTTATGTGGTGGCCAACAACGGGCAAGAAGCGGTAGATGCCATCACCCAAGGTGGTCATTTTGCTGCGGTGTTAATGGACTGCATGATGCCAGTGATGGATGGCTTAACCGCGACTAAGAAAATCCGCGAATGGGAAAAAGAGCAAGGCGTTGAAAAATTACCCATTATCGCCTTAACCGCCAGCGTTTTGGAGGAGGATATTAAAAGCTGCTTTGACGCGGGCATGGATGCGTATTTGCCCAAACCTTATAAATCCAAGCAACTTTTTGATATTTTTAGCGATCTGCAAGTGGCGAACTCTTGAGAAGATAGCCTAATCGCTATTTTTATCGATTTTCGAAATTTAAATTAATTGACCTTACCCCTAGGGCAAGCTTTAGTCTGTGAGAGTTTTCAGTCAGATAGTGATATTGGATATGCAACTTTCGCTGCATACAATTTGGGTTTCCATGTTGGTGATGATGACGCTGCTTGCTTCAAGCTTAGTGTCTAGTGCACCTTTAATGGCGATCACAATGTCACCGACTTCGGCTGTATCCCATTCAGTGACTGACGATGCAAACCCGCCGCAACACTGCTCAAATATGAACGCTGCGCACCATGATTCCGATGCAAGTGACATGACTTCATCAGCGATGAGTAACGATTGTATCGATCACAGCGACCAAGGTGTTGATTCCTGTTGTAGCGTCATGTGCATGACCACGTTAGCTTTCTTTATCACTGAACACCAACCCTTCACACCTCACGCGGTTTTATTGTTGATCAATGCAGAAGCAACGCGTGGCATTGTGATGGTCGCTCGCTCACTTTACCGTCCCCCTATCGTTTAATTTCCCTTTCATTACGCCTATGGCGTGTTTGTGCGACCTTTAACTAGGTTCGTGACTCTCTGTTGCATCTCAACCTTTTGCGATGCATGAAAGATGGAATTTTATTGTGAACCTTAAACTCTCTGTGATCGCTTGGTCGATCAGTATAGTGGGCGTTTTGTCATTCCCCTTGATGGTGAATGCAGCCCCACAAGCCGCGATGGCTCAGCCAGATTCGCATGCAAAACAATTAGCTCAGCTGATTGACGCTGCATTATCGAATGATGCCGTCCGCAAGCAATATTTTGCTCAGTCTCAAGCAATACAAGAAACTGGAATGGCCAGCTCAACCCTGATGGATCCTAAGATCAAAGTTGGCTTTGGTGGTTTGCCCATTGATAGTTTTAAGTTTGATGAAGATCCTATGACTAACATTTCTGTGGGCTTAATGCAGCAGTTTGAACGGGGTTCAAGCTTGGCATTACAAGCGAAAAAAGCAAAGCAACAAGCCACTGGTGTTGCGCTTCAGGTTAATTTACGTGAGTTGGAAGTGGCAAACAGCATGACTCAATTATGGTTAGAGTTAGGCTACCAACAACGCGCTGAACGTATTGTGCGGGCAAACCAAACCTTAATGCGTGAGCTGGCTGGTTTTATTGAAACGAACTATTCATTAGGTAAAAGTGAAGCGCAAGATTTGCTGCAAGCGCGGTTACAAGTTTCCAAATTGGACGACAAATTACAAGCCAATCAACAAATGCAGCAACGCATTGTGTCGCAATTATCCGAATGGTTAGGTAGAGCTTGGTTGGTTGAACAGCCTATGTTAGCCGCTGAAGAGTCAGTGAACTGGTCCCGTTTAGATGCGCAATTGGTTACGGTTAACGACAGTACCACTCACTACGCTTTGTTGGTCACTCACCCGATGGTCGGCATGGCAGAAGCGGCAATTCACACCAACCAAACGCAAGTCGAAATAGCACAAACGGCCTATCAACCTCAGTTTGGTGTGGAAGTGATGTACGCCTATCGCCAAGCAAGCAGTATGCAAGGCGGACCCGCAGCCGATATGGTCAGTGCTTATCTCACCATGGATATCCCGCTGTTTACGGGGAGCCGCCAAGATAGAAACCACGCTGCGGCGCAATATCAAGTGGGCGCGGCTAAATCACAGCGCGATGTTCTATTGGCGCAGATGAACGCCAAAGTGAATGCCTTATTGGTTGATAAAATGAACCTCGAACAGCGTTTATCGCGCTATCAAACCACCTTATTAACGCAAGCGAAAGCCCGCACTCAAGCGGTTGAGAGAGGCTATGAAAACAATACCTCCCAGTTTAATGATGTCGTCAATGCCGCCAGCGATGAACTAGCGCTGCAATTAGAGCAAGTACGCCTAATGACCGATTTAAACCTAACCAAAAGTAACCTCGCTTATCTATTAAATGGGTTCGATTTTCAAGCTATTGCCCCTTCACTTACCTCTTTAGAAACACTTACGCCTGTAGAAAAGTAGGAGAACTCAATGAAATCATTAAACATAGCCGTACTTTCCTTAGCGATAGGTGGATTACTGGGGTTTAGTATCAATCAATACCTGTCTGGTCATGATATGGAGGCAATGAACTCAACCAATGCGATGTCTGAACCGCTGTATTGGGTTGCGCCGATGGACCCAAACTATAAACGTGATAAACCGGGTAAGTCACCGATGGGGATGGACCTCATCCCTGTGTACACCGAATCGCCGACGCAAGCACAAGAGAAGAGTGGCACGGTGACCATCAGTGCTGCGGTCGAAAATAACTTGGGTGTGAAAACGGAACCCGTGGTGTTTGCGCAGTTATCTCCACGCATTGAGACAGTCGGCTACATTGCGTTTGATGACAGTTTATTGTGGCAAACGAATGTTCGCGTTGCTGGTTGGGTTGAAAAACTGAACATTAATGCGGTTGGAGAGCGGGTTCGTAAAGGCGATGTCTTATTTACGCTCTACTCACCAGAGCTGGTTAAAGCGCAGGAGGAGCTGTTAAATGCTCATCGAGCCAGCCGTGAAAGTTTACTGAAAGGCGCAACCGAGCGTTTGGTTTCACTGGGGGTTGATCGTGAACAGATCAGACAGATTATCGCTCGAGGCAAAGCCACTCAATCGATAGAGGTCAAAGCCATTGCTGATGGGGTGATTGCGAGTTTGAATATTCGCGAAGGGGGATACTTATCGCCAGCGCAAGCGGTGATAAGCGCAGGTCCTTTAAACGAAGTGTGGGTTGACGCTGAGGTATTCGAGCGCCAAGCACATTGGATTACGTCGGGTAGTTTAGCGTTAATGACACTGGATGCTATTCCCGGCAAGGAGTGGCAAGGGAAGATAGATTACGTCTATCCCATTTTGGATCCGAAAACCCGAACGCTGCGTATGCGTTTGAAATTTCTTAACCCAAATGGAGAGTTGAAGCCTAACATGTTCGCCAATATCGCTTTGCAGCCCGTATCGCAACAAGCGGTGCTCACCATTCCTAAATCAGCAGTTATTCATTCGGGCGGCATGACGCGCGTCGTACTTGCTGAAGGAAATGGCAAATACCGTTCAGCAAGGGTTGAAGTTGGCCGCGAAGCAGGCGAGCGCCTTGAAGTTTTACAAGGGTTAACGGAACAAGACACGGTCGTCACGTCGGCGCATTTCCTATTAGATTCAGAGTCGAGTCAAAGTGCTGATTTATCACGTATTAATGGAGTCGAAGCTGCCAATGAAGCTTGGTTAACGGGAGACATCAGTACGCTTATGGCTGATTTCGGGATGCTCACACTTAACTATAAACCGGTAAGTAAATGGAGCTGGCAAGCGGGGCAGATGAACTTCACGGTTGAGGAGGAGTTTGATCTCAGCTTATTTGCTGAAGGGCAAAGGGTTCGATTTCTAGTGGCAAAGCAGGGTGACGAATATGTACTAAAAGCACTGGAAGCGAGTGAGCAGGCAAGTAGTGAGACGAACATTACCGCCGCAGAAACACTAGGAGGTCAACAATGATTGGTGCGATTATTCGTTGGTCGATCAATAACCGTTTTTTGGTGTTGGTGGCGGCTCTGTTTCTCATTTTGGGCGGACTTTACAGTGTAAAGAACACGCCTGTTGATGCTTTACCGGATCTCTCAGATGTGCAAGTGATCATCAAAACCAGCTATCCCGGCCAAGCGCCGCAGGTAGTGGAAGATCAGGTCACTTACCCACTCACAACGGCGATGCTTACCGTTCCGGGGGCAGAAACGGTCCGTGGCTATTCATTCTTCGGTGATTCCTACGTCTACATCATCTTTGATGATCAAACCGATATGTATTGGGCTCGCTCGCGGGTATTGGAATATCTAAGCCAAGTGACGCCAAAACTGCCACCCAATGCCAAACCAACCTTGGGGCCGGATGCGACGGGGGTTGGCTGGATCTACAGTTATGTACTGCAAGATAAAACCGGCCAACACGATCTTGCGCAGCTACGCAGTTTGCAAGATTGGTTTTTGAAGTACGAGCTGCAAACGGTGAATGGTGTCTCCGAAGTGGCTACCGTTGGCGGCATGGTTAAGCAGTATCAAGTGCAAATTGATCCGGCAAAGCTACGCGCTTATAACCTGACTTTGCAACAAATCAATGCGGCGATCCAAAATGGTAACCAAGAGTCGGGAGCGTCAGTGATTGAGGTTGCGGAAGCCGAACACATGGTACGCACCAGTGGCTATCTGACCAGTATTGATGACATTAAAGCGCTACCACTGAAAGTGACCGACAAAGGAACGCCATTATTGTTAGGTGATGTGGCGGATATTAACCTTGGCCCACAAATGCGTCGTGGTATTTCTGAGTTTAACGGTGAAGGAGAAGCGGTTGGAGGCGTGATCGTGATGCGTTTTGGTGAAAATGCTAGCCAAGTGATTGATGACGTCAAAGCGAAATTGACTGATCTCCAACGCAGCTTACCGGAAGGTGTCGAAATTGTTGCCACTTATGATCGTTCAACCTTGATCAATCAAGCCGTTGAAAACCTTTGGCATAAGCTAGCAGAAGAGTTCATTGTCGTTGCGGTCGTGTGTGCGCTGTTTTTATTCCATATCCGCTCATCATTAGTGATTGCTTTGAGTTTGCCCGTGGGCATTCTATCGGCTTTTATTGTGATGCATTGGCAAGGTATCAATGCCAATATCATGTCACTTGGGGGGATCGCCATTGCTATCGGTGCTATGGTCGACGGGGCGATTGTGATGATCGAAAATGTGCATAAACATATTGAACGCACCCCACTGACCGACAAAAATCGCTGGCAGGTGATTGGCAAAGCCGCTGAAGAAGTCGGTGCGCCACTATTTTTCTCACTACTTATCATTACGTTAAGTTTTGTGCCCGTTTTCGCACTCGAAGGCCAAGAAGGCAAGATGTTCTCGCCATTGGCGTTTACTAAAACCTATGCCATGGCCGCCGCCGCAGGTTTAGCGATCACGCTCGTCCCTGTTCTTATGGGCTATTTTGTGCGTGGCAATATTATTTCCGAGCACAAAAATCCTATCAATAAAGGGCTTGTGGCACTTTATCGTCCACTACTCAACCTGAGTTTGCGTTATCCCAAAAGCATGATTGTATTGGCTTTGGCATTAATGGCTTCCGCTTATTACCCAATGAGCAAATTAGGCAGTGAGTTTATTCCGCCATTAGATGAAGGCGATCTCATGTACATGCCGACAACCTATCCAGGGATCTCGATTGGTAAGGCGCGTGAACTATTGCAGCAAACCAATAAACTCATCAAAACCGTACCAGAGGTCAAAACTGTGTGGGGTAAAATGGGGCGTGCAGAAACCGCAACCGATCCCGCGCCCTTAACCATGATTGAAACGGTGATCCAACTTAAACCTCGCGATCAATGGCGTGAAGGTGTAACCACAGAATCGCTACGCAAGGAATTTGACAGTTTAGTGCAATTTCCGGGGTTAACCAACGCGTGGGTGATGCCAATCAAAACACGCATCGATATGTTAGCTACAGGGATCAAAACACCGATTGGTATTAAGATAGCGGGTCCCGATCTCAAACAGATTGAAACCATCGGTGCGCAACTTGAACCTATCCTTAACCGCGTTCAAGGTACGGCATCGGTTTATGCTGAGCGTGTGGCTGGTGGCCGTTATGTAACGATAGACATCAATCGGTTACAAGCGGCGCGCTATGGGCTAAGCATTAAAGATGTACAGCAAGTCGTTTCAACCGCAGTGGGGGGCATGAATGTAGGGGAAACCATTGAGGGGTTAGAGCGTTACCCGATCAATGTACGTTACCCGCAAGATTACCGTGATTCGGTAGTCAAGCTGCAAAACTTACCTTTGGTGACTCAAAACGGTGCACGTTTGGCCTTGGCCGATGTGGCTGATATTCGATACGAAGACGGCCCGCCGATGATAAAAACCGAAAACGCACGGCCAAACGGCTGGGTCTTTGTCGATATTGATGGACGCGATCTCGGTTCATATGTGGCAGAGGCGCAACAAGCGGTAGCGGAGCAATTACAGCTGCCAGCAGGATATTCTCTCGTATGGTCTGGTCAATATGAATACATGGAGCGAGCCAAAGCGCGCTTAAGTGTTGTCGCACCGATCACGATCGCAATCATCATGTTGCTACTCTATTTCAGTTTCCGGCGAATCGGAGAAGTGTTGATCATTATGGCGACATTGCCGCTGGCGATGGTGGGTGGCGTGTGGTTGATGCACTACCTTGGCTACAACTTTTCAATCGCCGTGGGGGTGGGGTTTATTGCACTTTCAGGTGTTGCGGTAGAAATTGGCGTGATCATGCTCGTTTATTTAAACCAAGCTTGGCACTACAAAAAAATTGATGCACAGGAAAATGGTGCGGCCATTGACAGCCAAGATCTCATCAATGCAATTGGCGAAGGAGCAGGACAGCGCGTGCGCCCAGTCATGATGACGGTACTGACAGTTATTATTGGCCTGATCCCGATTATGTATGGCACGGGAACCGGTTCGGAGGTAATGCAGCGCATTGCCGCCCCCATGATTGGAGGCATGGCTTCAGCACTATTGCTCACATTATTGGTTCTACCTGCGGTATTCAAGTTATGGAAAAACCGTGAAATCGCAACACTCAAATAGCGTGCAGTTG
Source organism: Vibrio anguillarum (assembly GCF_001989995.2). GTDB lineage: Bacteria > Pseudomonadota > Gammaproteobacteria > Enterobacterales > Vibrionaceae > Vibrio > Vibrio anguillarum. Next base: position 22,055 of record NZ_JAHGUP010000068.1, read on the forward strand.
GCAAAGTAAAAACTAAGCACCAATCGGAAAATAAATAGTAACTGGATGAATTTAAGGAAAATCAAAATGAAAAAAACACTAATCACACTTTCACTGGCGTTGTTCACTTCTTCTGTCATGGCTGAAATGGATCATAGCAAAATGGATCATGGCAGCATGGCGATGAAGCAAACAGACACGATGAACATGGCGATGGATGACATGTCAGAAGTCGGCATGCCTGCCAAAGGAGCAAAACCCGATAGAGTGGTGCATGTTTTACTCTCGGATGACATGAAAATCACCTTCAAAAAGGAGGTGAATATTGAACCCGATGATGTGGTGCAATTTGTCGTTATGAACACAGGTAAAATTGAGCACGAATTTTCGATTGGTTCAGCCGCCGAGCAGCTAAAACACCGAGAAATGATGCGCCAAATGGGCAATCATAAACACGATGGTGGCAGTGCCGTCACCGTGGCACCGGGTAAAGCGAAACAACTGTTATGGCACTTCCATGGGGATAACAATGTTGAGTTCGCCTGTAATATACCCGGCCATGCTGAAGCTGGGATGATTAAGAAAATTCAGCTGTAAGCCTATAAGCCACCTTGTTGATTGCGACAAGGTGATCACGGACGAACGGTACTAGCTCGTTTTTGTAACTGGAAGCCAACGTTTGTTGATTCCAGTTCAAGAGTTTGTTCTTTGATTTGTTTTAATAAGCGCTCAGCGGCCAAAAGACCAAGCTGTTCATAATTGACATGAGCGGCACTAATGGCTGGAAAAGCATACTGACAAAGAGATGATCCATCCAAACAGATGATGGCCATTTCCGTAGGAACTTTAATCAGCCTACGCTGACACTCGAATAATACTCCCAGAGCTATTTCTTCGTGGCTACATACCACAGCATCAAGCGTTGGGTCCCTTAATAACAATTTAGAAATTCCTTCCTTACCTAAGTGTGCAGAGGGAGCTTCATGAGTTGTTAGAAAGTGATCAGGTGCTTGGTAGTTATCAATTAATGCGCTTTGCCAACCCCGCAGTTCATTTCTTAGAACGGAGTGGTGGCTACGTGCTCCAATAAACCCTATATTTTGATATCTATTTTCAATGAGATGTTGAGTACATTGTTTGCCAACCTTGTAGTAATCAACGCCGACATTCAGATACGTTGATGATTCATTCAACTCAGCAATTTCAATGACGGGAATGTTAGCGCGTTGAAGAAGTTGGTGACTTTTTGAACTGTGCTCACTTCCAAATAGCACAACAGCTGCTGGTTGACTTTCCAATAAAGTGGCTAATAGTTTCTCTTCATTATCAATGGAATAATCACTATAACCGAGCAGTAACTGGTATCCCTGACGGTTAAGCGAATGTTGGAAATTGGGTAAAAACACAGCGCAAGATTTTTCAATTAGCGATGGGATGATTAATGCTATTGAATAGTTTTCGCCAGATGCTAAAGCGCCAGCTGCTTTATTTGGGATATAACCTAGTTCTTCAACAACAAATTCTATTTTTTCTCTTAGTTTGCTAGAAACAAGCTCAGGTGTTCTTAATGCTCTTGATACCGTCATTGTGCCAACACCCGCCTTAGCTGCGACATCGGCAATGGTAACCTTTCCCGTGCTTCTACGTTTTCGCGATTCGCTCATATTTATCTTCATGTTATTAATAAGTTAGCGATGTGATTTTAACACACACACTCGGGCGTGTTGATATTACCGTATAACTATTCTTGCACCGATACATGAAATACTATGATTTCAATAAATGATAGCGCTATCACAAATCAAACTAACACATAAAGATAGCGCTACCATTTGTGATTTCGATCTGGTTTTCTATTTGGATAGACAGATAAATTGATGCTACCTATTCATATCAAGAACCTAAAAAATGTTACGTGAACTATTAACCGAAGACGTTATTCGAGTGCATAAATCTGCTGACGACTGGCAAGATGCAATTCGCAAAGCATGTCAACCATTGATTGAAAATAAGGCCATTAATCCAAGTTATGTTGAAGCTATATTTCGGTCACATAGGGAGCTCGGTCCTTATTATGTTGTTGGACCTGGAATGGCGATGCCTCATGCTCGACCTGAAGATGGGGTTAATCGTTTAGCATTTGGCCTAACGGTAATTCAAGATGGAGTTAACTTTAATTCGGATGGCAATGATCCTGTAAAAATGCTGGTTACTTTGGCCGCGACAGATAGTAATAGTCACGTAGATGCAATATCTAAATTAGCCGAATTATTTATGAATGAAGAAGACGTAGAATATATCTGCTCAGCCAAATCTGTTGAAGATATTTTGCGTGTTATCCAAGACTATTAATAGTAAAAACACGATAAATAATAGTAAAAATACAATAAAGCAGAGGGTGAATATAATGAAAATTATGGTAGTTTGCGGCCACGGACTAGGTACAAGTTTGATGATGGAAATAAGTATCAAAAATATAGTGAAAGATCTAAATGTTGACGCTGAAATCGACCACATAGATTTAGGTTCCGCAAAGGGAACTATTTGCGACATCTTTATTGGTACAAATGATATAACAGACCAACTAAAATCATTGGGTGTTGAGCCTAAGATTGTGAGCTTGGATAATATGGTCGATAAAAACGCAATGAAAGAACGCTTGTCAGCGGCTCTTCAAGAACTTGGTGTGTTGTAGGAGGCACTATGGAATTCTTTAATTTTTTAATGAATGACGTGCTTTCTGAGCCAGCAGTGTTAGTTGGCTTGATCGCATTAATAGGTTTGATCGCACAGAAAAAACCATTGACGGAATGCATTAAAGGTACCGTGAAAACTATTTTGGGCTTCATTATTCTTGGAGCTGGTGCGGGGCTAGTTGTTGGTTCGCTAGGAGATTTTGCGACCATATTCCAGCATGCTTTTGGCATTACTGGTGTCGTTCCAAATAATGAAGCCATCGTGTCTATTGCTCAAAAGTCATTTGGTAAAGAAATGGCGATGATCATGTTTTTCGCGATGCTGGTAAATATATTGATTGCACGCCTTACACCATGGAAATTTATATTCTTAACAGGGCACCACACTTTATTTATGTCGATGATGGTGGCTGCAATTTTGTCATCAAGCGGTATGTCCGGTATTCCATTGATTGCCCTAGGTTCCATTGTCGTTGGTAGTGTTATGGTGTTTTTCCCAGCAATTGCACATCGATATATGCGTCAAGTTACAGGTTCTGACGATGTTGCTATTGGTCACTTCTCTACACTTTCTTATGTATTAGCTGGTTTTATTGGTAGTAAATTTGGTAATAAAGAACATTCTACGGAAGATATGAATGTTCCTAAAAGTTTACTATTTTTACGTGATACACCCGTTGCGATCTCATTTACTATGGGCATCATCTTTATGGTGACCTGTCTATTTGCTGGTGGGGAATTTGTGCGTGAAGTGAGCGGTGGAAAACATTGGTTTATGTTTGCGCTGATGCAATCTATTACGTTTGCGGGGGGTGTGTATGTCATCTTACAAGGTGTACGTATGGTTATTGCTGAAATTGTTCCTGCGTTTAAAGGTATTTCAGACAAATTAGTTCCTAATGCTAAACCAGCATTAGATTGTCCTGTGGTATTTCCCTATGCCCCAAATGCTGTCTTGGTCGGCTTTCTATCTAGTTTTCTTGCTGGCTTATTAGGTATGTTCTTACTCTATATTATGGGTTTGACAGTGATTATTCCTGGAGTTGTTCCACACTTCTTTGTTGGTGCTGCCGCAGGGGTATTTGGTAATGCCACAGGTGGGCGTCGTGGTGCTATTTTGGGTGCATTTGCGCAAGGTTTATTGATCACGTTCTTACCTGTATTTTTAATGCCAGTGCTTGGAAACCTAGGTTTTGCTAACACAACGTTTAGTGATGCTGATTTTGGCGCAGTTGGTATTTTACTCGGCCTGATTGTTCGTTAACGTTCCCAAACAAAAACCGCCCTTCCAATTTGGCAGGGCGGTTTTTTTGACCATTGATTAATTATTTCAAATCACTAAGCGGTAGCCAGTTTACTTTAACACCCGCTTGTAAAAACATATCTTGGCTGACTTTGATCTTATCACCCCAACGGGATAAGAAGTCTTCTGTTTGTTCTGGGCAGTGTACTGCGGAAATCCCAGTTTGAATGATTTTTGCTGCACAGTTTGGGCAAGGAAAATGTGTCACATAAATTTCGCAACCATCCAAATCACGCTTGGCGAATAGGATGGCATTTTCCTCAGCATGCAGTGTTTTGAGGTATTTCATATCACGATCATCGGTGCCTGCACTGTCTGAAATACCATGCGGGTAACCGTTAAATCCAACCGAAACGATGCGATTTTGCTTAGTGATCACTGCGCCGACTTGCGTGGAGGGATCTTTACTCCAAGAGCCAACAAGTTCTGCCATTTGGTAAAAGCGCTGTGCCCATTTCGAAATCATGTGTTGTTCCTCTGACGATTTTCTTGCATTTCCTCAGTAGCGAGGGAGATGTGTGATTAAGATCGACATTAATATCCTAGTTTTCTCACACTTAGTCTAGAGCAATTCTCATTTCTAAACAGAATTCAGCCGTGCCAATCAGTATTAGAGTGAGAGCTCTATCTCATTTCGTGCGGGTATCTTAGCTGCGGCGATAGGCAATTATAGGATTAAGTTTGTGAGAGATCTCTTACACGTATCGTGAGACTTTAACGTTTTGCTATGCAATAAAAAGAGATTGAAATTTTTAATTATTTGAATTTAAATGATAATTTTCATTTTGTGTCTTTCTGGCAGAGAAAAAACAACAGGTGGGGGATTGCTGAAAAAAGTGAAATCCGTAATCTGAAGTTGTCAGCAGGAAGCGGACACGGAACAGGAAAGACCCAAGGATAGGTCATCTTCAGGACGAAGATTCGATAATTCAGGAAGGATGATCGGCAAGGATAGCGAAGGACATTAGCTGGATGCTGAATAACTAGGATGGTTATCAAGGAAAGTTAATGGACGGTGCAAAGGAAAAGTGCACACATCTGTCGGGACGACGGAGTTAAGGACACCGCTAGGAAGGCGATGAAAGGGAATGCGCTGAGGGAATCAGCAGACTATCAAGGAATTGATGCAGGGAGCACTTATCAGTAGCTGGATTGCTGCGAGTAAGAACTGAAACCCCACTAAGCGAGAGCTTAGTGGGGTTTTCTTTATTTTGGTTACCTGAAAATAATGGCCACCTGAAAATAATAAGTGGTGAGGTTAACATTGCTTCCTGCGGAGTAACTCCAGATAATAGGTGAAAATAATGAAAGGATGTGATGATGATTCGCTTAGCCGTTATTGGAACCAACTGGATTACTGACCAGTTTATTGAAGGGGCATTGGATACTGGGAAATTTCAGCTCGTAGCGGTTTATTCCCGTTCGCTGGACAGGGCGAAACAATTTGCCGAAAAATACGATGCTCCTGCTTTGTTTACTGACCTTAAGAGCCTAGGTGAGAGTGACAATGTGGATGCCGTGTACATCGCCAGCCCGAATGTACTGCATGGTCCACAGTCGATTCAAATGATGCAAGCGGGCAAACATGTTATCTGTGAGAAGCCGCTGGCTTCTGATTTCTCATTAGCACAGCAGATGTATCAAGTTGCCAAACAGCATGGCGTAGTATTATTTGAGGCCTTTATAACCCCACATTTGCCCAATTTTTCCGTTCTCAAACAAGAGCTATCGCAGATTGGCGCTATCCGTAAAGCGGTGCTCAGCTACTGCCAGTATTCCTCTCGTTACCCTAAATATCTCAAAGGTGAGATGCCCAATACCTTTTTGCCCGAGTTCTCTAATGGTTCGATCATGGATATTGGTTATTACTGTTTGGGCTCAGCCATTGAACTGTTTGGTGAGCCTAAATCGGTACAAGCCCAAGCGCATTTACTGGAGACGGGGGTTGATGGTAACGGCAGTGTGATCTTAGGATATGACGGTTTTGATGTGCTATTAATGCATTCAAAAACCAGTGACTCCTATTTGCCGAGCGAAATTCAAGGTGAAGAGGCCGCACTGCACGTTGAGATGATTTCTACCTGCAACCGCATTACGAGAATTAACCGTAGTGGTCAAACCCAAGATCTGAGTATTGAGCAACACGCCAACCGCATGTTTTACGAAGCACAAAAATTTGCAGATCAGATACAGAACAAGACAATAGATGAGCAATGCAAATTACGCTCACTCACCGTTTCCAAATTATTGACAGAAATACGTCGCCAAACGGGCGTGATTTTTCCAACCGATAACCTGTAGTTTCATCGCACAGAGAAGAGAGCAAAAATAATGCAAGCTGAAGTAAAGTGGGTCGAAAATTTCAAGTTCTTGGGCCAATCCCAATCTGGTCATTCGGTGGTGATGGATGGCAGTGGTGGTGCAACCGCGCCTAGCCCGATGGAGATGGTTCTGATGGCTGCGGGAGGTTGTAGCTCTGTGGATGTGGTTGATGGCTTAAAATCGGCTAATCAACAGGTCACTGCATGTAACGCCAAATTGACGGCTGAGCGCCGTGAAACTGCGCCGCGGATTTTTACGCTAGTCAATATCCATTTCGACGTATCAGGCGTTGATCTTGACCCTAATGTCGTTGAAAAAGTGACGACCGATTCATTAGAAAAGTACTGTTCTGTCTGCTTAATGTTAGGCAAAGGTGTCACAATGACTCACAGTTGGGCGATTGTTTAAGCCATTCAATCAATAAGACTAGGAAAAAGCAATATGCTCTGATCTTGCCTTTTCCTGTGCGTTACAGGTTGGTTGAAATTAAAGAGGAAAGTGAAACAGTGAGCTTTTCTCTTTTTTCTTTTGTTTATCCAAGTAGTCTAAATACACTAGATGCATAAGGAGGAACGGCTCATGACCGAAATGGAAAAAATGATGAATGGTATGGTGTTTGACGGTGCAGACCCAGAAATGGAAGCCATTCGTAGCAAAGCAGGACATTTACTGTTGCAGATCAACCAATGCGCCGATGCTACAGCCCGCCATCAATTGCAAACTCAGCTATATCGTCAAATTGGTCAACAAAGTGTGGTGCAGCCTCCTTTCTATTGTGAATTCGGTGAAACAATTTCCATTGGTGATGAAACCTTTATCAACATGAATGTCACTATGCTTGATGGCGCTAAAATCACGATTGGTAATCATGTTTTGATTGGCCCTAACACCCAGTTTTATACGCCAGCGCATGCTTTGGATTATCGCAGCCGCCGCTTGTGGGAAACATTTTGTAAGCCGATTACGGTTGAAGATGACGTATGGATTGGTGGCAACGTTGTGATTAATCAAGGAGTCACGATTGGTGCGCGTTCGGTTGTCGCGGCAAATTCAGTGGTCAATCAGGATGTGCCAGCTGATAGCCTAGTCGGGGGCACACCAGCGAGAGTGCTCCGTTCATTAAAAGAAATGAATGGAACATCTGACCTGCATAGTGCAGTTAAGGAAGGGCATCATTGAAGCAGCATAAACATACACTATTTGGTGTTGCGGCTATCTTGCTGTGGAGCTGTCTAATGGGGCTAATCAGAACGGTCACCGAGCAATTTAGCCCAATTGGTGGGGCGGCACTGATTTACACTGTGAGCTCAGTATTTCTGATGCTTGTCATGGGCGTGCCTAAATTCAAACACTTTTCTCTGCGTTATGTTCTGATCGGTGGCGCGCTTTTTGTGAGCTACGAAATCTGCTTAGCATTAGCGTTAGGTATGGCCAATGATCGCCATCAAGCGCTCGAGATGGCGGTGATTAACTATTTGTGGCCAGCCTTGACGGTGTTGTTTGCGGTATTTCTCAGCCGTAAACCCGTCCATATTCTTGTGTATCCAAGCGTTGCGCTCGCATTTGTCGGGGTTGCTTGGACCATTACTGGTGATAGTGGGTTTTCGGTGATGCAAATATCAGCCAATATTGCGACTAATCCCTTAACCTATAGCATGGCGTTTGGCGGGGCGATTATTTGGGCTGTTTATTGCAATATCACCAAACAGTTAGCCAATGGACAAAATGCCATTATCCTGTTCTTTATGGCTACTGCTATCGCCCTCTGGATTAAGTATTTTCTTAGCAGCGAAAGCACTTTAGTGTTTACCGTTCCAGCAACCTTGAATTTAGCGTTAACGGGTGTGGTGATGGGCAGCGGTTATGCACTTTGGAATGTGGCAATCTTGCGTGGCAACATGGTTCTATTGGCGACTCTTTCTTATTTCACACCAGTGATTTCAACCTTGCTTTCATCGCTAATCTTAGGTGTAGCGCTTGGGCTAAGCTTTTGGCAAGGTGTGATTATGGTGACGATGGGTTCTTTAATTTGTTGGTGGGCGACCAGAGAACGTCAATCGACGGTGCAAGAGAAAATGCCAATAGCCTGACATCGCAACAGCTTTATTATGTATAAAAAAAAGCCCTCTCGGGAACGAGAGGGCTTTTTCCGTTTAATTGAGACTGATTAACGAGCCACGTTCATGGTTAATTGCAGTACGAATGGCAGCTTTGATAAACGCTTATGTAGTGAGCGACGAGTACTTTCGATATCTTCAAGTGCAATCATTTCATTCTCATCAGGGCGAATGTCGACATTGACCCACAGCTCATGACCGACTTTAGTCACCGCAGTCAACTCGATATCTTGCTCTGATTCTTCTCCTACGGCAATGACACCTTGATCCACAGTTTTACAAATCTCTTTGTTTGGTGACATCATCAACAATTCACGTGTTGCCGATTTAAGCATGTCATAAGGCACTTTGATAAAGTAAAACGACATTAATAGCATCATGATTGGGTCTGCATAGACGGCATATTTTGCCCAAGGAGACAAGGTCATCAACCAAGCGGCAATGAAACCGACCGTTACCGCGACGCTTAATAGCGTGTCCATTTGCCACTGTTTTACTTCAGCGTCAATCAAACCAGAAGAGTAACGTTTACTCTTGTTGACCATGAACCACCACGCAATCGCACAACCAATCACGTTCACTGTGCCAAAAACAGTGGCGATAGAAGCATCCACTTCTCGACCACCGCTAAACAATGCCATGACAGCCGAGTACAACGAATAACTCACGACTAACAAAATAACGCTGGCTTTTATAGCAATAACCGCAGGTTCTAGCACCGCGCGTCCAAAGGGAAAAGTCGAGTCAGAAGGTTTACGAATGTAGCGTGACGCCACCAGCGACAATAATGTTAACAGCAAACTAACCAGTGAATACACACCGTCAAACACGATAACCAGTGAACCGACAAGCATACCAACCACAAGTCCGCCACCAGCAAAGCCAGAAGCTAAAAGGGCCGAAATCGTCAAAATGCGATTTTCATTATTTCTTGTTCGAGCACACATAAAAGACTACCTGTTGAAAACATGCTGTTATTTTGGCTTAAAGCACGGTTTTGACAATCTCTAAGTGCATTGGTCGTTGGCTTGAATATTGGGAAGTAAGTTTATTTTTAATTAAAACAACTAGTTATGTTGTTATTTGCCTGTCAGGATAATTGACGCTGACTGTCTTCGCTTTAGATTGTTTGAAATGTGGGCATCTTGGAAACTAAACAACGAAAATTAAAAATCAAACAAATAGTCACGCAACTTATCGGCTAACCAGTTCATGCCAGGGTGTTCGGCCATGCCCGTGGCCGTAAACATGCAGTAATCTTCTTGAGTGAGACCGTAGGTGTGTTTAATCACCGTTAGTTTTTGTTCACGTAGGAAGTGGCGAATTAAAGGTTCTGGCAATACGCCCCATGCATTCTCAGTCAAGATGGTATTGAGCATGTAATCGAAACTGGAGAAGCCAATGTAGCGACGAGAGAAAGGTTGTAATTCGGGGTTATCTTTTTCGTTTAAATAGACCATCACGGCTTGCATTGCTCTGCGCAGTTCTTCGTCGGTGACTCGCGAAATTTTAGTTAGCGGGTGGTCACTTTTGCACACCGACATCATCCGGATTTTACCCAAAGGTTGATAAGTGATCCGCGGGTCGTTGATTCTTTCATAATCGACGCCAAAAGCAAAATCGACTTGATGAGTGGCAATCAAGTTGGCTAAGTCGCCGCTTGAAGCCAATACAAGGTTAAACGAGGTCGCGGGAAAACGATTATTCAGCTGGTGTGCAAAATCTTGCCACAAGGCATCAGGAAGAGAATCATCACGGGCAATCCACATCTCGGCGTTGAAGCCCCGTGATATTTGCGTACAGGTGTGTTTTATTCGCGCAATGGTCACCAAAACACTTTCACAATCTTTATAAATTGCTTTCCCCGCTTCAGATAAAGTCAGGTTGTTGCCGGTGCGCACAAAAAGAGCGGTATCGAGCTCTTTCTCCAACGCTTTAATCGCCATACTGAGTTTGGTTCGGTTACATTCTAATTGTCGCGCCGCTTCGGAGACTGAGCCCGTGTCCGCGACAGAGAAAAATGCTTCAATTTGAGAAAGGTTCATAACGTTCTCTAAGGCACAATAATGGGTTGATCATAAACAATTTTAGTACCACTGCCTATCTGATGTTCTTCTACCAACTGACGGTTTTCTCGCCAATCAAAGCCAGTTCATCATTTCTTAGTCAAGATTGAGCTGTAACTCTATGAACGTAACACAGTTTTGGTTTATTCTTGGGAAAATTTCCCCAATACAAGAAGTAACACGGAGGCCATGATGGCGAACGAATGGGATGAGTGTGCGGCTCAGTGGGAGCAGGACGAATCCACAACGCTTTTTGCTCAAAATGTGTTTCAGCAATTACAGAAACGGGTCACTCTCGAAGGTAAACATGTTCTTGATTTCGGGTGTGGTACGGGCTTGCTGAGCCAAATGATGTCTCGCCATGCCAGAGATATTGTCGCGCTCGATGGCTCTGAGGCCATGATTGAAGAGTTGGATAAAAAAGAGTTGGTCAACGTTGAACCCGTGGTGGATTTTCTGACCCGTGGTCTAGTCGCGCAACATCCGGCCTTTCGCAAACAATTCGATCTTGTTGTGGCGTCATCTGTGTGCGCGTTTGTGCCGAATCTTAATGAAGTATTTACCATCATTCATTCTCTATTAGATGAGCATGGCGTTTTTATTCATTGGGACTGGTTGGTTGAAGAAGATGTTCCTGACTATGGCCTTAGCCAAAACCAAATTGAGACACAACTGAAAAGCGCAGGTTTTAGCCAAGTGGAAACCGCAGTTGCGTTTGAGATTAAAAATTCAAAAGGTCTAGCGCCAGTAGTGATGGGCATTGGTAGGAAATAACATCATAAATTGAATGGTTTTCCAGATTGAGAATGGCTTATTTACATTATTTCACTGTTCCATAATGACCAACTTGCGTAAGCTCTAGCTTGTTGATAAGTGTCATGATAGTCACTCCCTAGAAGACTATAAGGCGTTGATCACGAATAATTCTGTTTGTTGACTGATAACTCATGGCTAGGGTTAAGCAAAAATAAAAGCACATCAGAAGATAAATAAAGAAGGCCAGCGCAAAATAGTGCTGGCCTTCTTTATTTTAAGCATTGAGCTAAATTTTCAATGTTGATTCACAAACATCAGTGTGGTTTTTTGAGCTGATCACACAACCATTTCAAAGCTTGGTCGTTCATACTGGGCTTATTCCACACTAAGCTGTAAGCCACTTTCCCATAATTGAAAGGTAACGGTTTGATGAGCAACTCCCTAGCTTGCATCGCTTGTTCCGCCCAGCGTTTGGAGCAAGTAAAGAGTGAGTCAGTATGCTTGCATAAGATGGCGGCCGCACCAAAGTCAGCAACAACAACCGGAACATGACGAGCTCGATGAGATTGAGCTAAATTCTGTTCAAAAAAAGGTTCAGCCAGCTCTTTGTCCATGATGCCGATATGCGATTGAGCAAGGTAGTGATCGATAGTGAGTTCTTCATTGGCTAAAGTATGATCACTACGCATTAAGCAGACCATTTCATCGTGAGCAATCACTTCCCACACGAGCTCTTTATCTCGCGTTGGGGGCTGGCTGATATCGTGTGGTAAAATGACGAAATCAATCAGCCCGCTTTGCAGGGCGTCGAAGCCATAGTGATCTTTCGAGTAGATAGTAAAGGAAGCTTGCGGTGCATGATTTTTTATTACGTTTGTCAAAATAGGAGCAAACAACTCAAAGGCACTTTCTCGCATCGCAAGGCGGTATTTCCCCTGATAATGTTGAGGTTCGAAATTTGAGTGATGCAGCAATCCATTCATGCTAGAGAGGATTGAATGGACAGTGGGGCCCATTTGTAGCGCGAAAGGGGTAGGTATTAAATGTGTACCATCACGATAAAATAGTTCATCTTCCAAGAGAATGCGCAATTGCGACAAGTTTTTACTGATGCTTGAAGGGCTAATGCAGAGCTGGGCCGCTGTTTGCGTGACGCTGCGGGTACTGAGCATGACGTGTAGCGCTGTTAGGTGTTTTAAACTGATTCTTGAAAGGTGAATATAATCCATAAATAAAGGCGGTTCCTCCAAACTTTTTCAAAAGCATATCACTGACATACTGACAAATTACACGAAAAGATGCGGGTTATTTGACAAGCTGCCGAAATATTTACCGCTGTGCCTACATCAACTTCCATCGCCTTTATTTCAAGAATAATGTTTATGTAAACAGCGCGTGGATTTCTTCTAATACATGAGGATTGGCAATTGCACCTAAGTTTTTGACTGTCTCGCCATGCAGTACTTGCTTCACCGCGAGTTCTACTAGTTTTCCTGATTTGGTGCGAGGCACATCACTGATGGAATGGATCTGCGCAGGAACATGACGAGGGGAGCAGTTTTCTCTTAGGCGCTGTTTGATGGTGTTCACCAGTAGGGTGTTGAGTTCGCACTGTGGAGCCAGTTGTACAAAAAGGATGATCTGCTCATCATTATCGATTTTCTGACCCACTGCGACCGAATCTTGTATTTCAGGCAAGCTATTCACTTGCTGATAAATTTCCGCCGTGCCGATACGCACGCCTCCAGGGTTTAAGGTGGTGTCACTGCGCCCGTAAAAACGTATTCCACCATTGTCGGTCCACTCAACTTCATCACCGTGGTGCCATACACCAGAGAACTTGCTCCAATACGCATCGTGATAACGTTGGCCATCATCATGCCAAAACCCGATGGGTTGATTAGGGAAACTGTTGCAGCAGACTAACTCTCCCCGTTGTTGTATCACGGGTTGACCAAGGTCGTTAAATACGGCGACATCAAGTCCTAAGCCTGCGCCTTGGCATTCTCCTCGATACACCGGCGATATGGGGTTGCCAAGCACGAAGCAGCCACAAATATCGGTTCCACCCGAGATAGAGGCGAGGTGTAAGTCCGCTTTTATGTTGGCGTATACATAATCAAACTGTTTTGGGTACAAAACCGAACCTGTTGAACATAATGTTTTCAGTGAGGAGAGAGGGTAGTAATCGCTCGGTGAATACGCGGTTTTTTGCAGTGCCTCTAAATATTTGGCCGATGTACCGAACAAAGTGATGTTGGCTTCTTCTGCCAAATCCCACAATACTCCCGGTTGCGGATACATTGGGCTACCATCATAAATAACCAACGTAGCACCGCTAGCGAGCGCCGAAACATGCCAGTTCCACATCATCCACCCACAAGTGGTGTAATAAAACACACGATCGCCCGGTTGAATATCACAGTGTAATTGATGCTCTTTGAGATGATTTAAAATCGTACCGCCAACCGAATGGGCGATGCATTTGGGTTTACCTGTCGTACCTGATGAGTACAAGATAAACAGTGGGTCATTGAAGCCAACGCGTTCATAGCGTAGCCCACGTGGAAGGTAACTTGCGAGAATCGCATTCCAATCAGAAAAAGCGTCGTTAAAATCAGCCGTGAGTGAGCGTTGCTGTAAATATTCGATCTGACAAATGTTGTGTAGGCTCGAAATAGCATCGGCAATCTGACCGTTTTTTTCTTCCATGAGATGGGTTTTGCCATTAAACGTATACCCATTGCAGCAGAATAAAATTTTGGGTTGTACTTGGCCGAAACGCTCTACTACGCTGTCGACACCGAAATCAGGAGAGGTTGATGTCCAAACAGCTCCTAAGCTAGTAGTCGCTAACATAGCCACTAAAGTTTCGGTCATATAGGGTAAGTAACCGGCGACAACATCACCTTTTTCAACTCCATTTTGTTTTAACCACTGCTGGATAATAGAAACCTGATCACTGAGTTGCTGCCATGTTAGCTTCTTGCTTTGCCCATTTTCATTTTTAAACCAAACGGCAATGCCTTCCGGTTGTTGAAACGCATAAGAGAGCAGATTTTCCGCGTAGTTCAATTGTGCTTGGGGAAACCAAATTGTGTCTCTGGCGGCGGTGAAGTCGTCCCATCTCGCAATCCCCTCACCGTAAATGCAGTTACCACGAAAGCCGATCACATCGCAAAATTGCCACACTTCTAACCAAAATTGTTTTCTCTCGGCAACGGACCAGAGATGCAGTTGTGAGTAGCTTTCTATCGCCTCACCTTGCATATTAATGTGCTCAATAAACTGGTTTAAATTGGACGCTTTGATGCGGTCTTGGCTAGGGACCCAAAGCGGTGTGTGCGGCGTCAAATTTTCTTCAAACATAATCGCGTTCCCTACAACCCTAACAAGTGGGTATATATCCGTTTATTTTCTGATCTGTTGGCACTGTTTAGTGTTGTCGGCGAACGCCGTAAAGTCAAACGGGTTGGCCATAATCATATCCATGATATCTAAGTAAAAAAACCATAAATGTAAAATATTTGTTACGCGTGAGCGTCGTCAGATGTCGAGCCTAAGATTGGCAGACTTTTCACGAAGCGATAGGCTTAATGTAATCGGTTTGTTAAAAGGTTGTGGTATGACGCAGTATCATTCTAAGCCATTAAATAGCAAAGGTTTCATTGACTGGAGTAACGAAGAGGATCGGATTTGGTATGATCTGATCGCACGTCAAGAGACCGTCGTTGAGCAGCGAGCATGCCAAGCCTATTTGGATGGGTTAGCGATGCTGCAACTCTCTAAAGATCAGGTTCCTCAGTTGCCCGATATCAACCGTATTTTGCAACGTGAAACCGGATGGCAAGTCGAGCCGGTGCCCGCTTTAATTAATTTCGATCGATTTTTCGCCTTATTGGCAGAGAAAAAATTTCCAGTTGCCACGTTTTTGCGTAGCCGTGAAGAGTTTGACTATTTGCAAGAACCGGATTTTTTTCATGAGATTTTTGGTCATTGCGCGATGCTTACTCATCCTGATTTTGCATCATTTACTCAGGTTTACGGCAAGCTTGGGGCTAACGCGAGCCCAAAACAGAGAGCTTATTTGGCGCGGCTCTATTGGTTTACGGTCGAATTTGGTTTAGTGCAAGAAAGTGACGGTGTAAAAATCTATGGCGGAGGTATTTTATCCTCCCCCGCTGAAACCGTGTATAGCCTTGATAATCAAACGGCCATACGTGAAAAATTTGACATCCAACAAGTGCTGAGAACGCCATATCGTATTGATATCATGCAACCCATTTACTATGTGTTGGATGATCTACGAGATCTGTACCATTTGAGCCAAGAAAATCTTGTACAGCAGGTAGAAAGTGCCATGCAGGCAGGCTTGTTGGCCCCCTTATTTCAACCCAAGGAAGAGACCCATGCTTGAAGAATTACGTTGTGAAGCTTGTAGCCTTGATGCGCTAGCATTATCGATCCCCGAGCAGCAGCAACTACTCACTGAGCTTGAGGGGTGGTCTATTGTTGTACGTGATGACATCCCCCAGTTGGAAAAAGTGTATGTGTTCAAAAACTTCAAGTTGGCGTGGGCATTTTCTAACCAAGTTGCTCAATTAGCTGAAGCGGAATTCCACCACCCCAGTTTGTTATTAGAGTGGGGAAAAGTGACCGTGACTTGGTGGAGCCATTCCATCAAAGGATTGCACAAAAACGATTTTATCTGCGCCGCAAAATGTGATGGATTAATATGTGATGGATTAATCGATGAAAGTTAATATTATCAATGTTTTAGGTTTATAACTCGACCTGGTGG
Source organism: Vibrio anguillarum (assembly GCF_001989995.2). Taxonomy (GTDB): domain Bacteria; phylum Pseudomonadota; class Gammaproteobacteria; order Enterobacterales; family Vibrionaceae; genus Vibrio; species Vibrio anguillarum. The sequence goes on from NZ_JAHGUP010000068.1 coordinate 38,095, forward strand.
TTATTTTCCCGTCGTTGTGCACTTGAAGTTGCAGCAGTGCTGGCTACGTTTGCTCACCCCAGCATAGAGTTTACTTGTGCTCATGGGGATGAGCTCACTTACCGCCTACCCGCAACTTCAAGCTGTTTGGATGTATCCGGTCGTTTTTCTACGCAAAAGCCAAACCGTGACCTACACTTTGAAAAGCTCATAATACAAATTTCATATAAACCCAGTGGCTGGGGGCGACGATGGCTTTACAAAAAATTGTTCATTTCTATGCGTAGGGTTTGACTATGAAAATATCAACGAAAATCATTGCGGCATGTACTATCTTGTGTTCAGTTGGCGTGGTAATCAGCGGTGGTTTTGTTGGGTGGCGAGCATCAGAGCTCTCAAGCCAAGCACTTTATGACCGAGCCGCAAATCAACTTACCTCCGTACGCGAAATCAAAAAGAGTGAAATAACTAACTATTTCAAACAGATCCGTCTGCAAATTGAGACCTTGTCTTCCGAGGTATCGACTCAAGAAGCAATGGATTCTTTTACTCGTTCGTTCTCTCGTTATCCTGCCCACCGTATAACGCCCCAAGATATGGATGCGCTAGAACGGTATTATCGTGATCAGTTTGGTCGTACTTACCGTCAGGAAAACAGTGGCAGTCAGCCAAATGAGCTTGGTGCGTTTGCACAGCTTTCAGAGCAGGGAAAAGCACTGCAGGCTCGCTACATCGGCGTAAACCCTAACGAGCTTGGATCCAAACATCACTTGGATTTTGATTCATTGGGCAGCAGCTATGATGAAGCTCACCGGCGTTATCACGCCTCGTTTAGGCGATTTTTAGAAGCGTTTGGCTATTACGATATTTTCCTTGTCGATTTGTCAGGCAACGTGGTTTATACCGTGTTTAAAGAACTGGATTTTGCGACCAATTTATCAACTGGCGCATATCAAAATTCGGGGCTAGGCCATGCATTTGCTAAGGCAAAAAACTTGCAAGAGGGGCAATCCTACCTCGAAGATTTTGCACCTTATTATCCTTCCTATGAGGCAGCGGCTTCGTTTATTTCGGCCCCAATTTTCAAAGAACAGCAGCGGGTAGGTACGCTGATCTTTCAGATGCCGATCGATGTGATCAACAACATCATGACATTTGGCGGTAGCTGGGCTGATGCGGGGCTCGGTAAAAGTGGAGAAACTTACCTTGTGGGGCAAGATGGTTTATTGCGCAGTCAATCACGGTTTTTATTAGAAGATCCTGAGCAATACTTTCAAACCTTAACTGATATTGGTGTTGAGCCTGCCACCATTGAGCAAATCAAAACCAAGGGTTCGGCCATTGGGCGTCAACGCATCAAGACCGACGCGGTACGACAGGCATTGGCGGGTGGACAAGGCCTAGAAACCATCAAAGACTATCGTAATGTTGAAGTACTTTCGGCTTACGCACCTCTGGATGTTTTAGGACAAAAATGGGCTATATTAACTGAAATCGATCAATCTGAGGCGTTGCAAGATGTCTCGACTTTAGAGCGTTCAGTATTGCAGACGGTGTTTATTAGTATTGCTGTTCTTGTGGTGCTTTCACTCTTTATTTCTTACATCGTGGGAAGTGGTATATCCAAACCTATCCGCAGTGCGTCGTTAGAGCTGCATCGGATTAATCAGGAGAATGATTTAACCGCGCGTTTAAGTGAAAAGGGTAAAGATGAAATGGCGGAAGTTGCGGTTGCCTTTAACCAGCTATTTAGCAGCTTACAGAAAACCATTGAGCAGTTTGCGCGGGCGACGGAGTCACTCAACGGCAGCACTCATCGTATGTCTTCCAATATGGAGAGCACGCGAGGCGCTGTTGCTGAGCAGAGTATGAGAACAGAATCGGTCGCGGCGGCGGTAAATCAAATGAGTGCTTCAATTGGCGAGGTAGCGCAGTTTGCTAGCCGAGCTGCCGATTATGTGAAATCAGCTAATGATACAGGGTCACAAAGTGTCGACGTCGGGGAAGCGTTGGGAAATGAAATCAGTTTGTTGAGCGATGAGATGAAGATGGCGGTGGAAGCTATTGAGCGGCTCCATAGTGAAAGTAATTCTATTGCTGAAGTGCTTGATGTTATCCAAGGTATCGCCGAGCAGACCAACTTACTGGCCCTTAATGCGGCGATTGAAGCAGCACGTGCTGGCGAGCAGGGTCGTGGTTTTGCGGTCGTTGCCGATGAAGTGCGATCATTAGCAGGGCGCACGCAGACTTCTACTGAAGAGATCCGTAAAAAAATCGATTCGCTACAACATGAAATAAACAGTGTGTCGCAGGGAATTGAAAAGGCCAATAAAACCGTGGTGAAAGGGGTTGAAACCTGCCATTTGAATACGGATATGCTTGCTCAAATCATGTCAATGTTAACCGAACTGAATGACATGAATGTGCAAATTGCTGCCGCGACAGAAGAGCAAAAATCAGTAACGGATGAAATCAGCAGTAGCATTACTTCGATTGCCGATGCTTCACTGTCGGTTTCTGGACAAGTGAATGATGTTGATGGAGTGCTTACCGACCTTTCTGGGCAAGCAGAGACACTAAATAGTGAGATTGCTCAGTTCAAATATAAGGCGTAACACTAAGACATTTCCTACTTAATCAGCAACTGTGTTGGTTACATTCGCTCCAAGCATAGAGTTATACTCGGTTTAATTATGCTTGGAGCGTTGAAGGCTCTGTCTCGTTGACCAAGTTATTGATCCAACGTTTGGAATAGATCCGTTGTGTTGTAAGGATAATTTTGACGGCCTCTTCAAGCATAATAACCATCATAACCCAATGCAAAGGCCAGCCAAGAACCAACCCTGTGTAATAAGCCAACGGAATGCCAATCGCCCATTGGCCAAATAAGTCAATGAAAATACTGTAGTTAATATCGCCGCCACTTTTTAACACGCCACCGATACCGACCATATTAAATACCCGTAGTACCATCCCAAACGCCATTACTAAGCAAACATTCACGGCCATTTGTGTATCATGCAGTGGACTTTTTTCGATCAAAGCGTAAATCCAAGGTTCAGCCAAAAAGCAGAACAATGCCAGCAGCAACGCCAGCCCGCAGCTAGTAAGTACATACCACCAAGAAGTCTGCGCGGCACGTTCGTAACGCTGTGCACCAATTTCATGTCCAAGCAAGATAGAGGCGGCCACGGCAAATCCAAGAAAGGCGGAAATGAGTACACTTTCAATGGGGGAAAGCAGTGAGATAATCGCAAGTTCAGAAACGCCCAACTGGCCGACAATAACGTTGTAAATCAAAATGCCAGCCGCCCATGCTGAATCGTGAATAATCATTGGCCTTGCGACTTTAAAATAGCGCTGTCTATGGTGTTTCATTTTTGCTTGCTGCCAGTTTTCGCGATTGGGCAATAGATGAGCGTAATGTCGCTTTACTTGCCAAAAAAGCAGCATGGTTTGGCAGCCGCGTGAGATGCTTGTGCCAATCGCTGCACCCACAACCCCCAATTCTGGAAAGCCGAACAGGCCAAAGATGAGTAAAGCGTTTAAGACTGCGTTAATAATGATGGCCAGAATGCTTACTTGAGTTGGCAACTTTGCCACGCCGACAGAACGTAGTGCGCTCTCTAGTGGCACTACTAATGCGGTACAAAATAAGCTAAGTGCTGTGATCCATAAATAATCCGCGGCTAGTGTGACGTATTGAGCATCATTGGCCACTAAAGAAACAACAGACTGAGGTATCCACAAATAGAGCAGCATAAAGGGGAGTGTAAACAGCAGAGCCACTATCCAAGACTGAGCCAATGTCCGTTTTATGCCCTCGATGTTACCTGCACCAAAATATTGCGAAGCTAACACGCTTACTGCACCGCTAGCGCCAACAATAACGATGAGATTAAAGAAAAATATTCGGTTGCCAACACCAACGGCCGCCGTAGCGGATTCACCTAATTGGCTGACCATAAAAATATCCACTACACCTAACAGTGAAAACAGCATTGACTGGAGGGATACCGGTACGCCAATATCGATCAATTTGCGCCAAAATTGACGGTCTAGCTGATGAAAGGGAGTCATAAACATGCTGCATTACCTCATTTTGATATGCGGCAAGTGTAAATCGAATCGTAATTTTTGTATTCTCTCAATACCTCTATAACTTTTGCCAAACTCTCATATGTCAGACAAGCAAGAACGGTATTCCATCTCAGATAAAACACATCAAGAATTTATTGACCAAAGTCGCGTCTTAGCATTGGAGCAAAGCGGCATTGTGCAATGCGGAATTGCAACCTGCCGCGAAATGTTTTCTGTTTATCGGAAAAATCAGAGCGTGCATATGCTGTTATACACGGTGAAGGGAAAAGGTTGGCTAACGAGTGGAACTGACCGTTACTTACTGGAACCGAGCTCATTAATTGTGGTACCAGCGGGTGTCGAAAATGGTTTTGGAATTGAAGAAGAAGAGTGGCAAGTGGTGTGGATCTTTCTTGCACCACAGCGTCATTGGAAAAACACCGTAAAAGAAGAAATACATTACACATTAACGCCTATCGCTGCGGTCATGTATGCGAGTATTCAAGCGCTACTGCGAACCTTAATATTGCCTGCTGAGCTTGGTGAGCAGGTCGGGCAACGCATTGTTGAACAGATAGAAATCATGCTCCGAGCACCGATTGAACTACCGCTCTCGCGTACTTCGTTACGTTTAAATCGCGTCTTTCAGCGAGTCCAGAGCCAGCTGCATAAAGATTGGACAATAGAAAATCTCGCCGCATTATTTCCTTGCTCGCAAGCTCATTTACATCGTTTATGTCAGCAGCACTTTGGCCACAGTCCTAAAGCCCACTTAACGCGAATGCGTATGGAGTACGCCGCTCGTTTGCTTGTTTCTACCGACTGGCCAATCCAACATGTCGGTGACATTGTCGGCTATCCTAACCCAGCAAACTTTAGTACTCGTTTTAAGGTATGGAGCCATTGCACACCACGAGAATTTCGTAAAAAACGAAATGATTAATTCCACGGCATTGGTAAATGGCACTCTTCATTCATAAACTTTCTTATCTACTAAACGCGATGAAATTATCGCACCTCGAGCACGGCTTATGAAGGTGATTGAAATATCAATATCATTGAGGATATGGTTTGTAAAAATCAATTTATTCATCACATTAATTAGATTCTAACCACCAACAAAACGGTTATGTGCTAAACCTATAAGAGTAGGAATATTGTCAATATAGAGAGATAAGCGATGGATCTGTTTGCGGATTTTCGACAAGAGACTCAACCAAAGAGTGAAGAGAGTCATGAACTTAGTGTTGAAAATAAACCATGGCGAGTACTGCTAGTCGATGATGATGAGCAGATGCACCAGATCACTCGTTTAGCGCTAAGAGGGTTTTCATTTCAAGGACGGCCACTAGAGCTACTGTCTGCTATGTCTGGTCTTGAAGCCAGAGAAGTGCTGAATACTCAGCCCGATATAGCTTTAGCGCTCGTTGATGTAGTTATGGAGACGGAACACGCGGGGTTAGATTTAGTTAGGCATATCCGTGAAGAGTGTAAGAATAGAATCATTCGTTTGGTATTACGTACCGGGCAAGCAGGGCAAGCCCCCGAAGATACGGTCATCCAAGAGTATGAAATTGATGACTATAAAGAGAAAACAGAACTTACCACACAAAAACTCAGAACCCTGCTCTATTCGATGTTGCGATCTTATCGGGATCTTTGTTTGATAGAAGAGCAAAAAGAGGGGCTTAAACGCGTGATTGAAGCCTCAGCGAAGGTACAAAATACCACAACCTTACAAACCTATGCTGAATCGGTACTGAGCCAGCTCACTTCTTTACTTAAACTCCATGCATCGGCATTTTATTGTATCGTTCAGCCTAAATCTGAAGGCGAAGGTTCGTGTGCTTTAACGTTGGCGGCTATTGGAGGATTTGTCGATTTTTATTCTGACTGTGATTTCTCGCGCTTACCTTCGGAAGTGGCTAAGCGCTGCCAGCTTGCACTGCAAAGCAAAATGTCTCATAGCTACGATGATGCCTCTGTACTTTATATGACAGACAGTCGTGGTGTAGAAAATTTACTCTATATTAATTTGCTTGAGCGCTTATCTGAAAATGACGAACGCTTGCTTGAAATCTATATGTACAACATAGGGTTAACTTTTGAAAACTTAAATTTACAGCTTGATTTACGCGAAACATCGAGGGAGCTTGTTTATAACTTAGCCAATGCCGTCGAAGCCAGAAGCAAAGAAACAGGGGCTCACGTACAGCGGGTTTCTCTGATCTGTGAAAAATTAGCCACATTAATGACCCTACCTGAGCAGGATATTTATATGATTAAAAATGCGTCACCCCTGCACGATGTAGGTAAAGTGGCGATCCCTGACAGTATTCTTCATAAACCAGGGAAATTGGACGCTCAAGAATGGGCGATCATGCAAAAACATGTTGAATACGGTGTTGATATCTTAAGTCGTTCAAAACGCAGTTTAATTATCAAAGCGAAAGAGATTGCCGGTTCTCACCATGAAAAATGGGATGGAAGCGGTTACCCAAACCAATTAGCCGGTGAAGGCATTCCTATCAGTGGCAGAATCACAGCATTAGCTGATGTGTTTGATGCCCTTGGCTCGAAACGCAGTTATAAAGATGCTTGGCCGGAAGAGACAATCAAGCAAGAAATTGTCGCGCAAAAAGGAAAACATTTTGATCCGATGTTGGTCGATCTGATGTTGGCACATTGGGATGATTTCATCACTATTCGTAAACAGTTTCCAGACTAGAATCTTTTTTGGAACCGAAAAATAAATCCGTTTTCAGGGAGTAGGATAGAGTGAAAAGTAACCAATTAAAGACGATTGTTGGCTTGTGTACGTCTAGCTTAGCCATCGTTCAGATTCCTTTTGTGCAAGCACAAATTGATCCTTCAAATCCCAAACTTAATGAACCTAAACAAATGGTCGCACACCTTGGTGAACTCCCTGGACTGATTAATGCGGATGGTTCGGGGCCATTTGTCGAATTAGTGAGGTACATGGATAAGGTCGACCCTGATACAGAGATCCATATTGAAGTTTTCCCTTTGCATCGAGCTGTACATGGGGTCGTTAATAAGCAAGCTGACTTTGCCTTACCCGCGATTTATGTTGATGATCCTGAAGGAAAGTTACCATTTCGTTTTAGTACGAAGTCGTTCGGTTTAGTGGCACATGTTCTTTATACAAATAAAGCCAATCGAATCACGTCAGAACAGCTTTGGAGCCAGCCTGATAAATACTACGTTGAGGCCGTTCCTAGCTATATACCTTTTGAAGTCGCGCGCTCAAATAGCATCAATGCTTCACGCCAACACTTTGCCGATTTCAAGGATGTATTTGTCATTGCTCACGGCTCTAAAGGTGATGAGGTTGATCAATACTTAACGCGAATACTCTCTCAACTAGAGGAAAGTGGAGAGTTGAAAATACTCTATGATGCTATTCACCGTCCTTACGATGATTGGCAACCTTGACCCTCTTACTTTCTATCTATTATTACTTTCTGTCTATTATTACTGCATCATTTATTGCAGCATCATCATTAACAAGTTCAAGAGCCTTAGGGAGAGTAAAAACGTAATGAACACCTTGGCCAACATTAGAACTAAAATCTAGTTTTCCTTGTAATTTTTGAGTTGCTAGATTAAAGACAAGATTCAAGCCAAGCCCTGATCCGCCACGGCCTCTTTTGCTGGTAAAAAAGGGTTCAAAGATTTTATGGTGCAGTTTTGGTTCGACGCCACAGCCATTATCTTTATATTCTAAGAGGATATTTTCTCCTTCCTGTTTGAACGCAATGGTTATGATGGGATTTTGCTCATCACTAAAAGCGTGGTTGACACTAAAAGCGTGGTTGACGCTATTCATCACTAGATTAGAGACTATTTGAGTCAATACTCCAGGTAAGCTGTTCATGGTTAGTCCTTCATCACCCTCTAGTACGGGTGTAACAGGGATTTTCCTGGTCTCGGGATGAAGACTAGCGATAAGCGCGCTTAATACTTGGTGGATCGAGAATTGACTACGACTCTCAGATACCTGATCGACCGCTGTTTGTTTAAAGTCTCGGATCAGTTTGGCAGCACGATTTAAGTTGCTTTCAAGCATCGTATTGGTTTCATTCATTCTCTGCATCAATTCAGAAAACTGCTGACTTGTGAGTGTTTGGTTGGCGAAGGCGCTATTTAGCTCTTGTGTTACCTCAATGATTACCGAACTTGCGGTCACCGCGATACCTAATGGCGTGTTGACTTCATGTGCCACCCCTGCAACTAAACCACCTAAAGCCGCTAATTTCTCAGATTCAATCAACTGTGTTTGCGTGGCTTTTAGTTGCTCAATACTGTTTTCCAGATCGCAAGTTCGTTTGGCGACTTGACGCTCTAAGTTTTGGTTGAGTTTTTGTAGTTCAAGCTGCGCCAGTTTTAGCTCGGTAATATTAATAGCTGTGCCCCGTAACCCGAGAAACATATCCTTCTCATATCGTGCTACTGCTTGAAACATCAAATAGTGCTTACAATCATTGATGATAATTGTCTCTTCACACATTGAAAACGAGCAGTGTTTAGTAATGGATTGGAGTAATTTTTTCATATCTCGCAGTGAGTCAATCTCTGAAAGCAGTGGCTTGCTATTTTCACTGATCTCTAAAGCTTGACGCATGGGTTCGGAAGTGTAAATCAACCTGTCAGTACTATCTGTCTCCCATAACCAGTCGGATGAGACGTCCGTAAAATCGGCTAATCGTTCTTGTTCAAGTTTTATATTACTGTACAACGTAGTTACATTTCCGGTAATTTTATTGGTCTCATCGGCCAGCCAAGTGAGTTCATCGTTATGCCCCATAATCCATTTCTTATGAGGAAGTTTTAGTGGTTTTGGTGGATGGCGAGGGTTGTATTTGCGTAAGTATTGAGCAATAGCAAAGACACGTCGATTTACACTCTCATGGAAAATCATCAAAATAGCGTAACAAATAAAGGCAGTCTTAACCGCGTTCACGACCAGTATCAGTAGAAACTGCTTGATTAAGTAGTTGTAGATTTCTTGGGCATTAGACTCAACGTAGATCTCGCCAATCTGCTCTTTGGCTTCCGTTTTTGGGTTGATATAAAGCATGGGATAACGGTGTGCGACTAATTGCTCCGTCACTTTTTCTCCGGCACTGAATTGATAACCGCCAGACGTGATTTCCAAATAATCAATTTTAGGCAAGTTTACTAAGCCATCTAAGCGCTGTTGAAGTGCAACGAGATCATAATTCCATAAAGAAGTGGCAAGCAGTTCGGCATGAACGAATTCTATTTCGTGATGACGCTGAGCCACATCATCGAACTCTCTGTCATAGTCGAAATACGTTTGTGCTAACGTTGTCATCAAGGTGACAGCACCACTCAAAATGACAAGGAAAAAAATGATCCTGCGACCAATGCGACTCGATAGTGGGTTATCTATGCTTTCATTAAATGTTCGGCTTTTGTTCATCCTGCTTCTCATTTTTTTGAGTGATAATTTGAGTATAGATGTCACATGGGAAGTGTGAATAACATCTTATTGACTACACTATAAAAAATAGCCGAATCATTGGAGGCAGTTCATGCGTTGGATATGGATATTGTGTGTGATAAGTGCGCCCGTGATGGCGGGAAAAGTACTCTTAATAGAGAGCTACGAGCAAGGTTATGAATGGGACGCTAGCTATGTATCCGCCCTTAAGCAGTCGTTAACGCCTGCGCATGAACTGCATACCTTTGAGATGGACACCAAACGTGTACCAGCGAGCCGTTATTCACAAATCGCCGAACAAGCCTTTAGCCGATATCAGCAACTGAAACCACAGGTAGTGGTTTTAGGAGACGACAATGCGTTGGTTCATATGTTGCCGAAACTCTACAACGAGCCAATCTCAATCGTGTTTCTGGGTATTAATTCAAACCCACGAAAATTCATGGCTCAATACCAAGGGCAAGCCAAAGTGACCGGTGTTTTAGAGCGCCCCCTCTATGTGAAAACCATGGGAGAAATTGGCCGGATGCTCGATAAAGATAAACGTAAAGTATTGGTGTTATTTGATTCGGGTAGTACGGCGAGTATTGCGTTGGAATTTATGCAAACCCAAGCGAGTATGATTGAAAAGAATTTAGGCATTGCGACAGAGATAGCTTCGGTGGCGACAGAGAAAGAATGGCAGACAAGAATAAGCACAGCTAAAGAGCAAGGATTTGGCGCCATAGTCGTGGGGCTTTACCAAACCTTGGTCGATGAGAGCGAAAATAATGTGCCAGCGGATACTGTATTAACGTGGACAAACCAACATACAGAGGTTCCTTTATTTGGTTTTTGGGATTTTTCGATCGGTGCGGGCAAAGCGGCTGGAGGTGTTGTGTTAGCGGGTCGTGATCAAGGCGAAATGGCGGGCAAAACGGTGTTACGTATTTTAAATAATAATGAAGACGCAAGCCGCATTCCTATCCAAATCGGCCAACAAGGTCGTGCTATTTACCATCAGGGAGAAATGTCTCGTTGGGGGTTAAGCGTGCCGGAAGGATGGATGAAGATTGACTGACTTTGATGGGATTGTATTGAATTGTCGAATTCAGCATTACGTCTAAAATAAAAAAAGCAGAGAGGCGGTGACCTGTCTGCTTTTTCTTCATTACAGTTTATTAAACAGCCAATGGCATTTCATTTGATGGATCATGTTTACTGTAAACACGAATCAAACCAACCACAGCAAACACAGACATCAACAGCATCAATGCGCCAAGTGGCATTTGGTCATGAGCTGGAATAGCCGACGCTAAAAGGGTGGCTAAACCAGCCCCAAGGTTTTGCATACCGCCTAACACAGCACCTCCGGTTCCTGCATGGTAAGGCAGAGGTGTTAACGCTCCAGTGGTCGCTGCGGGAAAGAGAATGCCTGCACCGAGAAAATAGACAGTGGCACCACCAATTAGGGTCAATGCGCTGGTTTGCCCCAACACTCCAGGAACAAACACCACCAATGAACCTAATGCTATCGCTACCAAGCCCACATACAAGGCGCTTTTTTCGTTGAAGTTCAACGCAATAACACTCGATAGCGCCGCACCAACTAAATAACCAGGGATCGGTAAGACAAACAATAAGCTGACGGTGGTGGCAGGCAGTTGCAAAACGCCACCAAGTAATACACCTGCAGCGGCTTCAAACACCGCGACGCCAGAGAAAGTCGCCACGAGACAAATTAAATACCCTTGGAAACGTTTGTCACTCAGCACATAGCGATAGCTGTTTGCAACCGATTCGTGTCTGCGAGCCGCTTTAGGCAATGTTTCTACCATACTCGTCATCATAGTGATCACCACGGCAATCGCGAATAGGGATAAAAATAAGTAACTAGAGCGCCAGCCAAAACTTTCTGTTAAGTACCCACCAAGAACAGGAGCAATGAGTGGCGAAAAAATAACGCACATGCTGATAAGGCTATTGGCCTTATGCAATTCTGCTCCTGAGAAACAGTCTCGAGTAAGGGTTCGAGACATTGCGCCACCACACCCAATGCCAAGCCCTTGAATAAAACTACCGACCAAAAACCAATCGTATTGGTGAGCAAATAATGCGAGTAGTGATCCTGCAATATAAATCAGCAACCCAGCGATAATAATCGGTTTGCGTCCTAGGCGGTCTGACAATGGACCATAGACAAATTGTGATAGTCCATAAGGGATTAAATAACATGCCATGACCGCCTGCAGTGATGCAGGAGAAACTAAAAATTCTCCCGCCATATGGCCAATGGACGGGACGTACATCGTTTGTGTCATTTGGCCGACAGCGGTCAAAATCGCAATTAAAAATGTGAGTTTCACTAACGGAAACGATGCGGACATGGTCTATCTCCTGCACAATAGTGCAACTACGAAATATAATTAATATGAATAATGAAACTAATGGCCAGCGTTGAAAGTATCGCTCTTTCGGCGCGAGATATTAGTGAGGCTAGGCACTTTTATCAATCTAAAAGTGTGAAGTTGAGCAAGATAAAAATCTATAATTTGAATTAGAAAAACGGCTCTTCTCCGCTTAG
>NZ_JAHGUP010000069.1 GCF_001989995.2 Vibrio anguillarum
CAATGGCTGAATAACAAGCTCATGTTGTATCAATTAGGGTAGAGGAACGAAGCCCCTTGATTGGCGGCAGAGACATTATCTCGGCACACTTTAAACAGATCGCGCCCCCAAGTTTGCTGTGTGAGCTCAGTATCACAAGTGGCGATATCGCGGCCTTCGGTTGGCGTTAAGTTCTCTAATCGGCCTGTCACCGCATCGACGCGGATCCTATCTCCCTCTTCAATAAGCGCAATTGCGCCGCCTCTTAATGCTTCCGGTGAGACGTGAATAGCCGCAGGAATTTTACCAGAAGCGCCGGACAAACGACCATCGGTCACTAACGCAACCTGATAGCCCGCTTTTTGTAAGTTGCCCAAAATCGGCATTAACTTATGCAGCTCAGGCATGCCATTGGCTGCTGGCCCATTGAAGCGGACTACAACCACGCAATCTTGATTGAGCTCGCCGCGTTGATACGCCTGCTCAACCTGATGTTGGCAAGCGAACACTTTGGCGGGCGCTTCAACAATGCGATGCTGCTCAGCCACGGCAGAGACTTTGATCACCGCTTGCCCAAGGTTACCCGATAACACTTTAATGCCACCAGAGCGCTGAAATACCTTATCAGGTAGGGCGATTACCGAGGGGTTTTTAGTTTGAGCACATGCTTGCCATTCTAGAGTATGGCCCACTAATTGCGGTGATTTTAGCTGATCTGCAAATTCACCAAACACAGGTTTTACGTCGCTGTGAAGTAGCTGCGCTTGATGCAGACGCGTCATCAACATGGGTACGCCGCCTGCGAGCTCAAATTCATTGATATCTGCCGAACCATTGGGATAAACATTTACCACCAGAGGAACGACGTCAGACAGATCACTGATATCTTGCCAAGTCAGCACAATACCCGCCGCGCGAGCGACAGCCAGTAAATGAATGGTATGGTTTGAACTGCCACCAGAGGCGAGCAAAGCCACTAGGCCATTGACTACGCTTTTTTCGGTTACCACCTCATAAAGTGGACGGAAATGCGCCGTACCATCGCTCATGGCGGCAAGGCGGATCGCGGCATGTTGCGTCAATGCAAGGCGCAATGGAGAAAAGGGAGCGACAAACGCTGACCCTGCCAGCATTAAACCCATCGCCTCAAACACTAATTGGTTGGTATTGGCGGTGCCGTAGAAAGTGCAAGTGCCCGGGGAGTGATACGAAGCGCACTCCATATTCAGCAGCGCGCTATCATCAACCAAACCTGCCGCGTGTTTTTGGCGAACATCGACTTTCTCATCATTAGTAATGCCAGTGGACATTGGCCCTGCGGGAATAAAAGCCGTTGGTAGGTGCGCAAACGCCAGCGCGCCCATCAGTTGTCCGGGCGCAATTTTATCGCAAATACCGAGCAGTAATGTGCCATCAAACATATTGTGGCTGAGTGAAAATGCCGTGGCTTGTGCAATCAAATCGCGTGAGAACAACGACATATCCATGCCCGCTTGGCCTTGTGTTACGCCATCACACATCGCCGGAACGCCGCCAGCAACTTGTGCCGTGTGGCCAAATGGGGCGAGCACTTTTTTGATTTGCTCAGGGTAATCTTTATACACTTGGTGCGCGCTAAGCATGTCGTTGTATGCTGTGATAATGGCTAAATTAGAACGCGTTAAATCGAGAATGTGCGCTTTTTCTTGAGAGCAAGAGGCGGCGACGGCGTGAGCCAAATTACCACAAGAGAGTGATGCTTTACCCTTGCCACTGTGCTGCTGTGCCTTGGCGCGGTTGAGAAACTCATCACGCAAAGTACGGCTACGCTGAATAATTCGTTCGGTGACGGCTGTGATGGTTGAGTTTAAGGTTGTACTCATGCTGACACCTTTTGACCATCTAAAGTGAGCTCGCGCAATGCCACTAGGGCGCGCTCTACAACCTCATCAATATCCGTATCGATATCAACGATAGCGACTTTCACTTCGTTGTCGGGGCGCTCTAACGTATTGAATTGGCTTTCCACCATGTTCGCTTTCATAAAGTGGCCTTTACGCGCTTGCATGCGCTTCATGATTAAATCAAAACTGCCATCGAGAAAGAGAAAGGTCACATTTTGGTTACCGTCACGGATTTGATCGCGGTAGGTTTTTTTCAACGCAGAGCAAACAATCACGCCGTGCTCATTTTTACTCTCTAAGCTAAAAGCCGCGTCACGGATGCGCTCTAACCAAGGTTTGCGATCGTCATCATTTAGCGGCTCTCCGCCTGCCATTTTGAGAATATTGGCTTTTGGATGAAGGTCGTCACCGTCGATGAATTTCGCCCCTAATTTCTGGGCCAGTTTCGCGCCTACAGTGCTTTTTCCGCAGGCGCATACGCCCATTACAATAATGCTACTACCAGTCATACGGACTCCTTGAGTGGTATTCTGAGCTGGATCTCATTTTTTAAATTCACTTGGAAATATGACTTTATCTTATCCATGTTATCGGTAACATGTTACCCGTAACTTAGAGATTTGTGAACTGAAACACAAACAAAACAATACGTGATATAAGGTGAAGAACATGGAATTGATGACTCAAAGCAGTAACCCTGCTTACCTATTAGCAATCGCGGGATGTGCGATTGCAGCACTACTGATTTTAATCATGAAGTTGAAGATACACGCCTTCGCTTCATTAACCTTAGTCAGCCTTGGCACTGCAATTGCCACCGGCGTTGCGGCGGAAAAAGTGGTCCCAACCATGATGTCTGGTTTTGGTGGAACCCTAGCGTCCGTTGCTTTGCTGGTCGGCTTAGGTGCGATGATTGGCAAAATTTTAGAAGTGACGGGCGGTGCTAAAGTGCTGGCCGATACCTTGATAGGCCGCTTTGGTGAAGAAAAAGCGCCGTTTGCACTGGGTATTGCTTCATTATTGTTTGGTTTTCCCATCTTCTTTGATGCGGGATTGATCGTGATGATGCCGATCATCTTTAGTGTAGCGAAGCGCTTTGGTGGCTCACCATTGAAATACGCGCTGCCTTCAGCTGGTGCTTTTGCCGTGATGCATGCCTTTGTGCCGCCTCATCCTGGGCCAGTTGCGGCTTCAGATCTTTTAGGCGCGGATCTTGGTTTGTTGCTGATTGTTGGTATCTTGGTCGCGATTCCTACTTGGTATTTTGGCGCTTACCTCTTTGGCCTGTATGCGGGTAAGAAATTTGATATTCCACTCTCTAAAGCGTTTTTTAATACCGAGCAAATTATTGATGAAAATAAATTGCCAAAATTTGCCACGGTATTAGCGATTTTAGTGATGCCTGTGCTGCTCATTTTTATGGATACAGGTCTTAATACTCTTGCGGTAGCAGGCGTGATTGACGGCAAAGCGCCATTGGTTGAATTCTTACGCATGTTGGGTAAAACCCCGGTGGCACTGTTGTTGACTCTGCTAACTTGTTTACTGGTGTTTGCCAAAGATTTTGGAATGAACAAGCTGGAAAAACTGTGCAGTGACTCGTTAGCGCCTATCTGTGCGGTAATTCTTGTGACAGGTGCGGGCGGCATGTTTGGTGGTGTGTTGCGCGCCAGTGGCATTGGCCAAGCATTGGCCGACGTGTTATCCGATACAGGCATGCCTATCATAGTCGCGGCGTTTGTTATCGCAACTTGCTTACGTGTAGCGCAAGGCTCTGCCACCGTTGCATTAACCACCACCGCCGCTTTGATTGCGCCAATTGTGGCACAAACCACGGGTTTGAGTGAGTTGGATTTATGTTTTATCGTGATTGCGATTGCTGGTGGTGCAACGGTACTATCTCACTTTAATGACTCAGGCTTCTGGCTGGTTTCTCGCTTGATGGAAATGGATGAGAAAACCACACTCAAAACTTGGACTGTGATGGAAACACTGCTTGGTAGCATCGCGTTTGTGATTGTCGCTGTCCTAAGTTTCTTATTATAAAAAGCGTTTTACTATAAGGTTATGAAATGAAAACTCTTGAACAACGATTGAAAGAAATCAAAATCGTCCCTGTGATTGCGATTAATGATGCTAGTCAAGCGGTCCCTTTGGCCAAAGTGTTGGTTGAAAATGGGTTGCCATGCGCGGAAGTGACCTTTAGAACAGAAGCGGCTGCAGAATCGATTCGTTTGATGCGTGCCGCCTACCCAGAGATGCTGATTGGCGCAGGGACAGTACTGACCACAGCGCAAGTAGATCAAGCCATTGAGGCGGGCGTGGATTTTGTAGTCAGCCCCGGTTTTAACCCAACCACGGTGAGATATTGCCAACAGCGTCATGTGACAATTGTTCCGGGCGTCAACAACCCAAGTTTGGTTGAGCAAGCGATGGAAATGGGTTTGCGCACATTGAAATTCTTCCCAGCAGAGCCTTCAGGTGGCGTGGCCATGCTCAAAGCATTGACGGCGGTTTATCCGGTTAATTTCATGCCAACAGGTGGCGTTAGCCCAAGTAACGTTCAAGATTATTTGTCGATTAAATCCGTAGTGGCGTGTGGCGGTACGTGGATGGTACCGACAGATCTAATGGATAAAGGTGATTGGCAGGGAATTGCGGAATTGGTTAAAGCGCTATAACCCTTTCTATTTTCTTTAAGAACAACGGCTTGCTTCGGTAGGCCGTCTTTTTATTCCCTGCGCACCTCCGACCATTAACGATAAAAGTAATCGAGAGTAACGCGCGATCAAAAATCTCGTTACAATCGTTCTCCTACTCATTTCACGATAAGCTAAGCTATGTACGCAAACCGACGCGCAGAATTAATTTTAGTTATCACGACCTTATTGGCTGCTGCGGGCTGGGTGTTTTCCAAACAAGCGATTCAAGGCCTACCGCCTTTTGGCTTTATTGGTGTGCGCTTTCTTTTAGCGTCGCTGTGCCTACTGCCATTTTGTCTTAAAGCGCTGCGCCAAGCTTCACTGCACGATTGTTTAAAATCGATGGGTGTGGGCGTGTTGCTAGGTGGCTCGATTTTTTGCTGGATCCACGCGATTTCCATTAGCGACACGCTAGGCGAGGGCGCATTCATCATGAGCCTCTCTATGCTGTTTGTTCCATTATTAGCATGGCCGCTGTTTGGCACTAAACCGGCGCGCGCATTTTGGTTGTCGCTACCCATTGCACTGATTGGGCTTTTTTTACTGTCGTGGAATGGGGAGTGGGTCGTCGCGACCAGTCAGCTGTGGTTTATGGCTGCGGCCTTTAGCTTGGCATTACATTTTAACTTTAACAGTCGTTTTTCGGCTAATCTGCCGCCGATGTTGCTCACTACATTACAACTGTTTGTTGGCGGCTGCCTTGGGGTATTACTCTCTTTACTGTTTGAGTCATGGCCAGATCAAATAAGTTTAATGACATGGAAGTGGCTTGCTCTGAGCGTATTACTCGCCACCAGTTTGCGGTATTTGATGCAAACCGTAGGTCAAAAGCACGCCAACCCCACTAATGCGGCGATATTAATGCTGCTTGAGCCAATCTGGACACTGGTTCTGAGCGTGCTGATTTATGATGAATCGATGCCAGCGAATAAGATTTTCGGCTGCGGCTTGCTGCTCTGTTCGCTTCTTTTCTATCGAATGGGCCATTTTCGTCATCGCTAAAAGAGCCAAAGCGTGAAGCGAAATTAAGTTGCTAGAGCTCTAAGAAGCATTGAGTTCCTTTACTTTTTAAGGAAGGAAACAGACATTACGCACGTTTATGGCGTAGGGCCATCACGTTTGATTATCGTTTTTGGACAAACTGATTACCTCTCCTTGAAGGTGAGGCTTTGTTGCTGACGCTCTTTAACCCCGTCCTAACCTCCCCCTGAAAGGGAGGAACAGAATAGTTGTCAGCTTCCGCTCTAGAGCATAATTGGACATTTTTGCGTTAGAGATACTAATAATTTAGTTTGAAACGGATAACTTTTGGTATTGAAAAAATGCTTGGTGAAGCCTCCAGCAATACTAGGGCCCGGTCAGATCTAGCCAAGCTTTCAACGGGCAATAGGATCAATGAATAAAAGTGTACTTTAGCCTCAAGTGACAGCAGAGAAGGTCGATGTTCAATCGTGTTGTGCAACAACCCTATTTCGCCCTTTTGATTTGGCATCATAAAGATTGGCATCTGCTTCACGCTGGATTTCATCGGCATAACTCGACGTATGCGCCTCAGCCAAGCCAATACTGACCGTGACAGAGATCGCTCTCCCTAGATAGCGAACAGGCGTCCTATCAATTGCTTGACGAATGGCCTCCGCATTTTTGAGAGCATGTTGTTGAGAGACACCAGCTAACAGAATACAGAATTCCTCTCCCCCTTGGCGAAACACATTTTCTCCTCCCACCAAATGAGCCATCGTTTTCACCACAGACTGAAGTACGCAGTCTCCGCCATCGTGACCGTGTTCATCATTGATAGCTTTAAAGTGATCGATATCTAATACCAATAGAAAGTATGATGTTCCTTGAACTTTTAGCGCTTGGTAACGATGCTTCAATGCAAGGCGATTATTAGCTCCAGTCAGCGGATCAAGTGTGGCTAACTTACTTAGTTTGTTTTCCGTTGACTCGCGGTTGAACTCATACACATGTGCGATCGCCGAAATACTGAAATAACAAAAGGAGAAATTGATCATCATCGTCAACATGTCAAAGTACTGCTCTAGGTAAAATTGATAAATAATGTTGACGATCTGGATGAAAAACAAACATGCAGTCGCTACAAAGCCCACTTTGTAACCAAGCAACAAATAGTAAACAATAGGTAAAACCAGCGACCAAAAAAATACACCATAGACTGTTGGCTTGAGGAAAGTGCCACTAATGACGAGTAACGTCAGGCACAGTGACATAATGTGTTTATGGCCCTTGTATGCATTTCCCCTATCGATTTGGCGATAAACATGCCAAGAGTAAAGCGCATATAAGCCTTCCAACGTGCCGTATAGATAACTCTGGCTAATAGCAAAGTTACCGATAGCCAGCAAGGCGGCTAAACTTCCGACCCCGAGACTCATTCCTTTAAGCACTTTGAGGCGTAGTGTTAAGCTGCCATCGAGCTCGTTTATGTCCATATGTTCGTCCATGGGTTAAATGCCTATAAGTCTCATATATGATAACCTGATTAACTTATTGATAACAAGGATATCAACGCATATGTGCACACGTATATTCAATAACTTAAACGATAAATTTCCAGTGACAGCGCGCAACATGGATTGGTATTGGCCCGTCAATACTTACTTTTACGCCTTCCCTGAGGGCACGGTAAACCGAGGTCTTAGCAGCGAGTCAGCGGCAAAAATCCATATTGCTCCGCAGCAGGTACTGCAATGGACATCTAAATACGCTAGTTTGACCACCGTCATGGGTAGCGACAAAAAGGGTTATGCCGCCGTAGACGGATTAAATGAAGCGGGGCTTGCAGTAAACGGCTTATATGATTCTCATGTCAGTTATGGTCCCACTGACGGTGAAGGTCAGTTCCTCAGCGCCAATCGCTGGGTTCAGTTTGTGCTCGACCGCTTTGCTAACGTCCAGCAAGCTATTCAGTATTTTGCCACTCACAGTATTACAATTGTCTCGGAGCTTTTACCAGACACCTCTAACACACAATCGCATCTTCACCTTGCTCTTTCCGATGCAGATGGCTGTTCAGGCGTAATCGAAGTGCGCAACGGTCGATTTGAACTCTATGAGAGCCCTCAGGATACCGTTGTCACCAATCAACCGGACTACAAAACTCAACGAATGCTGACGGCCTATTGGCAGTATATTTGGGGCAAAAGACCCAACGCTCCAGTTGAACACCCAGTATTTTCTGCGCCTGGCGGTAATAGCGCCACACAACGCTTTGAGCGCGCCAGTTATTACTTCACCTTTGCTCAGCCTGCAAAAAAACGACGCGAAGCGGTGTATCAAGCTAAATCATTGGTGGCCGCTTGCTCTGTGCCTGTGTACTTTAACCCCTATTGCGCCGAGAAAGCGTCTTACACGATCTGGACAAATCTTGCCGATCACCGCAAGAAAGTTTACTCCCTGTCTAGCACTGTGACCATGAACACACTGTCACTGCACTTTTCTCCCGAACTCACTACGAGTCAACGCTTGCTTCTGCAAAAAGAAAAAGCAACCAAATCAGCTTGCCCTATCGAGTCTGGCGACGTTACAGACCACCTCGTGGCATGCCCCAACCCATTCAGCTAGTTTTCCTTTGCATCGCCCTCACAGATAAAATCTGTGAGGGCGTCCACGGAGGAAAAGGGCAACTTCCAACACCATGTATATGACTTTGATTTACCTGCTCACTATTAGGAGTTGTTGTGTGGTTCGATGGCTTATTTTGGGGCATCTTTGATTCTGACTGATTTGTGCAACAGCCTGTGGCACAAATTATTCTTATGAAGGTTTGCAGCTATCTAAACACATTTCGGGGCAGAGATGAGTTTCATAGAATCGTAGATTTGTACTCCATGAATTACCTCAGGCATGGAAAACTCAGACAGGCAAAAGGCAAGATTCATAGAGAATCAATGCGTGGGTTCATATCGACGCTATTTTGATCGAGAAGGGCAGTTCAAGTAGAAAAATCAGGCAGGGGATGCGGCTCCTGCCTGAGGGCGGTACAGCTTAGAAGTGGTAAGCGACGGTTGCGCCAACGAGCCATTGGTTCGCGCTTTCTACGATTGGCGAATGGGCGACATCAGAGCCTAAACGGGTGTAAGCACTGGTTTGGGTGATTTCCCAACGGTCATTAATTGGATAAACCAGTTTGTAACCTAGGTTATAAGAGAAGTCGCCACCTGCATGGTAAGCTTTACGCTGTGCGGTCGCTTCTTTGTCTTTCACACCGAAATAGTAGTTGTTGTAATCCGAACTCTGGTAACTAATGCCCGCAAAAGGTACCAAATCAACAGCACCTAAATCGATGACATGGAAGTAGTTAACGCCAGTTTTGTAGCCTTTATTTTCGTTGAGAATATCGTGTTGGAAGTAGGTCGATACGGTACCGTCACCCAGCGCGATATCGGCGTTTAAACCCAGATCAATCGTGGCTTTACGCTTATCCATTCCTTTAACGCTGTTTGCCGAATCTTGGTCATAAGTAACGCCGCTGCCCGTCAGGTAAGTACCTAGATTAACGACATCCCCTGTGTTACCAAAGAAGCGGTAGTTAATACCGGTGAGGTCTGCATTCAAATCTTCACCGTGGTAGCCAAAGTTCAGCAAAGCACCGTAAGACTTGTCTTGATCCTTGAGTAGGTCAGTGCTGCCAAAAGCACCCGCTTCCGCAACCCATTGACCTTCGTGGGTATAGATATTGCCGTTACGAATGTACGTTTGGGCAGCTAAAGTGTTGCCCGCGATAAGTGATGCTGTAATAAATAGTGCGATCTTTTTCATTGTGTTCTTCCATTTAAGGGCTTATGTTTGGATATGAACACTGTACAAAATCGATAGAGAGGATAATATCAATAGCTTGTATGGTTATGTCTGACTTTTGTCAAAGCGGCTTATTCTTGCCCTACTCGTTGCAGTGGTTGACTACGTTCGCTTATCCGAATCACATAGCCTTTCAGGTTTGATTTTGTGTGGGCAGGGCTCTGTTTGCTTGGCGCGGTGTTTTTTATTTTCAGACCGCAAGTCCTCGAAGTACTTGCGAAAAGTATTGGCTGATTGCTGGTGAGTATTTGGCAGGCTATCAATATTTAAGAGGCAAATGCCGGATAAATAAACTCGTAAAAAAGCCGTTGTGTGGGCAACGGCTTTTTATGGGATTATTCGCTGAATTTCTTAAAAATAATCGAGGTGTTGATGCCACCAAAAGCAAAGTTATTGCTCATTAGGTATTGCACATCCAGCTCACGCCCTGTGCCTGTAATGTAATCAAGATCGCCACATTGCGGGTCGATGTTATCTAGATTAAGGGTTGGATTAAACCAACCGCTGCGCATCATTTCTAAACCTAACCAAGCTTCAACCGCGCCACATGCGCCCAATGTGTGACCAAAATAACTTTTCAACGAGCTGATCGGCACTTTACCCAACGCGTTTGCGGTGGCGTGACTTTCGGCTATATCACCCCGGTCGGTCGCCGTGCCGTGAGCCGAAACATAGTCAATTTTATCTGCACTTAACTTGGCATCACGCAGCGCCATCTCCATGCAGATTTGCATGGTGTCCATTTGTGGTTGAGTGACATGGGCGGCATCGCAGTTGCTGGCAAAACCGATGATTTCTGCGTGAATGGCGGCACCGCGCGCGATGGCGTGTTGATACTCTTCAAGCACTAAAGTTCCTGCACCTTCACCAATTACTAAACCATCACGCTGAGTATCATACGGGCGTGGGGTGGTTTTGGGCTGGTCGTTTTTGAGGCTAGTGGCAAATAAGGTATCAAATACGGCCGATTCGGTAGGGCAGAGCTCTTCACCACCGCCCGCCACCATTACGGTTTGGTAGCCGTGCTTGATCGCTTCGTACGCGTAACCGATGGCTTGGCTACCCGATGTGCAGGCGCTACTGGTTGGAATGACGCGGCCTTTGAGCCCGAAAAATAGACCTACGTTCACCGCGGCAGTGTGAGGCATCATCTGTACATAAGTGGTGGCGGTAATGGCTCGAGTGGTTTTTTCGTTGAGCATGACACCAAACGCACCGATGGCATCGGTACTGCCTGTTGATGAACCATAAGCGATACCGGTTTGGCCGTTCGTCAGCACTTCATGACCAATTAAGCCCGCTTGCAGCAGCGCATTTTCGGTGGCAACGGTCGCCAGTTGTGACACGCGGCCCATACCTCGGACTTGTTTACGTTTGTAGTGGCTAGGTAGTGTAAAACCCATTATTGGCGCGGCGAGCTTAGTGTTTAAACCTTCATACTGCTCATAGGAGGGCATATATTGAGTGGCATTTTCACAAGCTCTGAGTTTTGGCTCAATACTGGCCCAGTCATTACCAAAAGCAGTCACGCCGGACATGCCTGTAACGACAACGCGGCGGGTCATACTAAGCCTCCATTAACCGAGATAACTTGGCGAGTAACATAAGCGGCAATATCAGACATTAAATAGCTCACAAGGCCTGCGACTTCTTCGGGTTCACCCATGCGGCGTAAAGGAACTTGTGGCAGTGCGTGCTCTTTGACGTGCTCATCCACCATGCCTGTATCGATTAAACCCGGAGCAACGCAGTTGACGGTGATTTTGCGCTTAGCCAGTTCAAGCGCGAGCGATTTGGTCGCGCCAATCACGCCAGCTTTGGCGGCGCTGTAATTGGTTTGACCACGGTTGCCTGTGATGCCCGACACCGACGCTAAAGTCACAATGCGCCCACCTTGGCGTTTTTGCACCATTGGCATCACACAAGGGTGGAGGACGTTATAAAAGCTGTCTAAATTGGTGTGAATTACACCATCCCATTCTTGTTCTGTCATGGCAGGAAACGCCGTGTCACGAGTAATGCCCGCGTTATTGACCACGCCGTAATAAGCGCCATGCAGAGCAATATCGGCTTCTAATACTTCGCGACACTGAGCTCGGTTGCTGATGTCAAATTGAATCAGTCGGCCTGAACCACCGTTTTGCTCGATGGTCGCTAGTGTTTGCAGGGCACCTTGTTGGTCGCCCATGTAATGAACGGCAATGGCAAAACCATCTTTGGCGAGCGCAATCGCAATCGCTTTGCCTATGCCTTTACTCGCACCAGTCACTAATACGTGTCGGGTCATGCTTGACTCCTCATTTTCATTTCTTCTAATTTTTGTTCTGATGGCACATACACATTTAATTGGCATTCGGCCAAAAGCTGGTGTTGGTGCTCGATTCTTGCCTTAAACACAGCCATGCCATTGTCTTGCATTAGCTGTTCAGCGTAGATATCGAGCGTTTGCCCTTTCAGGAATGCATCGCACAGCGCTCGATAACGGCGACTGCCGAGCAGAAAGCCAATCGGCGGTTGAATGCCTTGGACAAGTGAGTGATACCCAGACCACGCGGCAATGGCTTGTGCCATAAACTCGATACCGACATAGGCCGGTATGCTTTGTGTCGCCGGGTCAAAAAACAGGTGGTGCGATTCAATATCCACTTGGCAGTGGATAGATTCGCTCTGTACCTCAAGCGCGCGGTCAATCAAAATCATCGGCGCTTGATGAGGCAGCAGTTGATCAATTGCAGGAAGCTTTGTCATTAACGTAACCAAAAATGAGGCTAATATTGTTGCCACCAAAAGCAAAGGAGTTGCTTAAAATGGCCTTGTTTTCTAAATATTGAGTGGTTTCCACTAGCGTAATATCGATGTCTGGCGCTTTGTTAGCACAGCGCTGAATGGGCAAAGGCAATTGGTATTGCAGTATGTGCCAAGCAATGGCGGCTTCGGTTGCACTGGCCGCGCCGAGCGTGTGTCCAGTGAGTGGTTTGGTTGAACTCACCGCAACGTGCTGGCCAAAAACGCGGAAAATCGCTTTACTTTCCATGCTGTCATTGAGCGGTGTTGCGGTGCCGTGAGCGTTGATATAGCCGATATCACTGGCGGTTAATTTGGCATCTTGCAGCGCGTTACGCATCGCCTGTTCTGCACCGTTTCCATCTGGGTGGGGCGCAGAAATATGGTGTGCATCGGAACTGTCGCCTGCGCCCAATAGCGCAATGGCGTGAGCGTGTTGCTGAGACGGCGTTTTCCCCAGCAGCATAAAAGCGGCAGATTCACCAATGTTGATGCCATCTCGCTGTGCATCAAACGGTTTACACAAACGTTGAGACAGCGCTTCTAAACCGTTAAAACCATTGAGAGTTAAGCGGCACAAAGTGTCGGCACCACCGACAATCACCGCATCAACCAACCCAGCATTAAGCATTCTTTTGGCGGTGATAAAGACGCGGCCACTGGACGAACAGGCGGTCGAAATGGCGTAGCAGGGGCCGCTTATTGCAAAATAGCGAGCGATAAAATCACTGCAATTGCCTAATTCCTGTTTGTAGTAGTGGTAGTCGCTTGGGAATTCGCCCTGCTCTAACTTGTGGGCGAGTGCGATTTCGCCATCAGCAATGCCGGATGTGCTCGTGCCAACCACCACTGCGATGCGATCTGCACCATAGGTGGCAATCGCGTGGCGGACACTCGGTTCAATCTGTTTCAGTGCAGAAAGAGCCAGTTGGTTGTTGCGCGTATTGAACGCACTTAAATGCGCTGGGATTTCTGGTAGTGGCTCACTCACTCGGCCTACGATGGTTGCGGTGCCACTATTGAGCGACGTGTTGTCAGCCACCATGTTGTCACAATAGCCCTGCGCTAAACTTTGGTGAATGTGCGACGAGTCACTCCCCATCGCGCAGTGAAAACCGCAATCTTGGACATAAATAGGTGAGCGAGAATCAATAGGAGAAGTCGTGGATGAGTTCATGATAGCTATCTACGGTTGTGTGGGCGGCAAAGGGTGCTGGGCACTGAGTGTTTTAATCGTAATGGTGTAATTCAATAATTGATTGTGGAAGCGAATATCGCCCTTCATCGCGAAGGGATGTTGATAATCAATAACAATCACTGTTTCACCCAGTTCATTGATGAGTGTTCGTCTATTCTCATCATCAATGATTTGCCACTTTACCTTATTTAACGAGGCTTCCCAAGCATTTCGCGGCCAGAGCGTGATCATCAGGTTAAAGAGTATCTGTTCGGGCTTCGGCAAGGTGTTTTCCAAGCCATTGAGTACACTGGTCTCAATAGTATCTTGCTGATAATTGAGCGATAAAATCCTCGTTCCCCAAGATGAAAACCCTGCCAGCACAATCTTGTCATCGGTGACCTGCAACTGGACCGGAAGCTGTTGGTTATGCTGGCCGTTATCATCTTGCCAATGGGCGCTGATCAACTGACTTGCCGTGACTTGGTACCCAAGTTGCGCAGGTTTGGGCAGTGTAACGAATGTGTTGGGGCTAATTTCTACCTGCGTGGAGGCTTGGTTTGGCACTAAAGAGCAGCCAGACAACATCAGTAACAGCAAGGGCAGCGCACGGCGTATTCTCATCATCATAGTTTTTCCTCATGCGCTTTCATGGCGGCAGGTTGTGATTTGATCGCCATTGGTGAAAGCAACCAAGCCACGAAAATGCCGCTCAGTACCGTCAAACCAAAACTGTGGATGGCGTGAGTTTGGCTAAGAGCAAGCAGACCAAACGAGAGCAAAGTCGTTAGTGCCGAAAGGGTTATGGCAAGCAAGGTACTGTGACTGCGGGCTTGTTCGGCAAAAAAGAGCGTGTAATCAATACCGATACCTATCACTAATACCAGCGCTAATAGATTGAATAAATTGAGCGTAGAGCCTGTTGCGACGGTGACGGCTAACCCAGCGATGCAAGCAATCAGCGAAGGTAACATAATGCGAATGCTGTGCTTCACGCCGTAGCGCCAAATAGTGAGAGCGCTGATCAAGGTAAGAGCCAGCGCAATTAACTCCATCACTTTAAGGCGATACTGTCCAAACAGGGTTGAGATCTCTTCGGTTTTATTCAAATAGGCGTAGTCGCTGTTTTGCGCCGCAAACTGCTTAATTACGGCTGCTTGGTGAACCTCTTTCAACAGCACTACCGCCACCACTTTTTGCTCAACTTCACCTAAATAAAGAAAGCGCAGCGGCTGGGAAACATCATGGGCTAAATAATGCGCCAGTGTCATGGGCAAAAATGACGCTTCCAGTTTAGGAGTTGAAGATAGTTTCAGCGTGTGAGCCAGTGCTGCGCCTTGGTTTGCGTACAGTGCTTCAACCAGTGCGTAGTTTTCTTGCTGACGCTTAAGCGAGCTGATGTTTTGGCTTAAACTTTGGTAGCCAGAAAGTACG
The DNA here is from genome assembly GCF_001989995.2 of Vibrio anguillarum. Taxonomy (GTDB): domain Bacteria; phylum Pseudomonadota; class Gammaproteobacteria; order Enterobacterales; family Vibrionaceae; genus Vibrio; species Vibrio anguillarum. Next base: position 14,784 of record NZ_JAHGUP010000069.1, read on the forward strand.
CCTTGTTGTTGCCATTGTGAAAATTGCGTATCTAATTTTTCTAACTGCTGTATTAATGCTTCATCATCGTTGGCACTGACGACCAACATTTGCTGTGATGATTGAATACCAGTCAAGGCGCTGATTTGCAGCTCTTGCTGTTTCAAGTCGCTAGGCATGGCTTGTAATTGTCGAATGTCATCGTTGTAGTGCACTTGCGTCAGAGCAAGACTGCTGATGATCAATAACGCCGTGGGTAGGCCCCATTTAACCCATGGCTTTTGCCAAAGCGCAAACCATAAGGACCAATAAGTGATGCCGGGAAGCGTTCTCGATGAACTTGGTTTTTTGGCCAAAATCGGATACCAAGCCACGACCGTCGCGTAAGCGGCAACGAGCCCTAAGGCGGAAAATAGCGCTAGTTGTTGTAAGCCGGGGAAAGGGGCGACCAGTAGACCGAGATAGCCAATTAAACTGGTGATTAACCCTAAGGTAATGGCAGTCAGAATATGCTTTAGTCCTTGCACGCTGTCCCATTGTTCATTTTCGGCAAGGCGATCGGTCAGGTAGTGAAAGGCGTAGTCGATTGAAACGCCAATCAGGCTGGCCCCGAACACTAAGCTAAACAGATGGAGCTGACCAAAAAACGCGGTGGTGATCACCATGGCAACCACTAACCCAACGGATACCGAGAGCAGTGCCAACAGTAAAGGCATGGCACTGCGAAAAACCAGCATCACCAACAGCACAATGCCGAGTAATGAGAAAAGGCCAATAGTGCTGATTTCTGACTTGGCACTTTGAGTGCCAAAATCGGCGTAAAATAAAACACCAGTGTGATAAATGTCCGCACTAAATTGTTGCTTGATGCGTTGTTGCCATTGAGCAATATCGGGCACCACTTGTTGCGCTTTGAAACTGTATGGTGAGTCGTTGAGCTGCGCGGTGATCAGCACGTATTTTTGGCCTTGATACTCGCGGGTTAAGTATCCATCTTGCAAACGAAAATGAGACGATAGCTGGCTAAGTTGTGCTAAGTAGTCGCGAAATAGCAGAAAAGGGTCGTGACGGAGCTCTTGCCCTGTTACCCCAGAAAAAGGGTTATATAGGGCTTGCACTACCGTTTGCACTTGTTGTTCGGGATGTTGACTGAGCTGATTGCGTTGCTCGCTGGTGAGCAGTTGTGCTCGATGTTGAAAGTAGTAACTGGCCCAAGCGCTCTGTTGAGTGGCATCGATTTTCCCAACCACATCCTTGAAATAGCCACTCTGCTTGAGCTCGCTTTCTAGCGCTGTAACGGATTTGAGTCGGTCAGCCTCATTGGGCGCAGTGACAATAAAGACCACTTTATCGCTCATACTGGCAGTGACTTTTTCAAACGCTTGCTCGGCGAGCACACTTTGCTGGTTGGCCGGCAGTAGCTTAAGGATATCTGTCTCGATCGGTGAGGCTGCTGAAAAGAACCACTGCTTGAGTAGTAAGCCAAGACAAAGGGTCACAAAAGCCAACCAGAACAATGCCAGCCGGTTCGATTTAGAAGTTAAACTGTGCTTGCTCAGCATGGGTTAAACGCTCTGGCTGGTGGTTTTGGTTAGTAAACTGAATCTCGGTTTTGTCTCCTCGCACTTCTTGCAGGATCAAACCATCAATGTCATCTCGCCCCGTTAATGTTATCGAGGTAAACACCGAGCTCAGTGGCGCATTTCTCGGCGTTAAATTTAACTGCCACTGGCCATCTTCGCTGTGCAGCGTCATCGTAAATTGTTCATTCAATTGCTGCGTGTCACCATGAAATACCGACAAAAAGAGATGGCTGAAATAAAACGCCATTGGGTTCTCTTTTTCGGTAATCACCTGTGGTGGTTGGTTAGCAAAAGTTTGGCGAAGCTTGTCTTGAGTTAGCACCAAATTAACTGGAAATGGTGAGTTTTGTTGCCAAAGTAAGCCATTTTGTTTATCGAGCAAGAATTTACCGGCTGACGACAGTGGTTGTTCGAACATCTCAATATGGCGGAGTTGAGTAAACTCTCCGCGTACGATCTGGTGTTTCGCCAACTGCGCTTGCAGTGAGGCGAGGTCGGTCACTTGTGCCCAGAGTAGGGGCGAGAATAGAGCTAAAGTTAGCCAGAGAAAACGGCGCATCATAATTTCCCGTAGGTATGCCAGTGCTGCACTTTGTCGGTAAATAGCGTTGGGGAAGCGAAACACATCTCTTGGGTGTCGATGCGAACCGCTACTTGAGTGGTGTGCGCTTTACACATTCGTTGCCCGGTCTGGCTATCAAAAATCATGTAGTCAACACGCAAGCGATTTTCCCATTCTGTCAAGGTCGCTTTGACACGAATCGTATGGTTGAACGGGATTGCTTTCACGTACTTCACGTGTGCATCAATCACCGGCCATAGGTAGCCCGACTGGGTCATCGCGTGATAGCTGTAATCAATTTTTTCCATCAGCACGCGGCGTGCTTCTTCAAAAAAACGAAAATAATTGCCGTGGTAGATAACGCCCATTGGGTCGGCATCTTGAAACGAGGTGACTAAAGTCACCTCACTTTCCAATGGATGAAGTACATCGCTCATCGCGCTTCCTAGTAAAGTGTCCAGTGGCGTTGTTGAATGCGGCTAATAAAGTGGCGCAAATCATGTTCTAGCGGACGATCTTCTACCACAAAATCAAACTCTTGTAACACGGCTAAGCGCATCTGCTTGATATTGTGACTCATGTGTTGCTCATCCAGCTCATGATGACGTTTGCGCAATTCTATTGCTTGGGTCGCTGCCAACAGCGAGGCGGCCGCCACTTGTTCTGTCAGTTCAAGCACACGTAGACAATCACGTGCGGCAATGGTTCCCATGCTGACTTTGTCTTGATTGTGACACTCAGTCGAACGTGAAAAAACGCTGGCAGGCATGGTATGTTTCAAGGCTTCGGCCGTCCACGCTGAAATGCCGATCTGCACGGCTTTAAAGCCGTGGTTGATCGGTTTTCTTTCGCCTTCTGCGCCAGTTAAGTTAAACGGTAAACCGTTGTTGAATTTGTAATCCATCAATTGCGCCATTTGGCGATCGAGCAAATCGGCTAGGTTAGCAACCTGTGTTTTTAAGGTATCCATTGCCATGGCAATGTGGCCGCCGTAAAAATGGCCGCCGTGCAGTACGCGTTCATTATCGCCATCGATGATGGGGTTGTCGTTGGCACTGTTGAGCTCATTTTCAATCAGTTGACGTAGCCACGGCAGCGCATCTTGCACTGTGCCAATCACATGAGGTGCGCAGCGCAATGAATAGCGATCTTGCAGGCGATCACTGTTGCGAGGTGGGCGCTCTGCTTGTAAGTCATCACGTAGCCATGCTGCGATTTGTTGCTGGCCAGGATGCGGCTTGACGGCAAATAGCGCGGCATCAAAATGGAAGTCGTTACCCTGAATACCGACAGACACCATGGCGGTAATTTTGGTGCAGAGTTGAGTTAAATACTCGGCGCGTTTATAGGCTAAACAGGCCAAAGCAGTCATGACTGATGTGCCGTTCATCAGCGCTAATCCCTCTTTTGGTTTTAGCTTGATCGGGCGAATACCCAGCTCGTTAAACACATCTTGAGTTGGGCGCATCTCATCTTTATAAAGCACGTCGCGCTCACCAATCAGTGTGGCCGCGAGGTAGGAGAGTGGCGTTAAATCGCCGCTTGCCCCGACCGAACCTTCTTGTGGAATACGAGGGGCGATATCGTGGTTGATCAAGGTGACTATTTGGTTAAGTAGTTCATGGCTCACACCAGAGACACCTTGCGCTAGTGAACACAAGCGTGTTGCTAATACTGCGCGAGATTGCTGATGGCTTAATACCTCGCCTAAGCCACAGCCGTGAAAGCGAGTCAAATGCAGTGGTAATTGGTCTACTAGATTCGGCGGAATGGCAACGGTACATGAATCACCATAGCCGGTGGTTACGCCGTAAATCACGCCTTCTTCTTTTAAAAGTCGTTCTAGAAAAGCGACGCCGCGATCAATTTTAGCGGTGAATTCCGCTGAAGAATTGAGGTTGGCCTGCGCGCCTTGCGAAATCGCGACAACATCTTCAATGGTGAGGCGATCGACGCCAAAAGTTATGCGGTTATCTGTCTGAATCATCATGCTGCTGTTTACTTAGAGTCCAAAAGTTGAAAAAGTTATACCACTGCAGTGGAGCTTGCAGTGTGTAATGTTCCAGCCGATCAGCGTAGCGTTGTACTACCTGCGCTAGCGCCGCTTGTCGCTCTTTTCTCGGTAAATCTATGTTGTCGCTAAAGTGCTCGAAATAGACGTTAAAATGTGGAGTTTTAGAACGTTCATCTCTTAAGCCAAACAAAAGGTAGACGGGAGCTTTCAACACCGAGGCCAACATAAAAGGGCCTTGTGGAAACGGTGCGGGTTGGCCTAAAAAATCGGCCCATACGGCTCGGGTCTCTTTGCTGGTGGACGTTCTATCTCCGACGATCACCACCCATTCTCCTTGCTCTATTTTCTGTTGAAGCAAAATAGCGGTATCGGGGCCCAAACGGCTCACTTGAATGAGGTTCAGTTCTGAGTTGGGATTGATCGCTTTCATTACCGCATTGAAGCGTTCGGCGTGCTCGGTGAAGACTAACGCATTGATCTTAATATGAGAATGCCGACGTCCCAGAGCGCGGCACAGTTCAATATTTCCAAGATGAGATCCTAAAAGAAGCACACCTTGTTTTCGTTCTGCTAAAGTTTGGAACGATTCTTGACCATGGATGGTCAAATTTTTTACCGAAAAATCGCCTTTCCATGCCGCCAATTTATCCAGCATAGTGTGGCCAAAAGAGAGCAGATGGTTATAGCTAGAGAGATGATTTGGCAGCGTGATTTGGCGACGGTTTGCGTAGCTTTGTAAGTGCTGTAAATACTGTTCAGAGGCTTGGCGAGCTTGTTTTCCGGTAAGGTAGTAATAGCTCATTACAAGTTTCAGCATCAGGTTAAAAATTGGCCGACCGAGTAGGCTATATACCGCCAGTAACGCTTTAATACCCAGAACCGTTCCTCGTTCTTGACGCTTTGACCAGTGCTGGTTTGGCTCTGCGCCACTTTTGTTGTGCCTGCTTTGGTTGCGTTTCAGAAGTTGAGGAATACGCGGTAACATGCCAAAAAATAATTTGCTGTGCATCCAACTGATTTTGACGTTATCCCACAGAGCATCAAAATGAGAGACGCCTCCTTCAGGATAAATGACGCGAGTTTCCACAAAATCGATATCGACCCCGTGCCAATACATGCGAACTAAGATTTCGATATCGAAATCCATGCGCGTGCCGATCTTATGGTTATTGAGCACCTCAACGGTGAGGTCTACAGGATACGCGCGAAAACCACACATACTGTCTTTGATCGTAAAGGATAGCGTTTCAATCCAAACCCAAATATGCGTTGCGTAACGGCCATATAAACGCGCTTTGGGTACGCTGTCATCGTAAATCGGCTGACCAGAAATTAGGTGGTTTGGATGTTGCTTTGACGCGGCCAGTAATTTAGGCAGCGCTTGTAAATCATGTTGGCCATCGGCATCAATTTGGATGACGTGACTAAACCCCAACTGCTGCGCTTGGCGAATACCAGCCATTACCGCGCCACCTTTGCCTTGGTTTTGTTCTAGGGTAATTAGGTGAACATGTGTTTGCTGAGCGACGTTGCTCAACGCCTGTTTTGTTTGCTGATTGCTGCCATCATCAACCAGTAAAATGGGAAGTTCAAATACGCTGAGTGATGAGACCACTTCTGCTACTGTGCTGCCGTGGTTGTAGCACGGAATTAAAAAACAAGCTTGATAATCAGCCACAGATTTCACCCAACTTCATTTTTCCTGATGAGTGAATGATGTTTAAACCCTCACGCTGTGAACTATAACTAAACGCGAGTTTCTGTTTTTCCTCATCCCAACTTAATGCCAGTTGAACGGTCATGTCTGGCAAGATAGGTTCTTGGAATTTGATCACTTCCATACTTTGAAAGCTTGTGGGTACAGATAAGTATTCTCGTGCATAGCGCAGTGCCCAATCGATTTGGGTAACGCCTGGCAGCAATGGGAAATGCTCAAAGTGTCCTGAAAAATCAATGATGTCGGCGTCAACGCGCAGCGTCAAATTCACCGTGTGAGGCTGAGTTTCAGCACATAATAATGTGGGTGTTCTTTTGGCCATAATCTATTGGGCTTCGTTATTTTTATGGTTGGAATAGTGTTTCTAGTTCAGCAACAAGGCGCTTACCTTGGCTATTGAGTGGGATCTCTTTTACCACTCTAAAGCGTCGAGGTACAGCAATAGGTTCTAGCCATTGGCGCAGTTCAGAACGCAGCAACAGCCAGAACTTTCCCTTTCCAAGTTGAGCTAATTTTTCAGTGCCGCAGGCTGACAGTACAATCGCTGAGATTAAGATCAAACGTTCACCGTCTTGCTGTGGTAACACGGCTGTTTCACTGATCCACGGCAGTTGTTCAATACGCTGTTCCACTTCAACCAGTGAGATCCGTTTTTCTTCGATTTTGATGATGCGATCGGTGCGACCTTTCAAGGTAAAGTGCCGTTGGTCGGAAAACTCACATTCATCGGCTGTTTGATACCAATGATTCGGATCAATATGTGCAGAGCGCAAGGCTAAGCAGTTCTCGCTGTTAAGTCTTGCTTCAACAGTAGGAAAAAGCTGCCATTGCTGTGTTGCACTGTGCTGTTGCCGAAAAGCGATGCCGCCAGTTTCCGTACTGCCATACACTTCGATAGGTCGTTGCCCAAACAGGGTTTTTGCGTGACAAGAAGCAGAGTAGGGAAGCGGGCCACCGGAAGAAAATAGTGTGCGCAGTGGGCTTGGATGCTCTTGTGATAAGCGTTTCAATAGCGCAGGGCTACTGATCAGCACAGTGTCCGGATGCGCATGTGCGGTCACTTGTTCTGGAAATTCCAAGTTATGGCGGGCAAATGCTCGGCCTGCACACAGTGGCCATAACACACGAAATAGCAACCCATAAATATGTTGATGAGAAACTGTACTTTCCACTTTTGCACCAATGAGCTGTTCGCCCCAAAGCTGCTCTAAAATAGCGATTTCAGCTTCAAGCTGCCGCAGTGTTTTGATGATAGCCTTAGGCTGACCGCTGGAGCCTGACGTAAACAGCGTCACGGTTTGTGTCTCTAATGAAAGTGGTGCAAAACAAACGGCTTCATCGCGCATGTCGTTGGGTAGCGCTAAATGGTTAAGAGAGAGAGTTGGCGTAGAATTGGGTATTGTTATTGCCTCATCACACAGCAACAACTCAAAGTTTTGGCTCAGTTCTGCCAGTGCCGCAGGTTGATAATTACCGGGCAGAATTAATGATTTTTGCGTGCAGCAGACGGCGAAAAAACCGACTGAGAACCGATAGCTATCGCCAGCACACAGTGCAATATGATGTTCATTTCGCGACGCTAATTGCCGGCTTAGTTGGCTGACATCGGCGACAAAGTTTGCCCAGTTAATGGTGTTATTGAGGTCAAAAGCAACACAATGCGAATCGTTTCTTGGTGAGGAGAGTAACGTTGCAAGCGAGCAAAAATCGGGGTTGCCGAAAGTCATAGCGTACCTAGCCTTTGCGAATCCTTTGTCTTACTAGCCATTCCGTTACAAAGAGGCTGCCAGCAAGGAGATAACTGATCAATCCGTTATACAACGTCCAGATCTCGATAGATTGGAAGCAGGTATAAAGTGCGATGGCTCCATTCATGATGAAGTAGAGGCACCACACTTTAGTGACCGTGCGTGTGTACTCAATGCCACTTTGAGGAAGTTCAGGCTCTTGCAGTCTCGCCAGCCGTTCAATCACTGTTTGCGGTTGCGTTAGGCTCAAGGCAAAAAGAGCCAAAAGACATACATTAACCACAACAGGGTAAAACAGTAGCCAACCATGCTGCTGAAAGAGCATCCCCAAAGTCACCAAAGTGATACCAACGAACCCACTAAGCCAAGCCAGTTGCTTCAGTTCTTGAAGCTTGGCTTGCCAACCAGAAAGAATTCTTAAAGCGAAAATAGCGGCTAAGAAGCCCCCTATAGCTTGCAAACCAAACTGATTAATCCCGAAGTAGACCGCGAGTGGGTAGGTAAGCAGGACGATTGCAGACAAAATCGTCAGCAATCGCCGCATTAGCTTTCCTTAACAAGTTCAATAACCGATTCCACCACATCATTGACGGTGCGAACGGCTTTAAACTCTTCAGGCTTGATTTTTTTGCCAGTCACTTTTTGTAAGTGAACGACAAGATCTACAGCATCAATACTGTCGAGATCGAGATCTTGATAAAGGTGAGCATCTGGTTGAATATCGGCTTCATCAATTTCAAATAGTTCAACGAGAGCTTCTTTAACTTGATCAAATACTTGTTGTTGGTTTACTTCTGTCATAACGCTATCTATTTATTAGTGGCTAGTTTGAGATGAAATATAATTTGCTAAGTTTGCCACTGATGCAAAGTGTTGGCGAGTATTGGAGTCATCAGCGTCAATGACGATATTATACTTCTTTTTAATGGCCAAACCGAGCTCTAAAGCATCGATAGAATCTAAACCTAACCCATCACCAAAAAGTGGTGCGTCAGTTTCGATATCGTTAACTGAGATATCTTCAAGATTTAGTGCGTCGATAATGAGCTGTTTTATTTCTGTGTGTAGTATTTCCACTTCAACCTACTTATATAATGTTCTAGCCGTTTTGAACAAAACCTTGATATACACTTCCTCACTTAAAGTTGTAGCGGTGTTGTCTACGTTCGCTCACCCCAATCATATCGTTATCTATACGAATGGGGACTTACTCACTTTCTGCTTCGCTGTAACTTGACGTTATGGGGCGATAACTTCAATAGTTTTGTCATTTCTGGTTATTGTTTTGGGGGAAAATCACCTCTGCAAGGTGGCGATTTAAACGTCGTGCTGCAGTGGTGGGGTTATCAGCACCTTCAATAAAAGGTGTGACGACAACTTTACCCTTTATCTCCACATGGAAAAAGGGTTTGGTTTTAGGAACTTGGTACCACTTTTGCTCTTTTGTGAGAAAACTCGGAGAAACGGTAATATGTACGATGCGTAAGTCTCTTTGAGTTCGGATTGCGATTTGCGCCGCACCGCGCTGCAATTTGGGTTTAACGCCGGGTGTGGTTCGCGTGCCTTCAGGGAAAATCAATAATACGTTTCCGCGGCTCATGCGTTCCTCGCACACATTTAACAAATCATCAGGTGTTTCATTGGGGATATAACCTGCGGCTTGAACAATCCGTTTCATAAAAGGATTGGCCCAGATAGCTGATTTAACCAAGCAATCGCACTGATGAAGTTGTGATGCAATGAGAACATAATCAATTAAGCTTGGATGATTGGCGATAATAAGGCAGCTTTTATCCTGTTTTAATAGTTCTGCGTTGGTTGTTTTATAGTCGATGGCACCTGTTAATTTCATCAACTTACAAAATATATTGAATGAGTTTTGGATTGATTTTTGAACTTTATATTCACGACGATCTGTTTGCGATGAAAATAATGCAATCAGTGGGATAATAATAAAACTCAGCGTTAATCCGCCTAAACCAAATATAAAAAAACAAAAACCTGTAGCAGCAATACGCCAGTAGCGGTTGAACTCTAACATTTTCGTTGCCATTTCCAAGCGCTTTGCGAGCCCTCAATGATCCATTCAGATTTTTCTGACAAATAGTGGTGAAGAAACGACAATGCTTGCGGCTGTTGTGGCTTGGTATCAGACATCTGCATAGAGAGCGTAAAATCTGAACCGTGAGACAGGGTTAACCCTAAGGCATAGCCTTGAAATTGCCACTTTTCGTATTGTTGGTAGTCGCTAGGTAATGGCTCATCAAAATCAACCAACAGCACTTTGTGACTAGGGTGCTCATTTAAATAGAGCCAAGCTTCTAATATGGCACTTTGAAATGTGTTTTGTGCTGCTGCAATCGAGGTTAACGGGATCGGTTGTTTTGAAGCGATGGTTGCTAGGCCTGCCGCTGTATTATGAACAGATTGTGAAAACGCCATTGGTGAGGCTTCTTCGCCAATCAATATCGACTTCACGATTTCAACGCTACGATGAAGCTCGCCATGACGACATGAAAATACCATGTAATCAATATGTTGTGATTCTATAGCAGTCAGTGCAGTCTGCACGGCTAATTTACTCAAACTACTCATTCTGCGGCGCATCATAGGAGGAATATGGTCAGTGTTGAGCGTATTATCGTCAGGCCAAATCTCTTCTCTTGCCCAATTTTGCCAATCAGAAGGGTGAGATAAGCCTGCAGAATTTGCAACCCAAGTATCAATATTTAACGTGATTATTTGCTGTTGATTTGACATAAGATATTGCATTGTTTTTGATAGGGTTAAATACTATGGCACAAGATTATTCTTCGCAACTATAAACGTTTGTATCCTTGACTTAAATATTGATTTTTAAGAATTGAGTCGAACTTAGATTAAGTGTTTGGATATTGTTCACAAATTAAAGTTAGGTTTTAATGTGTTAAATCAAAAAATAGATCCTTATAACGCTTTAGAGGCAAAAACCGAAGCTCAAAAATTATCTTTTGCCCCCATCGTTTTTCATACAGCGCGCACATTACGTGACTTAGGCATATTGGCTGCATTAGATAATGCTGGCGAAAAAGGTTTAAACGCAGAACAAATTGCTCAAGAAACGAGCGTGTCAGAGTATGGCGTTAAAGTATTACTCGATATGGCCATCAGCGCCCACATTGTTTTATGGGATAAACCGAATTATTCGTTGGCTAATCTAGGCATTTTTTTGCTGCATGATGGGATGACGCAAGCCAATATGGATTTCACGGCAGACGTTTGTTATGCCGCCATGATGCACTTAACCGAATCGATCACCGAAGGCAAGCCTGCTGGTCTGAAAGAACTCGGCGATTGGGATACCATCTACCAAGGTTTATCGCGTTTGCCCCAGCAAGCTAAAGACAGTTGGTTCAAATTCGATCACTTCTATTCCGATCGTTCTTTTCCTATTTTGCTGAAAGAAGTGTTTCGTAAAAAACCGAAACATTTGGTCGATATTGGTGGCAATACGGGTAAATGGGCACTGCAATGTTGTCACTATGATTCAGACGTTGAAGTGACGATTGTGGATCTGCCACAACAGTTGGAAATGGCGATGGCTAACGCGCAGCAACAAGGTTTTACGCAGCGTATTCATCCTTTTCCAGCCAACATGCTCGATAAAGAACAACCGTTACCAAAAAATGCGGACGTGTGGTGGATGAGCCAGTTTTTAGACTGTTTTTCGCCAATGGAAATTTTGAGTATTTTAAAACGCGTTCGCGCCAATCTTTCTGCATATTCGACGGTTTATATTTTGGAACTGTTCTGGGATTCACAGAAGTACGATGCGGCTTCTTATAGCCTCAATGCCACCTCTTTGTATTTTACCTGCCTTGCAAATGGTAATAGTCGCTTCTATCGCAGCGAAGATTTCTTAGAAATCGTTCAAGCAGCAGGATTACAGGTGATCAAACGAACCGACAATATTGGCCTTGGCCACACCTTGTTAGAGCTAAAAGCCCAAGCTTAATTAAAATCGATGCGAGTCAATTCATGAATAAAGAGATAACTCAAGTTGTTATCATTGGTGCGGGCCCTTCGGGTTCGACTGCCGCGGCATTACTCCATGCGCAAAACATACGCGTGTTGGTTATCGAAAAAGCACTTTTCCCACGCTTTTCTATTGGCGAAAGCTTATTACCTGCTTGTATGGAAGTGATAGAAGCGGCGGGAATGTTGCCTGATGTTATGCGTGCGGGTTTTCAATATAAAAATGGTGCTGCCTTTCGAAAAAATGGTGTATACGCTCAGTTTGATTTTACCGACAAATATTCGAATGGGCCGGGAACCACTTTTCAGGTTCAGCGCAGTCAATTTGATAAAGTATTAGCGGATTCTGCTGTTAAGCAAGGGGTTGAAATTCGTTATCAACATCAACTGACTAATATCGAATTTGAAGAGAATAAATCACAATTATTGGTGACGGATCAACACGGTATAACGTATCAAATTGAAGCCGACTTCGTGCTGGATGCCAGTGGCTTTGGCCGAGTATTGCCTAAGTTACTCGACTTGGAAGAGCCATCGTGTTTACCTCCGAGAAAAGCCATCTTTACCCATATCATTGATCATATCTCCCCTGAACAACCAGACTACGACCGAAACAAGATACTGATCTCCGTCCATCCGCGTAATCCTGACGTATGGTACTGGCTCATTCCTTTTTCTAACGGCACATGTTCATTAGGTGTTGTCGGTGAACCGTCGTTTTTTGACGGCTATCCAAGTGATAAAATTGCGGCGATCCAGCAGTTGGTGAATGAAATGCCTGAGCTGGCGGAACTGCTTTCGAAGTCCGGATACCCTAATCCTGCTGGTGAGCTAGGCGGCTATTCTGCAAATGTTAAGCAGTTGGCCACGGTAAATTATGCGTTATTAGGCAATGCTGGTGAATTTTTAGACCCGGTGTTTTCATCAGGTGTAACGATAGCCATGAAATCGGCTCAGTTAGCAGTGTCTTGCGTTGTACGCCAACTAAAAAAAGAAAGTGTAGATTGGCAGCAAGAGTATTCTCAACCATTAATGGTCGGAGTGGATACGTTCCGCACTTATGTGGAAGGTTGGTACAACGGCATGTTACAAGAGGTGATTTTTTACCAAACGCCCAACCCAAGAATAAAGCAGATGATTTGCTCTATTCTTGCAGGATATGCTTGGGATCGTAGTAATCCTTATGTCGCTGAGCATCAACGACGCTTATCAAGTTTAGCTGAAATTATTCGTACTTCATCTCACTAATAATATCCGCACCGAAATTATGTTTTGGTGCGGATGTGCATCTTACATTCTAATGTTATGGGTTTATTCCCTTGTAAGATTATTCCTACACTGCATTAACGTGTTGATAAATATGTATTTTAAGCAATTTTGTTCTGATGCCCTATTCTTGGCAATGACGAGCAGGATCGTTAAACTAGTTAGATATTGGAATCAATATCACGAGAATGAATTTGTTACGTATCTACTTGCTGTTAATTTTAGCAATTAACATATTTTTTAATACTGTTTATGCCGCCGATTATTTATCAGATTCGGAACGTACCTATTTAAAAACAAAAAAAGTCATTGTAATGGGTGTATTGTCTGAACCTTGGCTACCTTATTGGGGCGGCATTGAGAATACAATCGGTATTCAGCATGATTATGCGGTAGGGATAGGAAAAGAGCTTGATGTCAAAATTGAATATCGTAGCTATCAATCGATAACTGATCTTGTCGCTGCTGTGCATGGTGGTGATGTGGATTTTGCCATTGGTTTTAGCAAAACAAAAGAGAGAGAAAAAAATATTTTATTTACCTTGCCACTCTATAATAACCTACGAGTAATTTGGCTAAGGGACAAAAAATTAAATCAGCAAGATATGAATCATTTGAAATGGGTTTGCGTACAAGGTTCATCTTATTGTGAAACATTAGAGCAGAGCCATTACCCACACATATTACTAGCACAAAGTTTCTTAGAATCATCAGAAATGATGAAGCAAGGTTTAGCCGATGCAACGATAACCAATTATATATCACTCAATCATTATATCAGCCCTAATTCTGGATATGACGGTGAGATTATTGCAGATGGTCGATTAGGTGTCGAAATAAATAGAATTATTTTGCCGATAAAAAATAATGAATTAAAAAACATTTTTGATAAACTCATTCTTGCTGAAGCAACAGGAAATACAGCTAATAAGATAGACTCGACTAATATTTATTTTTTGAATAATAAAGACAGCCTAAAATTACTAAGTCAAGAAAATAGCAATCAAATTGTCAGATACACCATAGAAGAAGATATATATCCACTCTCTTATTGTGATGAGGGTGATAATCAGGTGAAAGGATATGTCCATGATTTACTCAAGCTCATTGAGTCAAAAAGCTTCCTTAAATTTCAGTATGTACCGGCCAATGGCAGAGATATTAGACAGATGCTTATCGATAATGAAGTTGATTTATTGCCTTCATTAAATGTCGATGATATCGATAATCGTGATTTTATAGCGACCCCATCTTACACTAATTTGCAATTTGGTTATGTGGTCACTAAAAAGCCTTTTCAACAGAAAAAATTAGCGATATTAGATCGTACTGGTTACTTATATAGCCACTTAAAAATCTATGAAGATAATAAAAAAGTTAAAGTTTATAGAGATCTTAAAAAGGTTATTCTAGATTTAAAATCAGGTAAGATAACCCATGCCTTAATGAATCAAGATATTATAAATCAGCAAATGACATATCTTGGTGATAAGTTCTTGATACTTCCCGCAATAGATAATGAAGGTTACTCTATTAATATCGGCATGGTCTTTCGAAAGGATGAGTCGATATTGTCTGAAATGCTCAGCCGATCTTTAACTATGGTAACTGAGTCTGAGATTAATGCACTAAAATCACTCCATAAGAAAGTGAATGTGAATTATGGTTATGATAAGCAGCAAGTTATAATCTATTCTTTGATTGCAATGTGTATTTTCCTGTTTTTATTATTATTTGGAATAATTATATTTTATAAGTTAAAAAGTTCCTTAAAATACAGTCAAATCAGTTCAAAACTTTCAGAAGTTCAAGTGCAATGGCTGACAGATTTGCTCGATAAAATACCCAGCATGATCTTCATTTCAGATGTGAATGGGAAAGTAGTGTTATCTAACCGTTCATATAAGCAATGTAGCAAGGCTTCTCTAATTAGTGATGATGTGAATTGCCTCATATGTACTGGCATCGGATCTGTCGATCTGTCGAATAAACACTATCAGATTGATGAGAAATATTATGTCATTAATCATGAATCGATTGCGCATCCCAAGAGTGGGGATACTCATTACTTGACCGTTTGTAGTGATATCACAGAACTCAAGCTCTCAGAATTAGCATTACGTGATTCTAATAATAAGGCACTAGAAGCTGTAGATGCGAGGAATCATTTTTTAGCTGTAATGAGTCATGAGCTTAGGACGCCAATTGCGGCCATGCTAGGGTTGATGGAGATTTTATCAACTCGAATTAAAAACGATGAGAGCCGTTTGTTATTGACGAATGCAATTCGTTCTGCCGAGAGAATTAAGCACCATGTCCATGAGATTTTAGATTTTTCAAAAATGGAAGCTCAGCAATTACAATTAGATATACGTCAGCATAATATTTTAGAAGAGTTATGTCCCACCATTAGAAGCTTTGAAGCGAGTGCTAAGTTGAAAGGCGTTGAGTTCGTTGTTGATTGGGTGCCGACAGCTATTATTTACGCAAAGTTTGATGCATTACGCTTAAATCAGGTTCTTACCAATGTATTAGCCAATGCTGTTAAATTCACTACGGCAGGTACGGTTTCCATCCACGTTGAATTGACGGAAGAACAGATAGTCTTTGCCGTAAAAGATACGGGGTGCGGAATGAATGAAGCGCACTTGGATTCGTTATTTAAGCCATTTATGCAAGCGGATAAAACCATTACTCGCCAATATGGCGGTACTGGGCTTGGTATGTCAATAGTATCGAATTTAGTCAATCTAATGGATGGTCATATTACGGTTTCCAGTACGCTGAATGAGGGGACTCAAGTAACAATAGTGCTTCCCATTTGTGGTGAGCCGCTATCTGAACCGTTGAGTCAACGTAACTACCGTTGCACTAACGAACGCATTATCGAGTGGTTGAAGTGTTGGCAAGTTTCGGTGAGTCAAGGTGGTGTATCCTTGGTCGATTTTGACGCGATAATGACCAAAAAACATCTCTATCCTGACCTTCTTATTGATAAGATAAAAGATAGTGAACAAGTGCTGGTTCAACCGAAAAAAATGAAACTTTGTGGGCATGTTTTGGTGGTTGATGATGACGCTATTAACCGTTTGTTATTAAAAAAACAGCTACATGAACTTGGTGTGCAAGCAACCATTGTTGGTGATGGAGAAGAGGCATGCCATCTTTTACAAAACGAAGACAGCCAGTTTGATTTACTACTAACGGACTGCCATATGCCTAAAATGGATGGTTTCGCTTTAGCAAGATTTGTTAAAAATCATATTCCGCAAGAGAGATATAAGGTGGTTATCGGTTGTACGGTAGAAGACTCACGGTTGATCGCAGAGAAGGCTTACCAGTCAGGTATGGAACACGTGCTGTATAAACCCTATTCGTTGGCGTCGCTGTATACTATGTTGAGTGGTTATCTTTCTATGTATCCTTTAGTAAATGCTGACTCAAAAAGCTGGCTTGAGAGCTTTTTACCGGGTGAAAAAAGTGAAATTGCTTCTGTTGTGGCAGAATCTTTAGCGGCCGAGGTCGATAGACTCGAAAAGCATGATTCTGATTACAAAATGATAGCTCATCGTGTTAAAGGCTCTGCCGGGGCGCTTCAACTGGATTATCTCGCGAGTCTTGCGGTTAGCTTGGAGCGCGAATTAGAACCACAAGCTGTTGTATCTGCAAAACAACGACTGATAATGGAAATTAAAATCGTGATTACACAAGCACAAGAATGGTTAGATAAACAGCAACGAGTAGATGACGAATGAACATTTTGATTGTCGAAGATGATCGAATTCAAGCCACGAGTTTGAAACTGAAACTCAGACAACTTGGGTTGAATAATGTCGATATTGCAGCAAATGGACACCAAGCGTTGGCTTTATGCTTGCGCAAAGAGATATCGCTGGTTTTTTGTGATATTCATATGCCGGAAATGGACGGAGTTACGCTTTTGTCGATGCTTGGGGATAAACATCCTTCACTCGGAATTATTATATTGAGTGCTGTTGACGATGCCGTGTTAGACCTTACTTATAACATGTGCTGTTTAGCGAGCTTTAATTTTGTCGATGTTTTGCGAAAGCCCTATTCTATTGAGCAACTTGAAACCGTGATTCATGCGTTTCATGTGAAGTGTGAACAACAGGCCGCAAGCATTACGCCTATCTCATTAGGGTACAAAGAGATAGAAACAGCATTCAGTGAAGATTGGTTATTCAATTACTATCAACCTCAGTTTGATTTTAAAACGGGTGCCATGGTTGGAGTCGAGGCACTTGTCCGACTCGATCACCCAGTTCATGGTGTATTAAGCCCTGCGCATTTTCTGCCTCTTATTGAAGAGCTGAATTTGATGGATAAGCTGTTTTTAATTGTTTTGGATAAAGCATTATCGGCTTTAGGCAGTTTGTCAGCCGATCTTCAGTTATCAATCAATATCTCCCAGAGTAATTTACAACAGCTGATCTGTGACCCTATTCTTACTCTCTGTCACAAATACGCGTTTCCTACTGATAAACTCACGCTCGAGCTGACGGAAGATCATGTCTATAACGGTACGACAGCATCACTGGCTAATCTTGCGCGTTTAAGAATGCATGGTGTTGGTTTATCCATTGATGATTTTGGCACAGGCTACGCCTCTCTAAGTCAGCTTTCGAAATTACCCTTTACAGAACTTAAAGTAGATCAAAGCTTTGTCCGCGATCTCTCCACCAATTATAAAAACCAGCAACTCACCAACATGTGCTTATTGCTAGCGCAATCCTTAGGTCTGCATTGTGTTGTCGAAGGTGTGGAGGACGAAGATACTTGGCAATATTTACGTCATTTAGGCGTGGATACTTGTCAAGGTTATTATTCGGCGATGCCCATGCCGATTGGCGATCTCGCTGAACTGTATAGCAAAAATATCAGCAAGCAGTTAAGCCATCAAAGTATTGAAGATGGTGTGTATTGCTTATTAGTTGGAGAAAATTCGACTAGCGCTAATGCCCTAAGAAAAATGTTGATGAGAGAAAAACGCGTTACGCAGGTGGTCGTTGCCAGTGATCTCGCTTGCGCTGTAAAGAGATTGCGTGATTTACCTTTTAATTTAGTGGTTGTGGATAGCTACTGCAGTAAAGACGCTAGTTTGCAGTTGCATCAGCATATTGAATCGATGAATTTTAAGGGAAGACTTATTTTTCTCAATGAATATCATGAAGCAATATCTGCAGAACTTGCACATGCGCGCCACATTGTGAAATCAGCTGCATTGACTGACACCATTCAGAGCATAATGGGGGAGGTTGGGCGAACAGTTAATTTTCAACCTAGTTTTCGACTCAATGAAAGACTATCCAGCAGAGAGTTGAGTGTGGCAAATTTGTTGATTCAAGGTTTGACCAATAAGCAGATAGCTAATCAACTGGATATTAATCAGAAGACAGTCAGTACTTACAAAGCGAGAATTCAAAGTAAATTGGGCATTCGTTCGGCCATGGAGCTGATTCGTTACATTGAGCTCGATCATCTTAGTGCCAGTTTGAGCATCGCTTAAACTGAATGTCGATTTGCGTAAGCATTAGATTACACTTTTCGGTGAAAGTGTTTATTTATTATTACCAATCAACACGTTGTTAATTTATTGTTAATCGATTTTAGTGACACTATTCACGGATTTTATTTTCAGATGGCAGTATTATCCCTTTAAGTTAGATCTAACGTAACTAAGATGTTAAAAAAAGGCTGATTTTCCAGTGAAACGTGCTGAAAATGTACTCAACACTAGATGATTTAGCACTATGGTCTGACCAGATGGCGCTTAGTAACTTTAATTCACTGAGTTTGAGTTAATTGTTGGGCTATTTATCTATTCCATTAGGTAAACCATGGAATTATGCATTTTTTTGCTACGATTTTATGGCAAATTACTTCAATGGTTGCTAATGTGTGCCGCTATCCTTAGGAGTTTTTAGATTTTTCTGCTTAGTTTTTGCGCTAAATAAATCTAAAGTTCTAGCGATGCTAGAGAGCTCTCAAGGAAGTCATGGATGCAAAAATAAAAACTTGGAGTTTATGCATGTATAAAAATAAAATCACCCAAGCCCTTCTTCTAGGGGCGGGTATGGCAGTGGCTGACACTTCTACTTTTTCTCTCGCGGCTGATGTTCCAGCCGGCACTAAATTGGCCAAAGTTCAGGAGCTCGTTCGTGGTAACGGTACTGAAGTCGCCACACTCGATCCTCACAAATCCCAAGGTGTTCCTGAGTCAAACGTTATAAGGGATATTTTAGAAGGTTTGGTCAACCAAGATGGAAAAGGGAATACCATTCCTGGTGTGGCTGAAAGCTGGGAAACAGCAGACAACAAAACTTTTATTTTTCATTTACGTAAGAATGCAAAATGGTCAAATGGTGATCCTGTTACTGCTCATGACTTCGTATATAGCTTACAGCGTACAGTTGATCCCGCTACTGCATCTCCTTATTCTTGGTATATGGAATATACTAAGATGCTTAATGCCAAAGATATTATTGAAGGAAAAAAGGATAAAAGTACTCTAGGAGTAAAAGCTCTTAATGATTACACCTTAGAAGTGCAATTAGATGAAGCTGTCCCTTACTTTGTCATGATGGCTGGCCATACAATTATGAAGCCAGTTCACAAAGCAACTATCGAAAAATATGGTGATCAATGGACTAAGCCAGAACACTTTGTTGGTAATGGTGCATTCAAAGTTAATACTTGGGTGGTAAACGAACGTTTAGTTCTTACTCGAAATCCTCAGTATTGGGAAAACAATAAAACCATTTTAGATAAAGTAACTTATTTACCTATAGAAAACCAAGTAGCAGAAATGAACCGTTTTCTTGCTGGAGAAATTGATTTCACAGCAGAGCTTCCGATCGAACATTTTAAGCGATTGAGGAAGGAGCACCCTGAATCGGTTGCTATTACTGGGTTGCTCTCTACTTATTATTATCAATTTAATACTAAGAAGAAGCCATTTGATGATGTTCGTGTCCGCAAGGCTCTATCTTATGCAATTGATCGTAATATCATTACTGATGCTATTCTTGGTCAAGGCCAAAAACCTGCTTATTTTCTGACTCCCGAGATTACAGCTGGCTTCAATCCTGTGCTACCTGACTACGGAAAAATGTCGCAAAAAGAGCGTAATAAAGAAGCACAATCTCTTTTGAAGGAAGCCGGTTTCGATTCATCGAATCGTTTGGCGTTTACCTTTCTTTATAACACTTCTGAAAACCATAAAAAGCTTGCTGTAGCGGCTGCATCTATGTGGAAGAAGACGTTAGATGTCGATGTTGTTCTTGAAAATCAGGAATGGAAAACTTACCTAGACACGAAAGATCAAGGGAACTTTGAAGTAGCTCGTGCTGGTTGGGCTGGAGATTATAATGAGCCTTCAACATTTTTGACCTTAATGACAAGCAGTAATACCAGTGCTGGTACTCATTATGGTAGTAAAGAATACGATGAAATAATCAATAAAGCACTTACATCAACCTCTCAGCAAGAACGTGAGTCATTATACGTAAAAGCAGAGGAAAAACTGGTGGAAGACATGCCTATTATTC
>NZ_JAHGUP010000070.1 GCF_001989995.2 Vibrio anguillarum
ACATAACGCTTAGGCGCTAGTGCAATGATGCAAAGGGATGAAATGGATCAACCCATAATGTCTGCCCGAGGGCTATGTGCCGATGGGGCTTCTGGCTGGCGAGCGGTAAATGATGTGACGTTCGACGTTTTCAACGGCGAGTGCGTGGCCATTATTGGCCCTAATGGCAGCGGTAAATCCAGCTTGCTGAAAGCCATGACAGGCGAGTACCAAACCGTGATGGGTACATTGATGATCGCGGGTGTTAGCGTGAATGCACTGCCGAGGCAACAAATGGCAAAGACCGTGGCCGTTGTCGCGCAGCATGAGCATGTTGATCCTCGCTTGAGCGTCAGTGAGTACGTTTGGCTAGGACGCGTGCCTCATACCTTTTGTTGCGGTAAGAGTGAGCATGAGAGGTCTGTTCGGCAAGCGCTTGAAGATGTCAGCCTTTCGCATAAAGCCGACCAACCTTTTGGCTCCCTGTCTGGGGGAGAGCAGCAACGGGCAAGTATTGGGCGGGCATTCGCGCAAGAACCCAAACTCTTGCTGTTGGATGAGCCCACAAACCACCTTGATCACCTTGCCCGCCTTGAGCTACTGACCTTGGTGAAACAGCGAGGCATTGCCTCTATTGCCGTCTTACATGATTTACCTCTGGTGACGCCCTTTGCCGACAAAGTGTTGCTCATGTCAAAGCAAAAAATGGTGGCTTACGAATCGCCCGACATCGTTATGCAAAACACATTTATCACGCCCGTTTTTGGCTTGAACGTTATCCCAATCAATCACCCACACATTAATTGCACGATTCATCACTTTGAAGCGGCGCAATCTCGTTTTCATTCACCCGCAGTAGGAACCCTCCAATGAAATTGTCTGTCATCTCGACGCTGTTCTTTTTTCTATCACCTATCGCTGCAGTCAATGCAGCAAATACCAACTACCCGGTTACCGTCGATAACTGCGGCAGTCCACTGACCATTGAGAAGAAACCAGAGCGTGCTGTTTTTCACGATATCAACATGACCGAGATGGCGTTTGCCTTAGGGCTTCAGGAAAACATGGTCGGCGTAACGGGCATCTCCGGCTGGTACAAAATGTCACCCTCTTTTGAAAAACGCTTAGGAAACATTCCTGAGCTCGCCCCCAAATACCCGTCGTTGGAAACATTGCTCGCAGCCAATACAGATTTCTTTTTCGCGGGATGGAATTACGGCATGAAGGTCGGCGGTGATGTCACGCCCCAGACGCTTGCACCCTACGGTGTCGACACCCTGGTCCTGACAGAAAGCTGCATTCATACAGGTGATCAAAGTGGCTCTGCCAACATGGAGTTGCTTTATGGCGACGTCATAAAGCTGGGGATCATTTTTGATAAGCAAGATGAAGCGCAAGCACTCGTCACCCAGTGGAAAGCCAAACTGAGTACCTTGGCGAACAAACAGGCCAGTGCTGGTACGCCTCCTCCGAACGTCTTCTTGTTTGACTCGGGCGAAGACAAACCCTTCACGGCGGGGAAATACGCCATGCCTAACGCCATGATTGAGGTCGCCGGGGGGCGCAACATTACGGATGACATGCCGACAAGCTGGGCGCGTACATCGTGGGAGAACGTGGCGCGTGCCAACCCCGATGTGATTATTCTTCTCGACTATCAAACGGTGAACAGCGCGGATTCTTTGAAACGCTTCCTGGAAGAACATCCACTCATGAAACACACGAATGCCGTGACTTCTGAGCGCTATGTAAAGCTGCGTTACGAAGAGCTGACGCCAGGGCCAGCCAACATCGAAGCCATTGAAAAGCTATCTGATACATTCTTCCCACAGTAAGGTGAAGGCAGCGTAACGCCGAATGAAAATCCAAAAATACCGGATGGCATGGCTGGTTGGCATCGCCGCCATGCTGTTCGCGTTCTCCATGAGTTTACAATTTGGCGCCGTGCCACTGACGTGGAATGATGTGCTTGTCGGGTTACTCTCTTTCAATGATGAAGAAATCAGCATGGCAAGCCGCATATTCATTGATTTGAGGTTGCCAAGGGCGTTACTTGCTGTGATTGCAGGAGCGGGCTTGGCCATGGTAGGCGCGGTGCTCCAAACCGCGACACGAAACGACCTCGCCGATCCTTTCTTATTTGGTTTGTCATCGGGTGCATCTGCGGGCGCAGTATTGGTGATCACGCAAGTGGGGGATGCCCTTGGCGTGTGGTCATTACCGATTGCAGCGTTCTGTGGCGGGATCATCTCTGCATCTGCGGTGCTTTTTCTGTTTTCGATGCAGAAAAAACGGGGCGACAACAACATTGTTTTGTGCGGCTTGGCGATCTCGTTTTTGTTTGGTGCGGTCACCAGTTTTCTGATTTATTCAGGCGACCAGCGCGCGGCGAGCTCCATCTTGTTTTGGACAATGGGAGGTTTGGGATTGGCCCGTTGGGATAACCTCTTTTTTGCCGCTGTTGGGGTACTGTGTTTGGTGATATTGCTACTGAAACGGTATCGCGAACTCGACACTTTACTAGTGAGCGAACAAACCACCCATTCTCTCGGCATCAATGTGCATCGCCTACAAAGCGAAGTGTTTCTCTGCTGCGCCTTTTGCACCGCATCGATCGTTTCACTCACGGGCGTAATTGGGTTTATCGGGTTGATGGTGCCTCATCTCGTCCGCCCCTTTTCAGGCATGACGCACAAGCTGGCACTGCCCTTAATTGCATTGTGGGGCGCGGTAATTTTGTTGCTGGGTGACGTTGTCAGTCGCACCGTGTTAGCGCCACAAGAACTGCCTGTGGGCATTGTCACTGCTGCATTGGGCGGCGTGTTTGTTCTCTATCTGGTATGGCGAAAGCCGCTTGACCACTAAGATATGCTGCTGTTCACATGCCACAGATTGAAGCGGTTTAGGGTCATTTTTTGGACAGAAGTGAGTTTGGAATATAAGTCGATCTCTACCTTTCGGATAACCTTTTGTATAGCAGAACGGTCGTGTGGACAAAGCTTTTCATCCCCAAGCAGTGATGACAGATCCAGTCTATACAGGATGTACCAATAACCATTCAGTATCTCTTTGGTGCTAGCGTATTTTCATTTGAAACAGGTTAGAAATGAGGCATTGATTTTACGATTTCAGGTATCCAAGAATTATTATATACCACTATTTGTACTCCCGCTGCGCGTAGATTATTAATATCTTCTTCTTTCAGAAGGTTAAATTCTACATACGGAGAATCATCATATTCATTAACTGAACGGTTAACTGTTATCCATGTTTCATTTGCTATATTCAATTCAATGGCATGCTGGTTATCATTTGTTTTCGTATCATGTTTGTCAAGAAGTAGGCTTATATATCTATTTTCCAATCCAGAAAAATAAACGACAAAGCACTTATCTATCTTGCTGTAGTGCCAACACATCCCGTCCACATGAGTAGTGTAGTGAGGAGGAATATTCATAAGTGCTTCAGAGTGTTTGATCCTTTCGTAACGCCAAAGAAAATATGCTTTATGTTTTGCTTTTCGTTGCCGTCTTTTATAATTTTCAATACTCTGATTTTTTCGTGTTGAGGTTATTTCTAATGCTTCATCTAAATAAGCGTGAACTAGTTTGTTTCTGAAAAAAACAAAAATTATAAGTAAAACTATAACACCCAAAAGAACTAACAGGAAATTCATAACTTATTGCTTTCATATGAGTTTAACGGCGGATTGTATGATTCGTCATTCTATGAAACCGTGAGATTGGTCTCAATTCCGAAATGTGAATTTAGGAGAGCCTGTATAACAATGCAGATGAAAATCATTGGTCAGAAATGTTGTTTATGAAGGTTGGGGGGGGAATTCCGCACATCAGTTCTGCGCGATCTGTCATTACTAAATGTCAGGCTATTTTCTGGCGGGGATTATCAGCGTTCTGTTGCGCAAACTCATTTTGGGGCATAAACGTGCCAGAACCTATCGGCCTAACACGGATTTGGACAATTCTGAGTCAGTGGTTTCTCTAAATTAGTAATTCATGGATTATCTGACGTATTGTAAACCTTTAAAATAGTGGCCAATTTCTCTCATTCACTACAAAGGGATTAACTGGGAGAGCGTAATACTTTAAAAAACAACAAGTAATAACTAACCGTATGATAATATTGACTTTGTCACAGCTGCACTCACCATGAGAAAACCAACGAGGCGATATCACTTCTAAAACTTATCAATTTACTTATATAGAGGCTTCAGGCTTGTTCAACACCCAGATAAGATGTCGGCTGCGCGACATCTATCCTTATTTGTTATATTTTTCTGACCGCAAAGCCTTCGGACTTTCTATATAAAGTACTGACAGATTTAGGCAACAACCCTAAGAAACCTTCTTTTAGACTGTCTTTAGCTACATTAATACCTTGCTTATCGCTAAACTCCCAAGCATCTGCACACTCACTACTTGCAGCATACCTAATTAGGTTTTCGATTAGAGAACGTACCGATGTAAATGCTTTATCTGCTTTCATTTGCTCTAGATTACAAACGATAGCATTGCTCACCGTAATGTCCTCGTCATCATCTGAAGGTGTTACATCGAGAATAAGAAGCTCATTTTCACCACTATATGTCCAGTTAGTTTTAGCTTCAAAACTTTCAACTACGTCAACTAAAGCAGAGTCACTGTAAAACCATGGTTCTCCATCAATCTCTATAATTTGCTGGACATCATTAAATTCAGTTGAGTTTTTGTAAGCTCCGAAGCCACAGCAAAATATATGGATATGATGTTTAGATCTTTTGTGGAAATAGTTCAATGAATTCAGAATTTCACTTTTACAGAACTGAGTGTTTGGATTACAGAACAAAACTGCGACGAGAGTATGCCGCTGCAATTTGGCATTCATCTCTGCCATTAGGTTTTCAGTAACACTGTCAATAGAGTCAAAACAATACCTACGCCCAGTCACTCGCTTTTCGTTTGCTTTAACTGTTCTTACAATATCTAAATACTTTACTGTTTCAATCATTCGAAAATCTCGATAAAAAATATAACGCCCGCTTCACGGGTAACTTATAGTGAAGCATTTTTGTGTGATACTGGCGCGCAGCGGCAACACAAAAATACTTAATGAAAAGTTGTCCCAGTACAAGCGCTTGTTAGCTTTCATTTGCAGCCAAAACAAAGTCACCGTCACTAATTCTTTTCATCATTGTAAATGGAAAATAATCGTAGAATTGTTCAATATCTTGAATACTCACTTTATTTATATTATTTAGATGCCCATCAGCTAATTGCAGAGCAATCATTTCCTTTGTGATCTCAGTAAAGGTATCAACTTCTGAAAGCAGCCATGTTTTCTGACCTCTTTCAAAAAGCTCGTAGGGTAATTCATCAAGGCTTAATTTTTCTCTGTCGTGATTTTTATCTTTATTGAGCTCTATTAAAATAAACTCAAAAAAGTCACAAAGATACGAATATAAGAGATGTGTATGAAAGGCAAAATAATTATCCGCGAAATTAATATTGTTATTACACTCATTCGAATACATGTAATGAGGCTGAATTAAGTCATCCAAATTAAAATCATATGCCTGAAAACAAATTCTATTCTTAACTTCATCGTCATTGACATAGAATGGGTTAACTGTAATGCCACCATGAACTATTTTATTTCTAACTTTGTTTAAGTCTCTATACCATCCTAGCTGTAGGGCATCAAAATTATCGGCATAACCCTCAAATTTCTTTTCCAAATATTCATACTTATCACCTGATTTTTTATTGGGAAAAATAAGCTTATCTGCTATTTGATAGGCAATATCCCAAATGGTACTAATCTTGTAATAACAATATTCAACTGAACTAATACTGACCACAGATGTTTGATTATACTCTTTAATAAAGTCTTCATCTTTTTGTACCTTATTAATATGAGCAATGGTATAAAATAGTTTTTTAAAATTTGTTTGTAAATTTTTAAAAAGAAATTGAATCTTCTCATTATCTAGAAGTTCTGGTTCGTATTTATTCAAATACATCATGATTTTATAAGTTGGACTATCAACTCTTTTCGCATTTACATCCATTACACGATCCTACTTGAAAGCTAACATTCTTAATAACAGGCTGTCTCGTTTTTCTGTCTGCCTGACTTTCCATAAACTTATCATAACTCACTAAAAATTAGCGCAAATACTCTATAACCTAACATTATATTTCTTTCTCAACTCGTATACCGTTTTAAAAAGTATGGGCGAGCTCCACGCCAGTTACAGAGAAGCCTGACATCAACGGTATTTTTACTAAGTACAGTTTATACCCACTCATATCTTGTCCCCTCAATTTTTCTTTTGCCGAGTCGATTCGTCCTGTGTAAAAGTTTTCAAGCTCGTGTTCTTCATGCTTTGGAACATAGAAACAAAATATAGATGCCTTTTTTTGCTCCTCATTTGAGAATACAACTGAGCCAGATTTGCGTTTAGTTACAAGGTTCTGCTCTTGTTTGGTTACCATGTCTTTTAGCTCTTTTTGCCCTTGTTTATTAAAAAAGCAAAACGTCTTAGCGCACTCAAATCCATTCTCATACTGACACATTTCATGGACTAGCTTGCTAAAAAATTCATGTGTATATAACTGAGGTTTTTCACCATTTTTCAAATAAAAGTCATCAAACTTATCGGAGTTTGGTTCTATTGCAACAAGATCTATTCCCTCATCGTCAATGTTTTCTATTCCTCTTAATCTATCGGACAGATAATAACCGAGCCAATCCAGCTCATCATGAATGTACATTTTCTGATTATCCGAACTTTTAATCCTCCGATGGATATAGTCTAAAAAGTCATGAGGTTGAGGGAGCATGTCAGTAACTACATACAAATCGAATATGTTAATTGCCCACGGCATGTCTGAAGGACGAAACCTTCCTGAACTCATGACATATTGAGGGTTACTAGTAAACTCATCTAATCTCTCTTGACTAATAGGGAGTAGTATTACATCTGTCACATCTGTTAAATCTAAGTCAATAGCCCTCCCGTTCTCATCTCTCAAGTTAGGGGCATGAGACACATGATCTGCTCCAGCCAGACT
>NZ_JAHGUP010000071.1 GCF_001989995.2 Vibrio anguillarum
CTTGAGCCGTTTGTTATATGTTTGGATGAGAAACCTAGCTAGATTTTGAATGCAATGCATTGAATTACATAGTTATCAACACATTGCATGCGGACGGTATAAAATGCAGCTTATTTATAAAAAGCTTCAACTTCACCTTTTAACTTAATCAGCATCGGCTGGCCAAAACGATCTTTAGCTTTCGGTGAAGGAATTTTCACCCACCCTTCACTAATGCAGTATTCTTCAACATCAGTACGCTCTTTGCCATTTAGACGAATGCCAATGTGATGTTCAAAGCACTCCGCTACATAGTGTGGGCTGCGAGGATTACCAGCAAGGTGATCCGGCAAAGCGGGTTTAGCTGTAGTGTCGTTCATATTCATAACCTAAAATATGTAAAAAGTGCGCTATTGTAGACAATACAAGCCGACCGCTCAACAAAGTAAAGATGCTATTTCATATGCGGTATAGAGCGCAGAACTAGATGACATATAACGCCCGCTTAAGGGGCAGACAACGCTACTACCAACTTTCCGCATAACACCATAATCACGAAAACCAACGCATGATAAAAATGCCACGCGTTGGCTGTCCCTCTTGAAGCGTTTGTTAGGTTTATATTTCATTGCTATTGATTAATCAAGACAGAACCCCCATATAGTCTATGGATAAGAACACGCCTTACCACTCAGAACATACATTCCCTAACTGAGATAACTGGAGCGTGAAAATAAATATTCCAGATTTCTCAAGGAATGATCTAATGATTGCTTATCTTATTCTCGTTCACCGCTATCCAGATCAATTTAAACGGCTATTTCATGCAATATACCACCCAAATAATCATTACGTTATCCATGTTGACAAAACTTCTGGAAAAGAAATTTCAGATGAAATAACTTTGTTTCTAAATGATTACCAAAATGCTGAAATTCTTGAATCAGAAAATGCACTATGGGGTGGGTATAGTTTAGTTAATATTGAACTTCGTGGTATGGCTAAGCTATTGAATATGAACAAAAGCTGGACGCATTTTATAAACCTAAGTGGACAAGATTTTCCATTGAAAACTCAGCCATATATTCATGAGTTT
The DNA here is from genome assembly GCF_001989995.2 of Vibrio anguillarum. Lineage (GTDB taxonomy): Bacteria > Pseudomonadota > Gammaproteobacteria > Enterobacterales > Vibrionaceae > Vibrio > Vibrio anguillarum. The sequence continues at coordinate 1,076 of NZ_JAHGUP010000071.1, forward strand.
TTGTCAAATAATAAAGACAAGGAATTTATTCGAGCACTAGACCAAAATGAAGCTAGGCCTGAAACGATGAACCGCATACAAAATATGTGCTTTGAATATAAAGAGCATATTTACCGACCTAAAATAGCTAGAAAATTCATGTCAGGGATAACACCATTTATTGGCACCCAATGGATGATTGTGTCACGAAAATTCTGTGATTTTGTTTGTAACACGGATGCATCTCAGCCCTATAAAGAATTTTATAAAAATACATTTATTGCTGATGAAGGATTTTTCCAAACAGTTATGATGAATAACGATTGTCATGGTGAAATAATTCAAGATGACTTGCGACTTATCGATTGGGTACCAGATGGAGATATAAAGCTTAGACCGAGGACGTTTACAATGGCCGATATTTCTAACTTAATTTCGAGCCCTAACCTTTTCGCTCGAAAATTTGACCTATTAGAAGATGCTAAAGTCTTGGATAGGATCGAACATCACCTCGCTGCAACAGTCTAATTTTTAATGAGCTACCCTCAACGGGGTGGCTCAAAGAAACCTAACGCCCGCTTAAGGGGCAGACAACGCTACTACTAACTTTCCGCATAACACCGTAATCACAAAAACCAACGCATGATAAAAATGCCACGCGTTGGCTGTCCCTCTTGAAGCGTTTGTTATAGCGGTGCTTTAGCTGCCCATAGAAATATGATGCGTTGCACACAGCTTATTTCTTGCTGGATCGCGTAAGTAAGCTAGATACATTTTTCTTTCTCCGCTTACCCTGAGACCTGGAGGATCTTCGCAAGCTACACCGCCATTAGCTAAACCTGCTGCATGCCATGAATCCACTAACTCTGGGCTAGTGACTTTTAAGCCAATTGTCATTCCATTACCATGAGTCGCCAGCTCTCCATTTATTGGCTTCGTAATTCCAAGCACACCATCTTTGTTTATGTAAAGACAGCGACCTTTAGCATCGATAACACCCGATGGATAACCTAAAACAGACAATATGGCGTCATAAAAAACCTTAGATTTTTCAATATCATTGGAGCCAATCATAATATGACTAAACATACTTGTTCCTTTTGTTGAGCAAAATCGGGATTTACTTTGAGGCATCGATTGAGCAATGTCTAGGTTGAAATGTGAGATAAGCTATAACGCCCGGCTAAGGGG
>NZ_JAHGUP010000072.1 GCF_001989995.2 Vibrio anguillarum
TTTTCGTGGGGTACACTAGTTTAAGGAGTTAAATGTCAGCTTTTTACTATATCTATCCTCACAATGATCTTTGGAATATAGCGTTCCATCATTTGACAACCGCTATAGACAAGGAGTCAACGGGCAAGAGAGCGGGGATTGTTTTGGACTGCCAAAGCTCGATTCTATTTATGGCTCTCGCTGTTGAAGCAACCATCAATTTTGTTGGTCACCGAGTTGTAGATAACTGGAACGAACGTAAGCCTTACCATAAAAAACTGAAAAAAATTTGTTTAATTGCAGAACTCCAGCTAGAGCAAGATAGTAATATCGAGCATGCGTTTAGTAACTTACACTTAAAATCTGTGCGTGATTCTATGGCTCAGCGTGGGACACTACAGAAGCTAGAGAGAAAATGAATAGTTTTTGGGGTGCAGATATCAATGTGGAATATGTAAAGCAATTATATGAATGTGTTCGACCATTTTGTACAAGCCTGATTGAACGAACTGGGGCAGATACTCTAGGTCAATATTCTGGCTATAGCGGGCGACTGAGAAATTAAACATAACAAGGCATTTAAGACGGATTCACAACGCTTGGCGCTTTCAGTTTGATTTAGCTTTAGTATTTACGGCACAATGGTTTAGGTCGGGTGGTTGGCGTTGTTCACCACTTAATGCGGCGTTAACTGGCGAAGTGGAAATGCCAAAAGCATCTGAGAAAAGGGAGTCTGCAAATGTTTTGTTGTGCAATCTAGTCATTACAGAAGAGCTGAAAATAATCTGAAGGGTCTTTGTTGTGCTTGGGGTTCTGTTGTGTGATAGTTAATTTACAAAAAACAATAACTAATTTAATAATAAAATGTTGAAGAAGTTAATCGATCATTAAAGTGAATAATTCATAACGCAACAAAGCCTGTCGAACATAGGAAAAGTGTTTTATTAGACTTAATTTTTTACTTAATATTTCCTTCATAAATCACACTATACAAACATTAAAATTAAGAAATTAAATATTCTAAAGTAGGATGAACATCATCGATAATTGCATTAATAGGTGCGGTTAATGATACGGTTACACGTGTGATTGGTGTAACGTTATCCATTGCTTCAGGGTATTTTACCATTTTATTTTCTCCTGCAGCAATTCTATCTGTGAGAATGTTATAAACATCACCTGATTGCGTAATTGCTTGAATCTTTATGTCTTTAAATTCCCCTTTGTTTAATTGATTTGTCAATATAAACATATTTTCATCGTAATTTATTGCAATGCCAAAGTCATTACCGCAAAAATTAAGTCTTTTCTTAGACCAGTTCTTAATTGAGAACGAAATGTCTGTTTCGGCCAATGGCTTTCCATTTTCATATGGCACGGATGAGTAACATATTGACCCAGCGAGATTATCAATGAAATAGTCCGTCACATCAATTTTCACTTCTACACCATCTTTAGCAGCGGGAATAAATAAATTTTTAATACTGCCTGCTCCTACTTGATCTGAAGATGTAAATGACAAGTAATATCCATTGTTAATGTCATTATTAAATAGATAAGCTGCCGTTTTACCTTGCTCTGTTATCTTACGGATCTTTAAATTTCCAAGGTACGTTTCTTTTGTTGTTCCAGCATTGAGCATCATTTTTTCGCCAACCATAGTTGTTCCACCTAGAGAAGAGACAACTGCACCAGCGACTCGGATACCTGTAGAAAGCCAACTTAACCAACCCATTTTAATTCTCCTTTCATATTCCTGTTAATGAAGCTGATATGCAATCAGCCTTATATGTATAGCTGTCCAAAATATAAAGTCAAATATAACACTTGTTGCTTAAGGTCGGAGGATGAATGAATGTTGGCATTTCTGCCTGTCTACATTCTTGGATACCTAGGTCTTTGGTGATTGATTTTTATTTTGTAAAGAATTTGTGCTATATTTTGGAGTAAAATGCTAAAATAATTTTTTTCTCTGAAAAAATATGGCTATACTAAGCGCTTAAAATGCCAGCTGACCTAATCAAAGTGGCTATTTATTCTAAGCAACAAAGCTGCTTGGGAGCAACCACTCGTAAAACTTGCGAATTTTTCATGCTCAGATCAGAAAAGCAACCCTAGATACAAAGACATCAAACGAAGTGTAGAGTAATCTTTTTGTGTTGGTTTAAAGTGCACATTGGCCAGTTAACAAACGCTTCAAGAGGGACAGCCAACGCGTGGCATTTTTACTGTGCGTTAGTTTCAGTGTTTACGGTGCTATGCGGAAAGTTAGTAGTAGCGTTGGCTGCCCCTTAAGCGGGCGTTATGTACTTTCTCGAAAATTAACCTAGCCAACGTATGAAATTAGGTCGTAAACTTAGCTTAATTAAAGGGTTAGGTGATAGATATGGCATTTTCAGAAATTGAGCAACAGCGTTACAGAAAGGCAGTGGAGAAGTACCTTGATTCTTGTCGACCGCCAGAAGAGATCCGCAATCAACTTGATATTGGGTATCGGTTAGAGGGGCAGGTCATCGAAATCTTCGAGATACGTCCTAAGTGGAATGATCCATCCGAAAAAATGGAGTGCCCAGTAGCCAAAGTCAAATATTATAAGTCGCGTGACGCGTGGAAAATTTACTGGATGAAATCCGACCAAAAATGGCATTCGTATGAACCAATCCCAGAGATTCAACTTCTAGAAGCTTTCTTGGAAATACTAGAAGACGATACTTATGGGTGTTTCTGGGGATAGAACCAACCAGGTACATAACAAACGCTTCAAGAGGGACAGCCAACGCGGGGCATTTTTACTATGCGTTGGTTTGTGTGATTGCGGTGTTATGCGGAAACTTGGTAGTAGCGTTGTCTGCCCCTTAAGCGGGCGTTAGGGTTATTAGGAGGTTTTCAGCTAGTGGTAAAGTATGAAAAAAACAGTAATAGCAACTGGAAGTTAGCAAGCTTTTTACTAATTGGTATTCTAATTCCTTTGTTAGCGGCTTCAATCCCTTGGCTTTTAGATAATGTTCTTCCTAAGCATAGCTTGTCTTATCAGTATATAGAGCCTATTGAATTGGAAAAAGCCACAGCAGTTAGCGTAACAGTTACTAATGAAGGTCGAGAAACTCAAAATGATATCGAAATATGGTTGCCTTTCTACGTAATTTCGAGTGCTAAAAGTGAGGTGGGAACTGATGGTAGGTTAAGAGTTACTATGACTGAGCCGGTAATTCAATTGGAATCAAGTATTCCATATGAATCCTCAGAGTTAACAGATAAACATTTTCTTATAAAGTTTGATGCGCTGAGACCAAATGAGTCTGCATCCATCAAGCTTGTTGCAACTGGCGCCAGAGCTATGGTGAATAACTATGAGCTTGAACGAATGCGTGTTGTATCAAAAACATCAGTAGCTAAGAGTGCGCAGCCAACAGAGCATGAGTTTTTATTGTATCGAACAGGTTCAATTATCTTGGTAGTGCTTATAGTGTTGTTTTTTGCTTGGGCATTCTATTACGAACATCTAATGCCCTACGAAAAAAAGGAAAAGCACTTGCTTAAGCAGATCGATGATCTAACGGCAAAAAAATAACCCTAACAAGCAATTTAAGAGGGATTCCCAACGCTTGGTATTTTTGCTTCTACTTCAAATTTAGTGTTTATGGCACAATGCTTTAGGTTGGGTGGTAGCGTTGCTCACCCCTTAATTGGGCGTTATGCTCTAGGAGTAAAAATTGACCGAATTGATGAGGAAAGTCTTTTTAATCAATATAGTGGCCATTTTGATTGTTTTCGCTTTATCTAATTATGTTCCTCTTTTTGCTACAACGCGGCCAGCTGATTTTTTGTTTTTTGTCGTGATTGTTATTTGGCTTTTAGCAAAGTTAATGTGGGAAGGTGGTATACACAGCAAAACGACACGATTAGATGATCCGGTTACCGATAAAGTATACAAAATGGTAAAGGGACATGATTTTGAAGAAGAGCAAGTTGAGCATTATCGAGCTAACTACCAAACAGGCTTGGTTCTCTTTATTGCAGGTTTACCCGCATTAATTGGTTGTCTAGTTTTGCAGTTTACTTGAGCACAAGCATAACAAACGGCTCAAG
>NZ_JAHGUP010000073.1 GCF_001989995.2 Vibrio anguillarum
AAATGAGCCGCCAAAACAAAGTCCACCTTTCAACAACCAACCAAGCTTTTGAATCAGGAAAACTCAACGAGCGAAACACTCAGCAAGTGCACAATGCTCGATAAACTTGCCCTTCCCACACTTTGCGCACGCAAAATTTACAACGCGCCAACGCTAAAACCGATTGAGGCAAACAAAGAAACTTGCATGTTTTACGGCTTGAGTAAACTACGAATTTTAGGGTGAAAAT
>NZ_JAHGUP010000074.1 GCF_001989995.2 Vibrio anguillarum
CGGTGAAGAGCCCGGTTTTGAAAATCAGACGAACCCCACTTTGGCTCTCATTACCTTGATTAAGGCTCCAAACATCAGATATTAAAAAGCCCCAGTCTTTCGACCGAGGCTTATTAAGATGGCCGGTGAAGAGCCCGGTTTTGAAGATCAGGCGAACCCTACTTTGGCTCTCATTACCTTGATTAAGGCTCCAAACATCAGATATTAAAAAGCCCCAGTCTTTCGACTGAGGCTTATTAAGGTGGTCGGTGAAGAGGGATTCGAACCCCCGACCCTCTGGTCCCAAACCAGATGCGCTACCAAGCTGCGCTATTCACCGATATATCTCTTTCTTCTCGATTTTCACCAAGAACGGAAACCGAAGTTACCGAATAATGGGGTGGCTAACGAGACTTGAACTCGCGACAACCGGAATCACAATCCGGGGCTCTACCAACTGAGCTATAGCCACCATCAAACTTTGCAATAACCGCTTGCTTGCCGTTATTTTTCTTTTCATTTTTAACCAATGAGAAGAAAAGAAAAGTGGTCGGTGAAGAGGGATTCGAACCCCCGACCCTCTGGTCCCAAACCAGATGCGCTACCAAGCTGCGCTATTCACCGATACAAATTCATTTTTTGGAATAAACGAGAGAAAACTCTCTGCTCCGCTATTCCTAACATCATGATGCACTATCAAACTAGTCTATTCATCGATGTAAATCTTTTTTCTCGACTTTCACCAAGAAAGGAAACCGAAGTTACCAAATAATGGGGTGGCTAACGAGACTTGAACTCGCGACAACCGGAATCACAATCCGGGGCTCTACCAACTGAGCTATAGCCACCACTGTTTTGCCAATTTGCTACTTATTTACATAAGCATCCGGATGGCGCGCCCGAAAGGATTCGAACCTTCGACCTTTGGCTCCGGAGGCCAACGCTCTATCCAGCTGAGCTACGGGCGCATGCCCTATCGGCGGAGTGGAATAATACGGAGTTCACACTAGGGCGTCTAGTACTTTTTCAACTTTTTTTATCGTTTGACGCCTTTTTCATCAGATAACCATTATTACCTCTATAATAAGGATGTGACTCACCCCTTGAAGATCGCAACTTGTTGTTTATTGCAACAACTTATCGGGATATAATCACCCAATATTTACATTGATTTAACAGCTTGAATGGCTTTTAAATCAGCCACACTCTAAATCTAAGTATAAATAGGTAAGCATGAACTTACCTTTGGAATATAAAGTGAGTTTAATGGATATGTCTCGACGAATCATAAGCGTGTTATTCGCTGCTTTAACCTTTTCTAGTGTTGCATTGGCAACCAGCCAAGCTGAATACGATGCCATTGCTGATCGCATTAAACCTGTAGGTGATGTTTACTTAGCGGGTAGTGAACCCGTTGCGGCAGAGCCGACAGGCCCTCGTGATGGCGCGCAAGTTTATGGTACATTCTGTATCGCTTGCCACTCTACAGGCATCAGTGGCGCACCTAAAATTGGCAATGCCGAAGAGTGGGCTCCACGTATCGCCCAAGGTAAAGATGTATTGAAAAATCATGCACTGCAAGGCTTTAATGCCATGCCAGCTAAAGGAACCTGTATGGATTGCTCTGACGACGAAATCGTTGCCGCCATTGAGCATATGATTGCAGGTCTTTAATACATTAACCCCTATAAAACAAAGGTTTGGCTTTAATTCCAAACCTTTGTTTTTATTATTTTTTAAGCACTATTTCTTAAACATGGCAGCGCGCAAATTAGCAATATGACTTTGTCCTTTCGCCATTCGCTCTTCTTGACTTACTGGCTTTTTGCTCTGTTCCCACTCAACATCGTCAAAGGGTAATTCATCCAAAAAGCGACTTTGTGTGGGTTTAAGCAGTTCCCCGTATTGACGACGTTCTTTACACATAGTGAAAGTCAGTTCTCGCTGCGCGCGAGTTATCCCGACATACATCAAACGACGTTCTTCTTCGACGTTGTCCTCATCGATACTGGTTTGATGAGGAAGAATACCCTCTTCAGTGCCAATCAAATAAACGTAAGGAAATTCAAGGCCTTTCGATGCATGCAGTGTCATCAACTGAACGGCATCACTCTCATCCTCTTCTTCACTTCGCTCCATCATGTCGCGTAGGGTTAAGCGCTGTACAACTTCTTTGAGTGATTTTTCTTGTTGGTCATAGTTGTCACCTTCAAGGTCGGCCACAATCCAAGAATAGAGATCAGAGACGTTTTTCATACGCATTTCGGCCGCTTTGGGGCTGGAAGAGGTTTCATACAGCCAATCTTCATAATGAATATCTCGGACTAACGATCGCACCGCTTCAACGGTATTGCCTCGTTCAGCTTGATCTGAGATAGCCACTAACCATTGCGTAAACTGACGCAAGTTGTCGAGCCCTCTTCCAGACAAATGATGCTCTAAGCCAAGTTCAAAACTGGCCGAAAACAAGCTTTTGCCACGCATATTGGCGTAACTACCCAATTTCTCTAACGTGACTGGGCCAATTTCTCGTTTTGGCGTGTTCACAATGCGTAAAAAAGCATTGTCATCGTCAGGATTCACCAACACTTTGAGGTAAGCCATGATGTCTTTAATTTCGGCTCTGGCAAAAAATGACGTTCCACCGGATAACTTATAAGGCACGCGGTTTTGCAGCAGCGATTTTTCAATTAAGCGTGACTGATGATTACCGCGGTACAATATCGCGTAATCACGATATTCGGTGCGATTGAGAAATTTATGCGCAATCAGTTCACCAGTGACTCGCTCCGCTTCATGATCTTCATTTTTCGCCAGCAGAACTTTGAGTTTTTCACCCTCAGGGATCTCAGAAAAAAGCGTTTTCTCATACACGTGTGGGTTGTTGGCAATCAGAATATTGGCCGCTCTCAAAATACGGCTGGTTGAACGGTAGTTCTGCTCAAGCTTAATCAGTTTAAGATTTGGGTAATCTTGCCCCAGCAACACGAGGTTTTGCGGTTTCGCCCCTCGCCAAGAATAGATGGATTGATCATCATCACCCACCACGGTTAAACGGCCACGTTCTCCAACCAACAGTTTCACTAACTCATATTGACTGGTATTGGTATCTTGATATTCATCCACCAGCAAGTAGCGAATGCGGTTTTGCCAACGCTGACGAACTTCGGCGTTGTTTTGCAATAACAGCACCGGCATTAAAATAAGATCATCAAAATCGAGCGCGTTATACGCTTTCATTTGCTTTTGATAAAGATCGAAGCAGTAAGCGAACAGCTGTTGTTGTTCACCTTGAGCAAAACCTTTCGCTTGCTCTGGCGTCAACATGTCGTTCTTCCAGTTGGAGATGGTGCTGAGCAATTGGCGCAGCAGATCTTTATCGCCCTCGAGCTGTTTCTCTGTCAACTCTTTGAGCAGCGCAAGCTGATCTTGGTCGTCAAACAGAGAGAACCCCGCTTTCAAGCCCAAAAATTTATATTCCCGACGAATAATATTGAGGCCTAAAGTATGAAATGTGGAAACGAGCAGCCCTTTTGACTCAGCTTTTCCAAGCGTTTGTGCTACCCGCGCCTTCATTTCTCGAGCGGCTTTGTTAGTAAATGTAACGGCAGCAATGTTGCGCGCTTTATAATCACACTGTTGAACCAAGTAAGCGATCTTGTTGGTAATTACGCGCGTTTTACCCGAGCCAGCCCCCGCCAATACTAGACATGGGCCCGATACATATTTGACGGCTTCGTCTTGTCTTGGATTCAGCTTCATGAGGTACTCGTATCACTTTTATTTGGGCCGTCTATGATAATGCCGCGCTTTACTGATTACTACGTCATTCACCATAAGATTTTTGTCATTTTACTACACTAGTGTATTGCATAAGGGGCTATAGTTTGGTCTATAATGAATGAACGTTCATTCACTGTGGGATGTCAGCATGTCTAACTGTATTCACGTGGATAAGTACCAGCAGATATTGGTGGCCGCTGAAAAGCTGATCGCTGAATCTGGATTTCAAGGCTTATCGATGCACAAATTAGCCAAAGAAGCCGGTGTCGCAACGGGAACAATTTACCGTTACTTTGATGACAAAGATCATCTTCTCGTGACAGTTCGCTTACACGTTTGTCAGCACATTGCTGACGCGGTGCAAGCCAATATTGATGATGAGATGCCTTTGAAAGAACGCTTTAAAATGATGTGGCTTAATATCTGGGAATTAGCACAATCAAGCAGTGCAACACTCAGCAACCGAGTTCAATATGAATCATTGCCAACAACAATCAGTTGCAATGTTAAGGAACTTGAGCGAAAAATGTTTGCCAAAGTGGATTTACTATTTGATCAAGGTAAAGAGCAGGGATTATTCAAGCCGTTGGATAACCAGATTTTGTCTGCTTTAAGCTTCGAAACAACGGTCGCCCTTGCCCGTAAAAAAGCGATGGAATGTTATCAACTGGATGACAGCGCACTCAGTGCTGTGATTGACGCCAGTTGGGATGCAATTACTCAACACTAACTTGGAGTTCTGACTAGAATGAAAAAGTGGACATTCTTTATGTTACTTATCGCCTTCATACTGTTTGGTAGCGTGATAGGTTTTAATCTGTTTAAACAACAAAAAATTGCCGAATTCATGGCCAACCGTCCTGAACCTGAATTTCCAGTGACAGTGACTGATGTAACTCCTGTTGATTGGATCCCAGTGATTGAAGCGATTGGTTTTATTGAACCCAATCAAGGCGTGACACTGACATCTGAAACCAGCGGCGTGATCGATAAGATTTCATTTGAATCAGGGACACAAGTTGAGGAAGACCAACCTTTAGTTTTACTTGATTCTGCGGTTGAGAAAGCTAATTTAAAAAGCTCACAAGCTCGCCTACCTGCTGCAAAAGCGAAATACGAACGCTATAAAGGTCTATTCGCTAAAGGGTCGATTTCAAAAGAAGCTTATGATGAAGCCGAAGCAAACTACTACTCTTTGTCTGCAGATATTGAAAGTTTAAAAGCTTCCATTGATCGTCGTGAAATCAAAGCTCCCTTTGCTGGTGTGGTGGGTATCCGTAATGTGTATTTAGGCCAATACCTACAGCCAGGCACCGATATTGTTCGCTTGGAAGATACCAGTGTAATGCGTCTGCGCTTTACCGTTCCACAAACGGATATTTCACGTATTTCATTAGGCCAGCAAGTAGATATTTTTATCGATGCTTATCCTAATGCAGCGTTTACAGGATCCATTACTGCGATTGAGCCTGCCGTTAGCGTTCAAAGTGGTTTAATCCAAGTGCAAGCCGATATTCCAAATAGTGACGGTAAACTACGCAGCGGTATGTTTGCTCGTGCCAACATCATCCTGCCGAAATTAGAAAACCAAGTCACGCTTCCTCAAACCGCCATTACCTTCACCCTGTATGGTGATAATGTTTACGTGTTGAAAGAAGAAGATGGCGTTAAACGAGTAGAGCAGCGCGTTGTAAAAGTAGGTGAACGCAAAGGTGCTGTGGCGCATATTTTAGAGGGCGTACAAGATGGAGACATCGTGGTCACTTCAGGTCAAGTGCGCTTAAGTAACCATTCGAAAGTTCGGGTAGTCGAAAGTAATGCGACTACACCACCTGCTGAAACACCGATGCTGTAATTGGAGGAATCATGCGTTTTACTGATGTTTTTATAAAACGTCCAGTGCTCGCGGTATCGATCAGCTTTTTGATAGCTCTGCTTGGTTTTCAAGCTATTTTCAAAATGCAGGTTCGTGAATACCCTGAAATGACGAATACCGTTGTTACAGTGAGTACAGGCTATTACGGTGCAAGTGCCGACTTAATCCAAGGTTTTATCACTCAACCTTTGGAACAAGCAGTCGCACAAGCCGACAACATTGATTATATGACTTCTTCTTCGGTATTGGGTAAATCAACGATTACCGTAACGATGAAGCTCAATACCGATCCCAACGCTGCACTTTCAGATGTGTTAGCAAAAACGAACTCGGTACGCTCACAGCTTCCTAAAGAGGCCGAAGATCCGACGGTAACTATGTCTACCGGCTCAACCACCGCGGTGCTGTATATTGGTTTCACTAGTGATGAACTTAGTTCAAGCCAAATTACTGACTATCTTGAGCGTGTATTTAACCCTCAAATATTCACCGTCAACGGCGTCTCTAAGATTGACTTGTATGGTGGCATGAAATACGCCCTTCGTATTTGGCTTGATCCAGCAAAAATGGCAGGACTACAGCTCACTGCGGGCGATGTGATGAACGTGCTGAATGCCAACAACTATCAATCAGCAACAGGACAAGCCACTGGCGAATTCGTGCTGTATAACGGTAGTGCCGATACGCAAGTGTCAAATGTCGATGAGCTGAAAAACCTGGTGGTTAAAACGGGCGACGGCAATGTTATTCGCCTAGGTGATATTGCAAACGTCACGCTAGAAAAAAGCCATGATGTTTACCGCGCAAGTGCAAACGGCCGAGAAGCGGTTGTAGCAGCCATCAACGCAGCACCTAGCGCAAACCCAATCAACATTGCTCAAGATGTGCTGGATCTGTTACCGCAGTTAAAGCGTAATCTACCAAGTAACATCGAAATGAACGTGATGTATGACTCCACGGTGGCGATCAATGAATCGATCCACGAGGTCATAAAAACCATCGCTGAAGCCGCCTTGATCGTACTTGTCGTCATTACTCTATTCCTAGGCTCTTTACGTGCCGTTATCATCCCGATTGTTACCATTCCACTCTCCTTAGTTGGTGTTGCTATGGTAATGCAGGGAATGGGCTTCTCATGGAACTTGATGACACTGCTAGCGATGGTATTGGCTATCGGCCTTGTGGTGGATGATGCAATCGTTGTACTAGAAAACGTTGACCGCCACATTAAGCTGGGTGAATCACCATTTCGTGCCGCGATTATTGGTACTCGTGAAATCGCCGTTCCGGTAATTGCGATGACGCTGACACTGGGCGCCGTTTATGCACCGATAGCGATGATGGGTGGCATAACAGGCTCACTCTTTAAAGAGTTTGCACTCACACTGGCTGGTGCTGTATTTGTTTCAGGTATTGTTGCACTGACACTTTCACCCATGATGTGTTCTAAAATGCTTAAAGCGCACGAAGAGCCCAACAAGTTTGAACAAAAAGTGCATGGATTACTTGATTCAATGAGTAATCGCTACGCGAAATTACTCGAGAAAGTAATGCAGCGCCGTCCTGTCGTGATTGCCTTTGCGGTGATCGTGTTTGCCAGCCTGCCTATGCTGTTCAAATTCATTCCAAGTGAGCTTGCCCCTTCTGAAGATAAAGGCGTGGTCATGTTAATTGGTACGGGTTCTTCGAATGCGAACTTGGACTATTTACAAAACACCATGAATGACGTGAATACGATTCTGTCTGAACAGCCAGAAGTTCAGTTTGCTCAAGTCTTTACCGGTGTTCCAAGCTCCAACCAAGCGTTTGGTATTGCCTCTATGGTGCCTTGGAGTGAACGCCAGGCAAGCCAAGCTGAGGTTGCCACTCGAGTCGGCACCTTAGTGCAAGATATTCCAGGCATGGCCGTGACGGCCTTCCAAATGCCCGAACTTCCCGGCGCAGGCTCTGGATTGCCAATTCAATTTGTCATCACTACACCCAATAGCTTTGAAAGTTTGTTCGCTATTGCCACTGAAGTGCTAACAGAAGTGAAAGCAAGCCCGATGTTTGTGTACTCCGATTTAGACCTCAATTACGATTCTGCGACGATGAAAATCAATATCGACAAAGATAAAGCTGGGGTTTATGGCATCACGATGAAGGATATTGGCACGACATTAGGGACCATGATGGCGGATGGCTATGTCAACCGCATCGATCTCAATGGCCGCTCTTATGAAGTGATCCCGCAGGTTGAACGTAAATATCGCCTCAACCCTGAATCGATGAATCACTACTTTGTGCGTGCCGTTGACGGAAAAATGATCCCATTGGGGAGCCTAATTACCATTGATGTGATTGCAGAGCCACGCTCACTGCCGCACTTTAACCAGCTAAACTCGGCAACCGTCGGAAGTGTACCGGGCCCAGGAGTTGCAATGGGTGATGCGATTACGTGGTTTGAGGATGTTGCCGCAACTAAACTGCCCGCAGGCTACAACCACGATTATATGGGTGAAGCACGTCAATACGTGACTGAGGGAAGCGCACTCTACGCAACCTTTGGTTTGGCACTCGCCATCATCTTCTTGGTACTGGCGATTCAATTTGAGTCGTTAAAAGATCCATTGGTTATCATGGTATCTGTTCCTCTCGCCATTTGCGGAGCATTAATTGCCCTGGCTTGGGGCGCAGCAACCATGAACATCTACTCGCAAGTAGGGTTGATTACACTGGTTGGTCTTATCACCAAGCACGGTATTCTTATTTGTGAAGTGGCGAAAGAAGAGCAGCTATACCATAACAAGTCTCGCATCGAAGCGGTGATGGAGGCAGCCAAAGTGCGTCTTCGCCCAATTCTAATGACGACAGCAGCGATGATTGCAGGTTTGATCCCGTTGATGTACGCAACGGGTGCAGGTGCAGCTCAGCGCTTTAGTATTGGTATTGTGATTGTGGCAGGTCTTGCGATTGGTACACTATTTACGCTATTCGTACTGCCTGTAATTTACAGCTATCTAGCCGAAAAACATAAACCACTGCCTGTGTTTGTTGAGGATAAAGACCTCGAAAAGCTAGCCAGAGTTGACGAGGCCAAAGCAGCACAACGCCGACTCGCTGAAAATAAATAACACCATATAATTAAGACTGCTTCAAAAAAGGCCACCTCAGTGGCCTTTTTCTTACCTTGAATAACGACATTCTCAGCTCAATTGCTTAGAATGGAGACAAACTGACAGGAGTGTAAGCCGCTATGTTTGACCCTAAAAAACTTGAGCAAATTGCCAAACAAATTCACGATTCAATGCCTCAACCCGTAAAAGATTTGGGTGCCGACGTTGATCAAAAAATTCGCCAAGTGATCCAAGGCCAATTAAATAAATTGGACGTGGTGAGCCGTGAAGAATTTGATGTACAGACTCAAGTATTGATGCGTACTCGCCAAAAGCTCACTGAAATGGAGCAAAAATTGGCCGAGTTAGAAGCGAAAATCACCGCCAAATAATATTGCCCGGTTGAGATAAAAATTTCCCAATAAAAAAGGCTTGGTCAACGGCGACCAAGCCTTTTGTTTTATATTGTGTTTGCTTTTGTATTTATTCTCTCCAGTCAACGTCATCATTCTCGTCATTCAAAAGGGGCGAACTCTCGGCCCCTTCTTAACCACCGGAAGGTTAATTAGCCTTTAGCCACCGACAGCGATGCGTTTCATATCTGTCATGTAACCACGCAACTCTTCACCGATGTACTCAACCGGATGGTTACGAAGAATTTCGTTCACTTCAATCAAGGTCGCGTTATCAACGAAATTCGAGCTTTCACCAAGGCCTTTACCAATCACATCAGTAGATACTTTTGGCATGAACTTTTCGCGCAGTAACGGTGTTGCGACATTGGCAAACAGGTAATTACCATACTCTGCTGTATCAGAAATAACCACGTTCATTTCATACAAACGCTTACGTGCTACTGTGTTGGCAATCAGTGGCAGCTCATGCAGGGATTCATAGTAAGCTGACTCTTCAACAATACCGGAAGCCGTCATAGCTTCAAATGCCAGCTCAACCCCAGCGCGAACCATGGCAATCATCAAAATACCTTTGTCGAAGTACTCTTGCTCAGTGATCTGTACATCAGACTGTGGGTAGTTTTCAAACGCAGTTTCACCGGTTTCAGCACGCCAGCCCAGCAAATCAGCATCATCGTTGGCCCAGTCAGCCATCATAGTGCTAGAGAAATGACCAGAAATAATGTCATCCATATGTTTGTTGTACAGTGGGCGCATCAAGTCTTTAAGCTCTTCAGACAGCTCAAACGCTTTGATTTTTGCTGGGTTTGATAGGCGATCCATCATGTGAGTGATGCCACCAAATTTCAGCGCTTCGGTTACCGTTTCCCAACCGTATTGCAGCAGTTTACCTGCGTAACCTGGGTCAATACCTTCTGCTACCATCTTCTCATAGCACACAATCGAACCCGCTTGTAGCATGCCACACAAGATGGTTTGCTCGCCCATAAGGTCCGATTTTACTTCGGCAACGAAAGAGGATTCCAAACAGCCAGCACGATGACCGCCCGTTCCGGCCGCCCAAGCTTTTGCGATATCCCAACCTTCACCTTGAGGGTCATTTTCTGGGTGAACGGCAAGCAAAGTCGGCACGCCGAAACCACGCTTATACTCTTCACGCACTTCGGTTCCCGGACACTTAGGCGCCACCATCACAACCGTGATGTCTTTACGGATCTGCATCCCTTCTTCAACCACGTTAAAACCGTGAGAATACCCTAATGCTGCACCTTTTTTCATCAGCGGCATGATGGTTTCGACAACATTGCTGTGCTGTTTATCTGGCGTTAGGTTAATGACCAAGTCTGCTTGAGGGATGAGCGTTTCATAGCTACCCACTTCAAAACCGTTCTCTTTAGCATTTTTATAAGACTGACGCTGTTCGTCGATCGCTGCTTGACGCAATGCATAAGAGACATCAAGGCCAGAGTCTCGTAAATTTAGACCTTGGTTTAAACCTTGTGCACCACAACCGACAATCACTACTTTTTTACCTTTGAGGTACTCGGCTTCGCTTTCAAACTCAGAGCGATCCATAAAGCGGCAACGACCAAGTTGGTCAAGTTGTTGGCGTAGATTTAGGGTATTGAAATAGTTAGCCATGTTAGCGCTCTCCTTTAAAGATTCTTTCCATCAGGTCGGTTTCTAGAACCGAATAAACTGATACTAAAGCAGACATCAAGTTGCTTAAAGTGATATATTCACAATTAGTTATTGCAATTTATGCAACGTGATGTGATTAACTTATGAACATTAAAAACCTGCAGATGTTTATCCATCTGTGTGAGAGTAAAAACTTCAGTAAGACTGCCGCCGCGATGCACATCAGCCCATCCGCGCTCAGCCGGCAGATCCAGAAGCTGGAAGAAGAAACTAGCCAAAGCTTATTTGTGCGTGATAATCGTAGCGTTGAGCTAACGCCAGCAGGCAGTAAACTGGTTCCTGTTGCACTCAAAATCATTACAGAGTGGCAGCAATATAACGTACAAATGAAAAACCAAAATAGCGTATTACAAGGTGAAATTCGTTTGTTTTGCTCCGTCACTGCCAGCTATAGCCACCTGCCTCAGTTACTGTCCGATTTTCGAGTTCGCCATCCGTATATTGAGTTCAAACTCTTGACTGGCGATCCTGCTCAAGCGATTGATAAGATTTTGAATGATGAAGCGGATATTGCCATTTCAGCCATGCCCGAACAGCTACCAGCTCGCGTTGAATTTGAAACGATTGGTGAAATACCCTTATCGGTGATCGCGCCGCTCGGGATCAGTAGCTTTATCGAACAACTGCAAAATGACACACCCGATTGGTCAGTTGTCCCTTTTATTGTTCCTGAAGCGGGAACGGCAAGAGATAGAGCCAATGCATGGTTTAAAAAAATGAAGATCAAACCCAATATTTACGCGCAGAGCTCAGGGCATGAAGCGATTGTCAGCATGGTCGCGCTCGGTTGTGGTATCGGCATTGCGCCAGATGTGGTGATCAACAATAGCCCGGTGAGAGATAAGATCCAGCGCCTTAAATTAGCACCCGTAAAACCATTTCAGCTCGGTGTGTGCTGCAAACGCTCGCAGCTTGATAACCCATTAATCAAAGCATTGTGGGATGTTGCAGCGAATAAATACCTGACGCCATAACTCATCCCTCTTTTCAAAGAAAAAGCCACTGACGAGCAGTGGCTTTATGATTCATGGTAAGGGCGTTAAATTACCCGCGAAAATTGTTGCTGACGAGCACGAACACGCAAGTATTTATCAAAGCACATGCAGATGTTGCGGATCAACAACCGCCCGCGCAAAGTCACGCGGATCTCTTTTTCATCAGCTTCCACTAACTCATCATCAATAAAGGTTTGTAGTAACTCAAGATCTTGCTTGAAGTAGTGATTAAACGTCACGTCAAACTGTGCTTCAATTTGGCTTTTATCCAGTTTGAAATTGCAGATAAGCTGCTTGATCACTTCGCGACGGAGTAAGTCATCACTATCCAGTGCCACCCCTTTCCAGAGTGCATGACGTAACTCATTGACTTGCTCATAGTATTTTTTCAGCTCTTTTTGGTTCTGCGCATACGCATCCCCAATCATTGAAATGGCTGAGACACCAAAGCCAACTAAGTCGCAGTTACCTTGCGTGGTATAACCTTGAAAGTTGCGATGTAAAATGCCTTCACGCTGCGCGACGGCCAACTCATCATTGGGCAGAGCAAAATGGTCCATGCCAATGAACTGATAACCAGCACCCGTTAAGGTCGCGATCGTGTCTTGTAATATGGCCAGTTTTTCTTCCGCCGTAGGTAGCTCTTCATCTTTAATCTTACGCTGCGCAGCGAACAGCTGCGGCATGTGCGCGTAGTTAAATACCGACAATCGACCCGGCTTCATCTCCAACACTTGCGCTAATGTTTTAGCAAAAGAGCCTTTAGTCTGCTTAGGCAAGCCGTATATGAGATCAAGGTTGGTTGAGCGAAAACCCAGTTGTTTAGCTCGTTCCGCCATAGCAAAAATAAAGGTTTCATCTTGCTCGCGGTTCACCAGCTTTTGCACTTCTTTGTTGAAATCTTGTACGCCGATGCTCAAGCGGTTAAATCCTTCGCTGCGCAGGTGATCAAGCATCTCTAACTCAATTTCACGCGGATCAACTTCAATACTGATTTCTGCGTCATTTTCAAAGCGGAACTCACCATGCAAAATGGCCATTAAACGGCTAATTTGCAATTGAGTTAAAAAGGTTGGTGTGCCGCCACCGAAATGCAGTTGTGTGACTCTACGGCCATGCAGCAAAGAGGCTCGTTGGCGAATCTCATGTTCGAGCACATCCAAATAGTCGTCGGCTTTATGCGAATGACGGGTAATCACCTTATTACAACCACAGTAGTAACAAAGTTTATGACAAAACGGGATATGAATATAAAGCGAAAGTGGCCTGTCAGGGTATTGGGCACACGCCATATCATAATCGGCAATAGTAAATGCTTCATGGAATTCAAGTGCTGTAGGATAAGAGGTATAACGCGGGCCTGAATAGTTATACTTATCTAAAACAGCTTGATCCCATACGATCTGTTGGCTGGGTACGACTTGCGAAGACATGCTGTGCTTTCCGTTCGAAACTTTGACGGGCTATTTTGCCACATGACAATGATGGACGTCGGGTGACAAAACGAAATTTGTGTATAAATGTTCTAAACTGCTAACGCGATCACTCACTCGAAAGAGGCAGTCGAGCCATTACATCATTTGAATCGGAATTTGACTATTCAAAGGGGCAATGCGTTTTTGTAGAACTTTTAACTCTTCAACAATCGCATCCATTAAACGGGCCTCCGCCTTTTGGCGCACTAAGTTATGCTTCATTCGCTCTTGTTTAGCGAGTTGGCTGCGCTCTTCGCCACGCGGCATATCCTTCACTATAGAATACAGTTCGGAAATAGCGGGATACGAACTATCAAAGTCGATTCTCTGTTCGCCTTGAACATAATCCATAATGCAGTAGACACGGATGCTGATCTCGGAGAGATCACATTGGCCTTGAATCCCAGCCATGCAAAGCGTATTTACGCTATCAAAAATATTTGCATTGCGTTTTTCAATGGCCAATGTTTGATGTTGAAGCTGCAAATCCTTTTGCTTTTTCAGTTGCAGCAGAAGGTAACCAGCGTAAGACGCTAAGCCGAGAATAATGATTCCACCAGCAATGGCTAACAAGGTTACATTCATGGCACTTTCTATCCTTTTAAATCATTTAGGTCGAAGCCTTCAAAATCTGATAATAAATCATCATCTGAACGTGATTTTTTGGCACTACCGCCAGTCACGATTGGCTCGAAAACATCTTCTTGCTCTTCAGCATACAGACCAAGTTGCTTCATCAGTGCTTCAATACGATCGAGTTTCTCATCAACGTATTTTTGTAAGCCGGCACCTAGGTTTTCGCCATTATCAATACGATCGAGCAACACGTTCAATTGCGCATCATTTTCCAGCATTTCGAGCTCTTGCTCAGCCGACAAACGACGCTCTTGCTTGGTCATTTTCTTCGCTGGCTCAACCACCAGAGGAATTTTTTTCTTGCTGCCTAAACGTGGATCGCGCGCTTTAGCGGCTTCTCGCTGCTGCTGATCTGAACCATCGGAATGGCGGCTACCCGCTTTCAGACCTTTCTGTTTTTTAACTCGCTTACGCAAACGGCCTTCAACATCTGCCTCACTGCGATTACGCGTGACAATCACGTCGCCTTCACCGGCTGAACCCGGCTTTCTCGATTTTTTACTACGGCTCATTACTGGGGTTTCCTCAGTAAAATTACATCATTACCAATAAATTCAAGTTCAAGCTCATCCCGCTTGGCCAAGTACTGGAAGGTTTCACGACTAAAAAAGATCACATGTGTGAGATCATTTTTGTAGTGCCACCCAGCAAACGCCTCCACGTCTTTGACTAGTTTGGTCATTAACCCAATCCAGCCTCCTGGCTTAACTAAATTTAACCATTGCTGCCAAACTTGGTGCGGCTTATGTAAATGCTCAATCACTTCAGTGGCAGTCATAAAATCATAGGTCGCCTGCAACACCTTTTCATCTGGATGAAAAAAGATATCGTATAACGACATTGTGTGCCCAGCCTCTTCCAACATAATGGATAAGGTTGGCCCCGGCCCACAACCAAAATCTAACCCGTTAGATGCCGGAGAAAGCCTCTCCAACATCGGCGCACAAACGCGTGACAAAAACTGGCGATAACCCCTATCCTGCGGGTTATTTTCATGCAAATCATAAAATGCTTTTTCCGCTTTTTCGTCAAGACGATGTTCAGGGCTAACAAACACAAGTGCACAGTGTTGGCACTGCAGATAAGGGCGAACTTTATCGGCAAAATAAGGAACTATTTGTTCACTAAAACATAATGGGCAAATGTGCATGTAACATCCTCAAACAGGGATGCGCAACATACCAGAAAGTGGCATTAGAGTGGAGAGTCAGCGCGTATTTTTTCACCAGCTAGGCAAAAAAAGATAAAAAAAGCGATAGGTAAGCCGATCATTGAGCAAAAAATTACGTTTTCTTCAGCACAAAAGAAAACGCCCTAGCTCAGTGCTAAGGCGTTTTCAAACAACAGTGCTCGAACGGTGTAGGGTTTAGTGAAGGCCACCAACGTATTTAGAAAGTATTTCGATGTCAGTGTCGCTGAGCTTTTTCGCGACATCACGCATCATGGCATTCATATCATTATTACGAGCGTCATCGCGGAATTTTTGCAGTTGAGCTTTGATGTAGTCAGCATGCTGACCAGAAATTTTAGGGAAACCTGAAAGCTCAGTACCATTACCACGTGGACCATGACACGCAATACAAGCGGTTAAACCACGCTCTGCATCACCTGCGCTATAAAGTGCTTTTCCTTTCACTGCAACGTCTTCAGGCGTTGAGTTCGCTGAAATAGTTTGTGATGCAAAATACGCTGCAAGATCAGCTATATCTTCGTCGCTAAGAGGCATCGCCATGGCACTCATTACGGGATCGTAACGACCTTGTTTGCCACCGCTTGTCATTCCCAGCTTGAGATCATGCAATTGCTTCTCTATGTATTTCTCATGCTGACCAGCAATTTTAGGATAGATTGTAAGTAGACTATTGCCATCAGCACTGTGACAGGCAACACACGTTTGGGATTTTGCTTTACCAGCTTCAATGCTGCCTTGGGCCCACACTGAGCAGCTGGCTAAAAGACTCAAGATTAGCGCTAATTTCTTCATGACATTCCATTTATAATTATCAAGCTTCCAGTACCACTTTGCAGTTGCTACTCACTCTCAGTGGCGACTCATGGTACAATAGGCGACCTTATGCCGAGCACGGTTATTTTACACAATTTCACAAAAAAGTAATCAATCGACTACACAAAGTCGAGATGGAGTTAACAGTGAGCGTAAAAATTCATTATCAAAACACGCATTTCATTACCAGTGCGCCTGACATTCGTCATCTACCTGATGATGAAGGGATCGAAATTGCGTTTGCAGGACGCTCCAATGCAGGTAAGTCGAGTTCGTTGAATCGCTTAACGAATCAGAAGAACTTGGCTAAAACCAGTAAAACTCCGGGTCGAACCCAACTGATCAACCTATTTAAAGTCACTGAAGGTTGTCATATTGTGGATTTACCGGGCTATGGTTTTGCTCAAGTTCCTTTGGAACTGAAGAAAAAATGGCAAAAATCATTAGGTGAATACCTACAAAAGCGTAAGAGCTTAAAAGGGCTGGTTGTGCTAATGGACATTCGCCATCCGATGAAAGATCTCGACCAACAATTGATTTCTTGGGCTGTCGATTGCTACATCCCAGTACTAGTACTACTGACTAAAGCGGACAAGCTAAAAAGTGGCGCACGTAAAGCTCAAGTGTTAAAAATTCGTGAAGAGGCACGCTCTTTTGGCGGCGATGTCACTGTCGATGCTTTTTCATCATTGAAAGGCTTAGGCGTCGATGTGCTGCGTAACAAATTGGATACGTGGTTTGCACCCGCACTCGCACATTTAGCCGAGCAAGAAACAGTGGAAGAGATGGATGAGTGTGATTCAACTCACTTAGAAGAGATAGAAGAGAATCCAGACCATTCTGCACAACACTAATTCTGAAGAACACTAAAAATCGTGACTCCAACAGAGCCCTACCTAATCGTGGGGCTTTTTTATAGGCTTTAAATCCAAATGCGAACGGCAAAGAGAAAAATCCCCACCATCCTGGTGGGGCAACGGGAGAGAAGTAGGAGGTAATTTATTATTGTTTTGCTAAGCATTCCTTAATCCCTCCAACTTTTCAATAGGTCAAAGAGTCATCAATTCACTCACCCACAGAACACTCCTCTGGCTCATTCCAATGAAATCAACATAACATAATGAATATTAATGAAATTTAAACATATTCTTTGTGTTTGAGGCGAACTTGATTTCTCATTAGAAATAATCAAAGTGTGACTGTTAGCCAGTTACAGAATTGGGTGTTTATAAAAGAAACAAAGTAACTACTCAGCAATAGAATAGTGTGTTTGTATCACCTAAATTCTCGTAAAAAAACAGTGATGAATATTTTCTTTGGCCCAATAAAAAACGCCCCAGTCAAATACTGACTGGGGCGGCTGAATCAGCCTAATCCAATAACGTGAAACAAAAGGTCTGAAAGATAGAACATCTTACCTCTGTACCCTACGAGAGTTAATGTATAACAAATGGTCAGAAATGAAAACTATTTTTGTGGTTTTTTTTCATGGAAATTTTGTTAAACAACACAAAGTTTAAAATCAAGAACACTTGTTTCTAGGCCATAAAAAAGCCGACATTTGTGCGTCGGCTCATATAAATTAGCTAATTCTGCTTAAAAAACAACTAATGCGCCTGATCCCAGTTATCTCCATGACCAGTATCCGCGACCAATGGCACCGCTAGCGTTGCCGCTGATTCCATCAATTGTTGTACTTTAATTTCAATTTCGGCTAAAGCCGTCTCTTGTACCTCAAACACCAGTTCATCGTGCACTTGCATCAAGAGTTTAACGCGTCCCTGTCCATGCTCCTCAATCCAAGCATCGACTAATAGCATCGCTTTTTTGATGATATCCGCAGCCGTACCTTGCATTGGTGCATTGATCGCAGCACGTTCAGCGGCTTTGCGGCGCATCCCATTACGCGATTTAATTTCAGGCAGATGCAAACGGCGACCAAATAAAGTTTCAACATAGCCAAGTTCACTAGCCGTAGAGCGTGTATCTTCCATGTATTGCATCACACCAGGATAACGCTCAAAGTATTTATCCATATATTCTTGGGCTTCATAACGAGGAATGCCGAGCTGCTTGGCTAAACCAAAGGCGCTCATCCCGTAAATCAAACCAAAGTTAACCGCTTTCGCACGTCGACGTTGCTCACTGCTGACTTGCTCAATACTCACTCCAAGAATTTCAGCCGCGGTCGCTGCATGGATATCTTTCCCTTGCTGGAATGCTTCAAGCAGCGCTTTATCGCCGGACAAATGCGCCATAATCCGCAGCTCAATTTGCGAGTAATCGATGGCCAGGATTTTCCAGCCATGAGGAGCGATAAAGGCTTGACGGATCCGGCGTCCTTCTTCGTTACGGATCGGAATGTTTTGCAAATTTGGATCGGTTGAAGACAAACGACCAGTGGCGGTTACAGCTTGGTGATACGAGGTATGCACTCGCCCTGTGGTTGGGTTGATCATTTTAGGCAGTTTATCGGTATAGGTTGATTTCAACTTAGCTAAACCACGATGTTCAATGATCACTTTAGGCAGAGGGTAACCGTCGAGTGCCAACTCTTGCAGTACTTCTTCATTGGTGGAAGGTGTACCTGTTGGCGTTTTCTTAATCACCGGTAGCCCCATCTGTTCAAACAAAATGGTTTGCAGCTGTTTTGGTGAGCTTAGGTTGAAAGGTTGACCCGCGATATCAAACGCTTGTTGTTCTAGTTGCTCTAAACGAGCAGCGATTTCATGCGATTGCGCGCCAAGCAACATATCATCGATCATCACGCCTGTGCGTTCCATACGAGACAACACGGGAACAAGAGGTACTTCTATCTGTTGGTAGATGCGATTGAGCTTCTCATCTTGCTCAATATGACTCATCAAACGGTGATGAAGTCGCAAAGTCACATCAGCATCTTCCGCAGCGTACGGTGCCGCTTGCTCAAGTTCGATTTGGTTGAAGGTCAGCTGGTTTTTACCTTTTCCCGCCACCTGTTCGAATGAAATACAGCTGTGTTGCAAGAATCGTAGCGCCAAACTGTCCATATCATGTTTGCCACCGACGCTGTTGTACACATAAGATGCGAGCATCGTATCGTGCTTGATGCCTTTCATATTGATACCGTAACGCGCAACAATACTGGCATCGTATTTTAGGTTCTGCCCCACTTTGGCTTGGCTTTCATCTTCTAAAATGGGTTTAAGTTGGGCGAGTACCCAATCACGGTCCAGTTGCTTTGGTGCGTCAAGATAGTCATGCGCAACAGGAACATACGCTGCAACGCCCTCTTCGGTCGCAAAAGAGAGGCCAACTAAATTCGCTACCATATAATCGAGGCTGTCGGTTTCCGTATCAAACGCAAACACTTCTGCCGCTTTCAGTTTTTCTAACCAAGTATTAAATGTCTCTTCATCTAAAATGGTTTGATATTGGCTGCGATCAATCGTGGCGGCGGTTGTATCCATCTCCCTTGCTTGTGAAGAAGAAGTGTTTACCGCACCCACTTTTTCATCAGCGTCAATCACCCCATTACCACCACCCAGCAATTCTGTTAACCAAGATTTAAACGTGAGCTGACCATAAAGTTTAATCAACTCATCAATATTGGGCTGGGTTTTGCACAAGGTTTCTGGTTTCTCTTCCAAAGCGACATCCAGCTTGATGGTGGCTAATTGGTAAGAGAGAAAAGCGTTTTCACGGTTATCCGCCAGTTTTTGCGCCATGGTTTTAGAGCCTCGAAAACCCAATTGCGCAATTTTATCGAGGTTATCGTAAATTTGCTCTAGGCTGCCAATGCCTTGTAGTAACGCAATCGCTGTTTTCTCACCGACACCCGGTACACCAGGAATGTTATCGACTTTATCGCCCATCAAAGCCAGATAGTCGATGATAAGCTCAGGAGGGATACCGAATTTTTCAATCACCCCTTCACGGTCAAGTACCACATTCGTCATGGTATTGATCAAGGTGACATTCTCGTCCACCAGCTGTGCCATGTCTTTATCACCAGTGCTGATCAGCACTGGCATGCCGGCTTGTGATGCTTGAGAGGCTAGCGTACCAATCACGTCATCGGCTTCGACACCTTCAATCGATATCAGCGGTAGCCCCATCGCACGGATAACATTGTGCAACGGCTCAATCTGACAACGTAGATCATCAGGCATTGGTGGACGGTTAGCTTTGTATTGTGGGTACATATCATCGCGGAAGGTTTTTCCTTTCGCGTCAAAAATAACCACCATACGCTCAGCGGAAAACTGGCGCATCATGCTACGGAGCATATTGACCACGCCATAGACAGCATTAGTTGGAATTTCGCCATTACTCATGGTGCCTGGGTAGGCATGAAATGCACGGTAAAGGTAAGAAGAGCCATCAATCAGAATGAACGGGTTGTCAGGTATGCGAGCCATAGTCTTTTGCAATCCAAAGCGAGTACGAAATGTAATGACTAAGGATGCCATGACTGTCTTGAGGATTCCACGCCAATGCACCTTGAGCAACGAAACATTTTGCTGATTTGTCCACCACCGCAAATGACATTCTGTGGATAACTCTGTTCATAGTTTTTATCCACTGGTTATTAAACAGTGATTAACGAGGAAAACAATGGTATTAACTTATTGTTTATAAATGAATAAAACAAAGATCGAACATTCCTATCATGATCTTTTTACGATCATTGATTGTGGAAAAGACTATCGATGGCCTTTTATTCACAACAAAAGCATCCTCTTGAAAATGAGCGATAAAAAAAGCGACACCCGAGGATGTCGCCTAGCAAAAACAGGTAAAACTAAGTGAAGTGATTCATTCAGCCTTACGATAAAGCTATAAATTACACTGGAAGCAATGTGAGCAATGTCGTGTCAAAAAGAACTTGCGCAAGTTCGTCGCCAATTTGTCTTGTTACTTTTAACACCTAGCAATTCGTTAATCGTAAACTCGACGTCCTTGTGAACTTCGCCATTCCCTAAGACATGGTTAATAATAATGATTCTCATTTAATTATCAACCCCTAAATGAGAAAAAATCTCATTTATTTTCTAATCATGCTAAAAACACCTACCCATCTATTTCATGAAATCTTTTTTTGATTTATTTTCAAATAGATAGAAAAATTCGCTCCCCTGTCTAAATTCACAACTTAGTTGTCTTGATGTAAATATTGTGCCGTTTTGGCGTTATCTTCTGCCAGCCACTGCGCAACGTCTTTAGCAAAATAGGTTAAAATGCCGTCTGCCCCAGCGCGTTTAAAGCACAATAATGACTCCATTACGGTTTCACGTTCTTTGAGCCAACCATTTAAAATGGCCGCTTTATGCATCGCATATTCGCCAGACACTTGATACGCAAACGTAGGAACTTGTAATTCAGATTTCACGCGGCGCACCACATCAAGGTATGGCATGCCGGGCTTCACCATCACCATGTCAGCCCCTTCATTGATATCCATCGCCACTTCGTGCATGGCTTCATCGCTGTTGGCCGGATCCATCTGATAGTTTTTCTTGTCTCCCCCTTTCAGGTTCGAAGAGGAACCAACCGCATCGCGGAATGGGCCGTAATAACATGACGCGTATTTCGCAGAGTAAGCCATGATCTGTGTGTGAATAAAACCCGCCTCTTCAAGCGCTTCGCGGATCTTACCAATTCGTCCATCCATCATATCGGAAGGGGCAACCACATCGGCACCGGCTGCAGCGTGAGACAGCGCTTGTTTTATCAACACCTCGGTGGTCTCATCATTCATCACATAGCCACTTTCATCGATGATGCCATCTTGGCCATGGGTCGTGAAAGGATCCAGCGCGACGTCGGTAATGACACCCATTTGTGGTATATGCTCTTTTAATAATTTCACCGCACGTTGCACTAAGCCGTCAGGATTATGTGCTTCAGCAGCACACAAGCTTTTAGCATCTTGATTAACCACTGGAAAAAGTGCGATGGCTGGCACGCCGAGATTAGCCAAATACAGCGCTTCTTCGAGCATTAAGTCGATAGAGAGACGCTCAATACCGGGCATAGACTCCACTGGCTCGCGGCGATCTTTACCCATCAAAATAAACATGGGATAAATTAAATCATTAACCGATAACTGATTCTCAGCCATCAAACGGCGGCTAAAATCATGCTTGCGTAAGCGACGCATGCGACGCCCTGGGAACTGACCTTGAATGGATACTGACACTCTCTTCTCCTTGTTTATACGCGGTGTGAGAAAGCATTCTTTCTTCACTACCGCTATCGCTCAAGTGTGGCGAAATCATATCACTCTCGCTTTTTGACGCTAGCGCCAATCGACAAAAATCAGAAAAATGACCTCAGGCTCACACTTCCGTATACTGTTCTCCCATTCTCTGTTTATCGAGATACACCATGATTGACACTCACGCTCACATTTATGCCACTGAATTTGATCACGATCGAGATGAGGTCGTGCAACGCGCTAAGGCGCAAGGCATTGAGGCTATTTTGTTGCCCAATATCGATCTTGCCTCCATTGAGCCTATGCTTAAAACAGAAGCGGCTTACCCTGAACTTTGCCGATCGATGATGGGGCTGCACCCATGCTATGTGGATGGAAATGTGAAGCAAACGCTAACGGTTATCGAATCTTGGCTAGATAAACACCCCTTTATCGCCATTGGTGAAATTGGCATTGATCTGTATTGGGACAAAACCTTTCAGCCCGAACAAGAGATGGCTTTCGTCACTCAACTTAGTTGGGCCAAAGAACGCGATTTGCCTGTTGTCATCCACACCCGTGATTCCATCACTCAAACTCTACAACTGCTGGAAAAAGAGCAAGATGGCTCACTTAGCGGTGTATTCCACTGTTTTGGCGGCACGCTTGAAGAAGCTAAAGCAATTAATGAGCTAGGGTTTCATCTTGGGATTGGTGGTGTATCAACGTTTAAAAATGGCGGTATGGATAAAGTATTACCGCATCTCGATATGAACTTTGTTCTGCTAGAAACAGATTGTCCCTATTTAGCCCCTGCCCCTCACAGAGGTAAGCGCAACGAACCAGCTTACACAACGCTAGTTGCCAAACGCATCGCAGAACTCACCGAACTCTCGTTGGTTGAAGTGAATAACATTACAAACACTAATGCTAACTCACTGTTTAAATTATAATTTATAGAACTATAGATAGAGTGACATACACATCAGCGTGATATATGTCACAAAAATAATCACCCAAACACTATAGTATGCGGCAAAATTTTAATACATAAACGTGGCTAATATGTGTGAACATGGTAATCACTTACAACGTCAACATCGAACCTTCTGGCAAAAACTTCTGGGCATCAAGGAAGTCTATCGATGCTCTCAGTGCGGTTATCTTTTGAAGATTAAATAGTCCACTATCTAAATAGTCCACTATCATAGGTACAAAAAAAGCGGCTATTCGCCGCTTTTTTCATGTATTAATGACTTTCATCTTCCTGCTCTTCCTCATCTTTGCGCACATAAAAACGAGCAAAGAAAAGTCCAACCTCAAACAATAAACACATCGGAATGGCGAGCAAGGTTTGCGACACCATATCAGGCGGCGTCAGTAACATACCCACCACAAATGCCCCAACCACGATATAAGGCCTTTTCTCACTCAAGGTTTTCGGCGTCGTCGCCCCCGTCCAACACAGTAAAATGATGGCGACGGGAACCTCAAAGGCGATACCAAAAGCGAAAAAGAGCGCAAGCACAAAATCGAGATAACTGGCAATGTCCGTTGCAAACTCAACACCGCCTAAAGAGATGGCCGTAAAAAAGCCAAACACCAGCGGAAATACCACAAAGTACGCAAACGCCACACCGCAATAGAACAACAATGAGCTTGAAAACATCAATGGCATGACTAAACGGCGTTCATGCTTATACAAACCTGGAGCGACAAAGGCCCAGATTTGATAAAGGATAAAAGGCACCGCGAGAAAAGCGGACGCGATCAAAGTAAGTTTGAGTGGCGTGAAAAAGGGCGAGGCAACATCGGTCGCAATCATCGTCGCCCCTTCAGGCAAACGCTCAACCAATGGTTTGGAGACAAAATCGTAGATGTCGCTAGAGAAATAGACTAAGCCGATAAAAATCACGATCACCGCAGCTATTGAACGCAATAAACGATCGCGTAGTTCTAGCAAGTGACTGATTAAAGGCTGTGTCTGCTCAACGGAAGACATATCGAACCTCGTATAAATAGAGCATAAGAGGAGGAGTTACAGTGGTAACAATAACTCCTCCTACAGAGATGAGTCGGCTTTCTTATCGGCCGTTTCAGGCGACGAAATCGTTGTAGCGGGAATCACTTCAACGCTTTGTTCATCGCGCTCTGTTTTTGTTTCAGAGGGCGATGAGTTCGCATAAGGGCGTTGTACATCTTGCGCAGCCTGCTTGAGCTGATCCACAGAAGATTTCAGCTCTGGAGATAAATTTTCCATTCCCATTTGCTCTGCTTTACGCAAGTTTTCTTGCAGCTCTTGAATTTTGAGCTCATGTGCTAATTCATCTTTGACACTGTTCGCCATGTTCTTTGCCGTGCTAACAAATTTTGCCACACTGCGAATAGCATGAGGTAAACGCTCAGGGCCAAGAACGACCAACGCGACAACCGATATTAATACCAGCTCCCAAAAACCGATATCAAACACGTGTTAGGCCTGCTCTTTATCTTTTTTAGTCTCAGCAGTCGCTTCTGTCTTCTGCTGCTCTATATTTTTAGGTTCAAAATCTGCGTCTTTCTTGGCTGGCTCTTCATCGCTCATCGCCTTTTTGAACCCCTTAACCGCACCACCGAGATCGCTACCGATACCACGCAGTTTCTTGGTTCCAAATAGTAATACAACAATCACGGCAATAATTAGAAGTTGCCAAATACTGATACCACCCATTCTCTACACCTCAGGAATTTCTCAACAAATTGATTTCAAATAAAAGACCGCTTAACGACGGTAAGCACTCCAACTGAGTAGCCAAAATACAACACCTGCAATCGCACTGGTTATTGCAAACGGCTGATAAGCACTGGTCACTAATATCGCCGAGCATACGACCAAAGTGGCGCCAATACCAAATAAAAACTTTCCTGTTGCCTGTTGACGCTTACTGGCTCGATAACCTTGGTACAACTGATCCAACCTTTGGTTCATTGCTTTACCTTGTTTGAGGCTATCGTAAAGCAGCTCTGGCAATTCAGGTAATTTTTCAGCCCAAAGCGGAGCTCGCTCTTTCACTGCGCGGATAAACGCTTGCGGCCCAACTTGGTTCATCATCCATTTTTCTAAAAATGGTTTAGCGGTTTGCCACAAGTCCAATTGAGGATAAAGCTGACGCCCTAACCCTTCGACATACAATAACGTTTTTTGCAGCAAGACCAATTGCGGCTGCACTTCCATATTGAAGCGACGAGCCGTGTTAAACAAGTTTAACAACACATGACCAAATGAGATTTCGCACAATGGCTTGGCAAAAATTGGCTCACAGACTACGCGAATAGCAAACTCAAATTCATCGATGTTGGTTTCACGTGGAACCCAACCAGAATCAACGTGCAATTGTGCCACTCGGCGGTAATCTCGGTTGAAAAAAGCTAAGAAGTTTTCGGCTAAATAACGTTTATCTTCACTGTTTAAGGTACCGACAATACCACAATCTAAGCCAATCCATTGTGGATTGTCAGGATGCGCGGGATTAACAAAGACATTACCCGGGTGCATATCGGCATGGAAAAAACTGTCGCGGAACACTTGGGTAAAGAACACGCTCACCCCGCGTTCAGCAAGCAACTTCATGTTGGTGCCGTTGGCCGCTAAACCTTCAATATCAGAAACTTGAATGCCGTATATTCGCTCAGAAACCATGACAGTTTCATTACTAAAGTCAGGAATTATCTCTGGAATGTATAACTCTTCACTATTTTCAAAGTTACGACGCAATTGAATGGCGTTGGCTGCTTCTCGGCGTAGGTCGAGTTCAGCAAGCAGAGTTTTTTCATATTCACGCACCACTTCAACGGGCTTCAGTCGCCTTGCTTCAGGTAATGCTTTGGCAACAATTTTCGCCATGCGATACATGAGTTTGATATCGGCATCAATCACTGGCCGAATATCTGGCCGAATCACCTTGAGTACGATTTCCCGGCCAGATGATTTGAGTTTAGCGGTATGGACTTGAGCAATCGACGCAGAAGCAAGTGGTTCAATATCAAATTCATAAAACCAAGTTTCTAAAGCGCCGCCCAATGCTTTTTCCATCTGAGTTTTAGCAAGTACACCATCAAACGGAGCGACTTTATCTTGCAGTAACGCAAGTTGGTCTGCGATGTGCGGTGGAAACAGGTCACGCCGCGTTGACATCATCTGACCAAACTTAATCCACACTGGACCAAGCTCTTGCAAGGCTAAGCGCAAGCGCTCACCTAATGGTTTGTCCGCATGCTGATTTTTAATCCAGAACAATCCTTTGCGCGCTAATATTGGCGCTTTGGTGAGTTGATGTTCTGGCAACAGTTCATCTAGACCATATTCCAATTGTACCTTGATAATTCGGTACAACCGCTTGAGTTCAGTTGGCGTCATGCTTGCTCCAACAAGTGTTGAATTTTGGCTTCGATACGCGCCGCTTGGCTATTGAGATCATCCACTTGGTCACAAAAATAGGCCACCTCGAGCGAGCTGGGCAATAAACGCCACTCTTCCGTTAACACTTGGCTGAGATGGTTTTGATGCTTGCTTCGTTGTGATTGCAGCGCTTGGCCTATGTCTTTCACACCCTGCACTAAAGCGTGAGCCAGCACATCGCCCGTCAGGCGTGACAACCACTCTTCAACATCCGGCTTGCAATCGGTGATCAACTGGGCAAATTTTTGCGCCAGTTGAATATCGCCCTCCAGCACCAACTTATCTTGTTTGATCAGTTGGGTGATGTTCGCTTGCTCGCGTAGCTCGGGCAAAATGGAAACATTGAGCGACAGGTAGCAATTCGACTCGCCTTCGTAAGCCGCTAACACATCAATTTGCTGGCTAAAAATGAAGGTCAGCGTTTTATTGAACTCTTTGAGATGCACTTGGATGACTTGCCCTTTCAGGCGTGATAATCGGCGCACCAACTCAGGATCGTCTTGAATTAAGGTGTTGAGTGTGGTCTCAATCGCGGCGGTAACTAAAGGCTCAAACGGCATGCCCAATCCTTAGAATTTGTAACCACGGTGCAGCGCAACAATACCGCCCGTTAAGTTGTAGTAACTCGTTTGTTCAAAACCAACCTGATCCATCATCCCTTTTAAGGTTTCTTGATCGGGATGCATGCGGATAGATTCCGCAAGATAGCGGTAGCTGTCGGCATCATTGGCAATGATTTGGCCCATTTTCGGCAATAGATGGAACGAATACGCATCGTATACTTTGGATAATGGCTCAAGCACTGGCTTGGAGAACTCAAGTACCAACAAACGACCACCCGGTTTTAAAACGCGGAACATCGAGCTCAGCGCTTTATCTTTATCGGTTACATTACGCAGGCAAAAACTGATGGTAATGCAGTCGAAATAGTTATCAGGAAAAGGCAGTTCTTCGGCATTGGCTTGCACGTAATGTACGTTGCCCACGACACCTTTATCACGCAATTTATCGCGTCCGACATTGAGCATCGAGTTGTTGATATCAGCCAGAATAACATGACCTTTTTCGCCCACAATGCGTGAAAATTTGGCGGTGAGATCGCCCGTACCACCACCAAGATCCAAAATACGTTGGCCCGGGCGAGCGCCACTGCAATCAATGGTAAAACGCTTCCATAAGCGATGAATGCCACCAGACATCAGGTCATTCATCATGTCGTATTTGGCCGCAACCGAGTGAAAAACTTGCGCGACTTTGGCGACTTTTTCTTCTTTCGCTACGGTTTCAAAACCAAAGTGAGTGGTATTTTGTGTCTCTAATGCTGTTTTTGATTGCACGCTGGTATCCGTCATGAAGGTTCCTCTTGGGCAGCACTGTGTTGTTAAAGGCGACTGCGAGCGATCAGTTTACTTTATCCTCAGCGTGATGTCTTTCTACTAAAGGTGCATTTTCCACCGCACTGTCTGCCCATGCCTCATTTTGTGCTTGTTCGACCCATTCACTGTTTATGGAACGTTTTATCTCGACGCCAAGTTGTTTGAAACTTTCGGCTTGACGCAGTGCGTTGCCACGCCCTGTCGCGAGCTTATTCATCGCCCCTTGATAGTTTTGGTTTGCACGGTCTAACGCGCCACCAAGCCCTTCCATGTCCTCCATAAACAAGCGTAATTTATCGTACAATTTGCTGGCCCGCTCAGCGATCAACTTCGCGTTCTGGTTTTGTCGATCATTGCGCCATAAATTATCGATCGTACGCAGCGCAACCAACAAGGTGGTTGGGCTAACCAGCAAAATATTTTGCTCCATCGCCTCTTTTACCAAGCTGGGATCAGCTTGAATCGCCACTTGGAATGCAGGTTCGACGGGAATAAACATCAGCACGTAATCCAGGCTTTGTAGCCCTTTGAGCTGATGATAATCTTTCTGACCGAGTCCTTTTATATGGGCACGCAGCGCAAGTAAATGCTCACTTAATGCGCGAGCACGTTCACTTTCAGTTTGAGCATGGAAATAACGCTCATAAGCCACCAGCGCCATTTTCGAGTCAATCACCACCTGTTTGTCGTGTGGCAAATTGACGATCACATCCGGTTGATAGCGCTTACCAGCCTCGTTTTGCAAACTGACTTGAGTGTGATATTCGTGCCCTTCACGCAGGCCCGATTCGGTCAGCACCCGCGCGAGAACCACTTCGCCCCAATTGCCTTGCTGTTTATTGTCGCCTTTCAGCGCTTGGGTCAAATTGAGTGCCTCTTGCGCCATCTGTTCATTGAGGCGTTGTAAGTTTTTCAATTCATGAACCAACGTATGGCGCTCTTTCGCTTCATGATTGAAGCTGTCATTGACCTGCTTTTTAAACCCTTCGAGCTGCTCTTTCAGTGGAGAAAGTAGCCCTTCCAAACTTTGACGGTTCTGCTGATCCACTTTCGCAGTTTTGACTTCAAATAACTGATTAGCTAGCTGCTCAAACTGCTGCTTTAGGCGTTCCTCAGCGTGTTCAAGTAACTGTAGTTTTTCTTGGCTCGATTGAATTTGCTGTTCATGCCGTGCTTCTTGCTCACGCAGTTGAGCCTCAAGTTGCGATTTCTGCTCACGCAGAGCGTGCGCATCTTCCATGCTCTGTTGCCGCTCTTGCTTAACCACTTCGAAATAGCGCAACTTTTCCATCGCGGCCATGAATTTCCCGTGCGATTGCTTAAGCTCAAATGCGGCTTTATCTCGTTCTTCATCCAGCTCATCCAACTCTTGTCGCGCCTGCTGCAAGGCTTGTTTGAGTTCGATTATCTGCTGCTGATGATGGGCTTGATGAGTCTCTAACTGCTGTTGTAATAGCTCACTTTTCAAATTGAGCTTCTGCTTAACCCACCAGCCAGCGACTGAGCCACTCAGTACGGCGCTGCCTAACGTTGAAAGCACTAACGCTTGATTTTCGATAATCCATTGCATGATAACGGGTTAACTCATTTTATCAGTCATGGACAAATGGTATTTCGATACTGGATAAATGTCCAGTTTGTACAAGTTAACAGCAAACTATAGACTTGCGCCGCTGAACACTATTTCAACAATTATTCTAACGAGGATTCATGGACGAACGACGCGCACTCGGCTTTGGCTTATCTGCCGTATTATTGTGGTCAACGGTTGCCACGGCTTTCAAACTTACGCTGGCTGAATTTACGCCGATCCAGATGCTGACGGTTGCGAGTGCTGTCTCTGGGTGCGTACTGCTGGGCATTTGCGCGCTGCAAGGCAAGCTCAACCAAGTGGTGAGTACCTTTCTCGCTAACCCTTGGTATTACTTATTGTTGGGCTTAATTAACCCTCTCGCATACTACCTCATTCTGTTTAAGGCCTACTCACTGCTGCCCGCCTCTCAAGCGCAAGCGATCAACTACAGTTGGGCCATCACCCTCACACTGATGGCCGCTGTATTTTTAGGACAAACCATCCGTAAACAAGATTGGATAGCGTGTGCACTGAGCTATTTTGGTGTGGTGGTTATCGCGACTAAGGGTGATATTTTAGCCATGCAGTTTGATAGCCCGCTGGGTGTTGGGCTGGCACTACTATCAACGCTTCTTTGGGCTGGCTACTGGATTCTTAATACCAAAAACACCGCCGACCCCGTGATTGGCGTTTTACTGGGGTTTTTGATCGCCATCCCTTTTGCGATTGGTTTAAGTTGTTATGAAGGTGCAAGCTGGCATCAGATTACGATTAAAGGATGGAGCGCGGTAACTTATGTCGGCTTGTTTGAAATGGGGATCACCTTCGTGCTGTGGTTGAGTGCATTAAAACTCACGGCCAACACCGCAAGGATCAGCAATCTCATTTTTGCTTCACCTTTCATCTCACTGCTGTTGCTGGCTACTATTATTGGCGAAACTATTCACCCCACCACTCTGATTGGTTTAGTGCTGATCATCACAGGGCTTGTCGTGCAGCAGTTTAAAACGCCTAAAACGATCACTCAATGAAAGCGACCCAAATTGACGAAAAGCCCAAACGGACAGATTGCATAGGTTTACAAAGTAATTTGATCGCGGTAAATCTTAGGGCTCACACCGGCCTTACGTTTAAAAACACGAGAAAAATAGAGTGGGTCTGAATAGCCCACAATTCGACCAATGTGATTGACCGAGTAGTTAGACGTGACCAGTAATTGTTTGGCTCGGCTGATCCTTTGGTCGTCGCGCCATTGGGTTATGGTCATCTCCATTTCAGAACGAAATAGGTGGCCTAAACGCGATGGTGATAAACAGATATGGGCCGAAACATCCTCGATAGTGAAGTCTTGATTGAGGTTTTGCGTCATATAATTCATCGCTTCCACCACCCTAGGGTCAAGCGGTTTGCTGACAACGTCCGGTTGCAGTGTCTTACATCTAATCAATAATTGTTCGAGCAAGTTAATCGATAAATCATTTCGATAAGGGACATCTTGTTTTGAAGTGTATTCAATATCGATAAACAGGTTTTCAATATAGCGAATGGTATTCTCATCCAACCCTTGCGTTAAGTAGACGCCATTTTTTTGCTGTTGCCATGTTAGCCAGTCATGCCAAAAGGCTCGTGGCCGAAAATAAACCCAACGGTGAAACCAAGAAGCACAATCTTTTTTTCGATGATAATAGTGAGCCGCTGTTGGAGGGAAAAAAAGTAAGTCTCCAGGTTTCACGTGAAACTCATCTTCGCCATAAAAAATGGTTCCCTCGCCTTTGCTCGTAAAATTGACAATAAAACCTTTCATGCCATTAGGTCGATCAATCGTAAAATCCAGTTCATCTCCCTCAATAATTGGCGTTAGTCCAGCCACTAAATGAGCATTAAAGTTATATCCAGGTTTTAGAGGGTTATTCTGCATGGGGGCAATATTCACTGTAATTTACGTGTAGTGTAAGCAACCTCTTCGTTAAGTACGATTTTTCAGTTCACACTTTTCATCTAAGACTATCCATTGGGTCGCAGAAAAAGCCTCACAGAAGCCATGCCCTACGGGTTCGATTAAGTATTCACTGGGTTGGCCATTACGTTTTCTTTGCCAACCTTTAATCGAAGAGATGATGTCTTTAGGTTGCGTGGCCAGTTGGTGGCTAACGTCTGTTTGAGTAATGTGATGTCGAATATCAAGCCGAGTTGGGATGCTGTTTCGCGCAAGATAATCAATCACCAATGCACCTTGAAAAAAGGTGTAAGTCATACTCAATGAGAGTGTTTCGTTAAGCTGAATGTTGCACCACTGCTCTAAATGGTTTTGCTTAGATCTGAAATGCCAAACCACAGAGCGCATATCAATGATAAGCCCATTGTTGATCAGCTCAAGCTGCCCAACGAATACAGGTTTATCCTCACAACACAGCTGAAATTGATCGGGTGTATCGGCTTTTAATTCCAAATACCACTCTTTATAACGCAGTAATGGTAAGCCAGTGGATAAAGGAAGAGCATTCATGTTCACACCATAGCTTAATGAACACTCCCTCAGATGAGGGAGTGTTCCGCGGGTTTAAATACCTGAAGATAAACGGTAATAAACGCTGTTTGTTTTGAGTGCGGACTTGAATGGATACAAGGAGGTTTGGTTATCGATTAATACTATTTCGATCCCCGCCATTTCGGCATAATCCGCTAACATCTCAACGCTCACCGCTTGGCTGTATACGGTATGATGCGCGCCACCCGCATGGATCCATGCTGCGGCTGCCGTCTCAAGGTTGGGTTGCGGCGTCCATAACGCATGCGCCACGGGTAATTTAGGTAGCGATTGTGGTGGAGCTTGAGTATCGACCGTATTGACTATCATGCGAAAGCGATTTCCAAGATCAATCAAGGATACGTTTACCGCAGGCCCCGCTTTTCCGCTGAACATCATACGAGCAATATCGCATTTGCAGCCAATAGTGTGACGATGAATTTCAATCTTTGGCTTGTCTTGAGCAATAGAAGGGCAAACTTCCAGCATATGAGCGCCGAGCACTTGGCTTTGCTGACCAAAGTTGTAGGTGTAGTCTTCCATGAACGATGTTCCGCCCACTCGGCCTTGCCCCATCACTTTCATAATGCGAGTCATCGCTGCGGTCTTCCAATCCCCCTCACCGCCGTACCCGAAGCCTTTTTCCATCAAGCGTTGTGTGGCCAAGCCCGGCAGGTTCGAAATACCCGATAAATTTTCAAAGGTGTTGGTGAATGCCTTCGCGCCCACGGAATCCAAGAAACGCAGCATACCCAATTCCAACTTCGCTTCTTGGGTTAGAATATTGATACTTGCGCTGTCTTTGAAAAGTTCAGGGCTCATGGTGTAGCAAGACGCGTATTCATCCATTAAAGCCTTAGCATCACTGTCTGAAACTTGATTGACGCTCTCGCTCAGCTCACCCAAACCATAGCCATGAACTTCATAACCAAATTGAATTTGCGCAGAGACTTTGTTTCCTTCCGTCACCGCGACTTGACGCATGTTGTCGCCAAAACGCGCTACTTTAAGCGACTTCCCTTCATGAATAGCAATCGCTGCACGGCACCAATCATCCACCTGTTGGTGAACAATCAGGCTCTCCCAATGCCCCACGACTACTTTTCGATCAATCCCCAGTCGCGTGCCAATAAAACCAAACTCACGACAACCATGGGCGCTTTGATTTAGGTTCATAAAGCCCATATCAATTTTATCCCAAGGCAGGGCCGCATTGAATTGAGTATGAAGATGCAAGAACGGCTTATTGAGCTGGCTTAACCCCGCAATCCACATTTTTGCAGGCGAGAATGTGTGCATCCAAAGCACGAGACCAATACATGAATCATCATTATTGGCTTGGCGACAAACCTCTAATATCTCATCTGGCGTCTTCACTGTACCTTTGTTCACCAAAGGAACCGAAATGGCTGGAGATTGATTTAAACCATGGATAATTTCTTGGCTATTTTGCGCGACATTTTGTAATACTTGAGGTCCGTAAAGGTGCTGCGACCCAGTGACAAACCACACTTGTTGATTGGTAAACGTGTTCATTGTTATCCCTTATTTATTTTTTACATTACTTTGACCGTAATAAGCATTAGCTCCGTGTTTACGTAAGTAATGTTTATCCAGTAGGGCTTGATTGATGAATGTCACTTGAGGGTTGATCTGCAAAGTTTGCAGCGCCATTTTGGCGACAACCTCCATGACAACTGAGTTATGAACGGCGTGATCAGCATCCTTCCCCCAGCTGAATGGGCCGTGTTCATTAACAATAACCCCAGGAATGGCCAACACTTCACCACCACTGATCGTTTCAATGATGACCTTGCCTGTATGGTGTTCGTAGTCGGTTGCGATTTCGGCATTGGTCAAGGGGCGAGTACAGGGAATGCTGCCGTAGAAATAGTCAGCATGAGTAGTACCCAATGCTGGGATGGCTTTACCTGCTTGAGCCCAAGAGGTGGCATGAGGAGAATGCGTGTGCACAATGCCGCCAAGTTCTGGGTAAGCGCGATATAAGGCCAAATGGGTAGCCGTGTCAGAAGAGGGTTTAAGATCGCCCTCGACAACCAAGCCATTCAGATCAACCACCACCATATTGTCGGCATTGAGTGCTTCGTATTCGACACCACTTGGCTTAATCACAACTAACCCTGTTAAGCGGTCAATGCCTGATACATTGCCCCAAGTAAAGGTAACTAAACCGTGGGTCTGTAGCGCCATATTGACTTGCCATACTTGCTGCCGAAGCTCACTCAGACGTTGCTTTGCTTGTGGGTCGCTCGCTAAATCGAAGCCTAGAGAAGTCTTAACACTCATCAGTACGCTCCTGTGCCAACAAGAATTCAGAAAATTGTTCGATCTGCTGCCCTAACTGGCGATAAGCGTGGTAACGCCATTCGCTCGTCCCTTTGGTATCAGCATCTGGGTAGTAAACATCGCAGATTGGGCTCGCCATTTGAGTTTGAGCTTGCTCGGCATCGCTATAAACCCCGGCCGCAACAGCTGAAAAAATGGCCGCACCTAATGCACAACACTGCTCTGAAGCGACAACGGCGATCTCTCGCCCAATGACATTGGCACAGGTTTGCATCACAAATGGTGACTTTTGAGAAATTCCGCCAATGGCGATGACACGTTTCACTTCGACACCTTGCTCAACGAAACAATCGACGATTGATTTCGCACCATGAGCCGTTGATTCCACCAGTGATGCAAAGATATCTGGTGCGCTAGAGCCTAAATTCAGCCCCGTAATTGCGCCTTTGAGACGCTGATTGGCATAAGGCGTTCGCCGCCCGTTATGCCAATCTAAGGTAAGAGGCGTTTCCAGTTGCAGACGTTTTGACTGTGCTTCCGCCGTAAGTTGAGGAATTAACAAGGCCTCAGCGGCGTCCAGATCAATTCCTAATTGTGGGTTTTGCTTAGCCAGTTGTGCGATTGGCCACAACATCACACGTTTGTAACAAGCATAAATATCACCAAATGCTGATTGCCCAGCCTCCAGTGCCATTAAGTCTGGCATCGCACTACCCGCAACTTGGCCACATATTCCATGAATGG
Organism: Vibrio anguillarum; assembly: GCF_001989995.2. GTDB lineage: Bacteria > Pseudomonadota > Gammaproteobacteria > Enterobacterales > Vibrionaceae > Vibrio > Vibrio anguillarum. Next base: position 35,105 of record NZ_JAHGUP010000074.1, read on the forward strand.
TTCGATCACCGATACTTTGTGCATCCACCATCAAAATATCGCATGTTGACGTACCAATAACTTTCACTAAATCATGTTCGCCAGCGCCAGCGCCCACCGCGCCCATATGGCAATCAAAAGCACCAATGGCAATGGCAATTCCCTCTGGTAAGCCTAACCGCTGCGCCCACTCCGCACTCAGATGCCCAGCTAATTGGTCTGAGGTGTATACCTCAGTAAACATTCGATCTCGCATGTCATCGAGCGTGGGAGAAATGGCCGATAAAAAATCTTGCGAAGGTAAACCGCCCCAGCTTTCATGCCACATCGCTTTATGCCCTGCAGCACAAATACCACGACGTAAATTTGTAGGATGCTGACACCCTGCAAGGAGAGCTGGAACCCAATCACACAACTCAACCCAGCTATGGATATAAGGAACAAGCCCTGCATCTTGTTCCGCTACCCACGCGGCTTTCGCCCAAAACCACTCCGATGAATACAATCCCCCGATGTATTTGGTGTAGTCTGGAAAAGTGTGTGAATGGGCCAGCTCATTAATGCGTTCCGCTTTGGTCACGGAAGTATGATCTTTCCACAAGATAAACATGGCATTGGGGTTATGCTCAAACTCAGGAAGCAACGCCAACACATTGCCCTCTTTATCGATAGGGGCTGGAGTTGAACCCGTACTGTCCACGCCAATGCCAACAACAGATTGTGCGATCTCTGTGGAAACCTGCGCCAACGTTTCTCGGACAGCAACGGTCAGAGACTCAATATAATCAAGAGGATGATGACGAAATTGAGATTGGTTCGAGTCGCTGTATTGTCCTTTTGCCCACCTTGGGTAGTTAGCCACGCCAGACGCAACCTCTTCACCATTGCGAGCATTCACCAATAAAGCTCGTACAGAATCAGAGCCAAAATCTAAGCCGATCACGTAAGGTGAATCTATATTCAAATTATTCATGGTCACTCCACATCAGACCGATTAACTGCCTATTTTTATAACGGTCTTACGTCAATATCACCATGAACCCAATAGCTAAAAATATGGATAAATTAGTCGACACACTCATTCTGTGCTAATGGTTTTAAAATCATCACTTCAGCTTTTCTCCAGAAAAAAAAGCGCATAAAAACGCCAAATAGCCGACGGGCATATAAAATCAAACACATAAAACCATAAAAAGTGAGAGGTACTTCATGCCCTACCTCGCTACATGAATGGACAAAAACGCTACATTTTTCTGCTGTGATTTTCATCACTTCAAAGCTCGTCAACTTCCTTAAGTATGGAGATGAAACAACCCTACCAGTGGACGGACAAATAAGATGAAAAGCATAAAAACCACACTCGCTGCCGCAATACTCACCGGAACCGCATTATTCAGTATTTCTGCTAATGCCTTTTTCGGTAGCAACGATGAACTCAAATTAGGTTATTTGGTAAAACAACCTGAAGAGCCTTGGTTCCAAACAGAATGGAATTTTGCTGAGCAAGCAGGTAAGCAATATAACTTTGAAGTGATCAAAATGGCGGTGCCTGATGGAGAAAAAACACTGAACGCTATCGATACGCTAGCGGCAAGTGGCGCCAAAGGCTTTGTCATCTGCACACCTGACCCTAAGCTTGGGCCTGCAATTATGGCTAAAGCAAAAAGCTACGATTTGAAAGTCATCACGGTTGATGACCAGTTCCTTAATGCGAAAGGCGAACCGATGACAAACGTGCCTTTGGTGATGATGGCTGCCAGTGAAATTGGTTATCGCCAAGGTTCTGAACTGTACAAAGAGATGACAAAACGTAACTGGGATACCGCAACAACGGGCGTTATGGCCATAACCGCAGACGAGCTGGATACCGCGCGTCGTCGTGTCGATGGTTCGATTAAGGCACTGAAAGAAGCGGGTTTCCCATCCAACCAAATTTACCGCGTGCCAACCAAAGCAAATGACATCCCTGGCGCTCTGGATGCAGCAAACTCGCTACTGGTGCAATACCCAATGGTCAAGCAGTGGCTTATCGTCGGTATGAACGACAATACCGTTCTCGGCGGAGTTCGTGCGACAGAAGGACAAGGGTTTAACGCAAGTAATGTGAATGTGATTGGTGTTGGCATTAATGGCGTCGATGCTGTCAGTGAATTAGCTAAATCGAAACCAACAGGGTTCTATGGTTCTCTTTTACCGAGCCCCGATGTACACGGCTTCAAAAGCATCGAATCACTTTATAAATGGGTGAAAGACGGTGTTGAACCACAAAAATTCGTTGAAGTGACGGACGTTGTCTTAATTACTCGCGACAACTACGAAGCAGAACTGGCGAAGAAAGGCCTGTAAGGCGTTCGTCGTCAATGGCTAAAAGCGGTACAGCTTCTTCGTACCGCTTTCGCGAAGTAAACAGGAGTACAGACTATGGCAGCTTCACACTCTTGCTTAGAGTTTTGCCAAATATCAAAACACTTTACGGGTGTTAAGGCACTGACCGACATTAGCTTTCGCGTTAACAGCGGTAGTGTTCATGCCTTAATGGGAGAGAATGGGGCCGGGAAATCGACTCTATTGAAAACGCTAAGCGGGCTGCATCAACCCACCCACGGCAAGCTGCTCATTGATGGGCATCCAGTAACATTTCAATCAACGGTTGACGCATTAGAGCAAGGTATCGCCATTATTTATCAAGAGCTTAATTTGGTTCCTGAACTCAGCGTGGCAGAAAACATTTTCTTAGGGCAACTTCCTACTAAACATGGCCGGGTCGATACCGAAACTCTCAATCGCAACGCACGTAAACAGTTATTGCGCTTGGGGGAAAATTTTGACCCCTCTCGCCCATTAAAAGAGTTTTCTATTGGCCAGTGGCAAATGGTTGAAATTGCCAAAGCGCTAAGTCGCAATGCACACATCATCGCTTTTGACGAACCAACCAGCAGCTTGTCTCAACGTGAAATTGAAAACCTATTTAAAGTGATCCGCGAATTGCGCGACGACGGCAAAATCATTCTTTACGTTTCTCATCGTATGGAAGAAATATTCGCTCTGTGTGATGCAATCACCATCTTCAAAGATGGTACCCATGTGCAAACCTGTTATGACCTTTCGACTCTCACTCATGACCGTTTGGTTGAGTTAATGGTTGGCCGGGAAATCAATGACATTTACAACTACCGCTCTCGTCCTCTTGGTCAAAGTGGATTAGCGATTAAAAACCTGATGGGCAGAGGGCTCACCGCTCCTCTCTCGCTAGAAATAAAGCAAGGCGAAATATTAGGTTTGTTTGGTCTGGTCGGTGCGGGCAGAACAGAACTTACCCGTTTGATTTTCGGAGCAGAAAAAGCCACCGCGGGCGATGTTTATCTTCACGGACAAAAAATACGGATTACTAAACCTGAAGATGCCATTCGGGCGGGCATTACCTTATGCCCTGAAGATCGCAAAGCAGACGGTATCGTGCCTATTTTATCGGTGCAAGAAAACACCAACATCAGCGCTCGTCCATGGCATCTAAAGCTTGGCGGGTTAATCAACTTCCAGTGGGAGTCGAGTAATGCCCTCAAACAAAACCAGTCATTAAACGTCAAAACCGCTTCGTTAGATCAACCCATTGGCGAGCTCTCCGGTGGCAATCAACAAAAAGTGATCCTTGGTCGTTGGTTATCTACCGATATGAGCGTCATTTTGCTAGATGAGCCGACGCGCGGCATTGATGTTGGCGCTAAGTCTGAGATATACGAGTTGATCTTCAAATTGGCAGAAAATGGCGTGACTGTCTTAGTTGTCTCTAGTGACATGCCTGAAGTGCTTGGTATCGCTGACCGATTACTGGTTATGAAAGATGGCAAAGTAACTGGTGAATTAACACGAACTGAATTTAACGAACAATCTGCGTTGCGTCTTGCCATGATTGGCAACGACGTCGCTGCGTAAAAAGGAATATCCTAATGGCTGTAACGAGTTCAACCAAAATAGACAATACCGAGAGCCCGACTCGCTCTTTTAAGTTCTCTTCCATCTGGGATAAGTTCGGCATGCTGATGGTCTTTGCTGGGCTATTTTTGCTTTGCAGTTTATTTGTCCCTTATTTTGCTACATTCATTAATATGAAAGGGCTCGGTCTGGCTATTTCCATGAGCGGCATGGTTGCGTGCGCCATGCTCTTTTGCCTAGCCTGCGGGGATTTAGATCTCTCGATTGCTTCGGTTATTGCCTGCTCTGGCGTAGTCACGGCGGTGGCGATTAACGCAACCAGCAGTGTGGTATTGGGTATCGGCGCAGGCTTACTTTCAGGTGTACTCTTTGGTTTGCTAAATGGCTTCGTTATTGCCAAATTGCAGATCAATGCACTAATAACGACTCTCGCAACGATGCAAATAGCTCGAGGTCTTGGTTATATCATCTCTGACGGTAAGGCGGTTGGGATCACTGAAGAACATTTTTTCACCCTTGGTAACTCCTCTTTATTTGGTATCCCAACACCAATTTGGTTAACCATCATCACCTTCGCTATTTTTGCCTTTTTGCTAAATCGTACGGTTTATGGGCGCAATACATTAGCGATTGGCGGTAATGAAGAGGCCGCACGATTAGCGGGTGTCAATGTCGTAAAAACCAAAATCATCATTTTCACTATCTCTGGCTTTATCTCTGCGCTCGCAGGGGTCATTTTGGCCGCGCGTATGACCAGCGGTCAGCCGATGACTTCCGTCGGTTTTGAGTTAGTGGTCATCTCTGCTTGTGTGCTCGGTGGGGTATCGCTCAAAGGCGGGATAGGTAAAGTATCTTACGTTATTGCGGGTGTGCTCATCCTCGGTACGGTAGAGAATGCAATGAATCTACTGAATATGTCACCTTTTTCTCAATACGTAGTGCGAGGAACTATTTTGCTCGCGGCGGTTATCTTTGACCGCTATAAACAAAATAAATCCAGCTAGAACCAACTCATTGCCACACAACAAAAAGAAGGGCTAACCTGTGCAGCTCTTCTTTTTTCTAAAAAACTATCCATTGGTTTGACAGTGCTTTTTAGTGACATTTATCGCTAAGGATGGCTTCTATCGCAAAACTTATTCTTGACGTACAGGTAACGGCCTCTAGATACACTGACCTACCAGAGGGTATCTAGACTTAAAACGTCAAAGGTTTCGACAGAATCGACCACTTAGTTATAGTCGTAATTGGGGAATTGGACGTTATACCGCACTAGCCCGATTAGAGTGTTAAATGCCTCCATCTGTAAATGTTTATGGTTTTTACTAGCCGTTCGACCATCTTGTAAAGCTTTGACAATTTCATCAGGATTTCTTCCTGTATAGAGCTTTATTCCCGCTCTTGAGGTCACAGTGATCGTATCTAATAATGGAAGAAGCTCTTGAAACTTCTCGACACTTTCCATATCGCTATAGGCTTCATCATGTTTGTTCAATGGCGTTCTTCTAGCACCATCAGGGACTAACTTTCCTTCTCTAATACTTTTAAGTGCTGACTCATACCTTGTGAAAACCCCCATCATACTTAACGACTTATCAACGGCCAGCACCGTCAAATGAGTCTTAAAGCCATGTTTTTTACAGTCATCCAGAACGTGTAATATTGAGTGTTGTTGATCTAACATGGAGCGTTGTATCACCATGTTGAATTTTTTTTCAAGTCCGTACTTTATTAAACCTTCGCAGAGAAACAACGCCGTTTGTTGGCAGTTTGACACCGTGCTTGGGTGCCCATTGCTTGCTAACTCCGAATAACCTGGAATGTATTTTTTCAGTTCATCATAATCAACCACCACACAGTTATTCTTGAGCTGTGACGAACATGCTTTTATCGCGGTCGATTTCCCAGCGCCCATTTGCCCTGTAACAACAAAGGCGCTTGGTTGTTCTTGAGGCGTAACGCCTTGGCATAGCTTCTCTTGCACATGTTTTAATAAGTTAATTTTATTACTCGGTTCAGAGAGGAACCGATTATCATCCATATCTTTTACCCGGCGCTGGCGAAGCTCCAAAACGCTTTGCGTTGCACTGGCTGGTACATTCTTCACCTGTTTAACAAAGAATGGTTCTTGTAGTGATGTTGCCCGTTCGAGGGAATAGCTTTGAGGCTCCGTAAATGTAAAAGATGTTTTCATTTCAAATCCTTATAAAATTAGGCTTTGTTCAAACGATATCTAAGCGAACCATAGTCAGCACAGTGGAAGGCGCTATATTATCACCGCGGTATGATGTATAGAGATGCATCTTATTGGACGTGAGGATGAGTAAAAGGTCATGTCTTTATTTGTGAGTAAATATAGAAGATTGATTTCATCCAGATGAGTTTACATCCGTTGTGAATATAATTTTTAGCGTAAGCGCGTCATAAAC
>NZ_JAHGUP010000075.1 GCF_001989995.2 Vibrio anguillarum
TAAAGCGGAGAAGAGCCGAATATGTATGCCATGAAGTTTCTACAAAAAAGCCCCTCTGTATGAGGGGCAAAGTTACCATCGCTTTATAGTTATAATGAGTCCGCTATTATTTCAGGTTAGTCGCTGCAATAAGTGATTAGCCGAAATCGCCATTGACATATCCCATGGTTCTATCATCTTTAGGATTGTTGAAAATCACTTGTGTATCATTGTGTTCAACCAATTCCCCCATTAAGAAAAACGCCGTGCGATCAGAAATACGACGCGCTTGCTGCATTGAGTGCGTGACAATAACGATGGTGTAATTCTTTTTCAGCTCTTCCATCAATTCTTCAATTTTGTGTGTTGCAATCGGGTCAAGGGCGGACGTTGGTTCATCCATCAAAATCACATCCGGCTCCATCGCTATCGTACGTGCGATGCACAAACGCTGTTGTTGACCACCAGAGAGACCAAACGCATGCGACTTCAAGCGATCTTTTACTTCATTCCACAACGCCGCGCCGCGCAATGAGCGCTCAACCACTTCATCGATGTGCTTTTTATCTTTAATCCCTTGTGCGCGTAACCCATACGCCACGTTTTCATAAATACTCATTGGGAACGGATTTGGCTTTTGGAACACCATTCCCACTTTGATACGCAGATCTGCAACATCAATATTGCCGTAAATATCTTGCCCATCCATCGCCAATTTACCGGTGATAGTCACGCCTTCAATGAGGTCATTCATTCGGTTCAAACAGCGTAATAAAGTCGATTTTCCACAGCCAGAAGGGCCAATCAGCGCTGTCACTTGACGAGTTGGAATAGGCAGGTTGATTGATTTTAGCGCTTGGTTATCGCCATAAAAAAGGTCTAGGTTTTCAATATTAAATTTGTTCATTCTTGTTATCTCTCAAAATTCTGTAAATCGCGCCCAACGCTCTGCTTAATAAGAAGCGGTATTAAATCGTCTTGCGATTAGCTTCGTCACCATGTTGATCAGTAGCACAACCACAATCAGCACGGTTGCTGTGCCGTAGGCTTGATTCCACTCTTCAACCGTGAACAGCTCTGTTGTGAGCTTGTAAAGGTGAACGGTTAGGGTGCGGCCTGAATCGAGCAATGAATCAGGAATACGTGCCACCATTCCTGCGGTTAAAAACACAGGAGCCGATTCACCAATAACACGACCAATACTCAAAATAATTGACGTGAGGATGCCGGGCATTGCACTTGGCAAAATCAGACGCCAAATGGTGTATATTTTTGAGGCTCCAAGACCATAAGAACCTTCGCGATAAGTTTGAGGAACGGCCATCAACGCTTCTTCTGTGGTCCGAATGATCACAGGCAAAATCAAAATGCTGAGCGTTAGCGCACCCGACAAAATAGAGAAGCCTAAGCCTAGAATCACCACAAAGAAGGTCATGCCAAATAGACCAAAGATAATGGAGGGGATCCCCGCCAAAGATTCGGTACAAAAGCGGATCACTTTCACCAAGCGGCTACCGATTTTGGCGTATTCGGTAAGATAAATCGCCGTCATAATACCCAACGGGGCGGCCACCGAAATAGAAGCGATCACCATATAAATCGTCGATATGATCATCGGGAAGATCCCGTGTTCATTGCCAGTACGGGTGTAATCGTCAGTAACGAAATTCCAATCTACGTGTTGTAGCCCGTTAGAAAGGATGTACCAGATAATCCAAAATAGGAAGCCGACTGTTACAGCGGCCGCAATCCAAATAGATATTTTCAATACGTTATCTTTTAGCTGGCGGGCACGTTTTAGTTTTACTGTATCCATCACTATTACCTCGCTCTCTCACGGTTTAAATAGAGCAATGTGGCATTCAAGATCATGATGAATGCCAATAGCACAACGCCTGTTGCATAAAGCGCACTGGCATGAACACCACTTGCGTAAGACATTTCAATCGCAATATTGGCTGTCAGCGTGCGTGCTGAGTCTAAAATACCTTCAGGCATCGCTGGCGCGTTGCCCATCACCATAATAATGGCCATGGTTTCACCGAGCGCGCGCCCAATTCCTAAGATGACGCCGGTCATAATTCCGGAACGAGCTGCCGGTACCAGCAATTTGAAGATGGTAAAAATACTGGATGCACCTAATGCCAAAGAACCTTCTTTGTACGCATGAGGGACTGCGCGAATAGAAGTCTCGGACACGGTAATCACCGTCGGTAAGATCATGACACCAAGCACAATAATGCCCGCGAGAATGGTATTGCCCGCAGGAACTTGGAAAATGTCCTGAATCAAAGGAACAATAATCACAAGACCAAAGAAACCATAGACCACGGAAGGAATACCAGCGAGCAATTCAACGGCTGGGCGAATGATATTCGCGACACGTTTTGGTGCGACTTCGGCAATAAAGATAGCGGTGAGTACGCCCACAGGCACACCAACGATAACCGCACCAAACGTTGAAACCACAGAAGCGACAATCATAGTTGCCACACCATACAGAGCTGGCGGCAACCAATCTTGTCCAAGGACGATACCCGAGATACCCACTTCTTGAAATGCGGGAATACTTTCGCGGAAAATGAAGTAGGCAATGATGGCAAGAGACACAATGCCAATAATGGCACTGGTAAGAAACAACCCGTGGAAAATGCGCTCTTTCCAGTCCACACGCTTTTTAGCACGAAGTGCACGTTTGGAAGCTTGCGTAGAAACGTTGTTCATAAGCTTTTCACTATTTGTTGCGATGGTCATAGTATCAATCTCACTATTCGATGGAATCGACGTGGATAGAAAAGGCTCAGCCCCAACGATGGGCTAAGCAAACTTTTAAAGTTATTTCCCCAAACAACTTGAAGTGGCGGCTAAACAGCAAGTCAGTGAATTCCCATCCACATGGATAAAGCATGTGTTTGGGCTGAACGAAACAACGTCGCTGCACCTTCAAGTCGAATGGGAGAGTCTATTAGTTCACTGCGATATAGTGATGTTCTGCAACGAGTTTTTGAGCTTCAGGCGTTAGCATCCAATCAAGGAACTGTTGCGTTTGAGCGGATGGTTGGCCTTTTTTGTACAGTACAAGGAAAGGACGAGCCACTTTGTATGAACCATTTTTCACGTTATCTACCGATGCATCAGTACCGTCTACCGCTAAGGCATGAACCGTGTTATCAACGGTGCCAAGAGAGATGTAACCGATGGAATAAGGGTTAGACGCAACCATAGTTTTCAAACTGCCGTTACCGTTAGCTACTTGAGCTCGTTGAGAGATAGCAGATACCGTCTTGTCTGAGATTTTTTTTGTCAGTTTCATAATCTCTTCGAATGCACCACGAGTCCCTGATGCGGTATCGCGAGTAATTGCAACGATAGGTTTGTCTTCACCACCGACATCTTTCCAATTCGTGATCTCGCCTCGGTAAACAGCAGAGACTTGTTCAGCACTCAACCCTTTTACTTTATTGCTTGGATGCACAACCACCGCTATACCATCAAGCGCGATCTTTTCTTCAACTAATGATGCTTCTTTTTCTGAGCTTTTTAGGCCACGTGAAGACATACCAATATCCGCACTGCCGTTCTTAGCGGCTTTAATACCGGCAGAAGAACCTGGGCCTTGAACCTCAATAAACACGTCCGCGTTTTTCTTCATATATGTTTCAGAGAAAACTTCCATCAATGGCGTTACGCTGCTAGAGCCAACAGCAGAAATGGTTTCTTTTGCAAAAACTGGGTTAACTGCCAATGCACCTAAAAGAGCGATTGCACCGATTACTGTCTTTTTCATCACAAATATCCTTAAGAGGCTTTATTGCCGTTGTGTATTGAACGAAACTCACTTTAGGACGCAAATATGACAGTTGTGTTTCACTTAGTTTAAAACTAGATGACACAGTAAAATATTTTAGGAAAACAGAGGAAGGGCAGCGCATTTTTGAGTGCATCGCTTAAGATCAATCTGAAAAAATTGGCAAAGTCATTAGGTGCCACCGCGAGTCAGAAATTATCCATTGATTACCCAACCACCAGCAGAGCACCCCATTCTAAGTTCGATTTATAGGGGTGAATTTTATGAACGCTCAAATACCGGTTTCGCCAATTTTCTCAGCAGATTCGGCTTTTTCACCACCAGATAAACAGCCGTAACGGCAAGGCAGAAGCCCGCAACACCAAACCCATCCAATGATTCATCAAAAGCAAGCCATGCTTGAATGGCGGTGGTTGGCGGTACAAGATAAAACACTGAAGCCACACTTGAGGCCACACCGTGTTCAACCATATACAACAGCAATAAAATAGAGACACATGACAGCACCACAACCAGCCATACCAGTGTCATGATAAAGGTCGGTGTCCATTGCACTTGCATGGTTTCAAAGCTCCAAGCCCAAGGTAAAAATAGGCATAACGCAGCCACATATTGCACGGTAGCGCTGCCAATCATATCCACACCTTGGCAAAATTTTTTCTGATATAAGGTGCCGAGCGTGATGCCGAGCAGAGATAACAAACACAAACTAATGGCAGGCCATTTGTGCACTTCCGATTGCCACTCAATGTTACCCATCAAGACAAGACTTATCCCAGAAAACCCAAGAGCTAACCCTAACCACTGCGCCAGATTAAAGCGCTCTGTACTCATAAAAACCAGCAGCAGCGCAGTCAAAATGGGTTGTGTCCCCACCAGCAGAGCACTTAAACCTGCTGGCATTCCCCAAGAAATCGCTTGGTAGGTTCCGCCCAAATAGCAACCATGGATCAACACACCCGTTATACAGGAATGCCACAAATGGCGACCACGCGGAATCCGCCTTTTGAGCAATAACAACAAACCAATAAAAAGCACCACGTTCGCCACCATGCGCAGCGTGAGCAGCGTGGCAGGTTCCGCATACATTAAGCCAAACCTTGCGCCAACGAAACCAGATGCCCATAGCACGACAAACAAGAACGGGATCATTCTTACAAACATCACAAAATTCCTAGCCACAATCGATTCTATGCTGCTACTTTATTTGGGTACAGTTATGCGCAAAAGGCACAGATTTGAATAATTTAGTGGGTACAGAATGAAAAGTAAGCTTAAAAACACGGATCCTAAATATACTGAACCTAAATATACTGAGGTAAAACGTCATCTTAAGCAGACCATCGACGATGGTTTATTCCACGCACACGATAAAATGCCTTCTATTCGCCAGCTATGCGAACAACTGTCTGTCAGCAAAAATACCGTTATTCGTGCTTATCAAGAGTTAGAAGCGATGAATGTCATCTACTCTCAGCCTCGTTCAGGCTATCGAGTCCAAGGTGCTGTAACCCCTTTGGAGATTTCGCTGCCACAACCCAATAGCATTGACCTGCTCTCTTTATCTAAATCAATTTTGGTTCAACCCACAGTGAAACATCACATGCCCGCAGGTTCAGCGCATCCTAATACGCAAAGCGCCGCGATTCGTAGTTTGTATGCAGAAATTGGCCGCCACAGCCGCCAGCAAACGCACATTCCTAGCCACTATCAGCTACCGCCAGGTAATAGCCATTTAGTCAAACAACTGCTAAAAATATCGCAAGATTTGGGCCTACAAATCAAAGCACAAGAAATCGCCATTACGCATGGCGGTCAGCAGGCCATTAGCCTCGCATTTCGTGCATTAACCAAGCGCGAAGACATTGTGGCCGTTGAGTCACCTTGTTATTTTGGCACGCTGCTGTTGCTTGAATCATTAGGCTTAAAAGTGGTGGAGATCCCCAGCCATAGTGTCGAAGGCATCGACATCAGCGCCCTCGAACAAGCGCTATCTCAATGGCCGATTAAGGCGATTCTCGTCACGCCTAATTTTAACAACCCAACCGGTTCACAAATGCCTCTGGAAAAACGTAAACAGCTTTTGGCTGTCAGTGGTGATACACCAATTATTGAAGATGATGTGTTTGGTGGCCTGTATTTTCAAAAGCCGATACCTTGTTTGAAGATGTTGGATGGCAAAGGCCGCGTTATTTACATCAATTCGCTCTCCAAAACCTTGGATTCACGGCTGAGGATCGGTTGGATCATCGCGGGAAAGTATCAAGCACAAATAGAAAAGATATTGCTCAGCGAGAATATGGGCAGCTTGAATTTAATCCAATCAGCCGTAGCGGAATTTCTCGAAAGTGGTAAGTACCGTCAACATCTAGCCAAAATGCGCCGCACTTACCAACTGAACCAGCAGCGCTTTGCCAAATTGCTCACCACCTCGCTCAATCACTACCCGTCGCTGCAAGGGCAGTTTCAATTAAGCCGGCCTGAAGGTTCATTTTTATGCTGGCTGACACTTCCGCCATTCATCGATAGTTTTGAGCTTTATCAACGTGGCCTGCAAAACAAAATCAGCCTCCTGCCGGGGCATCTTTTTGCAACACAGGGGCAATTCCAACACTGTATTCGTTTCAGTGTAGCGAACTTTGAAGACAACATGGCATGGCAGGAAAGCATCAACAAACTGACCGAACTGATTCATCTCGTGGCATCAGATCACAAGACGTAAGCATACGCATTTTAAAAAATTGCTGACTAACCACTTGTATTGCAACAAAGTCGGCATAAGATGAATGCCTTAGTTCAATGAAGGTTTGCTATGAATAATCAATTATCATTAAGAGCGTTAGAGCGCGGTGACTTACGCTTTATCCATGATCTCAATAACAACCGCAACATTATGTCTTACTGGTTTGAAGAGCCTTATGAATCTTTTGATGAACTGGAAGAGCTGTACAACAAGCACATTCACGATAACGCCGAGCGTCGGTTTGTGGTTGAGAACCGAGATAAGGAACTGATCGGTCTCGTTGAATTAATTGAAATTGATTACATTCACCGCAGTGGCGAGTTTCAGATCATCATCACGCCAGAGCACCAAGGAAAAGGGTTTGCACAAACCTTGATCAACAAAGCCTTAGACTACTCTTTCACCATTTTGAACCTACACAAAATCTACCTGCATGTGTCGACGGAAAACGAAAAAGCCATCCATTTATACCAAAAAGCCGGCTTTGTTGAGGAAGGGCACTTAGTTGAAGAATTCTTTATTAATGGCCAATATCGTGATGTAAAGCGCATGTACATTTTGCAAAACGCGTATCTTAATAAGCCCGCGTAACGTCATAGGAGTGAATAATGGTCACTTGCAGTCAATATGATTACATTGAGCTCGCGTGTTTGTTTCATTTGCCCGTCAAGCTCACTTTAAAAAATGGTATTACCTATTCAGGCACCGCGATGGACACTCTGCGCAATGAACACCAACAAGAGTGCATTGTGTTGAAAAATGAACAAAGTGAACACTTAATTGAAACCAATGCCTTATTGATGATGGAGGCATTAAGCTCACATCCTCATTTTACCCTGATCAAATTTGACTGATAAAAGAGCGTGGCAGCACAAAAGCCACGCTTACTTATTAGCTTTGCGTTAACTGGCAATATCGAGCTTGTTGCCCGTCACGCCATTAATGCGAAACCACCCAGCGATGCTGAAACGCTCAGCATTGGTAGGTTGTACTTCATGCGGAAAACGTTCGGATAAAAAGACCAGTAAACGCCCCGCTATCGGCGCAACCGTCGCGAGATACTGATCTTCAACATCGTAAATAACCAACTCACCTGCATCAGCACCACACCACCGATCATTCATATAAAATACCGTCGTCAGTTTTCGGCTGGCGTTGCCTGTAAAGGCGTCGAGGTGTTTTTGGTAGAATGCTCCTATTTCATATTTGGCAAAATGAGCTTCATATTCAAATAGCCCAAGAAAAAAGTGGCGGTTAACCTCTTCGCGAATTTGCTCCATACGTTGCAAATAGTCTTGCACAGGCAGGCCCATGCTGTTTTCAATCCACTGGATTTTATCGTTGCGTATTTCAACCTCTAATTGCAAGGCATCGTGCCTGCCAATTCGCGCCACTTGTAACTGCGGTGGCGTACACGCTCGTAGGTTTTTGGTTTGCTCTGGTGTTAAAAAGTCATCCCATATGTACCAACCTTGATCGGCAATTGCGTCCATCAATTTATCTAACGACATTTTCACACTACATATAACAAAAGTGCTGTGGTTATATCGATAGCAAGCCATAACAACAAATCGGTGTTTCGATGCTTAAGACAAGGCGAATTTGTGGAGGTGGAGAAGCTGGCAAGAAAAGACTAGAAACAAACACCGTGGTTGTTGAACAACCTATCGTTGAATACACTCCTACATAACAAAGGGGCACTGACTCGTGCCCCTTTAAATTTAATCAATAAAGATAATTAATCCAGTCTTAACGTTACACCACTGTAGTTACTATAGCCTTTGAGCATCACATGGTAGGTGGTTCCTGGTGTTGCAGAAATTGTGCACTGTTCATTGTTGCCCGATTTGTAAGGGCGACAATCCCACGAAGAAGTGGTTGGTTTGCTGCCGGCTTTGACATACAAATCAGCATCACCTGAGCCCAAACTGATCGAAACTTTAGCGCTGGTTGAGCTTGCGACCGTAAAGGTATAGAAGGCTTCGGAGCTTCGCGTACCTTGTAACCCTATTACTGGTTTACCTTTTTCTAGTACATTCTCCGTTGGAGGCACTACGCCACAGCTAGCATTTACGCCCACTTGGTTAAAGGCATCAACCACATCCGCTTTGTTATAACCTAAGTCTTGTGCCGCTTTTGCGACGCCACATCCACCTTGGTCAAAGGTACTGTTTGCTGTCCAATATAACTGGTTAGCGACGGTGAACACTTCAAAACCTTTACGAACCGACCAATTGGCTTTGTTGGCTAGCAAATAATACGCGCGATTAAACACACCACTTGAATAGTGAACATTTAATCCATTGTAGTATTGAGAAGCGTGATCGATAGAACGGCCATCTTTTGACGGTTGATCAAAATAACGTAAGCCACCGGAAGATTTGAAAATGTCGCTCCCGACCACCCAGTCAACGCTGCCTTTCATATAAAATTCAGCTGCTTCCCCAGCAATATCAGAGAACGCTTCATTGATACCACCAGACATATTTTGGTAAACAAGTCCTGAGTTCTGCTCGGTAAAACCATGGCTTACTTCATGCGCACTGACGTTGATATCCACTAATGGATAAAATGTATTTTGGCCATCACCAAAGGTCATGGACGATCCGTTCCAGAAGGCGTTTTCATAGTTGCTATCATAATGCACACGCATAGTTAGCTGGAAGGTTAATGGAGTGGTGTTCATCCAGTCTTTGTACATATCGAACACCACTTTGCCAAAGTAGTGTGCGTCATTAAGCGGTGAATAAGCGCCATTAATCGCTTTGTAATCGTTGTAATTACTCGCGTCGGTACATGAATAGCTGAACGTTGAACCACCCGATGTCGCATGCTTCATATCCACGGTTTTTACAGCGCTATTCATCATGCTGCAGGTGTTGCCTACTTTATTTATCACTAACCCTGGGAAATCTGTTCCGTACTGATAAAAACCTGTCTTCTGATTTCCACCAGGTCCAGTACCCGTCGCCTCTGCATGGTTTAACCCTTCCCAAGTTTGTAATACTTCACCAGAGTTCGCATCAATAAAGAAAAATGGCCGTGCAGGCTCATTGGTTGCAACAAAGAAGTCGACTAAGTAAACCATTTGAGCTGTTTGGTTTTCATCCAAGCGCACCATCAATTTAGCGTGTTCATTCTCTATTGTAAGGTCGTCTGCAAGCAGTGATGGATTCTGCTGTTGATAATGAGCCAATGCAATATTCATCGCTTTCTTTTGTTCAACTTGCGGTGAAATACTCGTCATATCGGCATCAATTTGCTGCGCCATCATGCCGTAAACTTGGCCGATACCTTTCTCAGTTTGCGTTGCTACGACTGACGTATTAAAGACCGGTAAACCATGATACATCTGCTGGTAACGGACTTTGACTTTACCATTAGGTAGAGTGACGCTTTTTACCACCTGAAAGCCATTTTGTGTTGGCACAATACTGCGAGCCTGCATGGATAAAGCTTGTTCGAGTAGACTTGGATCATCAACCTGCACCATTTTCGCGGCTGATACTGGTAGTGCTGCGCTGATAGAGGCTGCGAGGAATAGCCACTTCATTTGACGTTGTACTTTTTTCATTTCTCAATCCTAGAGAGTTATTATTAGCATCCGCTGACGACTTACATCCAATCAACCACCAGCGACGTGACTGCGAATGGTTCGCTCATTGACAGTGGTTCAAGAAAGATAGTCTTGCCAGTAGCACGGAAAAATAGTGCAAAACGAGCGTCAAATAAAATGGTCACAAAAAAGACAATAGCCAAAATAACTCGAAGAGTTTTTATAATAATTAACTTTAATATCAACAAGATAAAAATAAATGATAATTATGTGTACATTTAATAGTACACATAATTATCAATATAATTTTTGCTTGAAATTGAAAAAGGCAGTGCTCGCTGCCTTCTATTAATCACCTTGCTACCACTAAAACTTATAACCAGCGCCTATCATAAATACCCAAGGATCAATGGTCACATCAGTTCTCTGCTCGACACCTTGATACTTATAAGTCGCTTCAGTTTCAATATCGGCATACCAAACTGACGCATTCAAAAACCACTGTTCGTTGAGCATATAATCAAAACCAGCATTGGCCGCTAAACCCCAAGAATCTTTGAGTTTGAGATCCGTTAAGGTTGCACCACTTCCCGTACTGTTAAAACCTTCATCGAAGAACATGGTGTAGTTAATGCCCGCTCCAACATAAGGACGGAATTTCGATGACGCTTCACCAAAGTAGTATTGCAACATAAAAGTTGGCGGTAGATGTTTTGTTTCAGCAATGTCACCTAAGTTCAAAAGATTGGTTGAAATAGTATGACTAAAAGGTGTAGCCGCTAACACTTCAAAGCTAATATTGTCGGTGATCATATAGCCTATTGTTAAGCCAAGCTGAACGTTTGAGTCCACAGCAAGCTCTTCATTTGAGCCTAAAATACCATCGCTGCTATCATTGGGCACCACAGCGGCAAGACCGGCACGCACAATAAAGTCACCTTCTTTGTGGGCAAAAACATTCGTAGAAACAAGAGCAGAAAGCACGGCAAGGCCGCAAAGTGTTTTTTTCATTGTGATTTCCTTTTTGTAGGGCGGGATAATAGTTTTTATTTGCGCGCACAGTAGCACATAAAAACCACACTTTTTTGATGGAAATCAATTTGTAAAATTTATCGCCGATCAGCTTACAACTCTGCAACCTTGATCACTTTTCTAGGCATAAAAACACACAGTCATGTAATGCGTTTTTTATGTGCATCACACCTAGCCTAACGTTGAAATGGCTTTGTTATTTATGGTTAAAAACTGACAATATTGGTAAGAAATAGTAATAGCGTTTTATTGTCAGAAAATATCATCATAATTTATCACGCACCTAACAGAGCTTGACGGACTCCTCACACCACAATTGTTAATATGAACTCCTCAGATTAACCCTTTCTGCTTTTCTAAAAACAAAGGACAACTCAATGAAACGATTTCTTTTACCTCTATTTGGTTTGCTCGCGTTAGCGGGGTGTGATCAACAAACGCAAACAGAAAGTGCTAAGGCTCTAGAGCCCACCGCCGTGGTGGCGGAAACAGATGCCGTACCGTCGCCCATCTGTGCAAGCGAGTTGATGCCGGGAGGTTGGCAAGCGACAGAAATTACCGACGAAGCTAAAGAAGCGTTGAAGAGCGCTTTAGCACAAATGGAGAGCAATGCACAATTAAAAGACATTATCGATGTCCGTTCACAAGTGGTTAACGGGGTGAATTATGCCATTGAGTTTGAAATGGATGATGGCAGCATTTGGAATGCGATAATCTATCGCAGTTTAGAAGGTGATTACTCGTTAACCCAACCAGCAAAACAAGGCAAATTGTGTGAATAACCTCATCTCATAAGCCATTATTAAACCAGAGTTAGAGAGTAAAAAGAGGCCATGGCCTCTTTTTACTACTCGATACTATAGCTATTTAATACTATCGCCATACACCCCATTCACCCGTAGTTCCGGGCTCTTCATTTTTTGTCCACCACTGCGCGGCCCAAGTTTGCTGCTTGTGCATAACGACATCACCGGACGTATAAATTTTAGTCGTATTCCAAGCATTATCTGGGACAGGTGGCTGTGGCGTTTCCTCTTTTAGCAAAGAAAGCTGATAACTGTAAGTCGCGTTTGGAGCAAATACACGGTTAGCATACACATTCTGGCTATCGTACATATAGTGATTCATTTCTTGGTGCCAAATCCCAATAAACCACTCCCCTTTTTTTACTTGGTTAAACTGACCTGCCATTTCCGCTGGCCACGTTGCTGTATTATTGGCTGAAATCGCTAAGCTGATATCGGTCGTTTCATTGCCATTGGCATCGAAGGTACGCAAACGAACCGTATCGCCAGATTCAACAGGACCAAAACCTTGTGAAAGATAACCACCAAGATCGCTGAGATTCTGCGCAGGTTCTGATGGGTCTGTCGGATCCGTTGGGTTTGATCCACCACCGCTAAAACTAATATCACTGCAGTTATAAAAACCTTCGCCCGCGGCATCAATACGTTGCCAGCGAGTATAAAGCACAGCATCACCACTTCTATCGGCGGGTAGGGTAATCTTGATGCGATATTTTTTATCCGTCCCCACGGTGATATTACCTTTGGTATCAATAAGATCTAGATCATCCCAAGTTAATGGGGCCTCACCAGTATAAGTCGGTTTAGAGAGATAAAACTCCCAATAAGAGGGGTTATGTGGCGCGGTAGCATTAAAGACTAATTCGATTTGTTGATTAGCGTCTAAATTCACGGCCGTTTTTTGCCAATGAGGTGAAGTAACATCTAACCCTGCTTTCGCGTTGCTACCTGCGGAGCACAACAAGCCGTCGCGAACAACAGCTTGAACATGAGCCATGTCACGATAATTTGCCACATTGGCCGCCACTTCATTGCGTTGTACAAAAGGATAAGCTCCAGACTGATCAAAAGCCGCTTGGCATGCTGCATTAGGGATCGTATTACTCCAGAAACCACCATCTAGGTAACAGGTATTTTGCCGCGCGCTCGGAAATTCAACCCAACCATGAGCTTGTACATGAGCAGAAAGCAATCCGCTCAATGAAAGCAAACCCAATACACTGACTTTATTAAAATTATTCATCATTCTTCCTTTCTGTATTATTAGCATCAATGCCACAGAACGACACTCTGTAACACATGAATTGCCAATCAAAGCTAGCAAGAATTATCAATAGACAGTGTCAAATCTGGGTAGGAATACTGGACTATTTGCTTATTTTGCCACTCTCTTTCCAATCAAAAAGGATATGAATCATTGAACTCACAGTGAGTTTCGAGTGACTTCATGGTTTAACAATTTTTGCCAACTTTCCTTATCTGCGATTTAATTGACGACAAAACAACCAAAAACAAACATCTCGCGAACAAAAGTGAAAACGATTACATCTCAATTTAATGGCACTAACCATGAAAAAATGAAAACTAATCATTTGTTTTTATGCACAAATTAATTCCCTTGTAACATTTGTCACAGAAATACATTCAGTTGCACACGACAATGCCGTTCTCTTTCGAATGAAACATTTTTTATCGTTCGAGCTTTAGAACCATCGCACTACATTAATGAGGTCAACTATGTTTGGTATCTTTAAACCCCAAGCGCATATCGAGAGGCTCGCTACTGAGCGGCTCGATAGCACTTATAGCCGCTTGCGCTGGCAGTTATTCATCAGTATTTTCTTCGGCTACGCAGGCTACTACCTTGTTCGTAAGAACTTTAGTTTGGCGATGCCTTATTTGATTGACCAAGGTTTTAGCCGCGGTGATCTCGGGGTAGCTCTTGCCGCCGTATCGATTGCTTATGGCTTATCTAAATTCTTAATGGGGAGTGTTTCTGACCGCTCTAACCCACGCTACTTCTTAAGTGCAGGCCTTTTAATGTCTGCGTTAGTGATGTTCTGTTTCGGTTTTATGCCGTGGGCAACAGGCAGCATTACTGCGATGTTTATTTTGCTGTTCTTAAACGGTTGGTTCCAAGGTATGGGCTGGCCTGCGTGTGGCCGTACCATGGTTCACTGGTGGTCACGTAAAGAACGTGGGGAAATTGTTTCTGTATGGAACGTAGCCCACAACGTCGGCGGTGGCTTAATTGGTCCCCTTTTCTTGTTTGGTCTTTGGGCATTTAACGATGATTGGCGCGCCGCATTTTACGTTCCTGCCTTTTTTGCGACCTTAGTTGCCATTTTCATTTGGATGACACTGCGCGATACGCCGCAATCTTGTGGTTTACCACCGATTGAAGAGTATAAAGATGACTACCCAGACGACTACGATAAATCTCATGAGAATGAGATGACCGCGAAGGAAATCTTCTTTAAGTACGTTTTCTCTAACAAATTGTTGTGGTCTATCGCTATTGCCAACGCTTTTGTATATCTCATTCGTTATGGCGTATTGGACTGGGCTCCTGTTTATTTGAAAGAAGCCAAAGAGTTCACCGTTGATAAATCTTCTTGGGCGTACTTCTTGTATGAGTGGGCAGGTATTCCGGGAACGCTATTGTGTGGTTGGATATCCGACAAAGTATTCAAAGGCCGTCGTGCACCTGCGGGCATCTTATTCATGGTTCTTGTTACTTTTGCGGTACTCATTTACTGGTTTAACCCTGCTGGTAACCCAGGTATCGACATGGCGGCTCTTGTTGCGATTGGTTTCTTAATTTATGGCCCAGTAATGTTGATTGGTTTATACGCACTGGAACTGGCTCCGAAAAAAGCAGCAGGTACCGCAGCAGGTTTAACAGGTTTGTTTGGTTATCTCGGCGGCGCAGTAGCGGCAAATGCAGTATTGGGTTACACCGTTGACCACTTTGGTTGGGATGGCGGCTTTATGATCCTAGTCGCTTCGTGCGGTATTTCTATCCTTTGTCTGCTGTATGCCTACATTGGCGAGCGTGCTCACCATAAAGAAAAAGACAGAATTGCGGAAGAAAAAGCGTCAACGCCATCATAAATCTGACACCTAAATGTGTTGAATTTACGTTACGCACTGTTCACTTTGAATCAAAACTCTCCCCCTGCAACGTCAGGGGGAATTTTTAAGGATAACAATATGAAACTGACACTACTCGCACTTTCCATGGCTACTTTAGCCAGCTCGGCGTGGGTTCAAGCAGAACCATTGGTGATAGCGCATCGCGGCGCTTCCGGTTATCTGCCTGAACATACCCTTGAAGCCAAAGCGCTTGCTTACGGCATGAAGCCTGATTTTATTGAACAAGATGTCGTGATGACCAAGGATGACCAATTGGTGGTTCTGCACGATCACTATCTTGACCGCGTCACTGACGTTGCCGAGCGTTTCCCTGACCGCGCACGTGGTGATGGCCGCTATTACGCCATCGATTTTACGCTGGCAGAGATCAAAAGCCTGCGCGTAACTGAAGGTTTTAATATCGATGACAAAGGCAATAAAACCGCTGGTTTCCCCAACCGTTTCCCTCTTTGGAAATCAGACTTCACCGTCCCAACCTTAGCGGAAGAGATCGAGCTAATCCAAGGGCTGAACAAAACGCTCGGTTACGATATTGGTATTTATCCAGAAATCAAAGCGCCTTGGTTCCACCGCCATGAAGGGAAAGACATCAGTAAAGCGGTACTGAAAATGTTGAAGGAATATGGTTACGACAGTCAAGAGTCAAACGTTTACTTGCAATGTTTTGATCCTATCGAGCTAAAACGCATTAATGATGAACTGCTTCCAGCAATGAACATGGACCTCAAGCTGGTTCAATTGATGGCCTACACCGATTGGAATGAGACAATGATCTATGATGGCGACCAAGCACAGCCATACAGCTATGATTGGATGTTCGAAGCAAACGGCATGAAGCAAGTCGCCACCTACGCCGATGGAATTGGCCCGTGGAAACCTATGTTGGTTGACGACGCTTCAACCAAAGAAAACATCATCATCAAGCCATTGATGAAAGCCGCTAAAACCGCCGGATTAGTCGTTCACCCTTATACCTTCCGAGCAGAACCCGATCGCATTGCACCTTATGCCGACAGCTTTGATGGGATGCTCGATGTGTTCTACAACACGGTAAAAGTAGATGGTTTATTTACTGACTATCCCGATAAAGCAGTGGAGTTTTTGCATTCAACTCGCTAAGTAAGCGTGATTAACCTTACCACTTTGGTACGCTTCATCCCCAGTATCATCATGCTGGGGGTGTTATTTTTGGTGACTTAATGCCTTCACCACCTTAAGCACATGCTTATTTAAGTTACTGGCTTCCCAAAGCACCGCAATTTGGCTGTTAAAAGGCATCTCCTCGATAGAAATGATCACGGCAGAATCATCGATATGTTCAGCCAGTGATTGGGGCACAACAGCTACGCCAAATCCCGCCTGAGCCATTGCAACCATCGACCTCAACTGCGGAGCCGAAAAACGTTGATCGACACGGATGCCCACATCGTCAAACAGCGCTTTCATACCATCATGCAATGCTGGCCCCGTTTCACGAGGAAACAACAAAACGTGCTCATTTTTTAACTGAACTAAAGTAAGGCGATCTTTTTCAGCCAAGGGATGCCCTAAAGGGATCACCGCGACAAAAGGCTCTTCAAATAAAACCACCCGCTTTAAAGACTCACTGGCATAACAAGGTAAACGCACCAATGCTATATCCAACTGCTTAGCTTTCAACTGCTCAACCAACTCTGGCATCGCTTGCTCAACCGCGGTGAGATTCACGTTTGAAAAACTGTCCCTTATCTCCCGCACTCGGGATAATATTTGGGTATTCATCGCAACCGAAGTCGCAAAGCCCATCCGCACTTCATTTTTTTCTCCACGCGCCAGCTGTTTTACTTTCGCCTTCGCTCGATCCACATCATTTAAGATGGTGACCGCATCGACATAAAAAATTTGCCCAGCCTCGGTCAGCTCTACCCCACGTGGTAAACGCTTGAATAACAGCGTATCGAGCTCATGCTCCAATTTCTTTATCTGCTGGCTCAACGGTGGTTGAGCAATACCTAACACTTCAGCCGCTCGTGTGAAATGGCGAGTTTGTGCCACCGCCACAAAATACTTGAGATAGCGAAACTCCATATCTTTTCCATATAGAAATAAATCTTATTTATATTGGATTTAGCCACGTGGAGAAGTCAATCTAAATATACACTTTATTGCATAAATGGTTATTCTCATGCGTGGATTCTACACTCCGCTTTGTGCTTGTTCTCTCGATGTAGCGAAAGAGTTTGCTGAATATCATCATGTAACGGGGGATGGAGAGATTTACCAAACTTCGTTGATGAGTGCGTTGATTGCTGGCGTTTATGAAGGCGCAACAACGGTTGAACAACTGCTGCAACATGGCGATTTTGGCTTGGGCACATTCAATCAATTAGACGGTGAACTGATCGCGTTTGATAAAGAGGTTTTCCAATTAAAAGCCGATGGTTCGGCTAACCCCGCACACTTAGCGCAGCAAACCCCCTTCGCCGTCATGACTTTTTTCACTCCTGATGTCGAAGTTCCTATCACCTCTAAAATGTCTCGTGCTGACGTTCATCATCTGATTGATGAGCTAGTACCCAGTGACAATATTTTCTGCGCAGTACGCATTGACGGTTTATATCAGTTTGTCAGAACGCGTACCGTGCCGCGTCAAACTCGCCCATTTCGCCCAATGTTGGATGTTGTAAAAGAGCAGCCCACATTTAATTTCACCTTCAAACAAGGCGTTATCGCCGGTTTTAGAAGCCCGCAGTACACCACAGGTATTAACGTTCCGGGGTATCACGAACATTTCATTACCGAAGATAGAAAAGGCGGCGGCCACATACAGGACTACTCTATTTCGTCGGGCTTTTTGCAAATTGGCAAAGTATCGCGCCTAGTGATTGATACCCCAACTTCGCTAGATTTCCTTAAAGCCAACCTAGCTCCCAATGACATCCGAACCGCGATTGAAAAAGCGGAAAAATAGCGCTGAACAGGAGAAAAAGAATTGGAAAAAGCCGCCAGATAGCACCACCACTTCGTGAAGAAGTGTCAACGTCAGTCAACAATAAGGGTATAAAAATGAATACAAAACCTACCACTAGAAATGGCGCTCAATTAATCGCTCAACAGCTGGAAT
This sequence comes from Vibrio anguillarum, assembly GCF_001989995.2. GTDB lineage: Bacteria > Pseudomonadota > Gammaproteobacteria > Enterobacterales > Vibrionaceae > Vibrio > Vibrio anguillarum. Next base: position 18,184 of record NZ_JAHGUP010000075.1, read on the forward strand.
CTTTGGGTGTCCGCTATATTTTTGGCATTCCGGGGGCCAAAATTGATCGGTTATTTGACGCCATTGAAGACACCAATATTCAAATGATCCCAGTGCGTCACGAAGCCAATGCGGCCTTTATGGCCGGCGTCATCGGCCGTTTAACCGGCAAAGCTGGAGTCACCATGGTGACCTCAGGCCCGGGCTGTGGCAACTTGGTTTCAGGGGTTGCCACTGCCAATTCAGAAGGTGACCCGCTGGTCGCTATCGGCGGCGCGGTCAAACGAGCAGATCAACAAAAGCAAACGCACCAGAGTATGGATACCGTCAGTATTTTCCGCTCTATCACAAAATCCAGTGCAGAAATTCAACATGTTGATGCCGCCAGCGAAGTGATGGCCAATGCCTTTCGCACAGCAGAATCAGGCCGGCCGGGGGCGTGTTTCGTTAGCATTCCCCAAGATGTGTTATCCGACCACACTCTCACCGATATTATTGTTCCATCACGTAATGTTCATTCAAGCCAAGCCAGCCCAGAAGCGATCGAAGAAGCCATTACCCGAATCGAGCGGTCACAGCGCTGCGTCGTATTACTTGGCTTACACGCCAGTCGCGCTGAAAATGCTCAAGCCATCAGCCGTTTTTTGCGCACCACTCAACTGCCTGTAGTCGGAACCTATCAAGCCGCTGGGGCAGTTGATATTAACTATTATCACCATTTCGCTGGCCGCGTAGGTTTATTTAACAATCAGCCCGGAGATGTATTGCTGCAAGATGCTGACCTGATTGTCACTATTGGTTTTAACCCCATCGAGTACGACCCAGAGCTTTGGAACGCAAAACAGTCCCCAATCATCCACTTAGACATTGAACCAGCAGAGTATCAGCTCAATTACCAACCTTGTGTGGAAATTGTCGGCAATATCGTTCAATCACTGGATGATATGATCGATTGTGTCACCAATTTCGCACGCCTCTCTCCCAAAGCCTTATCGATTTTAGAGGAAGTGGCACAACAGCGGCAGATAATAAAATCCTATCCTACTCGTCAATCTCAGCATGGGTTTCATCCATTAACCTTAATCAAAGCGATGCAATCCATTATTACCCCAGACACCACCTTGTGTCTGGATATGGGCAGCTTCCATATCTGGATTGCGCGCTATTTAAGCTGTTTTCGCGCCCGTCAAATGCTGATTTCAAATGGTCAGCAAACCATGGGCGTTGCCCTACCTTGGGCGATTGGTGCAAACCTACTTAAACCCAGCACCAAAGTGGTCTCTGTTTCTGGTGATGGCGGCTTCATGCAATCAAGCATGGAGTTAGAAACGGCCGTCCGCCTAAAATGCAACATTGTACATATCATCTGGGTCGATAACGCCTACAACATGGTCGAGATACAAGAGATGAAAAAGTATCAACGCCCGTCCGGAATAAAATTTGGCCCGATAGACTTTAAAGCGTATGCCGAATCATTTGGCGCGCAAGGCTTTGCCGTGACCGAACGTCATCAACTGATGCCTATGCTGCATCAAGCCATGGAAACTCAAGGACCTGCTGTCATCGCTATCCCCGTTGATTACAGCGACAACTACAAGTTGATGCTACCCAGAACACAAGAAAATCGAGATCCAATTTTTGAGCATATCGAAGGAGAAACAATATGAATGGTTTAACCCATAAAGTCGCTTTAGTCACGGGTGCCGCAAACGGCATCGGCTTTGCGATAGCACAGCGTTTATATGATGAAGGGGCCAATGTAGTACTGGCCGACTGGAATGAAGAGCAGCTCGCCACCGCCATCGAAGCTTTTGACTCAACACGCGTCGCGGCGCAAGTGATTGACGTCTCCGATCCTAAAAAAGTAAAAGCCATGATCGATAGCGCCGTATCACGCTTCGGTAAACTCGACATTTTAGTCAACAATGCGGGCATCCACATCCCCGGCTCCGTCTTAGAAAGCAGCGTTGAAGATTGGAAGAAAATATCAGCGGTGAATATTGATGGCGTCGTGTATTGCTCTAAATTTGCCTTACCTGAACTGCTAAAAACGCAGGGGACCATAGTCAACACCGCTTCAGTCTCTGGCTTAGGTGGCGACTGGGGTGCAGCATTTTACTGCGCCAGTAAAGGCGCGGTAGTCAACCTCACTCGCGCCATGGCGTTAGACCACGGTGCCGCTGGCGTGCGAATTAACGCCGTGTGCCCAAGCTTAGTTAAAACCAATATGACCAATGGTTGGTCGCAAGAGATTAGAGATAAATTTAACGAGCGCATCGCACTAGGACGCGCCGCAGAACCGAGCGAAATTGCCGCCGCAGTGGCCTTTTTAGCCAGCGACGATGCATCGTTTATCAATGGTGTCAATTTACCCGTCGATGGTGGCGCTACCGCTTCCGACGGCCAACCTAAAATCGTTTAACCACGAAAATTCAGCCAGTACCTAAACCATTTTCCGTGCTGGCTGACATTTTAAAACCGCATAATTCAAAACAAGCCCCATAAACCTTTCAGCACTAAAAGGCCTCCTTTTCCACAATTAGTACAACTCCAACAAACACGAAACTAATTGGGGAGGGTTAGGGTGGAGTGTTTCTTGGTTGCTGGCAGCACCCCCTCCTAACCTCCCCCTTAAAGGGGGAGGAACAGAACGGTATCAGCTTCCACTCTAGAGCATATAATTGGACAAAAGAGCGTTAGGTAAAAAGATTTACCACATAAGGCTCTGATTAGAAAAATTATCCTTTAATTGTTCATCCATCACCAAGTTAGTTGAGTTGAGACTAAGTATCTAACCTATCCCTGTATTCTTATACTCACTATTTTTCTTTTTTCTTACTATTCTTTAATCTCTATCCGACGAAATCAAAGCACTCCCTGCATTGAGGATAAATGTGGGGTACGCAAGGAGTATAAATGATGAACCGAACCTCCCCTTTAACACTAATAGCGAGTTTAATCATGAGTTCGAATGCATCGGCTGTTGAAAAAGCCGATATGATCTTAACAAACGCAAAAATCCACGGTCATGAAAATGCCGATGCAATTGCAGTTCATGATGGAAATATTTTGTTCGTTGGCAAAATGTCGGATACCAAGAAATATCGTAGTGAAAACACTGAAGTCATCGATCTCGAACATGGATATGTAATGCCAGGTTTTATTGATAACCACAACCATGTTTTTGAAGCAGCCTCTGAAGCTGGAGGTAACTGTGAACTCAGTATGGATGCATCACTTGAAGCCCAAATACCTTATCTAAAAGCTTGCAGTCGAAATAGTAAGTCCAAAGGGTGGCTGATGGGGTATGGTTTTTCGTTAGATGCCATTCTAAATGAAGATAATATTCAAACACCTCTTGAGGTTATAGATGGAATTTTTCCTGATCGGCCTGTCGTATTCATGGAGCAGACCTCACACTCTATGTGGGTAAATTCTGCTGCACTGGAACTTGCTGGTATTACTAAAGATTCACCTGAGCCTCAAGGAGGAAAGATTCTCAAAGATCCAGTTAGTGGTGAACTTAACGGTATCTTATTTGATAATGCTGGAGATATCGTTATGGAAATGGCATGGAACAGCTTAGAAGGTCAATTTGATCAAAGTTATGATGTATTGATGGTTGGCCTAGAAGAGTCAGCATCATACGGCATTACGACTATTGGTGATGGTCGACTCTATTGGAAACGCGGATGGTATGAAGTGTGGAAACAGGCAGAAAAAGACGGTAATCTGACCGCACGAGTGTCGTTGCGCCCTTGGATTTATCCTGCTGATTCTATGGAACCGCAACTAGCTTTTCTAAAGAAAATCCAATCAAGTGATACATCGAGTTTGCTATTAGTTGATCAAGTAAAAATGTATAGCGATGGTATTACAATAAACGGTACAGCAAAAACGCTGGCACCATATTTAGATACTTACATTCCAGACGAACCTTACGGAATTAATTATATTCCACCCAGCCAAATGAAAACTTGGTTAGATGCTCTGGATAAGGTTGGTTACAGCGCGCATATTCATGCTATTGGTGATGGAGCGGTTCGCGAATCACTTAATGCAGTTGAACATGCACGTAATAATGGCTCAACTAAGCCGTACACACTCACCCACGTTGAACTTGTCGATCCAGAAGATGTAGGTCGGTTCACTAAATTGAATGTTACAGCTGACTTTCAAGTAGGCTCTGAATACGTTGTTGAGCATGACCATTCATGGGCTAAACTCTTCCTAGGAGCAAAGAGAGCACACTCTTTGATGAACCTGAAAGCTATCTTTGATACAGGGGCTAATCTTACACTCAGTAGTGACTGGAATGTCCATGAGTTAAATCCGCTCGTAGGCATAGCTAACAGTATAAGAATGGGGAATACAGGGCTACCCAATGTTGAGGCTGCTATTGATGCATACACCATCAACGCTGCGGTTAGCTTAGGGATACAAGATATTACAGGCTCTGTTGAGGTAGGGAAATCAGCAGATTTTGCTATCTTAGATAGAGATATTACCCGCTTGTCTCCCGACGACATAGCAGATACTGAAATCTTAATGACTGTCTTGCAAGGTGATATCGTATTCGACGCCGAAGAATAGATAACTAGGTACAGGGTTCGCCCTGTACTATTTTTAAGGGGGGTTAACAGTGCAGAAAAAGCGCTTTTATATTGAAGTCGCCGTAAGACAGTTTGCACTTCTGCTATTTATCGTACCATTTTTGTTTCGTTGTACATTTGATAGCATGCGGCAGATGGAGCAGGGAAACCAAAGCGCGATATTGACGGCCATCGGGCTTTTAATGGCCGCTGGTATCATTGGTGTATTTGAAGCGACCTATCAGAAAACTCTACTCTCTAACGTACTGCAGCGTTCACTTGCTCATTTAACCAAGTTGTTATTATTTATTGGTATTTCTGAGATAATCATTTTAGCCATTGCCGCAATTGGAATTACCTCAGCAGTATGGGACGACCCATTGCTATGGGCTGTTCTCCCGATTTATGTGTCTCTATATATCTATGATTGGTGGGATACTTCAATTGCCGCTTCGAGGCTTGAACGAGAGTGTAGCTCTCTGGACGAAACAGAAGTCTCATCTGGCTCTGAGCCTCAAGTTCAAGAGTATACGAAACCAGATGATTGTCATTCTAAGCAGTAGGCTTGCTTTGCAATTGGTGACTGGTTTTGAATGCCTCTACAATTTGATTACCGTATCGAGATAACGTTAAACCGTTACGCCAACACAATTCAATTCTTCGGTCGATACCTGTGGGTTCAAAATCGCTGATGAGGGCTATTAATTGACCGTTTTTAATATAGGATTCAACACTTTCAGCGGGTAAAAAGGCAAAGCCTGTGTTGCGTTGTAATACCGCGATAAGTAACTGAATGTCCGAAAAAAGACTATAACTAGGACTAAAACTATCATCGTTTTGATTGTTGAATTTCTCACCACTATCTGTTTCGCCCCAAATTAGCTCGCGATATTGACTTAAGTCACTACTTGCTACTGTTGGCAATTTACCAAGAGGATGCTCTGAGCTGCAGGCTAATACCTCTTTGTAATGGCCTAAACGGCAATATTCAAAATTCTGATGGTGGAGCGTATCGGACTCATGGACAATAATAATATCGGCATCGCCTTCCGTAAGATCCTGCATCAGTTGGTGCCTTTCTTCTCGATAAACTTCGATGCACAAGTGGGACAATTCTAGTGTTAAAGTGAGAGGGGCTGCGAAGGCTAAATCTGGAATGTAGTTTTCAATTCCGATTCTCACAACTGTAGATTCGCCTTGCGAAATGACATCAGCACTTTGCATCAACTTTGTAAATTGGCTCATGCTGTGGGATAGATAAGGCAGTAATCGCTCACCATCTTTACTAAGTGACATTTTATTACCTGTCCTATCAAAAAAAGACACTCCGAGATCAATTTCCAAGTCAGAGATCCATTGGCTGACTTGAGGCTGTTTTTTTCCGAGTTTACGGGCGGCAGCCGATATTGAGCCTGTTTCAACCGCTAGCAAGAGCGCTTTTAAGTGCAGTAAGTTCATATACTTAAACTCTCTCCATGACGTAATGATGATCAAACTTGAATCTTTAAGAGGCACTATACTTGCTTAGTTTAAAATGATCACATAGATAACTGCATCACAACCGATTATCACAGCATTAGATTAGCTCAGGTATGGGAAATGAATACAAGTAAATATCAGTACTAACACGGAAAGGGGCAAAGGCGTATTGGCCTAGATCACAAGTTTGCGGAGACCAACTTCAGCACGTCCTAGGATAAAAGCTACTTCGAGGTTCAGTTCTTCTATTTGTCTTCGGATAATGTCTACCAATAGAACTGGCTAGAGATCCTCATCGTTTAAATCTAACTAAGTGACAAAACCCAGCGTATCACTTCAAATCAAAGAAGAAGTTGAAGAATTGAAGAACTACCACTATCATTTTTGCCATTCTTCATAATATTTTCAATTGGTTAGAAGGCGATTAGAGAATGAGAAACGTTGTTAGTGACGATAAAATCAGTGATTTTCGAGACTTAGTTAACTCAAACTCTAGCTTTGTGTATCAAATATACAAAGATAAAGGTGGTAAGAATCTTTTTAACCTCGTTTGCTCTGCTATGGATTGGATCTCTGTTTCTGTTCGCCACTTAGAAAATGCGCCTGAGTTTGACAAGAACATAGATAGTAGATGTATGCAGGTCTACTCTCTGATCTCTTCAATAGACCTTATTTTCGAGTCAATAAAACAACTCCATCGAGTGTTTATAACTGATAAGAAAGATCCGTTTTATGGTGAAAAAAAATGTTTCAAAGATCGCCTCTTCGCTAATGAAGATGATAATAATTATTTTAAAACTATCAGGGCGTGTTTCGGTGCTCATCCCGTAAACCTAAATCAAGAAAACTCAAAGCGTTTTGCAAGTTGGCCATTTCAAAGTCATTTCAACACTGGCGATTTGAGTGTTCATTTGTACAGTCGAGATGTGGGTAAAGAAGACCTAACGTTAAACCTCAATATCAATGAGCTGCTGGAATTTCTCAGAATTCGATATGAGTATCTTGATGTTATTGCTGATAGGATTGAAACGCTGTTTGTTGAGTATCAACACAAACTTTCAAAAGAAAAAATTGAGACTAAATCAGATCCTTTAGAACAACTCTATGTTCTTCGTACTGAGTCAGAAAAACGATTAGATAACGATTACTATAACGGGGAGATTGACGACCTGATTATGATTTTTGAAGCGGAAGTAACTGACGCTGACCTTGTACCATTGGCTGATAAGTATAAAGAATCCCTCCTACCTCTGATTGAAGAGATTAAGACGAATCTTCAAGAAATGAACATCGTTGACCTAGCAAACGATAGTGAGCTGAGAATAAGTTCTGAACTTGATAAAGAGTTACGTTATGAACTTGGTAAGTTCTACACTTGGGTTCACGGTGGCAGGTACGATCCGCTACTTGAATACTATTTTGAAAGGTTTAACGCTTCTACTGACGGTAAGTTCAAGTTCACCAAAACTGATGACATCAAACTTACGTTTCTTAAAGCAAAGCTCATGCTAACTGAATAGTGTGAACAAATTGGCTCAGCTTTTTTCTTTTGCTGTTCATTACTTTTTGGGCTCTTCTCCGCT
>NZ_JAHGUP010000076.1 GCF_001989995.2 Vibrio anguillarum
TTTGTGTATAAGAGACAGGGTTTGCCCTTCCTTTTTGTTAATAGTTCTTACCTGTCATTTTTAGAGTTTTCGTCTTAACAACATTACGGCAACGCTGAGAAACACCAAACTGGGTGCGACGGCACCAAACACTGGTGGGATACCATAAACAAGACTCAGTGGGCCGAAAAACTCACTGGAAATATAAAATGTAAAGCCTGCAATCACGCCTGACAAAATCCTTGCGCCCATAGTAACGCTGCGCAATGGCCCAAAAATAAACGATAGTGCCATTAGCATCATCACAGCAATAGAAAAAGGTTGAGTAATTTTACGCCACAACGCCAGATCGTACCGTGAAGCATCTTGCTCCGACGTTTTTAAATAGCTGACATAATCATACAAGCCACTCAGTGACAACTCTTCAGGCTTGACCGTGACCACTGCTAGTTTGTCTGGAGCTAATGAAGTCGTCCAACGATATTCGGGTAATGTTTGCTTTGTTATCAATACATCATCGCGCATGTCGGTGATTTGAACATTTTTCATTACCCATTGATTGTCTTTATCGTAATCCACCTCTTCGGCAAAAAGGATGTTTTGCAAACTCTTATTGTTATCAAAGCGCCACATATTTAAGCCATAGAGTTTGTTGTCGTCAATTTTACCAATAAAGATAAAATCATTCACATCGCGAGCCCACACACCGCTACGCACTGAAACAATACTACCGCCAGAGAGAGAAAAAGCGCGCAGATCTCGCGCCATCTTCTGCGCTTGGGGTGCTCCCCATTGGCCAAGCAAGGTGACAATGATCATTAATGGCACTGCGGTTTTTAATACCGACATACCGATATTAAGCTTAGAAAACCCCGCAGCTTGCATGACAACGAGCTCAGAACTTGATGCCAACATACCTAACCCAATCAACGCACCGAGTAAGGCGGCCATAGGAAAAAACATCTCGATATCACGAGGAATGCTCAACACCACAAACAGTAAAGCTTGCAGTAAATCGTAGCTTCCTTCCCCGACTTTTCTCAATTGCTCAACATATTTGATAATGCCGGACAAACCAACAAAGGTCGCCAGCACTAGCGAGGTTGTCGCAACAATAGTACGGCCGACGTATAAATCTAAAATCTTAAACACGCGTTATGCTGCCTTCTTTAGTCTTAGTTTATCTTTGAAGCGCCGCACTGGCACACTGTCCATGATATTCACTGAAATCGCCGCCAAAAGTAATGCAGCATTGATTGGCCACATACCGATCACCGTAGCAAGTGAGCCATCTTCAATGGCGGACTTGGTTGCGCTGATGGCCATAAAATAGGCCAAATAAATTAAGATTGCAGGTCCCATTTTCGCAAAGCGTCCTTGCCGAGGGTTAACCGCCGACAAAGGGACCACCAGCATGGTGAGTAACGGAATACAAATCACCAGAGAAATTCGCCATTGCAACTCAGCTTTCGCTCTTCGATCCGGGTTGGAAAGCAGATTAGATGTCGGTAACGCCTCCCAATCGCGTCCTTTGGGTTTAACTTCACGCTGCCCAATTAAACCTTCGTATTCGTCAAATTTTGTGATCATATAATCAACGCGTGTTGGCACGCCTTCATAGCGAATCCCGTCATACATGGTGATCATCTGACGGCCATCACTGAGCTCTTTAACATCACCAGAATTAGAGAACATCACACTTGGAAGTATCGAATCCTTTGGTGCAAGCTGCGCAACAAACACATTATGCAGTTTTTTGTTTTCAATATTTTCGATGAAAACTACTGAGGAACCATCCGGTGTGCGTTGAAATTGTCCTTTCTGTAGCAAATCAACGCTATTTTCTGCTGCAAGCTGCTCCATTAATTGTGCTTCTTTATCTTGGCTCCAAGGCGCCAACCAGAATGCGTTAAATGCTGCAGCACCTGAAGTGATCAAAGCCAAATAGAGTGCAGCACGGATCAAAAATTTATTGCCGATGCCAGTGGCATTCATCACCGTAATTTCGCTTTCTGCGTACAAACGCCCAAAAGTCAGTAAGATGCCGATATACAAACTCAAAGGCAGCATTAATAACCCCATTGCGGGCATATTTAAACTCACAATAGATAAGATCATTCGTGCCGGAATGTCACCATCGGAAGCTTCAGCCAAAACGCGAATAAATCGTTGGCTAAGAAACACGAGAAACAGTACGAAAAAGATCGCAAATTGGCTCTTGAGTGTCTCGCGGATCAAATATCTAACAATAATCACGCTGAAATTACCTATACAAAACTTGTTTTTTTGATTGAATCACTATAATTTCCCGTTGAACCTTTTATTTTTAAAATTTTCACTAACTGTTAGGCGTTCAATTAAAAGTAGATCCAAACTCGGATTCAACCACTAAGAGCGCATTATCTAACATTTAGTTCTATTTGTCTTCAGGATGTAGGAGTACGCATGGAGTTCAGTGTAAAAAGTGGCAGTCCAGAGAAACAACGTAGCGCATGTATCGTTGTTGGAGTGTTCGAACCACGCCGCCTTTCTCCAGTAGCAGAGCAGCTTGATAAAATCAGCGACGGCTATATTAGTTCACTACTTCGCCGTGGTGATCTCGAGGGTAAACCCGGCCAGATGCTACTGCTGCATCAAGTCCCTGGTGTTCTGTCTGAACGCGTTTTACTGGTAGGTTGTGGTAAAGAGCGCGAATTAGGCGAACGTCAGTACAAAGAAATCATTCAAAAAACCATCAGCACACTGAACGAAACGGGTTCAATGGAAGCCGTATGTTTTCTGACTGAACTACACGTTAAAGGCCGCGATACTTATTGGAAAGTACGCCAAGCGGTTGAAGCAACGAAAGATGGTCTGTACACCTTTGATCAATTCAAGAGCGTAAAACCTGAGACTCGCCGCCCACTACGCAAACTTGTTTTTAACGTACCGACTCGCCGTGAGCTTAACTTAGGTGAGCGCGCGATTACACACGGCCTTGCGATTGCATCCGGTGTGAAAGCGTCGAAAGATCTTGGCAATATGCCACCAAACATTGCCAACCCAGCTTATCTTGCATCTCAAGCGCGCCGCTTAGCGGACGACTATGAGAGCGTCACCACCAAAATCATTGGTGAAGAAGAGATGGAAAAGTTGGGCATGACCTCTTACCTCGCTGTCGGTCGTGGCTCAAAAAATGAGTCGATGATGTCGGTCATTGAGTACAAAGGCAACCCAGATCCAGATGCAAAACCCATTGTGTTGGTGGGTAAAGGCCTAACGTTTGATTCCGGCGGTATTTCATTAAAACCAGGCGAAGGCATGGATGAAATGAAGTATGACATGTGCGGTGCGGCGTCAGTCTTTGGCGCAATGAAAGCATTGGCTAAATTGAAATTGCCATTAAATGTCGTGGGTATCTTAGCCGGCTGTGAAAACATGCCAGGCAGCAATGCCTATCGCCCTGGTGACATTCTCACGACTATGTCTGGCCAAACGGTTGAAGTACTCAATACCGATGCCGAAGGTCGCTTAGTGCTATGTGATGCACTCACTTACGTTGAGCGTTTTGAACCCGATTGCGTGGTAGATGTGGCGACACTAACTGGCGCTTGTGTGATTGCATTAGGTCACCACATCAGTGGCGTGGTTTCAAACCACAACCCATTGGCGCATGAATTGGTTAATGCTTCCGAACAAGCAAGCGATCGCGCATGGCGTCTACCAATGGCCGACGAGTACCACGAGCAGCTAAAGAGCCCATTTGCTGATATGGCAAATATCGGTGGTCGCCCTGGTGGTACGATTACCGCTGGCTGCTTCTTATCTAAATTTGCTAAGAAATATAACTGGGCGCATTTGGATATTGCTGGCACCGCGTGGAAGTCAGGTGCAGCAAAAGGATCAACAGGTCGTCCCGTCTCATTGCTCGTCCAGTTCTTATTGAACCGCAGCGGCCAAGAGTCTGAGGAATAACCTCAAAATGTGAAAAGGGCCGCAAGGCCCTTTTTTGTTGATGAGCGATTAGATAGTAGGTGACAACATGCAGCGAGCCACCTTTTACATTGTGAACGAAGAAAGCCCTCAGGCAACACTGGCAGGCTTTGAGCAATATGTCCTATTTCTGGCTCATCACTTCGCCAAACAAGGGGCAAAAATTTATCTGCATTGTGATGATAAAACTCACGCTGAACAGTTTGCCGAACATTTATGGCAAGTGCCTGCAGAACAGTTTGTCGCGCACAATCTGGTGGGTGAAGGCCCGAAATACTCAACTCATATTGAGATTGGCTACGCCAACGTCAAACCCAATTGGAATCGTCAACTGGTAATAAATGTGGCGGATAATCATACAACCTTTGCGAACGCCTTTGCTGAGGTGGTAGACTTCGTCCCCTGCGAAGAAAAAGCAAAGCAACGAGCACGCGAAAGGTATAAAATCTACCGTCAAGCTGGCTACCAATTGCAAACAATCGAGATCCAACATCCATAGGTCAAACCTTATAGTTAAGGCGATCTTTAACAAGATCCTTCACTTATGAAGTTTGACTAAGATTAACCATTCACAGTATCCATTTAAGAGCACTATGGAAAAGACATATAACCCAACAGCAATCGAACAAGCTCTGTATCAGACTTGGGAAGAGAACGGCTACTTTAAGCCTCACGGTGATACATCAAAAGAAGCGTACAGCATCATGATCCCACCGCCGAACGTCACTGGTAGCCTTCATATGGGTCACGCATTCCAAGACACCATTATGGATACTTTGATCCGCTGCGAACGCATGAAAGGCAAAAATACCTTATGGCAAGTGGGTACAGACCACGCCGGTATTGCTACCCAAATGGTGGTTGAACGTAAAATTGCTGCTGAAGAAGGCAAAACCAAGCATGACTACGGTCGCGAAGCGTTTATCGACAAAATTTGGGAGTGGAAAGGCGAATCAGGTGGCACCATCACTAAACAGCTTCGCCGCCTTGGCGCATCGGTAGACTGGGATCGTGAACGATTCACTATGGATGCGGGCCTATCCAATGCAGTTCAAGAAGTGTTTGTTCGCCTTTACCAAGAAGATTTACTCTACCGTGGTAAACGTCTTGTGAACTGGGATCCAAAACTGCACACTGCAATTTCTGATCTAGAAGTAGAAAACAAAGACGTCAAAGGTCACATGTGGCACTTCCGTTACCCACTGGCTGACGGCGTAAAAACAGCAGACGGTAAAGACTACATTGTTGTTGCGACCACTCGTCCTGAAACCATGCTGGGTGACACAGGTGTAGCGGTTAACCCTGAAGATCCACGCTACCAAGCTCTGATCGGCAAAGAGATCATGTTGCCAATCGTCAATCGCCGCATTTCTATCGTAGGCGATGAGCACGCCGACATGGAAAAAGGCACAGGCTGTGTGAAGATCACCCCTGCTCACGACTTCAATGACTATGAAGTCGGTAAGCGCCACCAACTGCCGATGATCAACATTTTCACCTTTGATGCCAACATTCGTGACGCCGCCGAAGTGTTCAACACCAATGGTGAACCAAGTGACGCTTACAGCAGCGATCTACCTGCTAAATACCAAGGCATGGAGCGCTTTGCGGCACGTAAAGCCATCGTAGCTGAATTTGAAGCTCTCGGCCTGCTTGAAGAAATCAAAGATCACGACCTCACCATTCCTTACGGTGACCGTGGTGGTGTGGTTATCGAACCGATGCTGACCGACCAATGGTACGTACGCACAGCGCCACTAGCGGAAGTCGCAACCAAAGCCGTTGAAGATGGCGAGATTCAATTTGTGCCTAAGCAGTACGAAAACATGTACTTCTCATGGATGCGTGACGTGCAAGATTGGTGTATCTCACGCCAACTTTGGTGGGGTCATCGTATTCCTGCTTGGTATGACAACGACGGCAACGTTTATGTCGGCCGTAGCGAAGAAGAAGTGCGCGAACAAAACAACCTAGCACCAGTGGTGGTACTGCGCCAAGATGATGATGTATTGGACACTTGGTTCTCCTCTGCTCTTTGGACTTTTGGTACACAAGGCTGGCCAGAAAACACTGAGGCACTAAAAACATTCCACCCGTCTGACGTTCTTGTTACTGGTTTCGACATCATCTTCTTCTGGGTTGCACGCATGATCATGATGACCATGCACTTCTGTAAAGATGAGAATGGTAAACCACAAGTGCCATTTAAAACTGTTTATGTCACAGGCCTTATCCGTGATGAAAACGGCGACAAAATGTCAAAATCTAAAGGCAACGTGCTTGATCCTATCGACATGATCGATGGTATTGATCTTGAGTCTCTGGTTGAAAAACGTTGTGGCAACATGATGCAGCCACAGCTTGCAGCCAAGATCGAGAAAAATACACGTAAAACCTTTGAAAATGGTATCGAACCTTATGGAACCGACGCACTGCGTTTCACGCTAGCAGCGATGGCTTCAACCGGTCGTGATATCAACTGGGACATGAAACGCCTAGAAGGTTACCGCAACTTCTGTAACAAACTCTGGAACGCGAGCCGTTACGTGTTGATGAATACCGAAGATCTCGATTGTGGCTTTAACGCAGGTAGCGAGCTTGAGTATTCGTTAGCCGATAAATGGATCGAGTCTCAATTTGAATTGACGGCTAAAGAGTTCAACAACCATATCAACAACTTCCGTTTAGATATGGCGGCAAATACCCTTTACGAATTCATCTGGAACCAATTCTGCGACTGGTACTTAGAGCTGACTAAACCCGTATTATGGAAAGGCAGTGAAGCGCAGCAACGTGCAACACGCCGTACATTAATTACGGTATTAGAGAAAACATTACGCCTCGCGCACCCAGTGATCCCATATATCACTGAAACCATTTGGCAAAGCATTAAGCCATTAGTGGACGGCGTTGAAGGTAACACCATCATGCTGCAAGCGCTGCCTCAGTACGATGAAGCGAACTTCAACCAAGCGGCGCTGGATGATATCGAATGGGTGAAAGCCTTTATTACTAGCATTCGCAACCTACGTGCCGAGTACGATATCAACCCAGGCAAACCTCTTAACGTGATGCTAAAAGCCGCCAACAAGCAAGAAGTGGCACGTTTAGAAGCGAACAAAGCGGTACTGTTGTCACTGGCTAAACTGGAGGCACTACGCGTTCTTGAAGAGGGTGAAGAGACTCCCGCTTGTGCAACGGCGCTGGTTGGTCAATCTGAACTGATGATCCCAATGGCTGGTTTGATTGATAAAGATGCGGAGCTAGAGCGCTTAGCAAAAGAGATTGCTAAAACTCAAGGCGAAATCAAACGCATTGAAGGCAAACTCAATAACCAAGGGTTCGTCGCTAAAGCACCCGAAGCCGTTGTCGCTATCGAGCGTCAAAAGCTGAATGGCTATCAAGATACCTTGGTTAAACTGGAAGAACAGAAAGCGACCATAGCCGCGCTATAATCGCGATTGCGTTACCATTAAAAAGGTCGGTGTGAAAATACCGACCTTTTTTATTTATTCACGCCATCAGCAGACGCGATTTTTGTGCTCTCCACGCTCAAACGCGGCAATGTTATCCATCAAAATCGTTGCCAATTGTGAAATAGCTGAGTCACTACCCCATGCCACGTGTGGTGTGAGCAACAAATTTGGCAAATCCATATTGGCTAGTAAGGGATTTGTTTTGTCCGCTGGTTCTCGACTGAATACATCCACTCCAGCGCCAGCAATTTGCCCAGATTTCAATGCTGTCACAAGTGCTTGCTCATCAACCAAACCACCACGGCCTGCGTTAATCAACAATGCATTAGGCTTCATCATCTTTAATTCGTTCTCACCTATCAGGTTTCGGGTTTGCTCGCTCAATGGGCAATGTAAACTCACAACATCCGCCTCCGCTAACATTTGTTCAAAGGGCATAAAACCTTGTCGGCATAACTTGGCCCCCTTTCGTTCAGAAAATATCACCTGCATGCCTATCGCTCGTGCTAACGTTGCAGTTGCCTGTCCGAGCGCGCCACTCCCCACAATACCAAGCGTTGAACCTGCAACATCCCCTATCGGATGAGTAAAAAAGCAAAATTGTTGATTGCGCTGCCACTCACCATTGGCAATATCTTGATGATAAGCAAACAGGTGACGCCTTAAGGCATAAATCATCCCAACGACATGTTCCGGAACAGAACGGGTGGCGTAGCCTTGAACATTCACCAGTGCGATGCCTGCTTCACGACAGTAATCGATATCGACATTATTGACGCCTGTGGCCGACACAGCAATCAAGCGCAATTTCGGACATTGTGAGAGTAGCGCCCTATCCAGCACCACTTTATTGGTGATTACGATATCGGCTTGAGATAGGCGATCGAGCGCTTGTTCGGCAGAAGTAAAGTCAAACTCAAGCCAATGATGAGCAAAAGGTAAGCTCGGCAATCGAATATAAGCAGGGATTGTGGCCCTATCGAGAAAGACAACCGTGGGTAGTGACATATCAGCTCCTTGTCGCCACCCACATCACACTAAGGTCGGGGCAACGTTTTGTAATCTGGTAATTTTCGCTCAGGATCAAAGTGTTGCAAAATTTGCTCTTGTGCTTCGGGATAAAAATCACAGCCGACAAAAATATTGCGCAGCCAATGACTCTTTGGGTGATAAAAACTGAGCTCTGCGGCATGCAATGCTAAACGATCGGAAAAATCTTGCGCTTCTTGCGGGGCATAAAACTCATCACCCACAATCGGATACCCCAAAGCTTGCATGTGCACACGTAATTGATGCGAACGGCCAGTCACAGGAAAAAGACGGACAATTGTCGTTTTTTCTTCTCTTTTCGCTACTTGATATAAAGTTTTTGATGGTTTCCCATCTTCAAAGCAGACTTTCTGTTTAGGCCGATTTGGCCAATCGCAAATCAGGGGTAACTCAACCACCCCCTCGTCAAGCTCCATTACACCCCACACGCGAGCGTAATAAATTTTATGCGTTAAACGGTATTGAAACTGCTTTTTCAATGCCCCTTCCGCGTATTTATTTTTTGCCAGCACCATCAAGCCAGAAGTCGACATATCCAAACGATGCACAACTTGGATCTCTGGATATTGCTCAGCCAAACGACTCCACATACTGTCGTGATGCTCAGGCAAGCGTCCTGGAACCGACAGCAGACCTGAAGGTTTATTCACCGCGAGAATCTGATCATCTTCATAGACAATATCAATCCAAGGATCTGTGGGCGGCGTGTATTCAAGCATAGCCATCGAAGGTTTCTCCTAAAAAAATCGGCGCATTATAACAACCTCTCCGCCAAGCCAATAGAGAAGAGTCATCTTAGTTTCGTTAAATCATGAAATCGTCAGTAAGTTAGCCTTGCTTAGAAATATCACTTGAAATGTAACTTAAAATTGACAGATTAACTGGGTGTGATATTGATTGATGAGCTTGACATTAAAGTCAGCTTCAAAATCAAAAATTATAAATAACACAACATCAAGTCTAAGGAACAAGAATGGAACACAGCGTCCCTTATCAATCGGCCAAACGTTTAACCCTGCCACAACTGCTTCGTTCACTCGGGCCGGGCATTATGATGGCAGCAGCAGCCGTCGGCGGCTCTCATCTCGTCGCGTCAACTCAAGCAGGTGCAATTTATGGCTGGCAACTCGCAGGCCTCATTTTGCTAGTCAACTTATTAAAATACCCCTTTTTTAAGGCTGGCATTCAATACACCATGGGGACAGGCAAAAGTTTAGTACAAGGCTATGCTCATCTCGGGCGCGCTTACTTATGGGTTTTTGCCATCTTAAGTGTGGTGTCGGCCATCATTAACACCGCCGCGTTACTGCTGTTTAGCGCCAGCTTACTGGCCTATTTTGTCCCTTTTGAGCTAGGCAATATTGTTCTTTCCGTGATTGTGCTGACCACTTGTTTGCTGATCCTTTTTGCAGGCCACTTTCGCGCGCTCGACTCACTTTCTAAAATTATTATGGCAGTACTGACAATCGCCACCTTACTCGCCGTGGTGATTGCCGTCGCAACCCCAGCGCAGATAGTGGTAGAAACCATTTCGCCTTCACCTTGGACACTCGCCGCGATCGGTTTTTTGGTGGTGACAATGGGCTGGATGCCCGCACCCATTGAGATTTCGAGCATCACTTCGGTGTGGCTCAAGCGTCAATGCCAAGAGCAGCAAGTGACGCCGCAATCCGCACTATTTGATTTCAATGTGGGCTATATCGGTACTGCAATCTTGGCGATTGTATTTTTGGCGCTTGGTGCCTTAGTACTACACGGAACAGGCGTTGAGCTATCGAAATCTGGCGTCGGCTTTTCGCATCAATTGGTCGGATTGTACGCTTCAACCATAGGTGAGTGGTCACGTTATTTGATTGCAGTGATCGCCTTTTTCTGTATTTTTGGTAGCACCATCACCGTTATTGATGGCTATTCACGAGTGATTGCAGAATCACAACGTCTTTTGCAAAACAAAGAGAGCCAAAGCCCACGTTGCTACCAAGCTTGGGTCATCGTGGTATCGGCTTTAGCGCTGGCCATCATTGCCTTTTGGGCTTCAGCACTGATGCCAATGCTGAATTTTGCGATGATCATGGCATTTATGACCACGCCAATTTTTGCGCTGCTCAACTATATTCTGGTGACTAAAACACCTTTACCGGCTGAACTCGCGGTAGGAAAAAAACTCAAAGCACTGTCTATCGTAGGACTTGTTTATCTGTTTGGCTTTTTAGCGCTATTTATTTGGTGGAAGTGGATTATGTAACAGCAGACAAAACAAAGGCCTTATCGAAAAGGCCTTTGTTATTTTTAATGTAACGCCACAAGGGCCAAGTAAAGGGATCAGTTATGCGTCACAACGATTAAACGCAACGAATCCAGTTGGAATTGCGCTTTACCGATGTAACCGCTTAACTCGTTAATCTGCTCTTCAATCGCGCTGATCTCTTCATCACGAATGTTCGGGTTGACTGCTTTAAGCGCCAATAAGCGCTCCAGTTCACCGTTTAAGCTCGACTGCATCTCTTTTTGCGCTTGTTCACGAATCGCTTCAACACGGCTCACAACTTGGCTTTCACTGGCAGCAATTAAGCTATGCACATCATTTTGTACTGACGTAACGAGCTTGCTGGCCAAATGACGATTCACTGGGCTTAATTGGCGGTTGAAGCTTTCAAACTCAACTTGCGCGGAGAGATCATTACCACGCGCATCCATCATCAAACGGATTGGTGTTTGAGGAAGGAAGCGGCTGATACCACTGCGTTTTGGCGCTTGTGCATCCACCACATAGATCAACTCAAGCAGCAAAGTCCCAACAGGCAGAGCTTTATTTTTCAGCAGAGAAACCGCCGATGTTCCCACGCCTTCGCTCATCAGTAGGTCGATCCCGCCTTGAATCATCGGATGTTCCCAACTGATGAAATTCATATCTTCACGCGATAATGCCGTATCACGATCAAAAGTGATGGTCGCTCCTTCATACGGCAAACCGGGGTAGCTTGGCACCATCATGTGCTCTGATGGTGTGACCACCAGCGCGTTTTCACCCCGATCATCTTGGTTTAAACCGATCGCATCAAATAAGCTCAAAGCGAAAGTAACCAAGTTAGTATCGCCATCTGTTGATGCTATACTTTCGACGATTTTCAATGCTTTTTCGCCACCGTTTGAATGCATTTCAAGCAGTCGGTCACGCCCTTGTTCAAGCTGAGCCTTCAACGTTTTGTTGAGTGTTGCCGACTGTTCAATGATCTCATCCAGCGTATCGATATTTCCCGAAGCCAGCATGTCAATCAGATCATCGGCATATTTATCATACACAGCGCGGCCTGTTGGGCAGGTTTCAGCAAATGCATTCAAGCCTTCATCAAACCAACGCGCCAAAATCGCTTGCGATGTGCCTTTAAGGTACGGCACATGGATATCGATATCACGGTGTTGACCAATACGATCCAAACGGCCAATACGCTGCTCTAAAAGATCTGGGTTAAACGGCAGATCAAACATCACCAACTGGTTAGCAAATTGGAAGTTACGCCCTTCAGAGCCGATTTCACTACAGATAAGCACTTGCGCGCCACCCTCTTCTTGTGCGAAATAAGCGGCGGCTTTATCACGTTCTAAAATCGACATACCTTCATGAAAAACGGTGGCGCGAATGCCTTCACGCTCACGCAGTGCTTGCTCCAGTTGTAACGCGGTGCTAGCGCGAGAAGCGATCACTAAAATCTTTTCGCTGCGTTTTTCTTTCACTTTTTCAAGCAGCCAATTCACGCGAGAATCAAACTGCCACCAGCTTGCATCATCGCCTTCAAACTCTTGGAAAATCTCTTCGGGGTAGAGCATTTTCATCGCGCGAGCCTGAGCACTGAGCTTACCGCCGATCATGCCAGCTACTCGCATCGAGGTCGTGTATTGCGCGGGGATTTCCATCGGCATCAAGTGCACATTACGCACAGGGAATCCTTTAATCGCAGCGCGGGTGTTTCTAAACAGCACGCGGCCTGTGCCATGGCGATCCATCAGATTATCAATCAGCTCTTGGCGAGCAGAGGCTTTGCTCTCTTCATCGGCATCGCTTTCTATAATGCGAAACAGCGGCTCAACATCTTGTTCTGAAAGTAGCTCAGTTATTTGGTTTTTGGCTTCGTTTTGCAACTTCTCACCCGAAAACAGGGCACTGACGGAATCGGCTACGGGCGCATATTGCTCTTCTTCTTCAACGAACGCCTCGTAATCGTAAAAACGATCGGGATCGAGCAAACGCAAACGCGCAAAGTGGCTTTCACGGCCCAATTGCTCCGGCGTTGCCGTTAGCAGCAATACCGCTGGGGTGTTTTGCGCTAGCCCTTCGACCACTTGGTATTCGCGGCTTGGTTTATCTTGGCTCCATTCTAGATGGTGCGCTTCATCCACCACCAATAGATCCCACTCCGCCTCAAGTGCTTGTTCAAAACGTTGACGACTTTTACGCAGAAAATCGAGCGAACAAAGCACATATTGCTGAGTATCAAAAGGGTTGTGTGCTTCAGCGAACGCTTCAACACAGCGCTCCTCATCAAAAATGGAGAAATGAAGATTAAAGCGACGCATCATCTCCACCAACCATTGGTGCTGCAAGGTTTCCGGCACCACAATCAAAATACGTTCCGCACGGCCAGAAAGCACTTGTTGATGAATGATCATCCCCGCTTCAATGGTTTTACCTAACCCCACTTCATCAGCTAATAACACGCGGGGCGCATGGCGACGGCCAACCTCATGTGCGATATAAAGCTGATGAGGAATCAGGCCCGCGCGCATGCCACATAAACCACGCATTGGGCTTTTGTGTTGTTGATATTGGTTAGTCAGGGCGCGATAACGCAACACAAAATTATCCATGCGATCAATTTGACCTGCGAACAATTTATCTTGCGGTTTGTTGAAACGGATTTGGTGACTTAAGAAAATTTCACGTAGCGCCACGCCGCTTTCATCGTTGTCTTCGCGCGTACCGAGATAAGTGAGTAGTCCTTGTTCTTCAACAACTTGCTCAACGCGTAGCGACCAGCCTTCTTGGCTTTCAACCACATCGCCGCTGTTGAACGTCACTCGTGTTACCGGGGCGTCACTGCGTGCATAAACGCGGTTTTCTTCTGATGCAGCAAACATCAAGGTCACAGTACGCGCATCAAGCGCTACCACAGTACCTAAACCAAGATCACTTTCTGTATCGCTTATCCAGCGTTGCCCCAAAGCAAAACTCATGAATCGACTACCTTATTTATTTGGAATGGATTGTATCGATCTGCTACCACGTGAAGGCAACCCCTAATTATGATTGTTGTTGGAGTGTGGTGCAGAAAAAGGTCGCTAATCTTACTTGATGGCGTGATACAGGTCACGTGTAAAGCGAAGGATAACCAAGATTTTTTTCTTCAACTTTTGGTTGACATCAAACTGTAAGAAATCGGTGGCATTTGTAGTAAACAAGGTTGCTATACTTGTTGTAACGATGCTTGCTTTGCCAGCCAAAAGGATGACTCTGGCACGAAGCATGCAGAACCAAACAGACAATGAGTATCAACACAGGCTTGCAGTAAGTCATCGAGCGATCGAGTCACTACCGGCATCCATTGATCGATAACCTCTACTTGCTGGCATCTTTTGTTAAGCACGCTGCGTAGCAGCAAGGAGACGCTTATGGGCGATACCGATCGGAAACTGTTTGTACTTGATACCAACATCCTGCTTCATGAACCTTTAGCCATTTACTCCTTCCAAGAGCATGACGTCGTCATTCCGATGACCGTTCTTGAAGAACTTGACCGGATCAAAGACAGCAAACGCGATGTTGCACGAGATGCGCGGGTCGCAATTCGTGCTTTAGAGCACTTATTTCACGATGCCACCCCAGACGAAATTACCGAAGGTATTCCATTCTCTAAAGAGGCCAGCAAGACGGGAACTATCTCGATTCTCGCCGACTTTGAGTTGCAAGAAACCGTCAAAGCCTTTGCTGACAAAGCCGGCGATAACCGTATCCTCAATGCTGTTCTTTACCTGCAAGCGAAACGAGCGCCACGCGCTGTGGTTCTCATCACCAAAGACATCAACATGCGATTGCGCGCTAAAGGTGCAGGCGTGCGCTATGTTGAGGATTACCGCACTGACCAATTGATTGATGATGTGCAGTACCTGACCAAAGGCTTCCAAGTTCGTGAAGGAAATTTTTGGAACAACGTCGATGAAGTTGAGAGTAGAACCGTCGGCGGAAAAGCCTTCCATACGTTAGATAAAGCGCCGTTTGATCCGACCTTTATTAATCAATATGTCATTGATGAAGAGAGCGATTTTGCGGCGCGCGTGCATGAAATCAACGCAGAAAAAATTACGCTGCTTGATATTGGCCGCGAGAGAATGATGCACCGCAAAGCGTGGGACATCACCCCGAAAAATATCTACCAAGCGATGGCTCTTGATGCCTTGCTTGATCCAAGCATTGATTTGGTGATTTTAACCGGAGCCGCTGGTAGCGGGAAAACGCTGCTCGCGATGGCCGCCGCTCTTGAACAAACCATTGAGAAGAAGATGTTCGATAAGATTATCGTCACCCGTAACACGCCAGATATCGGAGAATCGATCGGCTTCTTACCCGGAACAGAGGAAGAGAAAATGATGCCGTGGCTGGCGGCGGTTACGGATACATTGGAAGCCTTGCACAAAAACGATCACTGCACCGAAGGTTCACTCAAATACATCTGCGATAAAGCCAATATCCAGTTTAAATCGATCAACTTTATGCGTGGGCGCTCAATCCAAAATGCCTTTGTGCTACTCGATGAGTGTCAAAATTTAACCGCTTCTCAAATCAAAACTATCATCACGCGCTGTGGTGAGGGCACTAAAATTGTCTGTTCTGGTAACTTAGCGCAGATTGATTCCCACTACTTAACCCCGGTGACCTCGGGTTTGACCTACATGGTTGAGCGCTTTAAAAACTTTGAAGGCAGCGCCAACATTCACTTAAACGGCGTCGTTCGCAGCCGCTTGGCTGAATTCGCTGAAGAGAATTTATAGTCACATTAGGCGAGGTATTATTAATATCTCGCCTTTATTTTAAAATAATTATTCACAAATTTGGCATTTATATGTTTTACTAAGGCCATTCATCATTCACCGTTTAGGACTGGGATATGGCTTTCAATTTACGCAACCGCAACTTTCTCAAACTGCTCGATTTCACGCAGAAAGAGATCCAATTTTTGCTCGATCTCTCTGCTGATCTCAAAAAAGCGAAATACGCCGGATCAGAACAGAAAAGATTAGCGGGTAAAAATATTGCGCTGATTTTTGAGAAAGCCTCAACACGGACGCGATGTGCATTTGAAGTGGCCGCGTTTGATCAAGGCGCTCAAGTCTCTTACATCGGGCCATCAGGGTCGCAAATTGGTCATAAAGAGTCGATGAAAGACACCGCGCGCGTACTCGGAAGAATGTACGATGGCATCCAATATCGCGGTTTTGGACAAGAAATTGTCGAAGAGCTTGGCGCACATGCTGGCGTTCCTGTATGGAACGGGCTCACCAACGAGTTCCACCCAACACAGATTTTAGCTGACTTTTTAACCATGATTGAGCATGGCCGTGGTAAGCAGTTGCACCAAGTGTCACTGGCTTATCTAGGCGATGCGCGCAATAACATGGGCAATTCCCTGATGGTGGGCGCAGCAAAAATGGGCATGGATATTCGCCTTGTGGCACCCAAACAGTTTTGGCCAGAAGCATCACTCGTCACCACTTGCCAAGAAATTGCCAAGCAGACGGGAGCCAAAATCACGCTCACTGAAAATGTACAAGAAGGCGTGCAAGGATGCGATTTTCTCTATACCGACGTTTGGGTTTCCATGGGCGAATCAGCCGATGCATGGGATGAACGCGTGGCCTTAATGACACCTTACCAAATCAATATGAATGTGATTAAGCAAACTGATAATCCACAGGTAAAATTTATGCACTGCTTGCCTGCGTTTCATAACGACGAAACCACTGTAGGTAAAGAGGTGGCGGAAAAATATGGTATGAAAGGTTTGGAAGTCACCGAAGAGGTGTTTGAGTCTGAATATTCGATTGTGTTTGATGAAGCTGAAAACCGCATGCACACCATCAAAGCTGTGATGGTCGCGACTCTCGGCGCTTAAAAAAAACAAGGCAACAATGGATCGAAGCCCGATGAACTTACATGAGTAAGTGATTCGGGTGAGTGAAAACAGCTAACGCCGCGACAGTGCCAATGATGAAGAGGATTATGAGGTAATCGCTTGCGCTCACACAACGAAAGCGTATAATTCCCAGCAATTTGTCTGAGGGGTAGCTATGAAAACGGACGTTGTTATTCACATCTACAACGCAATTCGATTCAATGTAGGTCAGCGTGCTGACTTACTGGGCGCGTTATTTTTCCCCTCTCTTGATTTTTAAAGCCTCCCTATTGGGGGGCTTTTTTATGGCTACTAGAAAATTATAGGGAAGACGACCATGGTGAATTCGCTTTATCAAAAGCACATTATTTCGATTCCGGAGCTCTCTCGTGACGAGCTGGAATTGATTGTGAAAACCGCAGGCCAACTCAAAGCGGAACCAAAACCAGAGCTGATCAAGCACAAAGTGGTAGCAAGCTGCTTTTTTGAGCCGTCGACTCGTACTCGTTTGTCTTTTGAAACCGCTATTCAACGCATCGGCGGCAGCGTGATTGGCTTTGATAATGGTGGCAATACGTCACTGGCGAAAAAAGGCGAAACATTGGCCGATTCTGTACAAGTGATCTCCTCTTATGTGGATGCGTTTGTGATGCGCCACCCCCAAGAAGGCGCAGCACGTTTAGCCTCTGAATTTTCAAACGGCGTTCCTGTGATTAACGCTGGCGACGGTGCTAACCAGCACCCAACCCAAACACTGCTTGATTTGTTCACCATTGCCGAAACACAAGGCCGTTTAGATAACATTAATATCGCCTTTGTTGGCGACTTGAAATATGGCCGTACCGTCCATTCTTTAACCCAAGCTTTGGCTAAATTTAACCACATTCGCTTCTTCTTTGTTGCGCCGGATGCGCTGGCTATGCCTGACTATATTTGCGAAGAGTTAGATGATGCAGGCATTGAGTACAGCCTGCACACCGATATGGAAAGCGTTATTCCACAGTTAGATATTCTGTATATGACGCGCGTCCAAAAAGAGCGCTTTGATGAATCAGAGTACGCGCACATTAAATCGGCGTATATTTTAACAGCCGCCATGCTTGAAGGTGCGCGTGATAACTTAAAAGTGCTGCATCCGCTTCCGCGCGTGGATGAAATCACCGTTGATGTGGACAAAACGAAGCACGCTTACTTCTTCCAACAAGCAGAAAACGGGGTCTACGCCCGTGAAGCTTTGCTGGCGCTTGTGTTAAACGAAACCCTGTAATAAAGGAGCCCCAACCATGACTAAAGAGACTCAATTGCAGGTTGAAGCCATTAAAAACGGCACGGTTATCGACCACATTCCTGCGCAAATCGGTATTAAAGTATTAAAGTTATTCGATATGCACAATTCTCATCAACGTGTCACGATTGGCTTAAATTTACCCTCTTCCGCGCTGGGCGCAAAAGATCTGCTGAAGATTGAAAATGTGTTCATTAATGAAGCCCAAGCCAATAAATTAGCACTTTATGCACCGCATGCGACTGTCAACCAAATCGAAAACTACCAAGTGGTGAAAAAGCTAGCGTTGACACTGCCTGAGCAGATCAATGATGTTTTTGCCTGCCCAAACAGCAACTGTATTTCCCACAATGAACCGGTCGAAAGCAGCTTTAAGGTTTTCGAAAAGAAAAACGATATTCGTTTGAAATGTAAGTATTGTGAGAAAGTTTACTCACGTGAGATTGTGACCGAACGCGAGTCATAATTAACCCCGTTTAAGTCTATCGATGCCTCACTTTAGTGGGGCATTTGCACTTTACCTGCCGTTTCTTTAAAGGCAAACTGACGCCTACCCTTCCCATAAAAACAGATGGAACACAATCATGACTAAAGTACTTCATACCGAATCAGCTCCTGCCGCAATTGGCCCTTATGTACAAGGTGTCGATCTTGGCAATATGGTGCTAACTTCAGGGCAAATTCCAGTCAACCCAGTCACCGGCGAAGTGTCAGCAGATATCGCAGTGCAGGCTCGTCAATCTCTCGACAACGTAAAAGCCGTGGTGGAATCGTCTGGCTTAACAGTTTCTGACATCGTAAAAATGACTGTATTTGTTAAAGATCTGAATGATTTTGGCACAGTGAATGAAGTCTACGGTAAGTTTTTTGATGAACATAACGTGGCAAACTACCCAGCGCGTTCATGCGTAGAAGTCGCTCGCTTACCCAAAGATGTGGGTATTGAAATTGAAGCGATTGCGGTACGTAAATAAGTATTGCTCATAATCAGCACAGTGTAAGCACCACCAGCATACCACTCTGACGTGAATGTGCTTTTTCAAACCTCGAACCCCGTTCGAGGTTTTTGTTTAATCCAAAAAAAATCAATTTTTACACCTCACACTTGCTACTTTAGGGTTAGTCACCAACACTTATCATACTTTGAACCGTTCGAGGTAGTGAAATGCAAGGGATTATCTATACCGTTCTTTCTGATTTAGTCATCGAAAAATTTGGCGCACTGTTTTGGGATCAAATGCTCGAGGATTTAAAACCTAGCTCTCAAGGCATATACACCGCTGGAGAGCAATACTCCGATGACGAACTGCTTGCAATGGTGGCTTATTTGAGCGAGAAGAAAAACATCCCCACCGATGATTTAGTCAGGCTTTATGGACAATACCTATTTTCTCGCCTGTACAACAGCCTTCCTGAAAATTACCCAAATAAAAACAACTTATTAGAGTTTTTGATTTCGGTCGATCAAGTGATCCATAAAGAAGTGAAGCGGCTCTACCCTGATGCCTATTTGCCGCAATTTCAATATAAAAGCGAGGGCGATCGATTAACCATGTATTACACCTCGAAAAGAAAATTATGCGCTGCGGCGGAAGGACTCATCATCGGCGCTTCAGAACAATTTGGTGAAGAAGTCGAAATCGAGCAGCCCCAATGCATGCATCATGGTGCTTCATTTTGTGAAATTGTTGTCACCTTTAAGGGCAAACATGAGTGAAATAGAGCAATACCAACGCATTTATGAGCGTGAGCGTCAGGCTCGTTTGCTGGCAGAGCGGTTACTGCAAGAAAAAAGCCGCGAGCTCTACGATAAAATTTTAGAGCTGCAAGAGACTCTAGATCAACTTCATAGCGCGCAAGCACAGCTTGTACAATCAGAAAAAATGGCCTCCGTCGGTCTGCTGGCGGCTGGCGTTGCTCACGAGATCAATAACCCAATCGGTTTTTGTCTGAGTAATTTAAATACGCTGCGTGATTACTCTCACGCCTATATAGGAATTGTCGCTTTGGTAGCACAGCACAAAGCCGAAATTGCTAACACGGATTTCTACCGCAATTATCAAGATTATTATCAACGCCATGATATTGGTTTTGTCGAAAGTGATTTAACTGACATGCTTCAAGAGACTTCGGGTGGATTGCTCCGCGTAAAAGACATTGTCACTAGCCTACAAAGAGTTTCTCACTCTAGTGATGGCCGATTTGTCGAGTGTGAGTTAAATTCGTGTATTGAATCGACACTACACATGGTCTGGAACCAATTTAAATATACGATGGAAGTCGAGCAGCGATTGGATGAGGCTTTGCCGAAAATCAATGGGATATCAGCAGAGCTACAACAAGTGTTTATGAACCTATTTATTAACGCCTCTCACGCTTGCGAAGCACAAGGAAAGTTAACGATTAGCACCGATTCTGTGGTCGAAAAAGGGAAACGCTGGGTGAGGGTCACTGTGGCGGATAATGGGCATGGCATGAATCAAGACATCATCAACAAGGTGTTTGATCCTTTCTTCACCACCAAACCTGTCGGCGTAGGGACGGGTTTGGGTTTATCGATTTCATACAGCATTGTTGAAAAGCATGGTGGGAAAATGCAGGTCGAATCTGAAGTGGGACAAGGTACCACCTTCATACTTCTTTTTCCCACCATTTAGTAAAGCGGTTACTGACTGCGTGATGTGACTTTCTTACCATCAAGCATCGCCACTTCTTCATCCAGCTGCGCTAATTTGGCCATCATCTGCTCACGGCATAATGTCGCTAATTCCCGTAAATTTTCTTTTCCATATCCTTCAATACCGATCGGTGGCAGCATCTCAACAATCACATGACCATTGTCCCAACGGTTAAGCTTAATATCATTAGTTGAGCTGCAAACGATGGGGATAATCGGTACACCTGCGCCAATTGCCGCATGAAATGCACCCATTTTAAAGGGCAGCATGCCACGGCCACGCGAGCGAGTACCTTCTGGAAACATCCACACAGACACATCACTGGTTTTTATGCTATCGACAACTTGATCAATGGTGCCTTTGGCTTTGTTGCGATTGGATCTATCAATTAAAATATTCCCTGCTAACCAATACAACTGACCAAACACAGGTGTCCAAACTAAACTTTTTTTCCCTACTGTCACAACTTTCGGCGTTACCGCCGCAGCAACAGTACACAGATCCCAGTTATTTTGATGATTCGCAATGTAGATGTGCTGGCCACGTTGATAAGCATCTTCTGGGATACGCAGTTCTAATTTAATACCCATCAATTTTGACATGCGGGCGAATAAACGCCCAAACGTAAATACATGTTTTGGATTGCGTGGGCTAAGTAAGCAGTAACCACATCCAAAAACAAACATCACAATGGCAAACAGTGCGACTGCCAATAGACGCAAAAGAGCAATCATTTCAGTTCTCCATGGAACAAAGATAAAAAACGAGCAAGGATAAAAAAGCCGAAACCCAGAGATTTCGGCTCCATTGCATGAGCGAGAGTTTAACTGCTGACTTGAATGCGCTCAATATTAGCGCCAAGAGCCGACAGTTTATCTTCAATTCTTTCGTAACCGCGATCGATATGGTAGATGCGATCGACGATGGTTTCACCTTTTGCGATACAACCGGCAATCACTAGGCTGGCTGAGGCACGTAGATCGGTCGCCATCACCTGCGCGCCACTCAACGATTCCACATCACCACAAATCACTGTATTCCCTTCAATCTCCGCTTTTGCTCCCATACGCATCAGTTCAGGAACGTGCATAAAACGGTTTTCAAAGATGGTTTCAGTGATCTTGCCACCACCTTTTGCCATCATATTGAGTAGGGTAAATTGTGCTTGCATATCGGTTGGAAAGCCAGGATGAGGCGCAGTGCGAATCGAAACCGCCTTAAGCTCTTTTCCGGTCATATCAAGGCTTATCCAGCCCTCACCTGTTTCAATCTCAGCGCCCGCTTCTTCCAGTTTTGCTAACACGGCCTCTAACAAATGCGAGTGAGTGTTGTGGCAAACAATTTTTCCGCGAGAAACAGCCGCCGCGACTAAAAACGTGCCCGTTTCAATGCGATCAGCCACAACAGCGTGTTTACCACCACCCAAACGTTCAACACCTTCAATGGTAATGGTATCGGTGCCTGCACCGGACACTTTTGCACCCAGCTTATTCAAAAACAGTGCGGTATCGACAATTTCAGGCTCACGCGCAGCGTTGTCGAGCACGGTTGTGCCTTCGGCAAGGGTTGCGGCGCACATAATGGTAATGGTGGCACCCACGCTCACTTTATCCATGACGATGTGTGCACCTTGTAGACGACCTTCGACACTGGCTTTCACGTAGCCATCTTCTAAGGTGATGGTGGCACCAAGCTGCTCTAAACCGTGAATATGCAGATCGACAGGACGAGCGCCAATGGCACAGCCTCCAGGTAGCGAAACTTGGCCATAACCAAAACGAGCCACTAATGGACCGAGAGCCCAAATAGAAGCACGCATCGTTTTGACTAAATCATACGGCGCGCAATATTCATCAATTTGACTAGGGTCGACATGAACTGAGCCATTACGTTCGACTTTAGCGCCTAAACGTTTGAGTAGTTCCATTGTGGTATCAATATCACGAAGGTGTGGCACATTGGCCACTTCTACTGGCTCAGAGGCCAAAATAGACGCAAATAAAATAGGCAGTGCAGCGTTTTTGGCACCTGAAATGGTCACTTCACCTTGAAGAGGTTGTGTTGACCCAATAACTCGAAACTTTTCCATCAATAAACCTTACAGCGACATCAACTTTTTATCACGAGCCCACTCTGTTGGTGTGAACGCTTTAATAGAAAGGGCATGAATGTCGTTTCTTTGAATGTACTCCATCAGTGGAGCATAAATTAGTTGTTGTTTTTTAACGCGACTCATCCCTGCAAAACAAGCATCAACAGCGATAACTTCATAGTGGCTACCTTCACCTTTGACGTGGATCTCTTCAAGGTTTAGTGCTTGTTCTAATAACTGTTGTACTTTTGCGCTATCCACAATGTTCCCCTGCTTAATTCTTTATATGTTGAGCCATTAAACGATCAATGTTGCTCAATTGGAATAGTGTGCGCAGTTGCTCTGGCACGAAACTGAGCATTATATGACAGTTTCGTTTTTTTGCATGCTCTATTAGGTGGATTAACATCACCATTCCGGCAGAGTCTATGCGCTCAACGTTTTTCAGTTCAATCTCAAACTGTGTACTCACCGGGTTCCATTTTTGGATAAACGCCCATAAATCAGGCACATGCTCTCTGTCTAATGCGCCCGACAAAGCCGCAATCGGCATATCAGTTTGATGCCACTGCGGATGAATCATTGCGCTTTACCTTCAAAACGGATCGGCTGATCCGCCAATTGTTGCAGTTCATTGGCAACCGCTAAGATGCCATCTTGGCGAATTTTACCGCTCCATTCAGATTGCTTACTGGAGAGCAAACTCACTCCTTCTGCAATCATATCAAAGACTTGCCATTCGCCATTCTTCTCTTTGCGCAATTTAAACTCAAGCTTGATGTTCGGTCGTGGCGTATCAATAATATCCACCTTCACGCTGGTAATGCGTTTATCATCCGACACCGCCTGTTCAGGCTCGAACTCAATAATTTGGTTACTGTATTGAGTCAATACTTGCGCATATGCACTGACAAGATAGGCACGAAATGCGGTGATGAAAGTTGCGACATCTTCACGCTTGGCCCCTTTTAAGTTTGGGCCCAATAACTTCAGTGCCGCATACTGCTCATTGACGTAAGGCATCAGCTCCTGTTCCACGATTTCTTTCAAATATTCAGGATGATGGTGAATCGCTTCTTGTTCGGCTTTCAAACGAGTAAATGCCGTTTCAGACACCTGCTTCATCATGGTATAGGGCTGGGTTTTATCCACATTGGCCGCTTGCACAAACATGGCGGCAACGAGGGTAAATACAAAAATCAACGTCCGTTTAAACTCTGTTGTTATAAACACTGTTGTTACTCCTTACCTTTTTCTTGTGAGCCACCACCGACGCTATACAGCACTTGGCCAATCAAATCTTCTAATACGAGGGCGGATTTTGTGTCTTCAATTAAGTCGCCCTCTTTTAACATCTGTTCATCTTCAAAGACAAACCCGGGCACAAGCCCAATGTACTGCTCACCAATCAATCCAGAAGTTAGAATTTGCACACTCGACGTTTCTGGAAATTGATCATATTGACTATTAATAGCCATAGTAACCACAGGCAGCAAGCTCTTTCTATCGAGTTTAATCTCGGCCACTCGCCCAACGACTACACCACCCACTTTGACTGGCGAGCGCACTTTTAAACTACCGATATTGTCAAATTCAGCTTTCAATTGGTAAGTATGGTTGGAACCCAACCCTTTTACGTCAGCGACCTGAAAAATCATCACCAGAATTGCGCAAATTCCAGCAAGGACAAAGCTACCGACCCAAAGTTCTATTTTTCGTGTTTGCTGCATGATTAATTCCCAAACATCAATGCGGTGAGTACAAAGTCTAGCCCTAATACAGCTAAAGACGAATGCACTACGGTTCTTGTGGTGGCACGGCTAATACCTTCCGAGGTTGGAATAGCATCGTAACCGTTAAACAGTGCAATCCAAGTCACTGTGATGGCAAACATCACGCACTTGATCATACTGTTGCCAATATCTTGCCCTAGCTCTACCGATGACTGCATCGCAGACCAAAAACTGCCGTGATCAATCCCTTTCCAATCCACGCCAACAAGCTGGCCTCCCCAAATTCCGACCGCCATAAAAATCATCGCTAGCAACGGCATTGATATTAGCCCAGCCCAAAAGCGAGGAGCGATAATACGTTTGAGCGGATCAACCGCCATCATCTCTAAACTGGAAAGCTGCTCGGTGGCTTTCATCAGGCCGATCTCAGCGGTAAGTGCAGAACCAGCACGCCCAGCAAACAGCAGCGCAGTCACCACGGGCCCAAGTTCACGCAATAAAGAGAGTGCAACCATCTGCCCAAGGCTACCTTCCGCGCCGTAATCGACCAAAATCACATAGCCTTGCAGGCTCAACACCATGCCAATGAACAAGCCAGAAACGACAATAATCGCCAGCGACTGAACACCAACACTGTAGAGCTGCTTCACTAACAATGGAAAATTCTGAATAGGCCGTGGGCGGCTCACTAATGCGCCAAACAGCATCAAGCTCGCTTTGCCAAAGGCTTGGCAAAATTCGAGCGTACGGCGACCGAGCCCTTCAATCCAGTCAATCAATGTAGACATCATGAGAATAAATCCTTTTCTAGGCTTTGCGCTGGAAAGCGAAATGGTACTGGGCCATCAGCCTCGCCTTGTAAAAATTGTTGTACGCGAGGATCGCTATTTTGATAAAGATCGTTTGGCGTTCCTTTGGCAATCACTTTGCCGTCAGCCAGCAAATAAACCCAATCGGCAATGCTCATCACTTCAGGAACATCATGAGAGACCACTATCGAGGTCACCCCCAAAGCTTGATTCAAATTGCGGATCAACTCCACCAGCACGCCCATGGTGATCGGGTCTTGCCCCACAAACGGCTCATCATACATGATCAGTTCCGGATCCAGCGCAATCGCGCGCGCTAATGCTGCCCTTCTTGCCATGCCACCGGATAATTCGCTCGGCATAAGCAAGGCGGCACCGCGCAGACCAACCGCTTCTAATTTTAGTAAAACTAATGTTTTAATCAGCGATTCATCTAATTGAGTGTGTTCACGTAAAGGGAAAGCCACATTATCGAACACATTTAAATCGGTGAATAACGCGCCCGACTGAAACAACATGCTCATTTTTTTACGAGCTTGATACAGCTTTTTGCGACTGAGCATCGGGATGTTTTGTTTGTCGAACCAAATCTCACCTTGTTCAGGAAACAGTTGTCCGCCAATAAGACGTAGCAAAGTAGTTTTACCAATACCCGATGGCCCCATAATGGCGGTAATTTTTCCTTGCGGAACGCTGAGACTCACGTCATCGAAAATCTTCCGTCCTGAACGGGAGAAGGTTAAATTCTTGATTGTGACAAGATCGTTGATTGGCATCATGAGTGTTTCACTATTGTTGTCCGCCCCAAAATGATGGGCAATCATAAGCATAACGTTCTAAAATTAAAAGCACTGTTCAATTACATCCTAAAGTAAAGCATCATCTTTCGCCAAAACAATCTTCCGGTCATTTATTGATGGATAGCTAACTAAACCATGAATTGAACGTAATTAATTGGATCTTCAGCTTCCCTTTTCGCAACCAACACGTCAAAATTAGCGGTTAATTGCATCATTTTTTCACTCATTTCATTAATTAGGTATCATCATGATCGAAGCGGTAGCGTTTCTCATTGTAGGTTTGGTGTTTTTAGTCTGGAGCGCTGACAAGTTAGTCTTTGGTTCTGCCGCGCTTGCTCGCAACTTCGGCATCTCGCCATTAGTGATCGGCATGACTATTTTAGCAATGGGATCATCAGCACCAGAGATGATGGTATCGGCAACGGCCGCTTTGGATGGGAAAACCGATACTGCCGTCGGTAACGTGCTCGGTTCTAACATCGCTAACATTGCTTTGATCTTGGGTATTACAGCACTCATCAAACCGCTTTCCGTCAGTTCTGCGGTACTCCGCCGTGAACTGCCGCTGATGATTGCGGTCACACTACTTGCTGGTGCGTTATTGTGGGATAACCACTTAGGATTCTATGAAGGAGTGTTGCTGTTTGCACTTTTCGCCGTGTTTATCATCGCGATGCTCCGCATTAGCCGTAACGAGCAAAAAAATGGTGACGCTCTGCTTACCGAGCAGGAATCTGAAATACCGCAGGGCGTGAGCAACGCAAAAGCGGCTATTTGGGTAGTGATTGGGCTTATCATCCTGCCGATTGCTGCCAGCGTGTTAGTCGATAACGCCGTCATTATCGCTAAGTTTTTTGGCATGAGCGACTTGGTCATTGGCCTGACGATCATCGCTGTTGGGACCAGCTTGCCAGAATTGGCCGCCTCACTCACAAGTGTGTTGAAAGGCGAAGATGATATGGCAGTGGGCAACATTATTGGCTCGAACGTATTCAATATTCTTGCCGTGATGGGCTTACCCGGCATTCTTAATCCATCGATACTCAGTGAGCATGCGATGGGACGCGATTTTTGGGTGATGCTTGGCGTATCTCTGCTACTGGTTGCCATGGCTTTAGGGAAATCGCGTAGTATTAACCGCATTGAGGGAGGCGTGCTCTTCCTCGCTTTTATCGGATACCAAGCTTATCTACTTATGAATATGACCGCTTAACCCAAACTCGGAGTATCGAATGTCGAATCAGTTTGATTATCGCAGTGTTGCACAGCAAGTTCTCGCCACCGAAATGGCGGCTTTACAGCAGCTAGAGCAATACTTTGACTACTCATTTTGCCAAGCGTGTGAAATGATCATTGCCAATGATCACGGCAAAGTGGTGGTGATGGGTATGGGTAAATCAGGCCATATCGGTAAAAAAATTGCCGCGACCTTAGCCAGTACTGGCACTTCGGCATTTTTCGTACATCCAGGAGAAGCGGCGCACGGTGATCTTGGTATGATCGAGCGTGGCGACATCGTAATTGCTATTTCAAACTCTGGCGAATCCTCGGAAATTTTATCACTGTTTACTGTGCTAAAACGGCTCAATATTCGCATCATCAGCATGACAGGCAACCCGTCATCGAATATGGCAAAGTTGGCCGATCTTCATTTGCAAATCACAGTCCCACAAGAGGCATGCCCGCTTGGCCTTGCGCCAACCTCCAGCACCACAGCAACGCTAGTGATGGGCGATGCGTTAGCCGTCGCACTCTTGCAAGCACGCGGCTTTACCGCTGAAGATTTTGCGCTGTCTCATCCCGGTGGGGCTTTAGGTCGAAAATTGTTGCTCAAGCTCTCTGATATCATGCACATTGGCGATGCACTACCAACAGTGCAACCAAATGCATTGATCCGCGATGCCTTACTTGAGATCAGTCAAAAAGGCTTGGGGATGACCGCGGTAGTAGACAGCAACATGCAGCTTATTGGCATCTTTACTGATGGCGATTTACGCCGCATCTTAGACAAACGAATCGATATTCACAGCGCAGCAATCAGCGAGGTGATGACGCAAAACCCAACGGTAGCAAACCCTAACATGCTCGCGGTCGAAGGGTTAAACCTAATGCAAGATAAACGAATCAATGGCTTGATGCTGTGCGAAAATGGCACATTGGTCGGTGCATTAAACATGCACGATTTGCTCAAAGCAGGAGTGATGTGATGACCATGATTAATACACTCTACGGCCCGGTCTCACTGCCTATTCTCGACATAGCTAAGCAGATAAAACTGCTGATCTGCGATGTGGATGGCGTCTTCTCTGATGGCTTAGTTTATATGGGCAATCAAGGCGAAGAGCTAAAAACCTTCCACACTCGAGATGGCTACGGCATAAAATCATTGATGAATGCTGGCATTGAAGTGGCGATCATCACAGGTAGGCAGTCAAAAATTGTCGAAAACCGTATGGCCGTATTAGGCATTACACTGGTTTATCAAGGTCAGGATGACAAGGTCAAAGCCTATAACGACATTTGTCGCCAGCTCAATATTGCCCCAGAACACACGGGGTATATCGGTGATGACTTGATTGATTGGCCGGTAATGGAAAAAGTCGCGCTGAGAGTCTGTGTCGCGGATGGTCACCCGCTATTAGTTAAACGCGCAAACTACGTGACCCATATAAAAGGTGGGCATGGCGCTGTACGCGAAGTGTGTGATTTGATTTTGCAAGCTCGCGGTGAGTTAGATGTGCACAAAGGCTTAAGTGTATGAGTTTATCTCGTGTCCTCTATGTGATACTGATTTTTATCGCATCGTGGTCAGCCTATTACTTGTTCGATAAAGAACAAAATACCGATATACAAGTTGCTCCAAACTTGGAGTTACCGTCGTTTAGTGGAAAAAATCTCGACAACACCACCTATAACGAGCAAGGTATCCGCAGCTACATCATTCAATCGACGCATCTGGATCATTACGCAAAAAGTGGCGACACCATTTTCGAGTACCCGATACTCAAAGTCTTCCGTGATGGTATTTTGCAAGAGTGGGAGATTACCGCCAAACGCGGCGTACTCGATGAAGAGCAAGTACTCACACTGTATGACGACGTACTGGCAAAAAACCTATTAGCAGATTCTGGTTTTGATACGCTTTCAACCATTAAGATGAGCATTCAACTCAATAATCGCGATTTTTGGGCCGATAATCAGGTCGATTTGGTTGGGCCACAATTCGAAACACAAGGACAAGCGATGAAAGGCAATTTTGCCGACAATACCGCTATTCTTTATAACCATGTACAAGGTAGATATGAAACTCTCACACCTTAGTCTTATTGCTTGTTTAGCGATTTCTGGTCACGCATTGGCATTGTCCACCGATAATGCTCAACCGGTTTACATCGATTCTGACAGCCAACAGCTCGACATGAAAAGCAACAAAGTGACTTTCCTTGGTGATGTCAAACTCAAACAAGGCAGTATCAGTATCAACGCCGACAAAGTGATTGTAACCCGTGATGCAAAAGATGGCTCCATTCAAGAAATTGAAGGATATGGCAACCTCGCCACTTTTTCGCAATTAACCGATGATGGCAAAACCTTGTATGGTGAGGCGAAAGAGCTCTATTACAAATTGGCCGATGATCAGTTGACGATGATCGATCAAGCCATGTTGTCACAAGATGATAGCATCATCCGTGGTACGAAAATTCGCTACAAAATTTCGTCACAGAAGCTGATGGCTGATGGTAACTCTAACGAGCGAGTATCGACCGTGCTTCAACCGCAAGCCACTACGACACAAGAATAATTATGGCCATACTTAAAGCAGAACATTTAGCGAAAAGCTATAAAAAACGCAAAGTCGTCTCTGACGTCAGCTTGCAAGTAGAATCGGGGCAGATTGTTGGCTTACTCGGCCCTAACGGCGCAGGAAAAACCACATCGTTTTACATGATCGTCGGCCTTGTCGCTCGTGATGAAGGTAAGATCAGCATTGATGATCACGACATCAGCATTTTACCCATGCACAGTCGCTCACGCTTAGGGATCGGCTACTTACCTCAAGAAGCGTCTATTTTCCGAAAATTATCGGTCGAAGATAACATCATGGCGGTACTTGAAACCCGTGAATCGATGACCCGTGAAGAGCGCCAAGATAAACTCGAAGATCTACTAGAAGAATTTCACATTCAACATATCCGCCATAGTGCGGGAATGGCGCTATCGGGTGGTGAACGTCGCCGAGTTGAAATTGCCCGCGCTCTTGCCGCAAACCCACAATTTATTTTGCTTGATGAACCCTTTGCAGGGGTCGATCCCATTTCCGTTATCGACATTAAAAAGATCATCCAACACCTGCGAGATCGTGGCTTAGGCGTTTTAATCACAGACCACAACGTTCGAGAAACATTGGACGTCTGTGAAAAAGCCTATATTGTAAGCCAGGGTCGTTTGATCGCAGAAGGTACACCACATGACGTGCTCAATAATGAAGAGGTAAAACAAGTTTATCTCGGTGAACAATTCCGTCTATGATTAAGTAGAGAGTGACATCAATTCTAAAAATAATAAGGTAACTGGCACTGAATGAAACCCTCATTACAACTGAAGCTCGGCCAACAATTAGCGATGACACCGCAGTTACAACAAGCCATTCGTTTGTTGCAACTCTCCACATTGGAACTCCAGCAAGAGATCCAAGAGGCTCTAGAGTCTAATCCATTATTGGATGTTGAAGAGGCCTATGAAGAGAATGCCACCGCCGATGTTCATAGCATCAATGAGGAAAAAGAAGCCAGTGCTGAGGTGTTAGATATTGAGCCACAAGACAGCTCTGACTTAATTGAAAAATCCGAAATCAGCAGCGAGCTTGAGATCGACACCACATGGGATGATGTCTACAGCGCGAACACAGGCAGCACAGGGATCGCCCTTGATGATGACATGCCCGTGTACCAAGGTGAAACAACGCAAACCCTGCAAGATTATCTACTGTGGCAATTAGATCTCACACCGTTTAGCGACACCGACCGCAGCATTGCTCTTGCCTTGATTGACGCCATCGATGACTACGGTTATCTCACCGTTTCTTTGGATGATATTTTAGAAAGCTTTGCCGATGAAAATATTGAGCTTGATGAAATTGAAGCCGTTCGTAAACGTGTTCAGCAGTTTGATCCCCTCGGTGTGGCTTCAGTCAACCTTCAAGACTGCCTGCTTTTACAATTAGCGACCTACCCTGCCAGTACCCCTTGGTTAGAAGAAGCTAAACAGCTGCTGATCCAACACATTGATCTGCTCGGCAACCGTGACTACAAGTTGATCATCAAAGAAACCAAGTTAAAAGAAGAAGATCTGCGAGAGGTATTGCAGCTCATCCAACAACTTGACCCAAGACCGGGAAATAACATTTCAACCGAGCATGCCGAATACGTTGTGCCTGACGTGTCTGTTTACAAAGATCACGGCAAATGGGTGGTCACAATAAACCCCGACAGCGTACCAAAACTTAAAATAAATCAACAATATGCAGCATTAGGCAAAGGTAACAGTGCCGATAGCAACTACATTCGCAGCAATTTGCAAGAAGCAAAATGGCTTATTAAGAGTTTAGAAAGTAGAAACGAGACACTGCTCAAAGTTGCCAAGTGTATTGTTGAACATCAACGTGATTTCTTTGAGTATGGTGAAGAGGCGATGAAGCCAATGGTACTCAATGACGTTGCTTTAGCGGTAGAAATGCATGAATCCACCATATCAAGGGTGACAACGCAGAAGTACATGCATACTCCGCGTGGTATTTTCGAATTGAAATACTTCTTCTCCAGCCATGTCAGTACCGACAGCGGGGGAGAGTGTTCATCGACTGCAATACGAGCACTGATTAAAAAACTGGTTTCCGCTGAAAATACAGCCAAACCATTAAGTGACAGTAAAATTGCAGATCTACTGGCTGACCAAGGGATTCAGGTAGCTAGACGGACGATAGCTAAATACCGTGAATCGTTGGGCATTGCTCCATCGAGTCAGCGCAAACGCCTACTGTAAGGCACAAAACAGAGAAGGAAAGTCTATGCAAATCAACATTAATGCCCATCACATTGATCTGACCGATTCAATGCAAGACTATGTAAACTCGAAGTTTCAAAAACTTGAGCGATTTTTTGACCATATCAATAACGTACAGGTTGTTTTACGTGTTGAAAAAGTACAACAGATCGCTGAAGCTACGCTCCACATAAATCAAGGTGATATCCACGCCGTGGCCGACAATGAAAATATGTATGCTGCCATTGACAGTTTAGTGGATAAACTCGTAAGACAACTCAACAAGCATAAAGAAAAGCTAAGTAGTCATTAATCATGCAATTAAGCGAAGTACTCTCATTGGACTGCACGAAAAGTGCGGTCCAATGCACCAGTAAAAAAAGAGCCCTAGAAATCATTAGCGAAATCGCTGCTGAGTATTCAGGTCAAAATTCCACCGAGCTGTTTGAATGCATGCTCAGCCGAGAAAAAATGGGCAGTACTGGTATTGGTAATGGCATCGCCATTCCTCATGCAAGAATGACCAACAGTGATCGTGCCATTGCCGTTTTGCTGCAGTGTGAAGAACCGATTGAGTTTGATGCCATTGATAATCGACCTGTCGATCTACTGTTTGCGTTGCTCGTTCCTGAAGAGCAGTGCAAAGAGCATTTAAAAACGCTCGCTTGTATGGCCGAGCGCCTCAATGACAAACAAGTTTTAAAACAGCTTCGAAGTGCACAAAGCGATCAAGAGCTGTACGACATCATGACTAACCAATAACCACCGAGCCGAAACTATGCGTTTAATCGTTGTGAGTGGTCAATCAGGCGCAGGGAAAAGCGTTGCTTTACGAGTACTGGAGGATCTCGGCTACTATTGTGTCGATAACCTTCCCGTCAACTTGTTGGATGCGTTTATTCAATCAGTCCAAGGCAGCAAACAAAATGTCGCGGTGAGTATTGATATCCGTAACTTGCCCCAGGAGCCTAGTTTGGTTGCGGATGTTTTAGAGCAGCTAAAACAGAATAACGACGTTAGTGTGCTGTTTCTCGATGCCAGTAAAGAGACACTACTCAAGCGCTACAGCGAAACGCGTCGTATCCATCCTCTCTCATTAAACGCCGATAAACCTTCGCTTGCGCAAGCGATTGAATTGGAAAAGTCGCTGCTTGCGCCGCTCAAAGAGCAAGCCGATTTAGTGCTCGATAGCAGTAATCAATCGTTGCATGAGTTGAGCGAAACCGTACGCATGCGAATTGAAGGACGTGAGCGCAAAGATCTGGTGATGGTCTTTCAGTCTTTTGGCTTCAAATATGGACTACCCAGCGATGCAGACTACGTGTTTGATGTGCGTTTTTTACCCAACCCACATTGGGAACCCGATCTTCGCCCATTAACTGGCCTGGATGCACCAATTAAGTCGTTTCTTGAACGCCATAGTGAAGTAATTGAACTTAAACAACAAATTCAAAAGTTTGTTGAATACTGGCTACCGATGCTCGAAAAAAACAACCGCAGTTATCTCACAATTGCGATTGGTTGCACCGGTGGTAAGCACCGCTCCGTTTACCTGACTCAACAGCTTGGCGAGTACTTTGCTCAATTAGGTCACCAAGTACAGATACGCCATACATCATTAGAAAAACAGCAATAGGAGCGATGGTATGCCACTATTAAGTAAAACGGTTTTAATCCAAAATCGCTTGGGCCTTCATGCTCGTGCAGCCGTTAAGCTGGTTGAACTGTCGCAATCTTTTGATGCGGTGGTCACCATTCAAAGTGAAGAAGGAAAAGAAGCCACTGCAGATAGTGTAATGGGTTTATTGATGCTCGAATCCGCACAAGGTCAATACATCACCATCAATGCTGAAGGCTCACAAGCAGAGCCTGCTTTGCAAGCGGTTAGTTCGCTGATTGAACATAAATTCGATGAAGACGAGTAAGCACAAGGCTTACACTCCACTCTCCCACAGACAGCGCATGCGCGCCCCTGATAGTCAAAATAAATTCAGTGCTTAATAAGAACTTATTAAATAAGGCCTAGAATTAAGTTACTATTCAACACATTGTAAGAATCCTAAGTAGGGGGAAACCATGGCCGAGCAAATTGAATTTGATCAAGCTCACCTAACCCTCCAAGAAGTCAGCGAAGCTTTAGAAAATGGTCGTTTTGTCCATGTCCGTCGCCAATTGCAGGACATGGAGCCAGAAGATATTGCTCACCTCTTAGAAGCCTCTCCACGTAAAAGCCGGGAGGTGTTATGGCAACTCACCGACCCAGAAGACTACGGTGAAATCCTTGATGAGCTCAACGAAGACGTCAAAGATGCCCTAGTTTCCAAAATGGCACCCGAAAAACTTGCAGAAGCGACCGAAGGCATGGACACCGATGACGTGGCCTATGTACTGCGTAGCTTGCCAGATGACGTGTCACGCGAAGTGCTTTCGCAGATGGACAGCGCTGATCGCCAGCGCGTTGAAACCGCACTCTCCTATTCAGAGGAAACAGCCGGCGGGATCATGAATACCGACGTGATCACCATTCGTGGTGATGTTGATATTGACGTGGTTTTACGCTATTTACGCATGCGCGGCGATCTGCCCGAAGCAACCGATGCACTTTACGTGATTGACGATGAAAGTAAGCTGATTGGGCATCTCTCACTCACCACCTTGCTGACCACGCAACCGGATAT
Organism: Vibrio anguillarum; assembly: GCF_001989995.2. Classification (GTDB taxonomy): domain Bacteria; phylum Pseudomonadota; class Gammaproteobacteria; order Enterobacterales; family Vibrionaceae; genus Vibrio; species Vibrio anguillarum. Next base: position 34,760 of record NZ_JAHGUP010000076.1, read on the forward strand.
TCCAGTAAGTGAAGTCATGGATGATGCCGATGAGGCGATTTTGGTCACCACCAGCGACTCAGATGTTGCCAGCCTGTTTGAACGTCGCAACTGGGTGTCCGCGCCTGTGGTGGATGAAAACCAGCACTTGGTCGGTCGGATCACCATTGATGACGTCGTTGACATCATTCGTGAAGATGCCGAACACTCAATGATGAGCATGGCTGGTATGAACGATGACGAAGATACCTTTGCTCCGGTAGTCAAATCCGCACGTAAACGGACCATCTGGCTTGGGGCAAATGTTTTGGCCGCCCTCGCCGCAGCCTCTGTTTCTAACATGTTTGAAGCAACACTGGATCAAATGGCCGCCATTGCCGTGCTAATGACCATAGTGCCCTCAATGGGTGGTGTCGCAGGTAACCAAACCGTGGCCTTGGTCATTCGTGGTTTAGCATTGGGACATATCGGTGACAGTAACCAACGCGAATTGCTATTCAAAGAAGCGGCAATCGGTTTTTTAAATGGCATCATGTGGGCTACCATTATTGGCGGCATTGTGGTGGCATGGAAAGGCAATTGGATGCTTGGCGGCATCATTTCCGCAGCAATGATGGCCAACCTACTCATTGCCGGGATCGCCGGCGTCACCATCCCAATTTTACTGAAAAAAATGAAAATCGACCCGGCTCTTGCTGGCGGAATGGCGTTAACAACCGTCACCGATGTGGTTGGGCTTTCGGTCTTTCTCGGCTTGGCGACCATTTTGATGTAGCCATATTTTGATGTAACCCTATAGTGATACATACTCAAACCACCCATAAAAAAAGCTTGGTTGTTATACCAAGCTTTTTTATATTCAGCTTAAGCGATTATTCGCCCGCAATTTTCATCGATTCAAGTAAAATAGACCCAGTTTGGATTTGCGAGCGTGTTTCGACATCACTCCCTACCGCCACCATTTGCTGGAACATATCTTTCAAATTGCCCGCGATAGTAATCTCAGATACAGGGTATTGAATCACACCGTTTTCAACCCAGAAACCAGCGGCGCCACGCGAATAATCACCTGTCACTGCATTAACACCTTGGCCCATCACTTCAGTGACTAACAAGCCTGTACCCAACGCTTTGAGCATCTGCTCAAAATTTTGCCCTGTGGATTGAACATACCAGTTATGGATGCCACCCGCATGACCAGTTGGAGTCATCTTCATTTTACGAGCGGCATAGCTGCTCAGAAGATAAGTCGAGAGCACGCCATCGGTAATGATTTGGCGGTCTTGCGTAAACACCCCTTCACTATCAAATGGGCTTGATGCCAACGCACGTAATACATGGGGTTTTTCGGCAATATTGAACCAATCGGGTAAAATTTTCTCGCCTAACTTATCAAGTAAAAAGGAAGATTTACGATACAAGCTGCCACCACTGATCGCCATCACCAAATGGCCAATCAAACCTGTCGCTACATCCGCGGCAAACATCACCGGAACTTTGCCCGTCTTCAGTTTTTTTGCATCTAAACGGCTGATGGTTTTTTCTGCGGCTTGTTGCCCGACCAGCTCTGGCGACCATAAATCGTCGCGGTGACGAGCAACGGTATAGCTATAATCACGCTCCATCTCACCATTTTTACCCTCACCGATCACGCAGCAGCTAATGCTATGACGGCTAGAGGCATAACTCGCGAGTAAACCATGGCTATTACCATACACCTTCACACCGTAATGGCTGTCATAACTTGCGCCATCACTTTGTTTGATCTTGTTGCTGTAAGCTAACGCTTTCTCTTCTGCAGCAATGGCAATTTTAGCGGCCATGTCCGGGTTAGGTTCATCGGGATGGAAGAGATCTAAATCAGGAATATTTCGCACCATTAACTCTTTAGGTGCAGGGCCTGCATAAGGATCTTCAGAAGTGTAAAGCGCAATATCAAGCGCTGCAGCGACCGTCTGCGCAATTGCTTTTTCACTGAGATCTGACGTCGACGCACTGCCTTTACGTTGCCCACGATACACAGTGATGCCTAATGCCCCATCACTGTTAAATTCTACGTTTTCAACTTCACACATTCGCGTCGAAACACTCAGGCCGGTACTTTTGGTGATCGCCACTTCGGCAGCATCAGAACTGAGCGCAGCCATCTCTAATGCCTTAGCAACCGCCGCTTCAAGTTCGATGCGCTGCTGAGCAACTTGTTGTTTTACGTCCATATCTCATCAATTATTAGCAAACAATGTCATTAGGATAACAAGAATTTCGCTTTCTCCCCACGATTCTTGCTAAAATAGCTGACATACATAACTCAATAGATGAAGAAAATGGCGCGTAAGAATCAAAAAGCTCCTTGGGAAGAAGAAGAGGAGATCATTTGGGTTAGCAAAACCGAAATGAAAAACGACATGACTGAGCTACAAAAACTGGGTGAAGAGCTGGTTGCTCTGAAGCCGTCTCAGTTAGCAAAAATCCCGATGTCTGAAGATTTGATGGATGCCATCAAAGATGCTCAGCGTTTTAGCATGGAAGCCAGACGCCGCCAACTGCAATACATTGGAAAAATGATGCGTACCATCGATGCCGAACCAATTCAAGCGGCATTGGATAAACTGCGTAACAAGCACTCACAAAATACCGCCATGCTGCACAAGCTCGAACAGATGCGTGATCGTATTGTGGAGAAAGGTGACAGCGCGATTGAAGATGCGATGGCACTCTATCCAGAGATGGATCGTCAACGTCTGCGCCAATTAGCGCGTCAAGCAAATAAAGAGAAAGCCAACAGCAAACCACCAAGAGCATCACGAGAGATTTTCCAAGTGCTCAGAGAGCATAACGATAAGTCAGTGTAACCTGTCATAGTGCTGATTAGACGCAAAAACCTCACCTAAACGTGTGAGGTTTTTTTTATTCCCCTGCACGCACAAAATCACTGAGCTGCGCGTCTGCGTGTTGCGCAGAAAGTGCCTCAATGCGATCACTCACTAACACATGTCCTTGAGCCATAAACGCAAAATGGCTCGCAATCGCTTTGGCATCACTGATGTGGTGCGTCACCATCACTACAGTGATCTCTCTTTCTGCGGCTAACTGCTTAACCAAAAGCAGCATCTCTTCTCTGAGCAGCGGATCCAAGGCGGAAAAGGGCTCATCCAGCAGCCAGATAGGATGTGGTTGTACAAAACAGCGCGCCAGAGCAACTCGTTGACGCTGCCCCCCTGAGAGCTGCTCAGGCAAGCGATCAAGTAGCGCAGCCAAACCCACTTGCTGCGCGGCGCACTCCACTAACGCCTTTTGCGAAGTGGTTAATTTCAGCCCCGGATGTAACCCAAGGCTAATATTTTCACGCACAGTGAGATGGGCAAAAAGATTGTGCTCTTGAAACAGCATCGAAAAAGGACGCAAGTGTGGCTCCTGCCCAAGTAAGGATTGCCCTTGCACTTGGATATCGCCGCTTTTCGGTGCAATAAAGCCCGCAACTAAGCTCAGTAAAGTTGACTTGCCCGCGCCACTTGGCCCCATCAAAGAGAGAATCGCCCCTCGCGGTACAGAAAGCGAAAATTCAAACCACTCCTGTTGATACTCATAATGTACGGCCTTGAGTTCTAACATTACTTTACCTTTGAATGTGAGTGAAATAACCGCTCAATGAGGGCAAAACACCCCACACTGAGTAGCAACAGCGTAAGAGAAACCACCGCCGCCGCTTGCATTTGGTAACTGCCCAGCAGTTGGAACAGGTAAAGCGGTAAGGTTCTAAACTCTTGGCTACCAAATAGAGCAATCGCACTTAAATCCCCCATTGAGAGCAAAAAGCTGATCGCAAAGGCATGCGCTAAGGGTTTACGCAACGCACGCAGCTCAATCACTTGCAAACGCTGCCACCCTTTAATGCCAAGGCTGGCACATAACCATTGATATTGCTGCGCGATATGCAGCATAGGTTGCGCCAATGTTTTCAACACATACGGCAATGCCATTAAGCCATTGACGAAAAAAACCACCCAATACGCTAGGCTAAATGCATCGGTCCAGATACGCAGCAACAGAAAAAGCCCGGTGCTGATAACAAGCCCTGGCGTGACCAAAATAATCGCGCCAATCAACTCTAGTTGGTCCGCCTTACGGTTGTGCTGCTGCAGGCGACAAGCGCGAGTCGTGATGAGTATGGCAACCCCAGCCGAAACAGCAACCACGCTTGCCAATAATGCCACTTGCAGTGAAGCCCAAAGCGCACGCCAGAATTGCTCATCGCTCAAGACGTGAAAAAGCTGCGAATTTAAACCGCTCAAGATGACCATCACCAACGGCGGAAGTACTAACAGCAGCGCAAGAAAGATCCACGCGCCGTCCCAAAATTGCGCTTTTCGATTGTCTCGACTAACCACATAATCACTCGCTTGACGCCCTGTGGTGATGGCTAACGGCTTCGCTAGACGTGAAATGGATAGAGACAGCAGCCCGCATAACAGCATCTGCCACAGCGCAAGCAGCGCGCCGGCTTGTAAATCAAAATCAAATTTGATCGCCTGATAAATCGCCAGCTCAATCGTGGTAGATTTAGGCCCGCCGCCAAGTGCCATCACAGTGGCAAAACTGGTAAAACAGAGCATGAACACCAAACCACAGACATGAGAAAGCTGCTGACGCAAACGCGGCCATTCAACCCAACGAAATTTGTGCCAATGACTCATGCCAAGATGCGCGCATAACTTATGTTGTTCTGCCGGGATCGACTCTAACGCTTGCAGCAATAAACGGCTGGCATACGGGAGATTAAAAAACAGATGCGCCAGTAAAATACCGTTTAATCCGTAAATGGAAAACGGCAGTTTGCTATCAAACCACGCGAGCAGCGAGGCGAGCAGACCGCTATTACCATAAATGGCCAACAAACCAAATACGCCCACCAGCACCGGAAGCACTAAGGTCGTTGCAAACAATTTGATCAGCAGCGCACGTCCCCAAAATAGACGACGGTAAAGTGCGTGAGCAACAGGAACCGCGAAACCAACACTGAGCAGCATCGACAAGCTGGCTTGGTAAAAACTAAATTGAGTAACATGGCGATAATACGGGTCTTGCCATACGTGCATCACATTTAAGCTGGGGGCTTGTAACAGCAACGCCGCTAACGCACTGATGACAAAGGTCGCGACAAGCATCGCGACCCCAATACCTATTTTAGGAATAGCATTCAAACTTTATCGAACCTTAAAACGTTAAGGCGGTTTGCCACTCACGGATCCACGCTTTACGCATCTCAGACACCTCTTGTGCGCTAAAGGTAAGCGCCTTTGGTGGCACAGCCAGCGTTTCAAAACCTTTCGGTAGCGCGACAGACGTCACAGGATACATCCAGTTTCCGGTTGGCATCACCGACTGAAATTGATCACTTAAAATAAAGCGCATGAACTCATCGGCCAATTTGCCGTTATCACTGTGTTTTACTTTCGCAGCCACTTCCACTTGCATGTAGTGTCCTTCGGCAAAATCAGCAGCCGCGTACTTGGCGTCATTTTCCGCAATCAAATGATAGGCTGGAGAGGTGGTGTAAGAGAGCACCAGATCGGACTCACCTTTTAAAAACATCGCATAGGCTTCTGACCAACCTTTGGTGACTGTCACCGTCTTATTGGCGAGCTGTTGCCATGCTAAATTGGCTTTCTCACCATAGACATATTTCATCCACAGCAGTAAGCCTTGACCGGGTGTTGAAGTACGCGGATCTTGATAAATCACTTTAAGATCATCGCGCTTTTCTACCAACTCTTTTAAGCTTTGGGGTGGGTTTGTTAATTTCTCTTTATTGTAAACAAAGGCAAAATAGCCGTAATCATAAGGAACAAACGTTTCATCACTCCAACCACCAGGTAGCGTGACTTGGCTCGTCTCGACATTATGATCTGCCAATAAGCCAGTCTGTTTGGCCTCGGCCATTAAGTTGTTATCTAAACCGAGTACGATGTCTGCTTTACTGTTATTACCTTCAAGACGCAAACGGTTTAGGATCGATACCCCATCATCGAGTGCCACAAACTGAAGATCGCAAGCGCATTGTGCTTCGAATGCTTTTTCAATCGCCGGTCCCGGGCCCCATTCTGATGCGAACGAGTCATAGGTATAAACGGTAAGGATATTTTCAGCGGCATGCGCTGAAAAAGAGGTGATGGTGGCAAGTGCAATGGTATTAAGAGTGGTGTTCAACTGGTCGCTCTCCTTGGTTGAGCGGCACAGGCTTGAGGAGGATGAGAATATTCCATTATTCCTATTCTGAGATCCTAACCCAATTCCTACGCCAGCATTATCTGGTTCAGGTTTACGGGTCCCAAGCTCACGCTTGATCTCAGCAGCATTCATTGAGATGAATGATTTGCTCCCCGTTGAGTGAGGTGGATTGTAATTGGAATTAACTTAATAAGCTATACCGTTGGGCGTGAGTCATATCCCCAACGTGGCACAAGCCCTTGTTCAACGCCTAAATGGTCCAAAATACGCGCCACCATAAAATCGACCAAGTCTTCAATTGACTGCGGCTGATGATAAAAACCGGGGGCTGCGGGCATAATGGTGACGCCCATTTGCGACAACTTGAGCATGTTTTCTAAATGTAAGGTGGAAAACGGAGTTTCGCGTACCACTAACACCAGCTGGCCACGCTCTTTCATCACTACATCGGCAGCACGTTCGATCAAATTATCGGACATGCCATGGGCAATCGCCGCAACGCTGCCTGCCGAACATGGGCACACCACCATCTGTTTTGGCGCGGCAGAGCCCGAAGCCACTGGTGAGAACCACTCTTCTTTGCCGCACACGACAAGCTGTGAGGCATCGCAGTGTAAATGTTCCACCAACGCTGCTTTGGCTGCCTCAGTCCCACTGGGCAACTTCAAACCGTGCTCGGTTGCAAGCACAACGCGCGCGGCCGAAGAGATCAGCAGATACACTCGGTAATCTGCAGCCAATAAACACTCCAACAGACGAAGTCCGTAAGGAGCACCTGAAGCGCCAGTAAAGGCTAAAGTGATGGCTTTCTGTTTTGTTGTCATAACTCTCTATTTCGTTTGTGTCGCTGGCATTACATGGCTTGATTTAATGCAAGTAGGAGCTTGTTATGAATACCTTCAAAGCCACCATTGCTCATCACCAAAATGTGATCGCCCGGCTGGGCTTCCTGCGCAATTTGCGCGACGAAAGCATCAATATCATCATTCACTTGCACTGGTTGTGAGCATTGGTCAGCCACATCCTGCACCGACCAAGCAAGATTGTTCGGCTGATAGAGATAAACTGAATCGGCTTGCTGTAATGACGCCGCTAAAGTTTGCTTATGTACGCCCAACTTCATCGTAGCCGAACGAGGCTCTAAAACAGCGATAATTTTCTGATCGCCTACCTTGTTACGTAAACCACCCAAAGTAAGTTCAATGGCCGTTGGATGATGAGCAAAATCGTCATACAACGTAATACTGTTCACTTCGCCTTTGAGCTCTAAACGACGTTTGGTATTGATAAATTTGCCCAAAGCTTGACAGGCTAAATCTGGAGTGACCCCCACGTGACGCGCCGCGCCAATCGCCATTAAGGCGTTATCGACATTATGATCGCCAACCAAATCCCAAGTTACGCGCCCCACGCGTTCATTGCCAAAGAACACATCAAATTGCGAACCATCACGCGTGATTTTTTCAGCTTTCCACTGCGCTTGCTCACCGGTAAACTCGGTTTCGCTCCAGCAGCCACGTGCGAGAACATCCGCTAATGCGCGCTCTTTTTGCGGAGCAAAAATACGGCCATTGCCCGGCACAGTACGCACTAGATGATGAAATTGGCGCTTAATCGCTTCAAGATCGTCAAAAATGTCTGCATGATCAAACTCTAAGTTGTTCAACACTAAAGTGCGTGGGTGATAATGGACAAACTTAGAACGCTTATCGAAAAAAGCGCTGTCATATTCATCGGCTTCAACCACAAAAAACATGCTTTCGCCCAAACGCGCAGAAATACCAAAGTTGCCAAGTACGCCTCCCACCAAAAAGCCCGGTTGGTAACCGCAATCTTCTAAGATCCACGCCAACATGCTCGACGTGGTGGTTTTACCGTGTGTACCAGCCACCGCAAGGACCCAGCGGTCATGCAACAGGAACTCTTGCAACCATTGCGGGCCAGAAGTGTAACGCAAGTTGTGGTTCAGCACATATTCAACACACGGATTGCCGCGACTCATGGCGTTGCCAATCACCACCAAATCAGGCTTGGGCTCTAATTGGGCAGGGTCAAAGCCTTCGATAATCTCGATACCTTGAGACTCCAATAACGTACTCATCGGTGGGTAAACGTTGGCGTCGCTGCCGGTAACTTTATGACCTAATTGCCGCGCTAAAACGGCAACACCGCCCATAAACGTACCGCAAATCCCAAGAATGTGAATATGCATAAATCCTAGCCTCGCACATGGCGTTGTGAGTGATTGCCTCCATTATCACCATCCATTTAAGAAAAGCGAGCATGTTTGCAACTTCTAAAAAGTCGACAAACAAATTGAGATCTCAATCTGTTACTTCATTACCATTAAAAAGATCTAAGCCCTAGAATCGCAGTGTTACCCAAACGTTATCAAATGGGTCACTCGTTTCGGCCGACATCCCAACAAGAGGATGCGTTGTGAAACAATCACTCCCCCCTATATAGCTATGTTAAGGAAATAACATGTCTGAGATTCGCACTCTTGGCGAGTTTATTGTTGAGAAACAACATGACTTCCCCCACGCAAGCGGTGATCTTTCATCTCTGTTGTCCTCTATTCGTCTTGCGGCAAAAATTGTTAATAGAGAAATCAACAAAGCAGGCCTTGCTGATATTACCGGTGCAGTTGGTACGGATAATATTCAAGGCGAAGAACAACAAAAACTCGATGTCTACGCCAACGAAAAATTTAAAGCGGCGCTTGAAGCGCGCGATCAAGTGTGTGGTGTCGCCAGTGAAGAAGAAGATGAAGCGGTTGCGTTCAGCAAAGAGCTCAACAAAAACGCAAAATACGTGGTGTTGATGGACCCGCTGGACGGCTCATCCAACATCGATGTCAATGTCTCTGTCGGCACGATTTTTTCTATTTATCGCCGCGTATCGCCAGTCGGCACGCCACCAACACAAGAAGACTTCTTACAACCCGGTAATAAACAGGTTGCGGCTGGTTATGTTATTTACGGCTCTTCAACCATGTTGGTGTATACCACTGGCAACGGCGTGAATGGCTTTACTTATGATCCGTCACTCGGCACTTTCTATCTTTCACACCCCAATATGATGACCTTCGATGATGGTAAAATTTACTCCATCAATGAAGGTAACTACATCCGCTTCCCAACCGGCGTCAAAAAATACATTAAATATTGCCAAGAGAATGTGCCTGAAGATAATCGCCCTTACACGTCACGTTACATTGGTTCGCTAGTGGCGGATTTTCACCGTAATCTGCTCAAAGGTGGTATCTATCTATACCCAAGCACGCAAAGCCATCCAAACGGTAAGCTGCGTCTATTGTACGAATGCAATCCAATGGCGTTTTTGATTGAACAAGCAGGCGGTATTGCTTCTGACGGCGTCAATCGCGTGTTGGATATTAAGCCGACAGAACTGCATCAACGTGTGCCATTCTTCTGCGGTTCAAAAAATATGGTCCATAAATTGGAAGAGTTCTTGGAACTCAATCGCGATTAAATCAGCTCAATGAGCGCCTAACTCTAGGCGCTTTTTTTATCGATAAATATGAGGCAAGACTCTCTTTTTACGGTTTACACCGTTTCCTATTTACCGCTAAAGTTGCAACACAAGCGTTTACGTTCTGTTAATCAACCCAAAACAATTCAAGTCCAGCGACGAAAAAGGAAATGCTAAATGAGCTTAAACAACGTTCCGGCAGGAAAATCACTGCCTGATGATATTTACGTGGTGATTGAAATTCCAGCCAACGCCGACCCAATCAAATACGAAGTCGACAAAGAATCTGGCGCGGTATTTGTGGACCGTTTCATGTCTTCACCTATGTTCTACCCATGCAACTACGGTTATGTGAATCACACCTTATCGCTCGATGGCGATCCTGTCGATGTGTTGGTGCCCACGCCTTATCCGCTCATGCCAGGCTCGGTGATTCGCTGCCGCCCAGTTGGCGTATTGAAGATGACCGATGAGTCTGGTGAAGATGCCAAAGTGGTGGCGGTTCCTCACTCCAAGCTCACCAAAGAGTACGACCACATTCAAGACGTAAATGACCTGCCAGCACTACTGAAGGCGCAAATTACACAGTTCTTTGAACGCTATAAAGAGCTTGAAGCGGGCAAATGGGTCAAAGTCGATGGATGGGAAGATGCCGCCGCTGCGCGAGCTGAAATCCTGACTTCATTTGAACGCGCTCAAAAGTAGTCACCATCATTAAACAGTCACGATAGTTATATACCCAAACAACTTGGAGTTGCAGGTAGGCGGCAAGTGAGTGAGTCCCCATGAGCATAGGCAAACTATGTGATTGGGGTGAACGAACGTAGCCAACACCGCTGCAGCTTCAAGTAGGAAGGGGATAAGTGTCGTTATAAATAAAAAGCCACATCCTGCTAATACGCTGTGTGGCTTTTTTATTTCCATTTTCAACGCCGTTCGTTACACCCGTTGGCACCAGTCTCCAGAATCAATCACAGCAGTAAGACGGCTGTGATCTTGATAGAGATAAATCCACGCACGGCCAAATGGGGTTTCGATCGTTTCACGGCGATATTCGATGGGAATATCTTCTAAAAGATCGAGTTTTGCTAGTGTTTGCTCATCCACTCGATATACCTCACCAACTATCGATTGCTGTCCCTGAGCCAAGCCAGGATATGGACCTAGATCATACAGCGCATAGTCAGCTGGCGTGTAGAACGATCCTAACATTTCGCTTGTCTCAAGCAGATGCGCATTACTTTCACCACGGCGTAATGTGCCGTAGACAAAAACCAGATGTTGCATATGACTGTCCCTAGTTAAATTCAAACTGATACAAAAGATCCACCGCGCTATCTAAGCCGGATACCGCTTCAACGTACAAATCCCTCATCAAGCGGTAACGCACGGTAAATTCGCCCACCGAGCTGAAAATACCAACACCATATTTCACTTGTAGCCCCGGTAAAATATAGCCGCTTACCGTCACTTGTGAATCATCACCGGAACCGGCCGTATCCAATTGCAGATCTTGCACGCCGAAGGCTTGACCAATTTCGCCCACCACCTTACCGCTTTGTGCCAAGCTCAAACCAATTAGTGCAGTGGTCATCGCATTGCCACCCGCCTCGCCATCAATATTCTGACCACGAAGTAGGTAAGAAAGTGCATTGGCTTGTGGCATCGCGGGTTCTGAAAAAATGGAGACTGCGGGTTCATCGGCAGAGCCGGTCACTTTTACCCCTGCAATCACGCCATCTTGTGTGTTATCTGGGTTGCGCACCGCTTTAATCGAAACATAAGGTTGATCAACCGGTCCATTCATTAAAATTTTGCCTTCTTGGATCAGCAAATCTTGTCCAAAGGATCGATACGAACCATTTTGGATATTTACTTCTCCAGTAATAAAAGGACCTTTATCCTTTTGCGCCACATTGAGGCGGCCAATCAAGCCGCCTTGCAAACCAAAGGCACTGAGCCGGAAATCATCACCAATCGAGATGTTTACATTCGTTTCAACGTTAAATGGCATGGCGCTTTGCTCGCTCACAGGCTGTAAAGCTGCGTCCAATATCACTTGATCTTTGGAGACACCAATCGCGCTCGGAGGCAACTCTTCTACCACGATACGTCCCCAAGGCAGGTTAATATTCCCCGTCACGGTTGCCAGCTGAGGCTCCAATGTGATGCTCATGTCTGGGATAACTTTAATCTTGACGATAGGCGGCAGATCCACCAACAGCTCATCGGCTAGCACACGTAGGTTGGCGCGCCACTGATCCATTTTCTGCCAGTCGGCATCTCCCTTGATACTCAACTCGCCATCCGCAGTTTGAATCGACGCATTGAGCAATGCTTGGTAACCATTAAAGTCAATCGCCACTCGGCCCGAGGTAACATCCAGCGGCGAAATATCGCCTTTGACGACAATGTCATCCACCACCACGCTGCCCATCACTTTCGGGTGCAACATCGGCCCACTGAAGGCAAGTTGACTGCTAATCTTCGATTTCGCTTGGCTATAATCCCCAAGCAGCGGCTGTAAAAAATCAATATTAAAGGTGGAAAGCGTTAATGCGCCATCCATCATTTTTTCTTTTGCCATTAGATCTGCAATGGTTATTTGCCCCGACAGATCGCCATTATCGGTCACATCCACTAGCCAACGAGCAAACAGCTTGTTCTGTTCAAGCGTACTTTCAATAGTGACGCTATCCCAACCTAAAGTAATGGCTTGGTCGATGTGCTGCGTGACTGCACCTTGGCTTAAGCTGAGTGACACTTTCGCTTGAGGCGCAGTATTGGGCGCCCATTGAGCTGTGAGACTGACATCGGCTTGGCCTTTAAGTTGAGTCTCTTGCGGTAAAAACATTGCGATTTGCTGAAAATCAAAATGGTTGAGAGAGAGCTCGGCCGCACCACTTTGCCCCACAGTCGCGTCTTTATCTAAGCAGAGCGATGCTCCCTCTTGCTGCCAACAATGCGCGGCAATCGTGGCTTGTTGTTTCTCGATATTAACCGCAACAGGTGTCGCTTGGTTTAATAGCCACGGCCCTTGTTCTGTGGACAGTTGTACTCGTTCCAGCGCACCTTGCCACTGCATCGTCGGCTTATCGTCAAAAGATCCGCGGATCGCCAAGCTGGTTGAGAGCAAACTTGAGATGACGTCTAAGCTCAGTTGATGCTGCGCCTGCGTGCCTGAAAAACGCAAGTCCACACTATCAACTAACTGCTGCTGGTAGCTCAACTGGCTCGCCTGCAATTTCACTTCGGCTTGTGGCACAGGAAGTGGCGTAACATCACCAGTTAAAGTCACCTGCTTTAAGGTCGCTTGTTGCTGCCAAGCAAGATCATTTGCATTGAGGCGCAGCTTGATTTGTGGCTGCTGTAAATCACCACGCAGATAAATATCGCCAATCACTTTGCCGTGCAAATCAGGAACACTTTTCACCAGATCCGCAAAATCAACCGATAAGCCCATACGCCACTCTTTATCCAGCTCACCTTTGGCCGTAATCTGGTTGGGTCCATGGGCTAACGTTAAGCCGCTGGTCGACACAGTAAAAGCGCCTTTCCCTGTCATATCTGATGCGTTTAATTGACCTTCAATATTCAGTGGGTAGCCACGCAACACACCCTCAATATCCAAAATAGGCAGCGCAACGTTCCAACCGCCCTGCTCGGTCAGCTCACCCGTGGTTTCGAGCTTACCGCTGATCACGCCTTCGGCTTGCGGCCACTGTAATCCCGGCTGAATCTGTTCTAAATTCAGCGCCGCTTGCCAGTGAATTGGGGCTTGCCAGTTGGCCATCACTTGGCCAGCAATTTGCCCCCCTAAGGTATCGATGAGCAAAGAATCTAAGTTGATTTGCTGTAAAGTGCCTTTACCAGCCACATCCAGCGTCACATCGGGCAGATCTTTACCTTGCAGTTGGCCATTGAGCGCCACGCTATATCCGTCGAGTGAACCTTGAGTTTTTAAACTCGGTACGCGAACAAAATAGTCTCCTTGCCCAATCAATGGCCACTGTGCTTGAACATCATCCAACGAAATATCAAACGGGATCTCAGGTTGCAGTAGCGCCAATTGCGCATTTAAGTTTGCTTGCGCAAGCCCGCCCAGTTTCGCGTTGAGTGTTAAATCACCCAAGCTACCCGAAGCCTCTAGTGCCAGTGTTTGCCCCTGAGCTTCGGCCATTTTGAGCGTGCTTTTTAAAGAGAGATTGAGCGGATAGTCTCCCTTCAGCTGCGCATCAGCTTTTAGGTTGGCAATCAATTGTGGCAGCTCAAGCTCAAGTGATTTTAATGAAACACTGCTCTGATAAGCATTGGCGACCAAACCAAGATGCTTGACAACCAAAGGCTCAGCTTGCTGAAGAGTAAACTGATTGATATCAAAACGCTCCACTTCCAATTGCAGCGGAATGATCACTTCTGGCAAGGTGATGGGCGTTTTCACCGCAGGTGCCGCCGTCGATGATACGGTTGTGGATGGAGTGGATTTGGATTGTGCGCTTGAGGCTGAATCGACATCTTCATTGGTCGCAAGCTTCAGTTGAATATCGCTCCAACTGGTTTTGCCAATCCGTAAGCGATTACCTTGAAATGAGGCATGAGTAGAAAATTGCTTCCATGCCAGCGTATTACCCAAAATATCCAGCTGAATATCATTGAGCTCCACACGGCCAACCTTAATTGGCACCGGTGTAGAGATTGACGTAATGGGATCAGAGGCAGACGAAGGCTCACCTAGCGTCGAAGGGGGAAGCTCAGGAAGCGCCAGCCTTAAGCCACTGATCGCAAGTTCATTTAAGCAAATTGAAGGCTCCAATAAGCAGCTAGCACTTATGGCTAATGTCACGCGCTGCACATCGAGATCGAGCTTTAATGCTTCATCGGAAAAGGTGACTTGGTTGAGCGTGAAACGTGGAAAAATTGCACCTTTAGCGCTGGCAACCTGCAGTTGTGGCAGCGCTTTTTGCGCTCCCCACAACAGACCGTTAAGCCCTGTATTGGTAAACAACAAGGCTGCGAGTGCAATAAATACCGCGCCCAACAAGGTGAATAAAATCGCCGATGCCCATTTGGTTATCTTCAACATCACTTTGGTCATAGTTCAGGCCCCAAGGTGAAATGCAGCTGAAATTCATCGCCGGGATTGGCGTCAAGCCCCCATGCAAAATCTAAGCGGATCGGTCCAACCGGAGAAGCCCAGCGAATCCCGGCTCCCACACCAGTTTTCCAATCCGGCGAGTCATTAAAGGCATCGCCATAATCGACAAACAATGCGCCCCACCAATTTCCAACCAAGCGATATTGATACTCCAACGAACTGGTGGCGATGTATTTGGCCCCAGTCAGTGCGCCGCTGGCATCTTTAGGTGAGATAGATTGATAGCTATACCCTCGTAAATTGTTATCGCCACCAGCAAAGAAGCGCAGAGAAGGCGAGAGTTTGTCAAACTCTTCACTGAAGTTTGCGCCGCCGTCTAAACGCAATAAACCACGGTGGTTTTGCCCAGCGCTGCGTATCCAAGCAGTTCCCGCCAACAACCGCACCACACGCGTTTCAGAGACGAAATTTGGATCGCCATACTCAAGTGTGATGCTCTGTTTATCGCCCCACATCGGCATTGAACCACCACGAACACGCGTGCGAGAATAGGTCGCTCCCGGTAATACAAACTGGCCGACATCGCTTTGCAAACCTTGTTCGTAGTTTTCTATCAAATAACGAACGAATAGGGTTCGATGCCAACCACCATCACGCAACCAGTGGCGTTCAAACGATAAGTTAGACTCCAAACTCTTCGTATCACGGTTATCGACATTCTTCATTCCATACTGAATTCGATAATATTCACGCCGCACATCTTCTAGCGGTATTTTGTAGCCAGCGGTAATGGTCTGCTCTGGGGCAGAAAGGGAGAAACTGCTATCAAAACTGTGGCCGAGGCTGTTAACCCAAGGTTTCTTCCACTTGAATGAACCACGCACTCCCACATCCGTTGAGTAACCTAAACCGGTTTCAAGCTGATTTCGAGCTTGCGGTGCAAGGGAAACCTTCATCGGCAGTTCGCGACCGTTCTCCAGTTGGCTAAGATCGGGTTCAACAAAAACAGAGGAAAACCAATCGGTATTGGATAAGTTTTGGTTATATTCCCCTACCTTGGAAACAAGGTAAGGATCATTGGTTTTATAGGGCTGAAGTGAGCGAACTCGCTGATCTTCAATTTGGCTGCCAGTAATGAGCGAGGGACCAAAATGGTAACGAATACCACTGTTAAAATGAAGGCGTACGAAAGCTTCATTCAACTCTGGCGCAACTTCCAAACGGCTTAATTCAAAATTCCCGTTAAAATAACCTTTTTGCAACGCTAAGTTGCGGATACCCGATTTCAAAGCATCGTACTGACCATGGTTAACCGCCGCGCCCACTTTAAGGGCATTGCGGTTAATGAGATTGGCAAAATCAGCATCAGATTCAGCTTCCCCGCTGATCACCACATCCATCTCTTTAATGGTTGTTAGCGGTCCAGGATTGATATTGACCATCAGCTCTTGCTCATCGCTCACCACCACAAACTCAAATTGAGGATGGTAGTAACCCAGCGCGACAAGCGCTTCCGTCATGCTTTTCTCTAAACGAGATTGAAAACGAAGATGCGTTGAATAGTCGCTCTCTGGAATCGACGATAAATAGGCTTCAACGTTGTTTTCTAATTCACCCTCTAAACCATTAATGGTTAACGCCACCTTGGCATACGCGGAAGTGGAAATAAGTAGCATCGTGAATAGAACTGGTAATGATTTTCGTCTCATGCTTAATTAAAGGAACAGTTGAGTAAACAGATCGTTAATGGCTGGAAATCATACCGCCAATAGCACGCTTCGTCTGTATGAAATCAGTCAATTATTCGGGCTGAATGTGAAACAGTCGCTCAACAACAATAAATAAAGCCCAAAATAGACACACGAAAGGAAAGCTCATGCTCAATAAACAAACAATGGTCAGCGCACAAACAGCACTGAAAGGACGAGAAACCCCTATGCCAGTGGAGGAAATTCATTACGTTAACCACAGCAACATCACTGAGCAGCCTAATGAGCATCAGCAACAAATAGTGATTGGTATGGGCTGTTTTTGGGGCGCTGAACGCTTATTTTGGCAACTCGATGGTGTGGTGTCGACTTCAGTAGGCTATGCCGGCGGCTTTACCCCAAACCCAACTTACGAAGAAGTATGCAGTGGTGAAACTGGCCATACTGAAGTGGTATGCGTAATTTTTGATCCACAGCGCTTGCCATTAGAAAAGCTATTAAGTCATTTTTGGGAAAAGCACGATCCGACCCAAGGCATGCGTCAAGGTAACGATAAAGGCACTCAGTATCGCTCCGCTATCTATACCTATTCAGAACAACAACAGCAAATAGCACAAGCCTCAAAGCAGCGATACCAGCAGGCGTTGTCAGCCAGTCAACGAGCCTTAATTACCACCGAAATTGCACCCGCTGGTCCTTACTACTACGCCGAAAGCTATCATCAACAATATTTAGCTAAAAATCCGAATGGTTATTGTGGGTTAGGAGGAACAGGCATCTGCTTCCCACCCCAGCTCAGCGAATAAAGCGTGTAGAATTGAGGCTTTGTTAGCATTTTGTTAACCGCTTAATGTCCTCTTTTCGTGGTTTTATTGATTCTATGCTATACCTTTGTTGCTCAACTAAAAGGGACCCCTAAAATGAAAAGTAAACGAGTGATCGCCATTCTAATCGCCTGCTATCCAGCGCTTGCCATGGCACACAACATTACCCAAGGTCAGCAAGTTGCTGATGTTTCAGTGGAAAAATATGGTGAAATCATCCTACAAGATGATAAAACGGCCTTTCAAACTTGGGATACCAGCCAACTGCTAGGCAAAGTGCGCGTCATTCAAGCCATTGCTGGTCGCAGCAGTGCTAAAGCGTTAAATGCACCATTGATGGCTGCCATTACGGCCGCACAATTTCCCGCAGAAAGTTATCAAACCACCTCGATCATCAACCAAGATGATGCGATTTGGGGCACAGGATCGTTTGTCAAATCTTCCGCTCAAGACAGCAAGAAAGAGTTTCCGTGGTCTTCCATGGTGCTAGATGAAGCGGGAAATGTAGCCAAAGCGTGGGATTTAAAAGAGGAATCATCAGCGATCATCGTTCAAGACAAGCAAGGTAACGTACTGTTTGTTAAGGAAGGTGCATTGAGTGATGAGGAAATTCAAACGGTTTTAGGCTTGATCAAACAGAATTTATAATAACCTTAGGTGGCCGATAACACGGCTGCCTTTGCTAAACATATCGTGGTGAAAGGTGCTTTTATAAAAATAAGAGTACGCTTTATTCTCACAATATTGTTATATTATAACAATTATCATTTTACTACTGTATTGGTTTGATGTTTACCCGTCTACGTTGCCCCCATTACCGAGCTCAAAGCATTGCATTATGTGCCATGCTGCTGATGCTATGGTTGAATGTCGCTTATGTAGATCATCACCTCGATACTAATCCTGCGCATCACGCGCAGCATCATTGCCAACTTTTTTCTGGTTTTCAAAATGGTCTAAGCAGTGCGCTGCCTATCCTTCCTGTCATTAGTGGCAGCGAAATTCGATCATCAGTAGAGAAAACTCAGCGTCGCCCCTCAGTTCATTACGCTTATCTTGCTCGCTCGCCTCCTCACTTTTAGACGTCTTATCTAGTTATTTATGATTTGTTACCCAAAGCCAACGCGCTAAGGGCTATTTTGATGTTTAAAAGGAATCACCCAATGTTTATCCAACGTAAACTCGCTCTCTCTATCGGCCTAATTTTAAGCACGCCAGCACTGGCAAATGAAGAGTTTCGCCAACATGAGGCTCATGTACATGGCCACGTCGAGTTCAATATTGCTCAAGATGGGCAAGATTTACTGATTGAAATCACCGCCCCCGGCGCTGATGTAGTCGGCTTTGAACATGCACCACAAAATGATGAACAACAACAGCGCTTAAATAAAGTCCTTGAGCAGTTCAGCCACGCCGATGGCATTTTCCAGCTGCCCGCTCCGGCCAAGTGTCATTTAGAAGAAAGTCGTATCGCGCATACGTTAAATAGTGAGCACCACGACCACGACCACGACCACGACCACGACCACGACCACGACCACGACCACGAC